>JAWKNL010000005.1:0-324221 GCA_041391725.1 Bacteroidia bacterium
GTCTGCGGTTACATCGGTAAGCAATTTTTACCTGGCGGGCGATTATGTGCAGTGTTTTACCGACTGTGCTACGATGGACGGCGCCAACGAAACGGCCCGCAGGGCTGTTAATGGTATCCTCCGGGACAGTAAATCTACTTATCCGCCCTGTCAGATCTGGAATCTGCACGAAACTGCTCACCTGGGACTTCTGCGCTGGATTGACCAGAAAAGATATTTTCGCGGAGAACCCTGGCAAAACCAGACGCCCTGGGTGTATGGCCTGATGAATGTGCTGTTTAAATTACTCGCCTGGATATTTAACCTGAAAGGTTAGTCCTGGTTTCTTTTACGGAAAGGAGCGGTAAGTATTCCTGTAATAAATTTCCAGGCGATATGTAGCGGGGCGATGAGCCAATGGTGGACATGAGCATAAAACCCTGTCTGATTTTGCAGATCAGGGTAAACGGGGATATTTAACTTATGCCAGGCCAGCAGAAATTCTGCTTTCAGCCATTGGGCACACTGCCTGTAAAGTTTTCCCAATCTTGGAAGGATGATAAGATCGTCAAGCAGCGCCACTGCGGCGGCCTGAAGGGAATGCCCCTTATGGCGGATATTTTTTATGTCTTCCGGTGTAAGGGGATAATGGCGCGGATAAAAATCGGCCATGTGTACCAGTACATCCACTGAGGGGAACCGGGGATTTGCCAGTACTTTTCCCAGCAGGCCGAGACCTTCGGGCGTGTTTTCCACCATTGCCTGGGCATACAATACGCGGTAAAGGACTTCATTGAGAAATAATTTTTCTCCCAATTCTTCTTTTTGAGCCAGTCCGGTGTGGTCTCTGTAGCCAAACACAATCGACCGGTTGTGTGCCCGGTACCAGGTCTGTTCGTTGGGTTGCCGGATGTAATCCAGCCAGGCCTGAACAGATAGTGGCAGTTCTTCAAAACTAAGCCCGGCTTCGTGGATAGCCCGTGCCAATTCAGCATTAAAAATAAAATCGAGGTTTACCGCCCGCCACCAGGGGCTGCCGGGGCGGGAGGGATGATTTTCGGGGTTAAGCACCCCCCGTTCGATTTCCCATCGGAGGAAAGCCAGCTCTGAGTTGCCGAGACCGTGCTGGTCGCCTTTTGCATCGATTTTGTATCCGTAGGCGTGATAGAATTCCTCACGCAACCGGTAGCGTTCTTCGGGAGCGTCTTTGGCTGCCTCCACTTTTGCCCTTACGGCAGCTTCAATTTCCTTGAATGTTTGTGTTCTTTGGACTTCTGACATAGGGGATAATTATTACGGCAAATATTTGAGCTTTTGGGAATTAATACAGAACTTAATTTCAAATTAACCCTAAATCAGGCATTATGCAAACCCTGGAGTATCTGGACTACAGCCCTACTTTTGGTATAAAGTTGCGTATTATCAAACCCACCGAAGCCCACCGCAAAGATTTGGGCATTGAATACACGATTGCTGCAGGTGTAAACGGCCCGCTGGAACATTATCACCCCACCCTGACGGAAACCTTTGAAGTGCTTTCAGGCCAGTTGGAAATTAAGGTGGACGGCAAATGGCAGGGGCTGGTTCCCGGAACCACACTGGCGGTAAAACCATTTCAGCGGCATACCTTCCGCAACAAAAGTTCTGAGCCCGTGGTCATTATGACCTGGATTGAACCGCATGGCGGGTTTGCCGATTTTTTTACGGACCTGTGGTATCTGGTACATACGGGGCAGTATCGTACCCAATGGAACCTCAAATTTGTAGCCCAGTATGCTTTACTGGAAAAACTTCACACAAAAGACTTTCTGAGTATCCAGCCCTTTCGCTTTGCGCTTCGTTTTTATGCAGGGCTGGTCAGTCTGTTCGGATTCCGTTTGCCACATTTTCCGACTCCTGAAGAGGTACAGAAGCAACAGGCAGCAGGAAGGGGTTAACCTACACCGGGAATTTTCCAGACAAATCCGGTGAGTTTTACCAGCAGTTCACGCGCTTTTTCCTGGTAGCCGTGGCCATCGGTTTCTGCGATTTTCTGAAGGAGTTCGACCGACCTTTCGCGCTTGTCGGCTTTAAGCCAGGCCAGGGCCAGGTACCACTGGGCGACTTCGCCATATTTGTGATCGCCGGTAAGACGGGTAAGTTGTTCGATAGCCTTTGCATTTTCATTTTCTGCCAGCAGTGACATCGCGAGATAAAACCGGGCATCTGCCAGTTGGGGATAAGCGGCCAGTGTGGTTTCCAGCGTTTTTTTCGCTGCGGCATAATCTTTTAGATTGTAATGCGCCATAGCTGCCAGAATCAGCGAATCGGAAGGCAGGGCATCGCCTTTATAGGTAATGACGTCGCGATATGGCTCAAACTGCGCCGCACCAATGCGGGCAGGGTCATACTGAAAGATTGTGAGTATCCACCCACTGGCGATGAGCAGAATGACGACAGCCGCGATTGCCATCCACCGTTGGGAGAATCTGGCGCTTTTGTTCAATGAAACCACTTTGCCTTCGGTTTCCATTTCTGCATCGATGATGCGGAGTTTTTCCTTGTAATCTATCTGCGTATAGAGTTGCAAGAGCCGGTGTGTGCCTTGTTGAAGCCGGAGTTCTTCGGCCAGGGTTTGGTCTTCACTCAGCCGGGTTTCAAAAGCTTTGCGCTCGCCGGGCGACATTTCGCCGGCCAGGTAAGCTTCTATTTGTTCGGTTATTTGATCCTTGTTTGCCATGTGTCCTTCCAATTTGCCAACTAATTAAAGGCCCACCAGTTCCTCTATCAAAGCGCGCGCTCCGGGATGGTTTTGTACCATTTCCTTGAGTTCATTGAGGCAGTGATTTTTTTTGTTTCTCACTACCTGCTCGTTTTGATAGCCCAGTTGATCCGCAATTTCTTTCATCGAATATTTTTCTGCCCAGAGCACCAGCACCTCCCTGCATTTAATTTTCAGGGAATCGAGAAGTTCACCTACCAGTTTTCGCTGGTCGGTATCCATCATGTTTAGCTCCGGCGAAATATCCTGCGCATCATCGGGCTGGGCATTTTTCCATTCGTCTTCTCTGACACTGCGGTTGAACCTCCGGTACCAGAGATTTTTGCTGATGGCATAAAGGTAGGTGGTGATGGAACTTTTTCCCTCAAACTTTCCCTCCCTTACCGACACCAGCAGATTGACGATGGCATCCTGAAAAATGTCTTTAGCTTCTTCCCGGCTACCGTTTCGTGCAGTAATAAATCCTATTACCTGCTCTACCTGGCGCCGGTACAAAAACGATATGACATCATCACATGCCCTGCCGCCTGTTTTAATTGCCTGTATCACAGCCTGGTCTGTATAGTTTAGCCTTTTCATCATGTTGGTTCACCTCGCAGGGATAAATGTAACCTGAAAAGAGAAATTTTTAAAAATCTTCCTGAAAATCCTTGTGGTTTGTTACATTTACCGGGAGCTCCGGGACTAATGTTTATATAAACAAACCACAGTAATGAAACTCATTTCGTATTTTTTTATTTTTTCATTGATTCTTCCTCACAGTTTTCAGGAAGAATATTGGTCCGGAGATTTGCCCGAATCTGCTTTGGTTTCGGGAGGAATTCAGTATCCCACCCTTAACCTCATCTTTAAAAATGAGCAGCCGCAGCAGGCGCTGTATCGTTTCAAAAAGGGCAATGAGGTAATCGTCCTGCAATTGAAAGCTCAGGGCGGGGCCGTTCTGGTTAATATTAAAAAAGGCCAGAATCAGGTACTTGCCCAGGGTAAATTTGTGAGAGACGGCAATATGCGGAAAGTGATCATCACGCAGACCCAAAGTGGAATGCTGGCTTACTGGCATTTTGCACTTGACCGGGTAACGCTTTCGGGGGGAAAAACGCTTTCGCTGGTTCCGGTAGATGCCGATTATTCTGATCCGCTGAGTCAGTGTCTGTCCGACTGCTATCGACGGCATCTGATGACCCTGATCACAGCCGACAATCTCGACCGGCTGATCGACCGGGCGAGCCAGACTTCTCAAACGAGCGGTTCGGGTGGCTGCGGAGAAATATCTGTATGCACCGCCGGGGCGCTGAGTGAGTATGAGCAGTGTGTGCAGGATTGTTATGATGAATTTGGGGAATAAAAATAGCTTTCCCCGGATACACGCTATATATGCTTCGTATTGCGATTCTGGTATTTTGCGGGTGTTTGTTTTGCGGGGCGTTATTCTCCCGCCAATTGCCTCCTGTTTCAGCGGAGGGTGTCCGCTCATCTACTTTGTATGAGCAGATCAGGTTGTGGCTCGCGCTTGGCGAAACCGACCTTGCCGGTGATAAATACCAGGAAGCACAGCAACATTTCAGCCAGGCGTACGAAGCTGCAAAAGCGGGTAAAATCACAGAACTCGAACTGGAATCTCTGATTTCACTGGCTTATACTGCCTGTCTGGTCAATCAATACGAAGCGGCTTCCCGACAATTAAATCAGGCGCAGGAACTGCTCAACCAGGTTGCAGATACGACGGGGGAATGGGCTTCCAGACTTCGCTTTACACAGGGGTATTTTTATCAACTGCGGCAGGATTACCCGCAGGCATTGAGTTTATTTGAAGAAAGTCTCTGCTATCGCGAAGCCGGCAGCCCCCCCGACGATCCTGAAATCGCCCGAATCCTCAATTTCGCCGGGCAGGTGTACCGGGCAATGGGCGAAAACGAAAAAGCTACTGATAACCACCAGCGGGCGCTGCATATTCAGCAAAAGCGACTGGCGCACGACCATCTGGAATTAGCGCGAACCTATTTGTATCTGGGTATTTGTGCCTATCAGGCGGGTGATAACGCAGAAGCAAAGCTGTATTACGAAGAGGCACTCCGGATACGCAGGGAAAAACTGGGAGAAAAACATCGGCTGGTCGCTTCGGTTTACAACAATCTGGGGCTTTTGCATTGGGAGGATGGTCAGCCCCGCGAAGGACTGGCGTTTTATACCCGGGCCGTTGCTATTTACAAAGACCTTCTTGGCCCGGATGATATCGGTGTTGCGACGGGTTACAACAATATGGGCCTTTGTTACCATGAGCTAAAAGAATACCAGAAAGCCCTTCATTATTTCAGGGAAGCCCTACGCATACGAATCGCCCGACAGGGGAAAGACCATCCGGTTCTCGCCGGCATTTACAACAATATCGGACTGACACAACTGGAAAAGGCCGATTATCAGAATGCGCTGGCGAGTTTTCGCGATGCCTTGCGGATTGGGGAGGAAAATGAAGGATTTCACCATATTCGTGTAGGAAAATATTACAGCAATATCGCCCGTGTTTACAGAGAAATGCACAACCCCGAAGAAGCCCTTCGCTGGCACCAGCAGTCGCTGATTCACGCCATCGGTGGATATGCCGATACCACTGCCTGCCACAATCCCCCGGCTTCCGTTTTTCCGATATCTTCTGATTTTCTCGACATTCTTCACCAGAAGGCAATTACCCAGAACGAGCTTCCGCCAAATTTTGAAAATGCAACCTGCGCGCTTCATACCTATCTGTCGATAGATTCTTTGGTGGACATGATGCGGATGCGATATGTCAATGAAGATGCAAAGTTTCACCTGGCAGGGAGCGCAGAAAAAATATACAGCGAAGCCATCACCACCGCTCACCGTCTGTATCTTTCCAGCGGAAATGACCCCAAATACCTGGAAATCGCCCTTAAATGCAGCGAAAAACAAAAATCGCTGGTGCTACTCGAAGCCCTCAATGCAAGCCGCGCCCGAAAGTTTGGTCTCCTTCCCGAAAAAGTACTCGCCTTTGAAAAAGATTTGCGGAAAAAACAGACCGAACTAAAAGAAGCACTGTTCACCCAAAACCAGAAATCTCCGCCAGATGAAAACAAAATCACCCAACTGTCTTCCCAACTGTTTAATGCCAGCAGGCAGTATGATTCTCTGACACAAGTATTTGATACCCGTTTTCCTCAGTACTTTCAACTGAAATACCAGTACGAACCTCCCGGCATGGCAACGATTGTAGAAGGCCTGCCCCCGAATACAGGTCTTGTGGAGTATTATCTGGGCGGTGGCAGCCTGCATATTTTCCTTCTTACCGACAGCCTGAAAATCTGGAAAGTAACGCCCGAGCCTGATTCCATTGTTGCGCAGGTTTCTGCTTTTCAGGAAAGTATTTACCAGCCTTTTCGCACCCTCAGCGAAAGCGGGGCATCTTCGGTTACAGTAAAAACCTATGAAAAAATGGCTGTCGAACTGTACCAGTTGTTGCTTGGCCCGATCGATACTTTTCGCCTTCCCCCCAAACTTATGATTATTCCTCACGGGGTATTGGGGTATGTACCCTTTGATGCGCTGCTGACAGACGCACCTGCACAGGAGGGGTCTTACCGCAACTATCCTTATCTGATTCACCGGTACAACATCTCCCGGCACTATTCGGCTGCGCTGCTGCTCCGGCACCGCCATGAGCGCAAGCTTCAGGATCATCTCAGGAAAGCGGCCATATTTGCTCCGCTTTTTTCTCCCTCACAAACCGCACTTTCTCCTTTGATGTACAGCAGGGAAGAGACCGAAAAGATTGCCCGGCTGACTGGAGGGGAAATCTTCAAGGACACCGCTGCTGCCAGGTCTGCATTTCTGAATAAAGCGGGAACCTATCGCCTGATTCATATATCCAGCCATGCCCGGGTAAATGATATTTCGCCTATGTTTTCTACCATTGATTTTGCCTCGGGCGAAACGGTAAATGTGCTCGACCTGTTTGGAATGGAATTAAATGCAGACCTCGTTACCCTCAGCGCATGCGAAACCGGAACGGGAACACTGGTAAACGGAGAGGGCATCATGAGTCTTGCACGTGGATTTATGTACGCAGGTGCGCCGAGTATTGTCAATACGCTGTGGGAAGTAAATGATGCGGCGACGGGCGAAATTATGATCCGATTTTACGAGTCACTGGTGGAAAATAACCCCAAAGATGAAGCACTGCAAGATGCAAAACTCCGCTGGCTGAGACAGTCCGACCATCTGACTGCGCACCCCTATTACTGGTCGGGGATCATCGCAGTCGGCGATATGAGCCCTGTGAAGGGGAATTTCGGGGTTGGCTTTTTGTTGATAATTCTCGTGGGAACAATTGGGATCGGCGGGTTAATTATTTTTTATTTTTTCAGGAAAAAATAAGGTTACGTTTTTTCGGATCAGGGATACCAAAGTGTGAATATCCAATTACAACTAAACATTCAAAATGAAAACTTTGGTAAAAACCCTCTCCACGCTCTGCGCCCTTTTTGTGTGCGCAATTTGTTTCCAGGGAAACAAACCTGCAACCACTGAAACCTCTTTCGGTGAATCTTTCGGTGAAATTGAAGTCAATGAAAACTTCGTTCCCGTAGGCATTCTGGGCTGCGATATTACCATTAAGGCGGAAAACAAAAGCCTGAAAAAAATCACCATCCAGTTTGCCGAATCCGATGTCAAAACCAAAACCGGTACCTGGGCCAACATTTATTACGGGAATTTCAACAACACCCGGTGCGACAAAGCCAACTTGATTCTGGAGGCCAAAAGCAGCAACGAAAGTAACCGGTGCGAACTGGATATGGGCTGCAATTTTGACCGCCGTTACCGCTTTAAACTCAAAAGCGTTTTTGAAGGGGAGACCAGTTATGCCACCGTTTATTATCCCTCCGCCGACGGATATGTCGAGTCCGGAACAACGGTAATTGATCTGGGCAATATTGGTCGCCACTTTAAATAATTTAATCCATCTATTCAGTTAATCGCAAAGACAATGAATCTGTACCTGAAAATTTTTCTTCTGGTAGCGGGGATTCTGGGCGGAAAATTATGGTCCCAGCCCACCGATGCTCAGATCAAAGCCGACCTTACGAGTCCGGGCGTAATCAAGGTAGAACTTTCCAAAACCAATGGCGCAAAGGTGTGGAGTACCACGTACCTGCAGTATTTCTGGGAGCGCGGCGCCATTGTTTACCGCAATGCAAAAATCGCAGAATACCCGAATGCAACCGTAGAAATAGGCGGAATTGCCCGCTATACGATTGTGGATGGAAAATTTTCCTTCAACCGTTTCCTTACCACCTGGAATGAATACAAAGGTATTCCCACACCGACAAATGAGGAGGTGCTGGATATGGTAAATCAAAACCTCTCTTCGTTTCTGGTGGGCCGCTACAATGACATCGTCAGCGAGGTGGAAAATCTGCGGATTGCAGAGGACAAAAAATCGGAATGGCATACGCCCAATTCCTTTTCCATCAATCTCGCCTGTTCGTATGAAAAGAAAGTAAGTTATACCGAGACAGCCAGATACGATGCGATTTACCGCGTACGGTTTTATCGCGATGCCATCACCAGTCCGTGGAAGCCGGGATTTGTTTCGTCCAATCAGGAGGAAAATGAGTTGTCCCGCACCACCCACAGTGCCGATGATCTGCGGGTAATGCCGACACTGGCAAGTATAGACGCTGAGCGCAAGGCAAACGAAGCGCTGGCAGGCCTGCCCGCTGTAGTCATACCAGAATTTCAGAGTGATGTGGAGGTGTTTATGTTTGTGCATAAAATCCTGCGAGAAGGCACTGCTGACGAGTTTGAGGCGATGCTGATGAAAATGCTGGCGCCTTCCTACTTCATCGAAGGGAGTACGGTGCTGCTCAACGCCAACGGCGCCAACATCATCAACAACAACCGCCGGATCGCCTATGAGGGAAAAAGCACATATTCCCAGCAGTATTGTGAAGATCCGCTGATCAAACACCGGCAGGAGAATATGATCGAATTTCTCAACAAAAGTAAGCAGACCTATACCCGCATCGCGCTTGAAAAATTTGGCGGAAGGTATGAGCGCGGGGTAAAGGTCGGGCAGGAATTTAAAATCACAGGACTTAACGTAGGGGTACTTTCCCGTCAGGATGATATCGACTATATGAATTCATTTCCCGATGATGAACTCTGTGGTCAGAAATAAACCTTCTAGCTAAGGATTTTTTCCAGAATATCGCCCACAAAATAGGAAACCGCTGCTGCTGATCCGCCCAGTAGCAGCGTTTCCATTATACCTCTCAGGCGTGAAGTTTCGGTTACAGTGGCTTTGAGAAATCCAATTCCGACGAAAGCAACCGAAGTCATGATGCACGACAACAAAAATAAATGCGTAGAAGACTGATTCGCCTGTTCTTCAAAGAGATACGAAATCAGCGGAACCAGCCCTACCGTGATAAAAGACAGAAAGGTAACGGTGCCAATAAGAAGGGGTGATTTTTTTTCAGGGATCATTTCCAGTTCGTCCTTCATCATGACATCCACCCAACGGTCTTTGTCGGAGATAATGACCGCTACCACTTTTTCGAGCAATTCCCCTTCAAATCCTTTTTCCCGGTAAATCTGGCGTATTTCCTCCTCTTCCGATTCAGGTATTTCCTGGATTTCCCTGTATTCTTTTTTTCGGTGTTTTTCGTAGTTTTCTTTTCCTGTTTTGGTTGACAGGTAGGCACCGACAGACATGGAAAACCCGTCGGCAAGCAGATTGGCGAAGCCCAGAATAAGGATAATCGAAATGTCGAGGTCTGCACCGGCAGAACCGGCAACAACAGCAAAAGTTGTCACGCTGCCATCGATTCCGCCATATACAAATTCAGGCAGAAAATCCTGGTATTTCAGGCGCCCGGAACCCGGCAGATTAGAGGTTTCGCTTAAATTCATCATTACTTTATTTTGATTTCTCAACTATTTCCTAACTTTCGGAAGAATCAGAATGCCTATTTCTATAATCGTAATGAATTTTACTATGACAAAAGTATTCAACATCCTAACAATTTTAAGCCTTACCGGTTTTCTTTTCTTTTTCTCTTCCTGCGGCGAAACCAAAACCGCAACCGAAGAGGAAACTGTCAGTGAAAATACGGACGCTACCGAACCCGCAGAAGACAAATCCAACCGCCCCAGTCCGCCCGCGGTAGCTACCAGCACCATAGGTGGCGCCACCGTAACCATCGATTACAGCTCCCCTGCGGTCAAAGGCCGTACCATCTGGGGCGACCTCGTGCCTTACGGAGAAGTATGGCGTACAGGAGCCAACGAAGCCACTACCTTTACCGCTGACAAAAATGTAACCATCAACGGGCAGGCGCTTCCCGCAGGCAGATATGGGCTGTTTACCATTCCCACAGAAGGAGACTGGACCGTTGTTTTCAATTCTGTTGCCGATCAGTGGGGCGCCTATGAATACGACGAATCCAAAGATGTACTTCGCGTAAGCGCCAAAACTCACCCCCTGGATGAGTCGGCGGAAAGGCTGAAATTTGACATCGCTGCAGACGGAACAGTAACCCTCAGTTGGGATAAAATGGCCGTTGATTTTACCGTAGCTGAAGCCGGAAACTGATTCGCTACATGGACATTTGTTCTACGTATGCCCGCAAGTCCTCAATTTGCTGATTGCTCATTCGCTCCAGCGGATAATGTGGCATATAGGGACGGTGTCCGGGTTGTGCCCATGTGCCGTAACGCACAATCTGGTACAGAGAATAATGACTGTCTTTCGGAATCTTTTTTTCAAGGTTTCTGAATGACATTTCGGAATGGTCCAGTACATACTCAGATACGCCGTTGGCATTGTGACAATGCAGGCAACTGAGTTCGTACAGGGCCTTTCCCTTTTCAGGATCGCCCTCCAGCCCGTAACCTTTGTCCTTGTCAGGGGGAGCATCCGCAAAATGCGCCGGAGAAGTCTGAAGATATTTGCTTCTGATAAGTGTGCGCAGCGACGCATAATGGGCCATATTGGATGACCCTGCCCGTAGCTGCGCCATCTCATGATCAGAGAGTTGTAAATCACCCAGGGTAAACTGCAGCGACCAGAAATAGGCAAGCACGGCGCGCATTTCCCAACTTTCCAGCGGGCGCCCCTGTGAGCACTGGACGGCACAAAGCTGAATGGCTTCCCGCAGGTCTTCATGCGCAGGTTTTACCAGATCGCCGTATTTTTTGACATAATCATCATTGTACCACGATTCTCTGTTTACGATTCCGTCAAAAGTAGTTCCCTGCAAAAAGGGAATGTTTTTTTCCCGGACATAGATAAGCCGCAACTCAGGATCGCGACTGGTGAGATCGGGATCCTCCTGTTCGATATTATGACAGTTGGTACAAATGAAGTATTTGCTGACATAAGGCGATAGCTTGCCATTGGGCCCGATGGTGCGCCCTCTTTTGACGATATCTTCGCCCTGCTTAATGATCATCAGTGCCTGTGCACTTTCTCCCGGCAGGCGGTGCGCCGGTGCTGATTCGCCTAAAGTCTCCAGTACTTCCTGTACAGGGGTATATTCGTCCCAATCCTCCCCGACAGTCGCCGGGTGATGCAGATTCCCCGCAAACAGAAATACCAGAAGCGCTGAAAAATATCTGATTATCAATACCATCTTCCTTTGAGTTTAAAGGTTCTTGCCATATTAAATCCAAAGTGAATATCTCCCCGCAGAACATTACCCGTAGTCTCAGGAATAAAAAACCGCTCGGTCATGCCGCGGGAATTGGTGAAGTGAAGCTGAAAGACGTGCCCGCCGGTTTCGATGTCAATGCCAATTCCCGCCGGGCTAAAGTACAAGTCTGATAGCTGGTTGGGAAGAATATAATAATACTCTCCCACGAGGGCGATGTTTTTGTTTAACCTCAGCCTTGTGGCAAACCCAATCGCTTTCACATCATTTAATTCTGCCCGGCTTTCGGTAAAGTTGCGGTGAACCAGAGTAGGCGATACCTGAAACGAAAACCGGTCCCCAATCTTTGTGGCAATCAGCATCTGATGGGTGTAAAACAGCCGGTTGGTATAAAACAAAGCGCGTACGGAGTCAGATTCATGGAGGGTTCGCATAGCCATTCCTCCCATATAGGTAACGGAAAAAGGCCAGCCACCTACCTTTTGCTGAAGAAGCCGGGCTTTGATAAACCCGTCGTAGGTTTTTTCATAAGAACTGCGTCCTGCCCCCACGGAAAGCCAGTTTTTTACCCCATATTCGAGTCCGATACGCATGGTTGCCTGATCCAGCCCGAAGAGCTCATAAGGCCCGCCATTGACGCGGCCAAATCTGTGCGCAATGATCATTTCCAGTTCTCCTTCCCGCTGGGTTTCAACCGAATGGCCATTGACAACGCGGGTACCGCGAAAGGTCTGATACACATTTTCTTTCTGGGCAAAAGCGCTGAGGGAGAGAACTGTCAGAATCCAAAAGGCAAAGGTATAAACAAGGTTTTTTTTCGATCTGGTCATAAGGTTTAGTTATCAGGCGTACCTGCCTGTATCCACGATTCAATAGCCGAAATATCGCAGGAAGGGAGTTTGGCTCCCCCCGGGGGCATGGGGATATACCCATTGCTAAAGTTGATGGTTCCCAGGAGTTTGCCATTTGCAGCCTGTGCTTTTACCCTGGCAAATCCGTCGAGATTGATGCCCCCGGAGGCGATGGAGGCACTGTGACAGGAGATACAATTGGCCTGAAGAACAGGCACTATATCGGCCTGATAGGAAACCGCTGTCGAATCGCAACTCAGTGCACCAGCGCTGAGAAATGGTTCCAGATCATCGCGGTTGTCATAATAACAACCGCTCAGACCTGAAAGTACCAGAAAAGAAGCAAGCGTCAGGGAAAACAGGTTAATTATTTTTGGCGCCATCGTCAATCCACATTTTGATAAGGGTGATTTCGCATTCAGGAAGTTGGTTTCCTCCCTGTGGCATAGGGGAGAATCCGCTGATATGGGCGATGGATCCGTAAAGTGTTCCATTGTCTGCGGTGGCTTTTACACCGTTATAGGATGAATAACTGATACCACCCTGCGGGCTGTTTCCGCTATGGCAGCCCAAACATTTATTTTCAATAATGGGTCGAATAACAGCAGCATAACCCGGAATATTGGTGGTGTCGCACCCGGAGACACAACTGTTGTTTTGTGCGCCCTGGGTTATCCATTTTTCGATCAGGGCAATTTGTGCCGCAGTCATTTTGGGATAAGGCGGCGGCGGCATGACATCCCCGTTGTTATTGGTCTTGATGACTTTGACTAATTTGCTTTCCGATGGTTTGCCCGGTCTCACCATTTCTGATTTTTTGGTAAGCGTGGCATAAGAGGTAATGGTGATACCCTCTTTATGAGACTGGGCATCGTGGCAACCCGAAATAGCGCAGTTGGAGACCAGTAGCGGGAGTACCTCCTGTTCGAAATAAACAGAGTCAGGATCACATACACGACCGGTCGGATCAGTGCCGCCACCGCCGGTTCCGCCACCGCCCCCGGTGTCCCCGATCGGATCTGGCTGAGGGTCGGGGCCCCACCATCGGTGTTTGCACGAAGAAAAAGATAAAATACCCCCGAGAATCATTAAGAGCAGGAAAAGTTGCAAGTGGTTTTTCATAAACAGGTTATGGTAATTAAGTTCTGAACGCGTGCATAAATGGGGGAATTATTATGCTTTCGTAATATGTCGGCAGATGTAAGAATCGGGCAGTTCTTGTTGCCTTTTTTCACAATCTGAAATAAATGGGGGAGAATTGTTACCGGGACGCAGCCAAATTCAAAAAGGTTGCCCGGCGAATTTATTTAATAATATAGCCCATCCCTACCTGTGCACCGAAGAGCTGGTATAACCTTTTTTCTGCTCCCTGGCCTGCAATTGGCGGGCTGTATCGCATTTCGAGAGCGGCCATCCAGTGTTTACTGAATGTGGTTTCCATCCCTCCCCCCAAAAATATGCTGTTGACTGTCCAGGGGCTAGGTCCGGTAGGCGCAATCATAGTCTGGCCGACATTGTTGTTCAGATACTCATATACAAAGTTCTGATGGAGTACCTTTATCGCCATCACACCTCCGTAGGCATAGGGGCGAATGTTTTTTTCGGGAAAGAAAGTGTGCTTTACGCCCACCGGAAGCATAATCCAGGAGCCATGCATTTTTATTTCATACAAATTCGCCGGCTCTTCCAGCATGGGTTTATTGGGGAGATTATCGTAAATAATATCAAACCCCGGCTGAAAGGGATTGAGGTGCATTTCGTAATTGATGGGCGAAAACCCCGGCTGTGTGATCACAGACCATTGAGGATTAAACGCTAACTCACCCTCAGCAGCAATCACCGGGACGCCCCCGTGCTCGCCGTTTTTTACCATGCCCAATTGAAGACCGGTAAACAAACCAGCTTTAATTCCGGAGATAATGGGCTTCTTGTTCTTTTTTTGTTTTTCAAGGGATAACGCAGGCGGCAACCCGGGGCGTTGTTCAATTTCAGCAACGGAGTCGGAATGCGTGGCCGGATTTTGTACCCATAGTACAATATCTTCGGCATCGGGAAGGACGATAGCTGCATCACCCTGCACAATGGTGTCTCTGTCTGAGAGGAGTCCCATGGTGTGGCCACTGGGTAAGGATGCGGATATGGGTGAATCGTAACTTGTATTGGAATACCCTGGGAATACGTACACGCCTGACTGGCCCGAATTGGGTAGGAAGACGGGAACCCATAGCGTATCAAAAATTACATTTTCGCACCAGAGGGTATCTGTGTTTTCGGGCTTTGGTAAAGATAATTGGTTTTTTAGCGTATTCAGTTCACGGCTTTGGTGGAAAATAACATATCCCATTCCACCCAAAAGAAAAGAAAGAATGACGGCCCCGCCAACAACCGGCCAGTTCCCCCAAAACCGATACCGGTAGGGTCGGGGCGTCAATGTCTGTACTGCTGGTGCAATCGCCTCCCAGGCCGACTCATCGAAGTGAGCCTCCTCAAAGTCTCCAATTTGATCCCGGAAGAATTTGTCGAGTTGATTGTCATCCATATTTTTCGAATCTGTCCCGGTCTATAGTATAGAGCATTTCCTTCAGTCTGAGGCGGGCTTTGGCCAGGTTGGATTTGGAAGTTCCCACCGTGGTGCCCGTCATTTCTGCGATTTCATGGTGTTTATAGCCTTCAATGGCGTAAAGATTAAAAACCATCCGATACGCGGGTGGCAGGAGCTGAACCAGCCGCAGGATTTCCTGTTCCGAGAGGGCAGCGTTCCCATCAGTGACAGACAGGTCTTTTATAAAAGGTGAAATTTCACTTTGCCCGTAATATTTTTCATTCCGCCGGAAATAATCAATGGAGGCATGAATCATTATTTTCCGCAACCATGCTTTAAAAGAACGCTCTTCCCGTTGGTCTCTGATGTGCGCAAAAATCTTCAGGAATCCATCATTTACAATCTCTTTGGCCTCTTCTCTGTTTTGTGAATAACGCAAACATATACCCATGGCGTAGCCATAGAATTGTTTATACAACTCTTTCTGGCTGTCCAGTTTTCCTTTCCGGCAGTCGTCAACCAGATGTTTTAGTCTGTTGTCCGGACTGGTCTCCCCCAATGCTAATTTAATTTTTACCGGGACGGGCATTTTTTTTAAATGGTTGCCTCGGAAAATAATATGGGGCAAAAAAAAAAGAACCGGGATGATAAAAATCAGTTGCCCGATCTTTATCATCCCGGAAATCAGAATTGGTTTTTAGTCAGCGGGTTAGTTTTTCACCCACTTTTGCATCCAGATGCCTTTTGCGGTATGCATACGTACCATATACACGCCATTGGGCAGACTTGAAATTTCCATCGATCCGCTGGCGTCGGGATTGGCTTTGCACACGATTTCCTGACCTACCAGATTGGTGATTACCATGGATTCGATGCGGTAATCTGAATTCCAGAAAATCTGGTCTTTGGCCGGATTGGGGTAGAGGCTGACAGCCCCTTCGGGCAGAAGATCGCTGATCGCATCTGTTTCGGAGATGGTGATGACCACCGTATCGGTACTTACCACTGCATTATTGGTAACGGAAGTAATGACAAGTACCACTGTTTCGGTTCCTTCCACATCTGTGTCATCTGTAATCACAACAGAAACAGCAGCTGAGTCTGTCCCACACCCGGTAAGGGTAAATGTATTTGCAGAAAGGGTAAAATCGACGAGATCTGTAGCCGTGGAGGAAGCGTCAACGGAAATGGTAACTTCCGTGGTATCGGGATTACCATCTGCCTGGGAAAGTCCGATGCTGACTGTACCTACAGATTCATCTACAGAAACGGCAGATTCGTCAAAAGTCACCACCGGGTCGGCGTTTTCGGTTACATCAGCAATATACCGCGGCAGAAGCTGATAGCCATCATTGTAGGGATAAGAAGCGTCAAACTGACCACCCAGGCCGGTTACTGTCAACCATTTTCCGACAGGAGCAGGTGCACCGTTGATATCCACATCACTGTCGATGCGAACCACAAAAGTATCCACGCCGTTGGTCATATCAATGTTTACGCTGCCACCTACTGTGGAGGGCCACTGAGAAGGATCTATCATGCTAAGACATTCGATAGTAATCAGTTCGTTTTCAGTGGTTTCGTCGAGCGTTGTCACCACTGTGGGGGTAACGGTCGGGTTGCCCTGCGAAACGAGGATAATATTGTCTGGAGGGGTAAACTCTGCTAGTCCGTTGAAGGAGCCGACTACACCCTGAACAAGTACTTCGTCCCCTTCGGTTACGACATATCCAAAGTTGTTGGAACTGAATACGGCGATACCACCGGTAGAATCAATCATCGTAAAGAGAACAGATGGATTGGTTCCGCCCTGAAGGTCAATGCCGTGGACGATTCCGCGAACCTGACATTTTACGCCGAGGGAGTCTGCTTGTCCGTCGCCGTCAGCATCAGCGGTAATAAGGCCGATGGGGTATTCGAGGTAGTCATTGTCATTGATCGTGAGGGTAAAAGTACCTGCACCGATCAGCGATCCGTTGGTTGGGTTGATGAGGTTAACGACAATGGTCTCATCAGACTCTACATCGGCATCGTCAATCAGCACCACGCTGAGTGAAATCGGGCTGGTAGCATTGGCGGGGAAAACGATAGTTGTATCGCTCCAGGTGAAGTCCACACCTAAAGTTGCCGTCGAGTTTACCGCATCAAAAACGACATCTACTGCAACCGTATCGACACCACCGTTGGTGATAACAACATCAAATGAAGCTGTACCTGCGCCTTCACTTACATTAGCTGAAGTAGGGGCAAAAGATACGGAAGGAGAATCGGGAACCGGGGCATTACAGGGAATCATATAATGAGCACCCAGGCTGTCGAAGGTATTTTGTGGGAATACCAGCCATTGCGTAGCGCCGATCGCCCAGTCAGTGGTTCCTTCATTGATGGAAGGCATCCGCACGAGAGTAAATTCGCTGGTGGCACCTGCGCCTACGGGCCAGTTGGTGCCCGGATCGTTGCCAATTTCTCCGATTACGTCAATAAGCAGGCCGGTTGCTTCGTTGAGCAGAGCCATGGCATCGTCACCGTTGAATGTGATTACACCCGGGAAGCCAATTGAGTCATTGGCCAGAGCAAGGATCAGCGGATCAGCTGCATTATTAGCAGAAATATGAACGGCGCCCGGAGCCAGTGTACCTGAAAGTTCGAAGGTATCAGTAGGTGTGGGCGAACCGTTTCCGTAGCGGTAAATGGTATAGTTGGTAAGGTCAACAATGGAGTCTGAAGGATTGAAGATTTCCAGCGCCTTGTTGTTGCTGCTTCCTTCGATATATTCGGAGAAGAAAATATCGGTAGTACAACCTGTGCTGTCATTGCCGGGGTTGACCGATGAGCAGGGGGTCATGGTATGTGCACCCAGAGAGTCAAATGCATTTTGGGCGAAAACCATCCACTGCGTAGCACCGATCGACCAGTCATTTACACCTGCATTGACAGAAGCCATGCGCACGAGGGTAAACTCGCTGGTAGCACCTGTACCTACGGGCCAGTTGGTGCCGGGGTCAACACCCAGTTCACCAATCACGTCTGTCGTATCGCCGGTTACTGTATTGAGAATCAGCAACACATCATCTCCGTTGTAGAAAGTAAAGGAGTGGGTAGTATCGCTTTGGGCAAGGATCAGGGGATCTCCGCTGGCATTTCCGATAACATACACTTCTCCCGGAGCGAGGGTGTGATTGATAAACAGTGAGTCAGAAGCGATCACCGAGCCATTGTTGTACCGGTAGAATTTATAAACACCGAGGTTGACAACGGTGTCAGAGGGGTTATATACTTCTACTGCTTTATTGTTTCCACTTCCTTCGATATACTCAGAAAAGAAAATATCCGAAGTACAACCGCTGCCGGGGGTTACGATACTACAGGGAGTCATGGTGTGAGAACCCAGGGAGTCAAAAGTATTCTGCGGAAATACATCCCATTGAGTTGCTCCTGCAGCCCAGTCTTTGGTGCCTGCATTCACGGAGGCCATACGCACGAGGGTAAACTCGCTGGTGGCACCGGTACCCACAGGCCAGTTGGTACCGGGGTCAACGCCAAGCTGACCGATTACATCGACCGTATCACCTGTAGCGTGATTGACAATCATCACCACATCATCTCCGTTGTAAAATGTCATGGAATGTGTAGTGTCGCCCTGAGCCAGAATAATCGGGTCACCACTGGCATTAGCGATAACATAAACTTCTCCGGCACCAAGCACATGTGGAATTACAAGTGAATCGCCGGCGATTACGCTACCGTTATTAAACCGGTACAACTCATAATTGCTGAGGTCAATGGCGACATCTGTTGGGTTATAGATTTCCAGAGCCTTGTTGTTTCCGCTACCTTCGATGTATTCGGAGAAAAATATATCCGAACACTGGGCAAATGCGGAATAAGCTCCAAAAACCAGCCCCAATACGAAAAGAAAAGTACTTTTTTTGGTCATGGGTATAAGGTTTTGGTGATTATGTGAGCAAATATAGGGGTTTCAGTCAGATAGTTTGGTCGTATGGGGATTAATAAATTATGAAAATTTACCCTTACCAAACAATTTTCTGTCCGTCATAAGCCAGTTCGACCCCCTCCGGCAACAATCCTGTGATGTCCGCCTCAATCCCCATCAGATGGCTGATATGAATAAAAAATGCTTTTTGGGGCTTGAGTTTATCCACGATTTCCAATGCACCTTCCAGATTAAAATGCGAGTGATGGGGTTCTATTCTCAATGCATTGAGCACCAGAAATTTGATTCCTGTCAGGATTTCCATAGAGGATTCAGGAATATAGCTGGCATCGGTTATATAGGCAAACGGGCCAATCCGAAACCCCAGTACGTCCATTTTTCCGTGTTTTACCGGGACGGGTATCAGGTTTATATCCCCAACCTTAAACGGGCGGTCGTCGATAGGATGAATCTCCAGCCGGGGCACACCGGGGTAGGTGTCATTTTCGAAAATATAATAAAACTCGCGTTTCAGGTGGCCGAGCGTTTCCTGGTCTGCATAAACGGGCATATCTTTTCCCTGAAGAAAATTGTAGGACCGCACATCGTCCAGCCCGGCGACATGGTCGCGGTGGGCGTGGGTATAAACCACGGCATCGAGGCGGTTTACCTTTTCGCGCAGCATTTGTTCCCTGAAGTCAGGGCCGGTATCGATCACGAGGATCGTTTCGTCCGAAGTAAGCAACCCGGAGCAGCGAAGCCGTTTGTCATGGGGGTTGGTGGACGCGCAAACCGCACACGGGCAGCCGATGACCGGAACCCCCTGCGAAGTACCTGTTCCGAGAAATGTAAACTCCATAATTGTCAGTCTTCCGTTCCTGTCATAATCTGTTTTACCAGCTTTTTCTGATCTTCGGATAAGAGCGATTCATCCAGCGAAATTTGTCTTATAATTTCCTGAAGGGTGGAAATCTTGCTCTCCAGCGGGTGAAACTTATTAACAATAATGGTCTTCTGATCCATTACAATACAATAACCTCCGTGAAAGTTGCCTCGTTCATAGCGTATGACATATCCCTGATCTTTGAGCAGGGACTGAAGCTTTTCCTGAGTGGTCTTGGATATTCTCATAGTTTTGGAAAGCAAATATAGAAATTATTCCCGCGGAGTAATTATCTTTTGGCTTCTGAATTGGAAAGGCAAACGGAATGGAGACATTTGAACGGGAAAGTAAAGATCTCGAAAGGCTGTTGGTTTTTTTTTGTACCCGGTGGAAAACGCTGCTACTGGCGGCTCTGGCGGGATGCCTTGCAGGTGTGGTCATCGCCTGGTTTGTGCCGCCACGCTATACCTCAGGCGGAATTATTTACCCTGCGCGTTTTCCCGACACCCTCACCTTCGTTCACAACTCAAGGCTGGGCATTGAGTTATATACCGATCGCGTGGTTCAGTTGTTGCGGTCTGAAAGGGTAGGGGACGCGCTGGAGAAAAAGTTTGGCGATATTTCTGCGGTTGATATCGTTGTTTTTCGCACAGCACTTTTATCGATCGAAATAGCTGTCACCAGTGGCGATCCCGGCTATTCAGCCGAAATTGCCAACAGCATCATTGGTATGACCGACTCCCTCCGGAAGGAGGTGTTTCGGGAGACCTGGCCGGTAGAAAAAATCTACGTGGTAGATTATGCCCGACCGGAGCCGGAGGCAGTCAGTCCTCTATTATGGAAGTATGGCCTGTCTGGTGCAATCATAAATATTCTCTTATTAATAGGATTCCTGGCTTACAGTAAATTCAGCAAAACCGTTAAATGATCTGCCGTATTAAAAAGAAATATCTATATTGGAATAAAATTCGAACGTGTAAATGGAAAGTGGTGAAACGTAGATAGCATATGAAAATAGAAAGTATAAAACTCAAAAACTTTAAAGCGTTTCAAAATCTCGAAATAAATAATCTGTCAGAACTCGCCATTTTTGTAGGAGCAAATGGTGTGGGGAAGACGACCCTGTTCGATGCATTTGGTTTCCTGAGTGATTCTTTAAAAATAATATCCGGCAGGCTTTACTAAAACGGGGGGATTTAAAGAAGTGATTACACGAGGGCAGCAGGGATGGATTGAAATAGAGCTCCAATTCAGGCTTTCAATAGCTGGTAAAAACCGTCTTGTTACTTATCGGTTAGAAATTGGCGAAGAAAAAGGAAGGCCTATTATTGAGCGGGAAATATTAAGATACAAAGAGGTGCTATGGATCTCCTTATCATTTTCTCGATTTTTCAAGGGGAAGTGGATACGCAATTACCAATGAAGAAGACTTTGACAAACCGGATGAAGAGCTTGACAGAGAGGAACAGAAATTGGGGTCTCCTGATATCCTGGCGATAAAGGGTTAGGGCAATTTGAAAGATTTAAGGCTGCTAGTGCTTTCAGAAATTTTATTGAAAACTGGCATGTATCTGATTTTCATATTTCAGAAGCCCGCCCCAGTAGAGAAGCAAGCTATGCAGAGCATCTATCCCCTACCGGAGAAAATCTTCCATTGGTTGCCCAATATATTTTTGAGAATCACCCAGATCTATTTAAAGATATTCTGGAGAAAATGAAACACCGTGTGCCTGGTGTAAAAGATGTAACGGCAGAATCTACGGTTGATGGGAGAATCGTCCTTCGCTTCAGGATGGGTCATTTAAAGATCCATTTATTGCAAACTATGTGTCAGATGGAACCATTAAAATGTTTGCCTATCTGATCTTGTTAAATGACCCTAACCCACACCCATTGCTATGCATAGAAGAACCTGAAAATCAATTATATCCAAGTCTTCTTCCTGAATTATTAGATGAATTCCGGCAATATGCAAAAAGGTGGGCAGGTTTTTGTTTCCTCTCACTCACCAGACCTCTTAAATAGTGCTAAACCAGAGGAAACTTACTGGATCGTCAAAGAAAATGGGTATTCCGCAATATTAAGAGCATCCGACTATCCCGAGATTGTGACCCTATATGAAGCAGGAGATAAACTGGGTTACTTGTGGAAAGAGAACTATTTTAAAGGAAGTAATCCCGGTAAACATGAATTCACAGGTACTGGAAATTTTGACTGAAGAGTCGTCTATGGAAATTTTTCTCCGGGAAATCCTGCCAAAAATTTTGCCAGAAGATTACCAGTTGGATGTAAATTGTTTCATTCGGCCACATGAAGGAAAAAGTCATCTAAAAAAAATCTATTCCCATAAAAATGAAGGCCTATCCCCTGTATCCTTATCCTGTAAAAGTTCTTATTGTACACGATCAGGATTCAAACGACTGCCTAATTCTAAAAAAGACCTTCAGGCTCTGTGCAATTCAGACATCCCTGTTGTTATAAGAATTGCCTGCAGAGAGCTGGAAAACTGGTATCTCGGTGATTTCCAGGCTATTGAGGCAGTTTATCCTGAAATTAAAGCGGCCAAATTTGAGAAAAAAGCTAAATACCGCAATCCAGATATAGTGTTTGGTTCAAAGGAACTTGAAGGAATCACTAAAAACTTCAGTAAGTCGTATGCAGCGCGAGAAATCCCCAGGTACATGAATATCAACAACAATCAATCTGCCAGTTTCCAACATTTAATTTTGGGACTGAAAAAACTGATTAGCCCTGACACAGTTCAGTGAACAGGCTCAACAATATTCAATAATTTCTTTACTCCCCCTCCAAAAACTGCTTCGCAACCCCAGCGATTACTTCTTCTATCGGCGTATAGGAAAACCCCAGTTTTTCAATTTTGGTTCCGTCAAATATACGGGAATTGGTGCTGCTTCTCATACTCTCAAGCGAGACAATGGGAGGCCTGCCGCTGATTCGGGAGATCACTTCCGAAACCCGTCCTACATTCAGCGAGAGCCAGTTGGGAATGCCCCATTTGGGTGGCGTTTTTCCGAGGTGGAGTGCGATTTTGGAGAAAAGTTCCCTGAAAGTTATGTTTTCTCCCACGAGGATGTAACGTTCTCCTTCCGGCACGTCCTTTTCCATAACCAGACGCGCGGCTCTTGCTACGTCTTCCGCTGACACAATGCCCGTACCGCCGTGGGGATAAAACCGAAGTCCTTTATTCACCACAGAAAACATTTTGGGCGGACCCTGTGTCCAGTCTCCTGCACCGATAATGACGCCGGGATTGATCATCGCGGCATTTAACCCCTCCGAAATCCCGCGGTAAATTTCCATTTCTGCGCGATATTTTGAAAGGGCATAACCAGACTTTGCGTGTTCGGGTTTCCAGACCGTCTGCTCTGTGATGGGCGAACCGTCATTGGTGCGGCCAAGGGCACCGATAGAGCTGATATGAACCAGTTTTTGCACACCGGCATCTTTGCAGAGATTGACCACATTGGCGGTGCCTTCTACGTTGATTTTCATCACCTCTTCGCGCTGTTTGCGCCAGAAGCTGACGATTGCAGCGGCATGGATGACATAGTCCACGCCTTCGACAGCTTTTTCCAGGGAGAGAATATCCAGTACATCGCCTTCGGCTACTTCGACCAGATTTCCCCAGGGAAGTTGCCGGGAATCGGGGTTTCTCACCAGCACACGCAATTCATGCCCTGCCGATAAAAGTTCGTCGGCGATATACTTTCCAAGAAAACCCGTAGCACCTGTAAGAAGAATCATAGGTTTTGATCAGGGGCGCCAATTTACAAAACAACCCCTACAATCCGAAAATCAGCGGAGAAAAGCCGTAAAATAAGTGTAGAAATAACAGGATCAGCACATGTGCAATTATTCTCCACCAAGCGCTTTCCACAGTTGTGGATCAATTTCACTCAGGGAAGTCAGCTTTTTATCTGCCAGCGCAAATTCGGGTCTGGCGGCGACGAGCGGTTCGGGTACCACAATGGTTTTCATTCGGGCGGCTTTGCCTGCGATCATGCCATTGAGTGAATCTTCAATGACAAGACAGTGCGCAGGATTAACGCCCAGGGCTTCGGCAGTAAGGAGAAATACAGCAGGATGCGGTTTGCCCAGTGGTTCGAATTCGGCGGATTTTATTACAGTAAATTTATCGCGGATTCCCAGTGTATCGAGGACTGCATCAATGACGCGGGTAGCGGAAGAGGAGGCTACTGCCATCGGAATTTGCTTTTGAGCCAGAAAGTCCATGAATTCTGCCACGCCTTCTTTAATTTCTCCTCTTGAGCGGATGATGGCTACGACTCCCTGGAGAATATCTTCCACGACCTCCTCAACCGTATGATTTTTCCAGGCAAATCGCTGATACCAGTAGGCGACGGTTTCGTTGATGCGGATGCCCATGGTTTCGGTTGCCTGGGTTTCGGTAAGGGTAACACCTATACGATGGAAAGCGGCGATCATGGCTTCTCTCCAGAAAGGCTCGGAATCGATCAGGACTCCGTCCATGTCAAAAATTACGGCTTGTATCATGGATGGGCAGCGGCAGGGACGCCTCCTTTTTCACGGAATACGGCGGTTGCATCAAATGCTTCGGCAGCCGCACCTATGCGGATAATATTGATATGTTGAATGGTATCTCCCTGGACAATTTTGTAAACGGTGGCCATATCGCGGGTAACATAACCGAAAACAGAGTGCCTGTTGTCCAGCCAGGGGGTCGCTTTGTGAGTGATAAAAAACTGGCTGCCATTGGTAGATGGGCCGGAGTTGGCCATAGAAAGCGTACCTGCGACATTGTGGAGGAGGTCAGGATGAAACTCATCTGCAAAACTATAACCGGGGCCGCCCATGCCATTGGCGAGCGGGTCGCCGCCCTGGATCATGAAGTTATCGATTACACGGTGGAAAGTAAGCCCGTCATAATAAGCTTCCCCCATAGGTTTATAGGTATTTTCCATTTTCCCTTCCGAGAGCGCGACAAAATTGGCGACGGTCAGCGGGACCTTCTCAAATTCCAGTCGGCAGGTAACGGGGCCTTTATTGGTGATGATTTCGGCATAAAGCCCATCGGGCAGGTTTTCCTTATTTTCAACACCGCAGCCCGGCATTGAAAAAAGCAGAAAAACAGTCAGAAAAAAGGCAATGCCGGAGAAAATGTACGGATTTGCAATTCTTTTCATTTACCAGAGACAGGTTAGATGGGGTAGTTGATTTTCAGCCAGTAGTTGACTGTATGGGTAATAATTTTGCTAAACTCGTCGAAGCCAATCGGTTTTACGATATAGCTGTTGGCCCCCAGCCGGTAACATTCTTCAATATCTTTACTGTGAGCAGACGAGGTGAGAATTACCACTGGTATGCTGCGGGTTTCGGGCGAAGATTTGATAGAATGGAGCACTTCTATGCCATTGATTTTAGGCAGTTTAAGGTCGAGAAGGATAAGTTTTGGATTTTCTTCTCCCTGCCTGTCGCTAAATTCTTTTCGGCCAAATACATAATCGAGCGCTTTTTCTCCATCTCTGACAATAGAGAGAATAGGAAACAACTGCTGTTCTTCGAGACTGATCTGTATCAGCTCGGCATCGGAAGCGTTGTCTTCGACAAGCAGAATATCAACCGTTTTGGGTTCCATGGGTTACAAATTTATAGGAATATTCTGAGGAATAGAAAAATAAAAAGAAGCGCCTTCTCCGGGTTGTGAGTCGGCCCAGATTTTTCCTTTGTGCCTCTCGACGATGCGTTGTACGATTGCCAGTCCGACACCGGTACCTTCGAATTCTTCTTTTTCATGCAGGCGCTGAAAAACGCCAAATAGTTTATCTTTAAATTGCATATCAAACCCCACTCCGTTATCCTGAATGTGAAATATATAATATTCTCCATCACTTTTGCAACGGATTTGAATTTCAGGATGATTTTTTTTGTGGCTGAATTTTACAGCATTGGAGAGCAGATTGGTAAACACCTGTTTGATGAGGGTACGGTCTGCAAAAATTTCGGGGAGATTATCCACTTCCCAGGTGATTTTTTCGTGCTGGGGTTCACTTTTATAGGAATAGATCAGGCTGGAGACCAGATAGCTGGCATTGATTTTCTGGTGATTAATGCTTTTCTGATTGAGAAGAGAAAAGGTAAGCAGATCATCAATTAGCTGTCCCATCTCATGGGTATTGGTCTGAATGACCCTGAGGTAGTGACTTGCTTCCGGGGAGAGGTTGTCGGCATGTCTGCGCAGGACAAGCTGACTGTAGCTAAGGATACTGCGCAGGGGGGTTCTCAGGTCGTGAGCCACTGAGTAGGAGAAGGCTTCAAGCTCTTCGTTGGCTCGCTGGAGCTGAGCTGTACGAAGTTGTACCCTGTTTTCAAGATCCTGATTCAGCTTCCTGATAACCTTTTCAGCTTTTTTCCTTTCTGCGATTTCTTTGGTGAGCAATGCGTTGGCTTCGACGGTTTCCTGTACCAGGCCTTCAAGTGCAATGGCCTGATTCTCCAGTTTTTCCCGGCTTTTGAGCATTTCCTCTCCTAGCATGTTGAGTCCCAGAATGATCCCATCCATCTGGTCGTTGGCATTTTCAGGGATGCCCCGTACATGAAGGTTTCCGGAAGCTAGTTGAAGGATTTGCTCCAGAATCCGCTGAATTTTCAATTCCTGAGATGTATCATTCATGCCTGAAACTGCTTTAACCATTGGACTGCCGATTGTTCGTCTGTAAATAATCTGACAGGGTAATCAGGCTTATTGATGCCGAGGATAAAACTTCCAATTACACGACTGAAAACATTTCCGACCAGAAGCCCTACGGCCAGATAGGTATTTGCCAGTTCCTTTGAATTGGTATAAGCCCGTGCTTCAGGAGTAGCTGAAACCATATTGCGAATATCGGTGAGCATGACTACCCGCTGAGAACCGATCAGTTCTTTGATGGCCTCATGCTCCTCAATCACCGATTCGAGGGTGCTTTGAGTCTGAGGTTTGGTGGTGAGCCTGAGAATCTGGTCATCACCCCACGATATCCAGCAATTGGTAGTTTCTACTTCACGCAGATGCATAAGAAGCCGGTTTTGTCGAATATTGAACTATGTTTTATCCCTGATCTTTTGGAGAGGTGAAATATAATTAAAAAAAATTGTAATCCGCCAAACCCCGCTGCGAATCCCCATAAAAAAAGCGTCAGTACAAAAAATGTACCCGACGCTCAAAAGGCTTTATTATGGAGAAAGATTTATCGGTCATCCTGATTTTTGGCAGGATTTCCGGATTTTTCGGTTGTTGTATTATTTGATTTGGGTTGTGGTTTGCATTTTTGCTGGGGGGCACATATACACTGTGTGCAGGGCAGCGGTTTTTTTTGTTTTTTTTGTTCCTGGTCAGCCTTTTCCCTGTACAATTCTGCGTGGGGGGTAATGGCGAGATATACGCCCTCTTCGCTCGTCTGACCGGGTGCATGAGAAGCCATGCATACCAGCACAACGATCAGCGGGAGAAGGATGGGTTTTCGTAAGTCCATGTATGGTTTAAAAATAGTGGATATACAGGTTTATACTCCAAATTCTGCCAAAGGATAACACTGATTGATGCACCTTTCGCTAAGGTGGGAGGTTTCCTCGGCAAACAGCTGTGATTATTCGACATGCAGGCTTGCCCGCCTACGCCGGGTTTTGTAGCTTTCGGCCAAGAACAGGTGCATGCGGCCAAAATATATTTACGTCTGGGTTCACTTTGTGATGTGGGCCGGAGCTTATTATCTCCTGGCTCCCGAACCCGTAGGGGTAGGGCGGTTTTTATTGCCTGTATTTTCTCCCCGGCAAAATCTGTGGTTCATTTCCTATGGCATTCTGCTCAATGCTGCGATGATCTACTCATATGCTCATTTGCTCCTGCCCCGGTATCTGAAAAAAAATAATATCACCTATTTTTTACTGATCAACCTGATTTATCTGTCCGGGTTTGTGTTGCTGGAAAGTTTTCTGGACTACCTTTTTGTGCGGTTTCAGCATCTGCCCAATCCGCCCGACTCCTGGCAGTCTTTTCTGGGCTGGGTGGAGACCAATACCGTCCTCAATGTGGTGTTTATGGTCATTGCCAATTTTTATGGGTTTACTTTTGCCTGGTTTAAGGAACAGCAAAACCGCCGTACCCTCGAACAGGAAAAACTGAAGGCCGAACTTTCTGCCCTCAAACATCAGATCAATCCGCATTTTTTGTTCAACATTCTCAACGGGCTTTACGGACTTGCCTATCAGAATGATGATGAGCCAACGGCAGAAGGAATTGCCAAACTTTCGCACCTGATGCGGTATATGCTATACGAATCCAATGATAATGCGGTACTTCTTGACAAGGAAATCAGGTATATCGAAAATTATATTGACCTTCAGCGACTGCGTATTCAGGAGGCAGCAGAAATTTCATTTGCCGTAAACGGAGAAGTGCAGGGAAAAAAAATTGCACCTATGATCCTGATTCCCTTCGTCGAAAATGCCTTCAAACACGGGGTAAGTACGGCGCGGCCCTCGGTCATTCGCATTAGTATCGACATCGAGGATAAAACACTGACTTTTAAAGTTGCCAACACGCTTCATCAGAGAAACCGATCAGAAGAGCCATTTGGGGGGATTGGACTAAAAAACGTAGAAAAAAGGCTGAATCTTTTGTATAAGAACGATTTTAAACTTGTTATAAATCAGGAAAATGGCTTTTTTCAGATAAGCTTAACCATATCATTATGACACTGAACTGTATCGCGATCGATGACGAACCGCTGGCGCTCGAAGTCATTGAACGATTCTGCGCAAAAATTCCCAATCTCACCCTGCTGCGCACATTCCGAAATCCGATTGAAGCGGCACAGTTTATTCGCAACCAGTCGGTGGATCTGGTTTTTCTCGACATCCAGATGCCTGACCTCAATGGTATTCAATTACTTCAGTCGCTGGTACATAAGCCTATGGTCGTTTTTACGACGGCTTATTCACAGTATGCCGTGGACAGCTACGAATTTGATGCCCTCGATTACCTGTTGAAGCCCTTTCTTTTTGACCGTTTTCTCAAGGCGGTAAATAAAGCGTTTGATCAGTTGAAGGCGAAGGAAGCCATTGAAAATCAGGAAGAAACTCCGGCGGAAGAAGAATTGCTGGCAGAAAAGGATTATCTGTTTATCAAATCGGATACCCGGTTTTTTAAAGTGGATTTCAAGAACATTCTCTACATCGAAGGAATGCGGGATTATATCGCGGTGCATACACCCGGACAAAAAATCCTCACCCTTATGAGCATGACAAAAATGATGGAGAAGCTGCCACAGGGCGATTTTATGCGGATTCACAAAAGTTATATTATCGGATTAAACCATATTTCACTTATCCAAAACAACCGGGTGATCGTTGCCGGAAAAGAAATTCCAATAAGTAATTCATTTAAAGATGCTTTTCTTAAATTTGTCGAAGGTATGAATGAGTAAGTTAATTCCTCATCAGTAGTCTTTATACTTTATCCAAAACCAAGCTTTATGAAGAAAATTCTCCTACCTTTTATTTTCCTGTTTGGAGCAAACCTCGCGTGGGGGCAGTACACCTACAACGT
Organism: Bacteroidia bacterium; assembly: GCA_041391725.1. Lineage (GTDB taxonomy): Bacteria > Bacteroidota > Bacteroidia > J057 > J057 > JAGQVA01. The sequence continues at coordinate 29,206 of JAWKNL010000005.1, forward strand.
GAATTTTTTCCAAAACGCGGGAAACCCGGGGGGTGTCAACACGGAAAATGACGCGCCGGGTCTCACCACATGGACCAATATCATATTAGGTCCTCAGGCTGCCAACGTCTGGTCTCCTGTTACACCGCTGCCGTTTGCATTTGACTTTTACGGTGTGCCCGTAACTTCCTTCCAGGCCAGCCAAAACGGGCTGGTAACCTTCAGCACCCCTGCTGCTCTTCTTCCCAATGCCAATGAAAACCTCCCTTCGGTCAACCTGCCTGATTTGACCATTTGCGGCTTCTGGGACGAGTTTTCTGCACTTCCTCCCACCCAGAGCGGAGACGATATCCGTATCAATACATTCGGTACAGCGCCCAACCGTCAGTTCTGGATCAAATGGTATTCCTTCGAAATGGGCAACCCCACGGTTTCTTTCAGCTATTTTGCTATTGTACTGGAAGAGACGACCAACAAGATTTATGTAGTGGACCAGTACAGCACTACGGCTGCTTTCCTTTCCGGAACTGTGGGCGTACAGCAAAACAACAGCACCGCTGTTCAGTTTGGTGCCAACAATATCGCTAACGCGGGAAATGGTACCGCCACCACCGACAACGATTATTATGAGTTTATACCCGTACTGCTCGTCAACGACGACGCGGGAGTGGTTTCTCTCAACAACCCGCCCATACCGCTGGTTGCAGGGCTTCAGAATGTGGATGTAACCATTCAGAACTTCGGTACCAACAACCTCAACAGCGTGGATATTGCCTGGTCTATCGACGGAGTAGCGCAAACCCCTGTAAACGTAGCCTCTGTCATCACACCCGGAGGCACTGCAGGGCCGATCACATTGGGCTCCTACAACTTTCCGGTCGGTACGACCAACCTGAAATTCTGGACTACGGCACCCAACGGAAACGCAGACGGAAACCCTGTCAATGACACGCTGGAGATTGCAGCATGTACCTCGCTGGCGGGAACTTATACCATTGGCGGGGCTACCCCCGACTATGTCTCCATCGGCGAAGCGGTTGGTTTTCTTGAAAGCTGCGGCGTCAGTGGGCCGGTAACCTTCAATATCGCCCCCGGCGTGTATAGTGAAGGCGTGACCATCAACCCCATTCTGGGCGCAAGTTCCACCAATACTATTACTTTCGATGGTGGCAGCCCCAACGATGTTACAGTTTCCCTGAGTGCGGCATTGCCAAATGGGGTATTCAACCTGAAAGGCGCCGACTATATCACCATCACCAACATGACCATCGAAAACACCAAACTTACCGATGCATGGGGTGTATGGCTTTCTGATACGGCAGAATATAACTCTATCACCAACTGCGTGATCAATATGAACATGGCAGGCGTTACTGACGTGGTAGGTGTTGCCGCTTCTGCCGCGGCAGATGCCGAATTTACCGAAGGCGTTACTGCCAACTATACACTGGTTGCCAATAACATCATTACCGGTGGTGATAAATCCATCCACTTTGAAGCAACAACCACTGTCCTGGGTGTGGGTAACCAGTTTCTCAACAATACCCTCCTCATGGCTGATGAATCGGGTATTTATCTCGACGACCAGGACTTTGTGGTGATCAGCGGAAACCATATCTCCGGGCTTCGTACCGCGACGCTGGGTGATGGTATCTATTGTTTTGACCTGATGAACTTCACCATCACCGAAAACAATGTGATCGCGCCCGACTACGGTATCTATGTTTCTGACGGAAACTTTGATGCAGTGCCTACCATCCGCGGATCAATCGTCAACAATATGGCCTACAGTTCTGGTGATTTTGCATTTTACATTGATGACTTCAACGAAACCGATATATTCAACAATACCGGTTACGGACTTCCCGGTATCCGTATCGGAGGATTTCTGGACATTGACATCCGCAATAATATTTTTGGCAGCGACACCGACTTTGCTTTCGAATCGGATGAGTCTGTTGCCCTCGAAGTTGTTGACTATAACGATTATTACGTGCCCGCCACCAATACCCTCTTTGTCAAAGACGGTACCACCAACTATGCCGACCTGACCAGTTGGTACGGAGCCGTTCCGGCTTTGAATGGTTCTTCCGTATCTGTCGATCCGCTGTTTGTGGCTACTGATGATCTTCACGTCCTTTCTCCCGCTGTCAACGACCTGGGAGATAACTCTGTGGGTGTGGGCATTGATATTGACGGTGATACCAGGCCCCAGGCTCCGTCGATTTTTGTGGATATGGGCGCTGACGAATTTACCCCCAAAGGCAATGATGTGCTGATCTCTGAGGTACTAACAGTTGCCGGTGGTTGTGGCGACTCCGCCACAGAAGTGGTTGTGATTATATTCAACCAGGGTACCAACACTGCTACCTCAGTACCAGTAACGGCAACCGTTTCCGGATCGCTCTCCACTACGCTGAACGCGACATATTCTGGTTCTATTCCTTTTGCTTCCTCCGATACACTGGTTGTCGGTTCGCTCAACACGATTCAGGGTGGTTCATTTGACATCGAGATCGTAACCCAGCTCCCCGGTGATGAAGATACCGGAAATGATACGGTGGATTATTCCATTCAACGTTTCCCATCTGTACCGCCGACTGCCACTTTTGCACAGGTATGCGAAGGCGACAGCACCTATCTGGTTGCCCAGAGCGAAGGTAAAATCGTATGGTATGATTCACTTACCGGAGGCAATATTCTGGCTCAAACCGACACTTTGTTTACTTCTGCTCTGGCAGGCAATACCACCTATTATGTAGGACTGGGAACCGTCGCTGACTCACTGGAAACTACCTATGCCGCCGGAAACGGATGTACCGGCGGAAGTATGTTTGACATCACGGCCACCAGTAATATCGTCATTGAAGCGTTTAATGTCAGCCCGAACAGTACTGCCGGTACCACCGACTCTGTGAAAATCTGGTATATTCCCAACGGTACATTTGCCGGAAACGAAATCAACCAGGCTGCATGGACCTACCTCGGAGGAGTGGAAATCGTGAGCCAGGGAGATGGAGTAATCCTGAAAGTAAATGTAGGTGCAACACTTCCCATTTCAGCAGGTGCCACTTACGCTATTTATGTTCAGGCGAATGTCAACTACACTACAGGTGCAGGTTTCTACTCCAACAGTGATCTGAGCATCACTACGGGTACAGGTTTGTGTTCCGTATTTGGTGGAACCAATGCCGCTCGTAGTTACAACGGAACGGTTTTCTATCAGAAACCTCCCTGTACCGATGCAAGAACTGCCATCACGGTTGCTGTTGATTCGCTTCCTGTTGCTGCATTCTCTGCCACTTCAGTTGAGTTTGACGCTTCCTTCACAAGCGCTGCGCTTCATGCAGATTCAGTATTGTTTGACTTTGGCGATGGGGCAACCTCTGCCGATCCCAATGCTATCCACACTTACAACGCCCCCGGCGATTATACAGTTTGTATGCTGGCTTATGGCATCTGCGGTATTGACACCCTTTGTCAGACACTGACCATTACCTGTACACCTCCGGAAGCAGCTTTTGGTGCAACTTCCACCGAACTGGTAGCTACCTTCTCCGACTCTTCGATGATGGCCGACTCTATCAGGTATGACTTTGGCGACGGAACTTCTTCTACTGATCCCAACCCCACTCATACCTATGCCGGCCCCGGTGATTATACCGTATGTCAGATCGCTTACAGCAAATGTGAGATTGATACCGTATGTCAGGTACTGACCATCACCTGTACTTCGCCTACAGCCGCATTTACACTGACACAGAACGGACTGGATGTAACCTTCACCAACGTTTCTTCCAATGCCGACTCTGTGCTGTACGACTTTGGGGACGGAAACACCAGCAACGCAAGCGACCCCGTACACACTTACGCTGCTTCGGGTGTCTATAATGTCTGTGTGGTAGCCTATAACTTCTGTACACCCGATACAACATGTCAGGAAATCTCCGTTATTGCTACGGGCATTGAAGATATTGCCGGGCTTTCCAACCTGCTCATTTATCCTAATCCCAGCAAAGGAACATTCCGGATGGAGTTTAGCCTCAACCGCACCGATGAGATTTCTGCCGAAATTACCACCATCAGAGGTCGTGCCGTTTACAAGAAAGATTTTGGTACGGTCAATGGTTCATTTGGTGAAACGATTGAAGTAGAAGGTGTTGCGAAAGGTGTTTATTTCCTTCGTCTGCGTGTGGGAAATCAAATCATGACCCGCAAACTGATGATCGACTGATGAACGAAATATTTTAGGAATTGTATTCCTGATAACCCCGTGCCAATGGCATGGGGTTATTTTTTTATGTTGCTTTAACCTTCTTAAATTGCGGCTCGAATTCGATCTGCATGTTACTAGTTACGGATATTGGAAATACAGATATCGTTTTTGGCCTTTGGAAAGATCATGCCTGGATTTACCAGTGGCGTCATCCCTCTTCCCGGTATATTTCGGCAGGCACTGCTCTGCAAAATTATGCCGAAGCCGCCGGAATCGACCTGAAAGAAGTTTCAAAAGTTATTATGAGCAGCGTGGTTCCCGGGGTTTCCCCTGCGGTCAAAACCATGCTCGAAAAACTTACCCGATCCCAAACCGTTGTCATCGGGCCCGAAATATTCCGGCGGATGGAAATGCATATCGACAACCCCGATGAAATCGGCCGACCTGGTAGCCAATGCCGTAGCTGCATATTTTCGGTTTTCCGGGGCTGTCATTGTGGTTGATTTCGGTACTGCGCTTACTTTTACCACTGTTTCTGACAAGGGCGAAATTTTGGGCGTGGCCGATTGCGCCCGGGCTGAAAACCGCCATGAAGTCGTTGTTTTACAACACAGCCCAGCTTCCGAAGGTACCCTCGAATTGCCGGATTCGGCCATAGGCAAAAATACAGCACATGCACTACAGGCAGGCATTCTGCTGGGTATGTAGGGCTGGTAAACGAACTGATCAACCGGATTCAGGCAGAACTGCCTTCAAAAGCAAAAGTCATCGCTACCGGAGGTCTGTCTTCTGTAATTGCTCCCCTTCGCCCGGTTTTTGATGAAATAGACCCCATGCTCACCCTCGACGGGCTTCGCCTCCTCGGCGAAAAATATGGTGGATAAAAAAAAGAATATTCTCAAAACAAGTTGAAACCGATTTCGTACTAAACCCTTTACACCCCTCCGTAGCGCAGTAGCAAAAATTAATTGCAGTAGCCTAATTCACTTTTTATGCAGGAATTCCAGTCTATTTCCGCGAGGATCGGACGTGCCCGCCGTTTCCTCGCGATGGCCATTAACGGAGAGGAGAAGGAGTTTACCTCCGGCAGTATCCGCAGGGCACTTTTTTTACTTTCGGTTCCCATGATCCTCGAAATGGTCATGGAGTCGCTGTTTGCTGTGGTCGATATTTACTTTGTAGGCAAGGTAAGTACCAATGCACTGGCTACAGTGGCACTCACAGAATCCATTTTATTTCTGATTTATGCCATTGCTGTGGGGCTGAGTATGGCCACAACGGCGATGATTTCCCGGAGGATCGGGGAGAAAAATTACGGGGAAGCATCCAAAGCAGCTGCCCAGGCCCTGTTTATAGGTGTGGGGTTTGCTGCCATTATCAGCATTTCCGGCCTGTTTTTCGCCAAAGATATTCTTCGCCTCATGGGGGGCAGCCCCGAACTGATTGCCGAAGGGGCCGGTTATGCCGTCTGGATGCTGGGGGGCAATATCACCATCATGCTGATATTTCTCAACAATGCCATCTTCCGTGGTGCCGGTGATGCCGCCATTGCCATGCGTGTATTGTGGGTTTCCAATGGGCTGAATATGCTGCTGGATCCCTGCCTGATTTTCGGTATTGGCCCTTTTCCCGAACTGGGTGTCACCGGAGCCGCCATCGCAACCAATATCGGACGGGGAACCGGTGTCGTCTGGCAACTCTGGATTCTTTTCCGGGGAAATGGAGTAATCCAGGTTCTGAAAGAACATCTGGTCGCTAACTGGGCACTGATGTGGCGTCTGATAAAAATCTCCTTTGGTGGTATGGGACAGTTTCTGATCGGATCAGCCAGTTGGACTTTTATGGTGCGGGTGATTTCCATTTTTGGCAGTGAGGCATTGGCCGGCTACACGGTCTCCTTCCGGATCATTATTTTCACCATTCTTCCATCCTGGGGGCTCGCCAATGCAGCTTCAACGCTGGTAGGGCAGAATCTGGGCGCAAAACTGCCCGACCGGGCAGAAAAATCGGTCTGGTATGCTGCATTCTACAATATGATTTTCCTGGCCTTTATTTCGGCAATCTTCTTCACTTACTCTGAGTTTTTTGTCGGACTTTTTTCCAAAGAGCCGGAAGTGCTCCGGTATGGGACAATGAGCCTGAAAATCATTTGTTCAGGGTATATTTTCTTCGCCTATGGCATGGTCGTGAGCCAGGCATTTAACGGAGCCGGTGATACCCGTACGCCAACCCTTATCAATTTTGTCGGATACTGGCTGATACAGATACCACTGGCTTATGTATTGTCGGTTACCCTTCAGATGGGACCTGTGGGCGTATTTATTGCCATTGCGGTCGCACTGGTTCTGCTGGCAGTAAGCAGCGTGGTGATTTTCCGTAGAGGAAAATGGAAAGAAATAGAAATTTAGTCCGGCAAAATTACATTTTGCATAAAATGAATGACGCCGTTTCTCGCCTGAAGATTGAGCGTTGAAGTATAGGCGAAGTCGTTGATTACCACCCCATTGGTAAGGGGAGAGACCAACAGCGTTTTTCCATTGAAGTTGTTGTATTCCGTTGGTAAAATCAGATTCAACAAAACCTCACCCGTGATATTGGTGTTGACCATATGGGTCAGCACCAGTTTTTTTGCCTGATCTACCGAAAGATCTTCCGGCCCTACAAGCCCGGGTTCATCTTCGAAGTAAGTCTCCCACGCTTTGTTATCAGGCACAAAAAAGGTGCGCGCGATACTTGTACTCGAAAGGGTGGTACGGAGCTCTGCTTTTTCAATGATCGCTTTCATCATCGACAGACCTTCATTCATGTCGATAAAGTCCATCATTGTCGGCATAAACAACATGCCATCCATTCCCTGAATATAGCCGTTGCCAGCCTCAATGTCTGGATCAACGATATTTGCCCTGCGGTTGAGCTGGATTGCAGCTTTTTGCTCCATCTGAATCAGAATATAGGTTCCGTCAGGCCCCAGGTTGCAGGGCGTTACAAAATATCCGCTTCCGAGGTTTTCTGTTCTTACGCGGGTATATTGTACATGGTAAGCGAGAATGCCGCTCAATTCATCCTTGGGAATGGCATTGAGGTCGGCATAATTAAATTCTTCAAGGAAATTGTCAACCGCGGTATTGTTGGGGGCAAATATGGTGAATATGGTGGAGGAATTAAACAAGCTGTCAAGCCCCGTAATTTCCAATACCTCAGCCCATTTGCTGTATTCCGGTTTGGATTTAAGCGTCTCATACAGGCTGGGTAAAACCGGGTCTTTTTTACATGATGAAAATAATACAACCGTTGTGATTGCGATCAAAAGGCAGATTCGTTTCATAGTATATTAATTGGATATATTAATTTGGTTCGCAGTATAAACGAAAATAAATCTGAAAAGGAGGGTTTTCCATTTCAGATTTGACCGGCAAAACTAAGAAAAATTACGGCTTGTAAAATTTCGCTTTCAGCAAAAAAAAAGAGGCGGCCTTTTGAGCCAACCTCCGCAGCTATGAATCTACCTAAATAAATCCACAAATTTATTCAGCACGACCGGGTATCGTCGGCGTTCGGTTTGAATCTCTGGTAAGACAGATGAGTTCTACCGGAATCGCTCTCCCACAGCGCACCGGCCCATTGGGTACCTGGATAAAACTGAGTTTTATCAAAACCGGGTTTTCCACTTCGCCATTGAAATAATCGCTGATATTTACCGGATACAATAAATGCCCGGTTTCCAGTTCAATCAATACCCGGCATTCCCATTCATCGGGCGCAGGAAACATGACCCCGCGCATCCGGCAGGGAAATGTACGCTCAATTCCTTCTGAAATACCTTCAGTATTTGTTTCCGCTCCCGCAATCAGCGATTCGGAAAACTTCGTTTCACCATCCGGGAAAATCAGTTCGGCCTCCGGCGACTGACATGAAAAGATAAACAGAAGGGGCAGGAATACAAGTGCATAAAAAGATTTCATAGGGAATGAATTTTTTATTATTTTCCCAAAAGTACGTTTCGGTAAAATAAAATAAAATTGTATTTTACGATAAATCAAACATAAAGCACGTTTTGCGGTTTTTTCGCATTTACCCTCATGAAAAATACCCCTAAACACTCCCGTCGAAAATTCCTCAGAAATATGGCATGTACAGCTATTGCAGCCGGAACACCGGCTGAGTCCATGCGGTCTCGTACTCGCCTTCGGCATAAGGGTTTTCCTTAGTCTCGTTGAAACGACTCTGGCACGTACATACAGTTCCTTCCCCGAAAATTTATACACTGGCTGCAGCCCGTCGGCTTCGGCCAGTACTTTTCCGATATTTTCTCCTTCCGTGCCGATAAAATAGGTTTTGTAGCTGACCCCTTCCTGAGGGCGAATGCTGATTTTCAGGTTTTTGCGTCTGACCTGAATCTGGTCAATCACTACGCCACTCGAACTGTAAAAGTCTCCTTTTTCCATAGCCGCGATGATATCTCTGGCAGAAAGCGAAGCGGCTTTTACCATTACCCATCCTCTGCCCGGGTTACTGACCCGTGAAGAATATTCGTGGTAATTGTGGCTGTCATCCACGGCAAGACCAAAAAGCAGGGGTTTGCCCATCTGGATATAACTGGTGAGCACAATATCCCACATTTCTTCCATGCCCGGGCGCGTCGCATCGCCATAATTGTTGACCGCGGGGTGACCGTTGTACACCTCAAAAAACCGCTCTCCGGTTACGGCAATCAGATCCATCGGGGTCATCGCCCAGCCAAAATTGGGGTGGTTGATATGAGGAAACATCGGTTTGCCTGTTTTTTCCCTTTGGGCGAGAACCGCATCCACATTTTTTTGGATGGTTTCCCACATGGTAGCACCCGTCTGCGGGGTTATGACGGTATCGATATTAGTGGCATTGATATGAACGGGGCGGCCTTCAAATGCAGCCGTAATTTCTTCGGATGGGATAAGCAGGAATTTTCCGGGCTCAGAAAATTTCGGGCTGTATTCCGCAAAGGTTTTTAACCGGACATACGTTTTTCCATTCTCTTTTTTGGTTTCTACCCATTCGGCGCCAAACCGGCTGAGGTATTTTTCCAATGCTTCTTTTCCATTTTTTCTGCCTTCTGTTTCTATCCATTTTTCCCCTTCTGCGAAAATATTGTGATCCGAAAGTGCGATAAAATCATATCCCTGACTTTTATACCAGTCCATAATCATCTCTGGAAAATCATCGCCGTCACTCCAGAGAGAATGCGTGTGAAGATTGCCTTTATACCATTGAGTAGGTTGGGAAAACAGGTTGATTCCACAGAGAATAAGGATAAGGGAGAAAAGAATTCGTTTCATGACCATCAGGTTTTAGAGGAATGGATAGTTTTTGCTGTTTGCTGAATCAGTTCCCACGCTTCTTCGACATGGTTCCACGTGGTATAGGTTTGTCCGACAGACAAACGCAGCAGGTATTTTCCGTTTATTTTGGTATGCGTCAGGTAAATTTTTCCGGAGGAATTTAGTTTTTCGACAATCGCTGCATTCATCTCGTTTATCCATTCCTGATCTGAAACACCATTTGGCCTGAACCGGAAACAGACCAGACTGAGGGGGGGATAGGTAAATAGCTCAAAATCAGGTGATTCGTGGATGGTAGTTGCTATACGGCGGGTATTCTCTATATCATTTCGCACTTTTTCCTGCAACCCTTCCAGTCCGTAAGAGCGAATGACAAACCAGAGTTTCAGCGCTCTGAATCTTCTGCCCAGCGGAATGCCCCAATCGCGGTAGTTGTGGGTTTGGGAGGAATGCTGGGTCTTGAGGTATTCGGGTAAAATCTCAAAAGTGCGGATCAGCGTACTTTTGTCTTTGACAAAGTAGGCCGAACAGTCAAAATTGGTCATCATCCATTTGTGCGGATTAAAGACATAACTGTCAGCCCGTTCGATTCCATCGATCAGATACCTGTATTCGGGCAGCAGGAAGGCCGTTCCTGCATGTGCGGCATCGACATGGAGCCATATACCGTGCCGGGAGCATATTTCAGCGACTGGACGAATGGGATCCATCGCATGGGTGCTGGTGGAGCCGATGGCGGCCACCACACAGCCTGGCTGAAACCCGCTGGCTATATCATCTGTAATAGCCTTTTCAAGCGCTTCAGGAATCATTGCCAGGTTTTCATCCACAGCAATTCTGACTACATTTTCCTTTCCGAAACCGGCAATTTTGGCTCCCTTTTCAACGGAAGAATGGGTTTCGGAAGAACAATAAACCCTGATTTTATCTTTCGGCCCAAACCCCGAGGTGTTGATGCGGAAATCGGTCATTCGCTCTCTGACAGAAAGCAATGCACAAAGCGTTGCTTCTGAGGCTGTAGCCTGAATGGCGCCGGTCCAGTCGTCGGGCAATCCGCACATATCGCGCAGCCAGTTGATCATCATTTCTTCCAGTTCTGCCGCAGCGGGGGAGGTATCCCAGATCATACATTGCGCGGCGAGGGTCGCTGTAAGCATCTCGGCAAGGATGGAGGGCGGACTGCTGTTGGCGGGGAAATAGGCAAAAAAGTTGGGACTTTGCCAGTGGGTAATTCCGGGGAGAATGATTTTCTGAAAATCTTCGAAAACCGTTTCCATGGATTCTCCCTTAAGGGGCGGAGAAGTGGGGAGCTGGTTGAAAATATCCCGCGGATGTACCTGGGATTTCACTGGAAAATCTTCCACATTTTCGAGATAATCGGCCATCCAGTCAACCATCCGATGTGCTTGTTTTCTGAATTCTGAAGGACTCATACAAAAGTGTTAGCTTCTTTCTTCCCAGATTTGGCAGAGGTGAATAATGGTTTCGACCGATTTTTCCATATCCTGAACCGAAACCCATTCTTCGCGGGAGTGGAAGGCGTGCTCACCGGCAAAGATATTGGGGCAGGGCAGACCCATATAAGAAAAACGTGATCCGTCGGTTCCGCCGCGGATGCTGCGTTTTTTCAGGGTAAGTCCGGCTCTTTTTATGGCGTCCTCTGCAAAAGAGACTACCTGTGGGTGCTGGTCGAGGATGCGTTTCATGTTGCGGTATTGTTCTTTGACTGTAAGTACAGCGCGGGAGGATGGGTAATTTTTCAAAACCTCGTTCATGATATTTTCTAGCACCGCTTCATGCGCTGCGAGTTTTGAATCATCGAAGTCTCTGACAATAAACTGGATGTTAGCTTTTTCGACGATCCCCTCTACACTTACCGGATGCACAAATCCCTGTTTTTCTTCGGTTGTTTCGGGTGAAAGGCCTTCTTTGGGCAGACGGGCCAGGATTTCTCCGGCGATTTTAATGGCGCTTTCCATTTTTCCTTTGGCAAACCCCGGGTGAGCACTGACTCCGTAAATGGTAATGGTGGCGCCGTCGGCGGAGAAAGTTTCATCTTCCAGAGACCCGAGCGTTTCTCCATCAATCGTATAACCAAAGTCTGCACCCAGTTTGGCGAGATTTACCTTGTCGGCTCCGCGCCCGATTTCTTCATCGGGCGTAAAGAGAATGCGGATTTTCCCCCTTTTTTCTTCCGGGTGGGTCATAAAATAATAAGCGGCATCCATGATGGCGGCGACGCCCGATTTATTGTCAGCCCCCAGGAGCGTAGTGCCGCTGGCGGTGATGATATCGTTGCCTATCTGCGAAAGCAGGTCAGGGTGATCGGAGGGGCGAATGACTACCGTAGGATCATCGGGCAGAGAAATAGCATGGCCCTGATAGTTGCGGTGAACAATCGGTTTTACATTTGTACCGGAAGAATCAGGCGATGTGTCCATATGTGAACACAGGCAGATTACCGGAACATTTTTGTCAGTGTTGGGCGGAATGGTGGCATAGACATAACCAAATTCGTCCATTTCGGCGTCGGAAATGCCCATGGAAGTCAGTTCTGCCAGGAGAACCTTTGCCAGGTCTTTTTGTTTTTCGGTAGAGGGACAGGTGGGCGAATCGGAATTGGACTGTGTATCGATGGTCACATATCGGAGGAAGCGGTCGGTTACAGTATGATTAATCTTCATAACAAAAATCTAAGGGGTAAGATTTGGGTAAAATGCGCAGAATTTCTACATTTGGTAAAGTAAAAAAACGCCTCTGAAAACTCCTATTTCTTCTCTCTTTACTTTCAATTCCGGCTTTACGCCTGGAAGGGATGTTGATGTTTATCCGCTTTTTTAAACATCAATTTTAATCCCATATTCCATGTTTTGTATTCATTCTGAAAGACTGACGCTTATTCCGCTGGCAGCGGAACATATATTGCTGCACAAAAATGATCGCGAGGCGCTCGCAAAGGCTCTGGGCATCCGGCCTTCGGTGATACAGATGAGCGCGGAGATGCAGGCTGAGATGGCAGATGCCTATCCGTACTGGATGGAGCATATTTCCCGGAACCCCTCGCGTTATATGTGGTACACCTCCTGGGAGATCGTACATAAGCAGAAAAACGAATCCATTGGAGGAATTGGCATTGCCTCATGGCCCGATGCAAAGGGGGAAAGTATGATCGGCTATGTAATGGACGACCGCCACCACAATCAGGGCTTTTGTACAGAAGCGCTGGCCTGCCTGCTGGCCTGGATGTGGCAAAATCCCGAACTGAAGGCCGTAATTGCTGATACGCCGAAGGAGAATTATCCCTCCAACCGGGTGCTTGAAAAAAACGGATTTCACGTTTTTGCAGATGAGGGCGACCTGTTGCATTGGCGGCTGGAACGCGCAGCGCGCTGATACAGGCTAATGGTCAATAGGAAAATATCCGGTCAATCATTTTTTTCTGGAAACTCTAAAATCCAAAAAACTTTGATTACCGGATGATTTTTTCTACTCAGGCTTGTAAGATTTACTATTGATCTGCATATTTACTATAACGTTCTTTCCAAAATTTATTTAACGTCTAACCAAAAGCTTTATTCATGAAAAACCTTTTATTGTTAGTGACGGCTTTCCTGCTGTCGCTGGGCTCCGCATGGGCACAGACGACGGTATCCGGCCGGGTCACCGATGGTGACAGCAATGAGCCTCTTGAAGGTGCAACAGTTCAGGTGAAAGGAACAACAGTGGGTATTTTTACCGATGCACAAGGCAAATACACCCTGCGTGTTCCGGATGGTGCCGAAACGCTGGTTTTTTCCTTCATCGGAAAAGCATCACAGGAAGTAGCCATTGGCGGTCGTACTTCCATCGACATTACCATGAGTTCCGACGAACTGTATCTCCAGGAAGTGGTGGTAACCGCCCTGGGTATATCCCGTGATAAAAAGGCGCTGGGATATTCTGTTCAGGATGTGAAAGGAGATGAACTCACCAAAGCCCGCGATGGTAACGTAGTAAATACCCTCTCAGGTAAAATTGCCGGGGTTCAGATTACCAGTTCCTCAGGCAACGTAGGTAGTTCTTCCCGCGTGGTTATCCGTGGTAATGCATCTATCAGCGGAAACAACCAGCCCCTCTTTGTAGTAAATGGTATTCCGATCGACAACGGAACCTATCACGGAGATGATGGTTATGGCAGCGTGGACTATGGAAATGCTGCGATGGACATCAACCCCGAAGATATTGAGTCAGTATCTGTCCTGAAAGGCCCCAACGCTGCGGCGCTTTATGGCTCACGTGCTGCCAACGGTGTGATCCCTATCACCACCAAAAGCGGCAAAGGTGCGCAGAAAAGGTCTGGGAATCACCTATTCCGGCAATTTTGGTTTCTCCAATCCGCTTCGTCTTCCCGAGTTTCAAAACGAGTTTGGTCAGGGTTCTGGTCAGCAGTTCTGGTATGTGGACGGCAACTATGGCGGCCTGAATGATGGGGTGGACGAAAGCTGGGGCCCTGCCTTCAATACCTCTATCAACGAAAACGACGGTATCGACAACGATGGAGACGGACAGGTGGACGAAGCCGGAGAAGGAGCGCGGATTGACCAGTATCAGGGAAAAGACCTCCCCTGGGTACCTCAACCTGACAACTTCAAAGATCTTTTCCAGACTGGTGTGAGCATGACCAACAACGTGTCTATCTCTGCTTCCGGAGACAAAGTTTATTCCCGTTTCTCCGTCACCAATATGGATCAGACCGGTATGGTTCCCAATACCGATATCAGCCGTACCAGCGTGAATTTCAGCTTTGGTGCCGAACTGAGCAAAAAACTGACCACCGAAGGGAATATTACCTATACCCGCACGCATTCTGACAACCGCCCCGGTACGGGTTATGCCGGCGACAACGTGGTTCAGCAGTTTATCTGGTCTGGCCGTCAGATTGATATCAATGACCTCCGTGACAAATGGCAGACCAGAGATGAGTATGGTAATGTCTATAACTGGCTTCACAGTTATCAGAACAACCCATTTTTTACGCTTTACAAAAACTTAAAACCGCAGACCCGCGACCGTATCAACGGATATTATGCTGTTAAATATCAGCTTACTGACTGGCTGCGGATTAAAGCGCGGGTAGGGGATGACCTCTATCGCGAAAGCCGGAAGCGTATTTTTGCCAAAGAAACCCTGGATTATCCGAATGGTCGTTTTGACGAGGATCTCCTTTATGTAAACGAAATGAACAGCGACGTGCTGGTTACTGCCGACAAGACGTTTGGCGATCTTCAGATCACCGTAAACGCAGGTGCCAACCACATGACTCGTCGTTATGAGAGAAACTCTGTAACGGTTCAGGCCCTTACCGTTCCTGAAATCTACAACGTCTCCAACGCAGATGGCAACCCGATCAACGATGTATTTACTTCTGATAAGGTGATCAATTCTGTCTATGGAATGGCGACGCTTGCATTTAAGGACTTTCTGTATGTCGATATTACCGGCCGTAATGACTGGTCTTCAACCTTGCCTGTAGGAAGCAATTCTTATTTCTACCCATCGGTCAACCTCAGTATGGTTCTTTCCGAAGCGATTACCCTGCCTGATGCGATCAGCTATGTCAAAATCCGCGGTGGCTGGGCAAAAGTGGGTTCTGATACCGATCCTTATCAGTTGAATGCAGTTTACAATGCCAATACTGCCTGGGCAGGTATTCCTTCTTTCTCCCTGAGCAACGTATTGCCTCCGACTGCGCTTACGCCAGAATTTACATCTTCTCTGGAAGTGGGACTTGACCTGAAATTCTTCCAAAATCGTCTGGGTATTGATGCTACCTACTATCAGGCAGCTACTACCAACCAGATTCTCCCTGTGGACGCAGCGCCTTCTACCGGTTATACCAGCCAGTTGATCAACGCAGGTAAAATTGACAACAGCGGGGTTGAACTTATGGTGAGCCTGGCTCCGGTTCGCACCAAAAACTTTGGCTGGGATATCATGGTCAACTTTGCCAAAAACAAATCTGTCGTAAGAGAACTGCCCGAAGGTGTGGACGCCATTCGTCTTGGCCGTTACTGGTCACTCGACCTGGAAGCCCGCGAAGGCGAAGCGTATGGAAACTTCAGAGGATTTTCTGCCAAATACGACGCCAATGGCAATATCATTCTCGATGGCGGACTTCCTTCAAGAGAAGCTACTCCCACTGTACTGGGAACGATTACGCCTGACTGGATTGGTGGTATCCGCAACACCCTGCGCTACAAAAATGCTTCACTTACCTTCCTGGTTGACGTAAGAAAAGGAAGTGATATTTTCTCCATGACTTATATGTTTGGCCGTTATGCCGGTGTACTGCAGGAATCACTGGAAGGCCGCGGCTCGGCTGACGAAGTCAAAAATGGTTATGTATATGAAGGGGTAAATGCCGATGGTACACCCAACACTACGCCTATGGATGCCGAAACCTGGAACGTATTTTACTATCAGTCACTCGGTGGACATGATCGCTCCATTTTCGATGGCTCTTTCGTAAAACTGCGCGAGGTGAACCTGACATATGATCTTCCGAGAGGTTTCCTTTCCAAGACTCCTTTTGGAAAACTCAGCGTAGGTGCATATGGTCGTAACCTGTGGCTGATTTTCTCCAATCTTCCCCACATTGATCCGGAGACAGCTTTCGGAAATTCCAATGGTATCCAGGGCTTCGAATTTGGACAGACACCTTCTGCCCGCACAATAGGCTTTACGGTTGACGCTACCTTCTAACTCTAAACCAATTGAATGATGAAAAAGTATTTGTATAAATTATTTTTACTGGTATTGGTTGTGGCTGTTGCGCCGGCTTGTACCGATGATTTTGCCGAACTCAACACTAACCCCAATGCTCCTACGGATGTGCCGTCCACCAATATTCTGGTGTCGGCCATTACCAACAGTATCAGCCGCATCCACGGCGCGGATATGAATATGACCTATGGCGGCCTCTGGGCACAACATTATGCCAAAATCCAGTATATCGATGAGGATTATTACTCCTATCGTACTGCGAATATGGATGCCCACTGGACAGGCCTTTATGTAGGTCCGCTGCTCGATCTTCAGACCATTATTGAAAAAGAAGATACGCCTGCCAATATGAAAGCTGCTGCCATGACCCTGAAGGCTTATATCTTCAGTGTCATTACTGACATGTGGGGAGACATCCCTTACTTCAGTGCCCTCAAAGGCGGCGAGGCGATTCAGCCGGTCTATGATTCTCAGGAGGATATCTACAAAGATCTGGTCGTACAGTTGGAACAGGCTGCCGGTATGTTTGACGAAGGCGGTGATGACCTCGGTGCCGGAGATGTACTCTACGGTGGAGATATCAGCAAATGGATAAAATTTGCCAACAGCCTTCGTATGCGTCTGCTCAACCGTATGTCAGGAGTAAATCCTGCTGCAAAGGCTACCCTTGAGTCGATGATCAATTCGGGCGCGTCCATTATCTCCAGCAATGACGACAACGCTTCGCTGGTTTATGTTGGGGATGTTTCCTACTCCAACCCTCTGTATGCCAACAAACATTACAGCGGAAGAAATGACCATGCCAGCAGCAAAACTATGGTGGATATGCTCCTAAGTCTCAACGACCCCCGGATTGCTGTATATGCTGAGCCTACCAAAAACGATCCTTCTGTTTACAATGGGCAGCCCAACGGTTCTGTCCAGCCGGGCGATTTTGGTACCATTTCCCTGATTGGGGAGGCTTTCCGCGATGACCCCGAAGGGCCCTCCCATGTCATTACTTACGCAGAAATGTTGTTTATCAAAGCAGAAGTAATGAACGACAAGCAGGCATACCTCGACGGTATCGCAGCCGCTATGGAAATGTATGATCTGACTCCTTCGGCTGACTACCTTTCCGCTGCAGGTGCTGCCTTTGACACCGATTATATTCAGGCCATTGCCAATCAGCGCTGGATTGCTCTTTTTGGAAACGGTTGTGAAGCTTTCTCCGAATATCGCCGTACCGGCTATCCTTCCACTATCCAGGAAGTACCCGGATCGGTTTATCCCGGAAAAGGCGTGCCTTACCGTTTTGCCTATGCTACAACCGAATTTACCACCAACGGATCCAACCTGAACACTGCCATCAGCAGCCAGGGGATTGACGATTCCGGCTTGTTTGGTGCGAAAATGTGGTGGGCAAAATAATCCGCAGCCAGACTGAATAAACAAAAATCCCCGGAGTGCAGATTCGCTCCGGGGATTTTCTTTTGAATATCTTCTTGGCTAAAATCCTTGTTCTTTCAGCCAGTCAAGTACAAGTTGAGGCCATATTTCGGCTGGTCCTTTGCCTTTGGCAAGGGAAAATCCATGACCTCCGGTGGTGAATATATGCATGGCAGCAGGCACACCATTTTTCCTGAGATTGAGATAAAAATTTACGCTGTTTTCGGGTACTACACTTTTATCATCATCCGCATGAATCAGGATCGTTGGCGGTGTCTCGGGGGTAATTTGTTTTTCGTTGGAATAGTATATTTCACTTTCCTTTGAAGGGTTTTCGCCTATCAGATTGGTGCGGGAACCTCTGTGGGCAAATGTGGTATCCATCGTCACCACCGGATACATCAGCACCATAAAATCGGGCCGGCAACTTACCCTGTCCACGGCATCTTTTGAATCTTTAATCCCTTTGTCAAAATGGGTTCCGGCTGTGGAGGCGAGGTGACCTCCTGCGGAAAAACCCATGATTCCGATTTTTGCGGGATCGATTTTGTATTCGGATGCCTTGCTTCTGACCAGGCGTATGGCCCGCTGCGCATCGGCAAGGGCTACCGTACTCCGGCATTCGGAACTCATCCAGTGCGGCAACCGGTACTGAAGGATAAATGCAGCAATTCCCTGTTGATTGTACCAGTTGGCAATGTCGGTTCCCTCCCAGTCCCATGCCAAAATTGTATATCCTCCGCCCGGGCAGATAATGACCCCAGTGCCGGTTGCTATTGAATCAGGCGGAAGATGTACCTCCAGCCCGGGGATTTTGACTTTGGCCAGCCTTCTGCCGATCCTGTTGTCCTGAACGAGTTCTGTTTCAATCGCTTCTACGCAGTCTGGCGGGCCTCCGGCCCAGAGCGGGAGCAGGTTTTGGGGCAATTGCTGTGCCTGACAGGCAGCGGAAAACAGCCACCCGATCAGGGCGGCTGTGATCCATTTGATTGCTTTTGACATAGTGGTTAGTTTCCTAAAATGGATGTTCTTCCCGGTGTATAGGGCGCTTTTGCCTTTTCCAGCGCGGCTTCCATGGAGTTGATTTTTTTCACAACCTCCTGCAAGCTGGTTCTGACTGTTTCAAATTCCTCTTTGGCAATCTGATACTGAGCAGTCATGGTTCCTGAAGGAGCACTTCTTACGCTGTATAGTCCAAACAGCGCCCGCTGAACTCTGTCATTGATGGAGGGCGGAACTTCAAATTGTCTTTTTTCAACACTTCCGTCGCCATTGAGGAGAATTGAGATTTCGCGCAGTGTTTTTTCCACTGATTGGGCTTCTTTCAGCAGGCCGTCGGGCGCCTGTGGATACACCCGGCAGGTTTCGAGAATCCGGTTATTGGTTTCGGTGAGCTCCGAATGAATTTCATTGGCTCCGCGAATTACCCGGTACAGTTCGGCCACATCCTGCTGGAAAGCCAGTGCCGCAGCCGGGTTTGCAGCGGGAAAGGTGAGATTGTTGAGCGACTTGACTTCAAATGGCTGAGGGCCAACAAGTTCCTTCATCTCTCCATTGACACTAATGGACAGCGATACAAAATATTTTCCCGGCAAAACCAGCGGCCCGCCGCCAGTAAAACCCCGTCTTCCGCTGCCGGCCTGCACAGGAGCCGTAGATGCGTAACGGAAATTCCAGACCTGTCGGTTGATTCCTTTTCCGGTTCCCCCTTTGATTTTATTTACGATTTCTCCTTTCTCGTCAGTAATGGTAAAAAGGGTATAGGCGCTCTCCTCGTTGTCTTCTGCGCGCATGTCGTCGAAAGAAGGGTACTTCACCGGTTCTCCTGATTTTTCAGCTTCTTTCTCGGCATCTTTCCGCACTTGTTTGATCGTTTTGGGAGATTCTTTCAGGTAATAAGTAAATACCGCGCCTACGGGAGGATTATCAGCCGTAAAAAGGGATGCACCCTGAAAGCTTTTTCCTCTGCCTCCCAGCGGGCTGTATTCGACAAAAAGCAGGGCATCTTTGATCGGGAAAATGGAGGCTTCTGCAGAAAAGGTTTCGGCAGAAATATTCCTCAGGCAGCTATAGTCATCCAGCACAAAAAAACCTCTGCCAAAACTGGCCAGCACCAGGTCATTTTCTCTTCGCTGAATGGCAATGTCTCTGATGGCAATTGTCGGAAGACCTGCTTTTAGCTGAATCCATTTTTTACCGCCGTCGGCGGTAAAGAAAAGCCCAAACTCAGTACCGGCAAACAGTAGATTGGGATCCACATGATCTTCTGCAATAGCGTAAACCGAACCTCTGTCGGGCAGGTTGGCGGCTATGCTGGTCCAGGACTGGCCTTTGTCAGTACTTTTGAGGAGGTATGGCTTAAAGTCACCATTTTTGTGATTGTTGAAAGCTGCATATACGGTATTTTCATCGTGAAGCGATGCCAGTAGCATATTTACATAAGTCCGGTCGGGAATTCCCGGGAATGCTTCGATCTTTTTCCACGTTCCCCCTGTGTTTTCCGTTACCTGAATCAGACCGTCATCAGTGCCGACGTAAATCAGTCCTTCTTTTTTCGGAGATTCGTCCAGCGCGACGATATTCCCATAAATGGAAGTAGAGATGTTTTTTTCCACAGCATCCATTCCCCAGACTTTACCCATGACAGGGAGCGTATTTCTGTCCAACTGCCGGCTCAGATCGCCGCTGATGGCGGTCCAGTTGTCGCCTCTGTCTTCGCTTTTGAAGAGTTTATTTGCTGCAAAGTAAATTCTTGTATGTTTGTGGGGGCTGATAATCAGCGGTGCATCCCAGTTCCAGCGGAGTGCTGGTTCGCCTTTGCCTTCCATGGGCTTGATAAAAACATCTTCCCCGCTTTGTTTGTCAAACCTCACGAGTCCACCGTATTGTGATTGTGCATAGACGATATTGGGGTCTTCGGGATCGATCTGTGATTCAAATCCATCGCCACCGTTGGTGACAAACCAGTCGGTGTTGAGGATACCCGAAGGGCTGGTAGTGCGGGAGGGGCCGCCGAGGCTGTAGTTGTCCTGTGTGCCACCATACACATTGTAAAACGGCAGGTCATTGTCAACCGATACTTTATAAAACTGGGTTACGGAGAGGTTAGCTTTGTAATTCCAGTTTTGTCCGCGGTCAAAACTTTCATAAATCCCGCCATCGCAGCCGGAGAGGTAGTGGTTTGTATTATCCGGATTAATCCAAAGGGCGTGATTGTCCACATGTTTGTTGTCTTCACCGAGCCTGTTCCAGGTTTTTCCGCCATCGTCGGAAACCATATTGAGCATATCCATGGCGTAAAGTCTGTCCACATCTGCCGGGTCGCAGAAAAGCTCCTGGTAATAATTTCCGCTGGTGACCATATCGTTTCGTTTTTCCCAGGTTACCCCGGCATTGGTGGAGCGAAATACCCCGCCTTTGCCATCTTCCGCATCGAGAATGGCATACAAAACATCGGGGTTGGCGGGTGAAATGGCAAGGCCGATTCTACCCAGGTTTACCCCGGGCATACCTGACTGGGATTTTTGCCAGGTTTCGCCACCGTCGATGGACTTATAGAGCGCCGAACCGGGGCCACCGCTGATAAAAGTCCAGACTCTGCGGGTGCGCTGCCAGGTGGAGGCATAAAGGACATTGGGGTTGCGTGGATCCATGAGGACTTCGTTTACCCCGGTATTTTCGTCGGTTTCGATGACTTTTTTCCAGTTTTGACCACCATCGGTAGTTTTGTACAGGCCGCGGTCACCGCCTGAGCGCCAGAGGGGGCCGTGCGCAGCGACAAATACGACATCTGAATTGCGGGGATCGACAACAATGCGTCCGATATGTTCGGATTCTTTGAGACCCATATTTTTCCAGGATTTGCCACCGTCGGTGGATTTATACACCCCGTCGCCGTAGGCGACGCTTCGCTGGGCGTTATTTTCGCCCGACCCTACCCAGACTGTGTTGGCATTGTTGGGATCAAGGGTCACACATCCGATAGAGTAGGAGCCTTCGCCGTCAAAAACCGGTTCATAGGTAGTCCCAGCATTGACCGTCTTCCACACACCGCCGGAGGCAACGGCGACATAATATTCCGAATGGTTTTTAGGGTTTACAGCAAAATCCGCAATTCTGCCCGAGGTGAGGGCCGGACCAATCGCACGAAATTTGAGTCCGGAGAATGTGCCCGAACTCATGGGGTCTTTTTCGTCTTTGGAAGTTGCTGCGGGAGTCTCTTCTTTTTTATTTTTTTTCTGCGAAAAAAGCGGCTGATAAGCCGCAAAAATGAGGATGGTAATGGTTAGGAGTAGTTTTTGTGTCATGAGAATGAGTTGCGTTGATGATAAACCGGAAATTACCACAATTTCGCATTTATCCCAAAAATGTCATGGACACTATTTTTCCGGAATTTACTCTGCCTGGTAAGGGATGACTGAGGATCTTTGGCCGGAAGACAGTCTCAGGTAATAAAGTCCGGCAGGAAGAGGTGTTGTAATCCGCGTTTTGAGTTCTCCCGATTCTGGCCGGAGTGTATAAGTTGCCAGCACACGGCCAATGACATCGACAATTTGCATTTCTACCTTCGGCATCCGGGCGTCGTGCAGTTGGATTGTAAAACTGCCCTTACCCGGATTGGGATATACAGAGGCGACCAGTTGATCAGGTCGGTTTTGGTATAAGGAGGCTGGTGGGTTTATTTCCACCAGGTCGCTGATCCATACACCCCTGCCGAAAGTAGCTGCATATAGTTTTCCAGCAACCGGATCGATTTCCAGTTCGCTGATAATGACATTAGGAAGGTTATCGCTGTATAAAGTCCACTGGCTGGCTGTATCTGCTTTTACCCATACGCCGATATCCATGCCTGCATACAGCACCCCGCTGATGGTATCTTCCTGATACACGAGGGTATTGGCGGGAAGGTTGGGCAGATTCAGGCTGATATCTGACCAGGTATCGCCGCCGTTGGCTGAGAAAAAGATTTTTCCACCGGGCGTGAATCCTCCCACACTTACCCAGACCTGCATAGGGTCAGTGGCGGAAACGGCAATATCTGTAAAGAATAGGGTGTCTGGCAGACCAGCTGTTATATTGGTCCATGAAGTGCCGCCATTGACCGTGCGCCACATTTCAGATGGCTGACTGTAGCTATGATAAATGCGTTTGGCGAGGTAAATCACCTGCGGATTGGCGGGCGAAATGGCAAGGGCTGAGGCGGGTGCGGGGTAGCCCGCACCGTTCATAGCACCAAAGTCAGATCTTTTTGTCCACGTATCACCGCCATCGGGAGAAACCCACAGGTTGCCAAAAGCCGCGTAAAGGGAGTCGGGGTCATCGGGGTGAAGTTCGTAGGGGGTCGTCCATGCGCCAGCTTCTCCTGCACCTGAGGTGATAGCATTGGTAATGCCGTATTCTATATTTTGTCCTCCGTCATAAGATCGGGTCAGGCCGCCATACTGGTATGAACCATAAATCGTGTTGGGTTCGTCGGGGTGAATTTCGCATTCCATGCCATCCCCCCCGATAATATTAATCCAGTTGTTGCCGGCTTTGAAGAAGGTGGAATTGTCCTGTGCCCCGGCGAGCAGGCGGTCGGGGAATGCCGGGGTAATACCGATCCGGTAAAAGGAGGTGATATTCATCCCACTGCTGATATCCTCCCATTGGGTCGGCCATTGATATCCCGCCGTGGAACCTGCATCTTCCCATGAGCCGAAGACCAGTGAATCTGTGCGCATGATGCCCCCGTCGTTGCAGATGTAAAACTTGTCGTCCAGTGGGTTATAGCTGAGAAAATGCTGATCTGCATGAATACTGGGGCCAAAATCTGCCCGCCAGTAGGATATTCCATTCCACGTCACCCCTCCGTCTCCTGAGCCCCAGAGGTTGATTCCGCCTGTATATATACGGTTTTTGTCGTTGGGGTCCACCAGGATAGTCAAATCGTAAGTTCCCTGTCCTTCATTTCCGCTACTGCCTTCATACCAGTGAAGGATATTGGGGGCAGAATTCATATCTGACTGCATTGTCCACTGATTTCCTCCGTTGGTGGTGCGCATTAATCCGTAAAAACCTCTTTGCATATTACAGGCAAGGCCGTACACATAATCCGGATCGGAGGGGGAAATGGCGAGTTCGATTCGTTGTACTGCATTTTTGGGTGGAAAGGGCACATTCTGAACGGTCCAGGTATCGCCAAAGTCAACCGACTTCATAATGCCTGCGGAACCCTGCTGGAGGGTTGCTACAAACCCCGTAGAGGCGTACAGGATATTAGGATTGGTGGGATGTCTTTCGATATCCCAGATGAGGCTGTCGGAGATATGTGTCCATATTTGCCCGCCATCCCACGATTTCCATATACCATCGATCCCGGCTGCGAGCAGTGTGTTGGGCTGGTTGGGGTGGACAAAAACCCTTCGTATGAGGGAGCCATCGCGTTGAGTCTGGCTGAATCCCAGTCCGGTAGGGTTCCAGGTGAGTCCGCCATCAGTGGTTTTATATACCCCCAGGCCATAATGTGTATGTCGTTTCCGGTTGTCGAGATTAAGGGCCACGCCCATATAGGCATAGTCTCCGATACTGGCATAGATTACCTGCGGATTGGAAGGGTCCACGGCAAGGTCGCTGATGCGGAGGATCGGAAGGTCATCGGCCAGGGGAATCCAGGACTGTCCGCTGTTGGTGGTTTTCCATATGCCGCCTTGTGCGACGCCTACCCAGAAAGTTTGCGGGTCGGCAGGATGGAAAGTCACAGTATTGATGCGGCCCATGCCGTGGAGAGAAGAGGGGTCAGGGCTGGAGGGAAGGGCCATAGGGCCTATGGGCATCCAGTTGGCTGAGCGGGCAGAGACGGGTTGTCTCTGCGTCCGCAGCCGGTAGGTATTCATGATTGAGCCGAAAACCACCGAAGGATCGGTCGGATTACCTTTGCCATCGGCACGGGCAAGGGTGTGTTCCTGCCAGCGGGCATACCATTTCCAGCCTTTGGTGGAGTCAGGGTTGTGCTGTTGAGCCCATAACAGGAAAGCCTTTTCCATGTCGGGCAGGGCAGGAGCATTCAGGTTTTCGACAAAAGGCTGACCCTGGCTGAGGTGTATCGCCATCACACACAGGATTCCCAGAAACAGAGCAGCCTTGCGTTTCATAGAATCGAAATTTTCTATAAAACAACCAGCCACTGAGTTACCCTACCTATTTTAATACAGGGCCATACTAAATCTTGGGCGGAATTTTTTGGACAATTCGTGTTGTTCTCCCAGGTGGTGGAAAATGGCGATTGTCGCTTTTCTGGGCAGTTCATGCGCATAAGATTTGTCAATCATCACTGCTTCGATCAGCAGTTCGAGTGTCTGCTGCCAGTCGGAGGACCAGAGCGCTTCCCTTGCAGCCTTAATCTTAAGGGCAACTGGCGCGGTATCATCCGTATCGAAGCTCAGAAGCTGAGCCAGTGTGCGTATATCTTCGGCGTGATCAAACAGCGGGTGGCCCGACTTGATGGTTTCGAGCAGGGCGATGGCTTTTTCGGGATCTTCGGCGAGGATCATACCGGCGAGGGTGAGCCGGGGTTCGCCCATATCGGGATGGGTATTGACAAAAGCATTCAATTGACCGAATGCCTGAGGATCATATTCGAGGCGGCGAAGGATTTCATGGAAAGTACGGGTGCGGGGATCGGGCAGGTGATTGGAAAGCCATTTTTCGATCTGATATTTGGGAAGTGCCCCCATAAATTCAGCGATGACTTTTCCTTCATAAAACATTTTTACTGCGGGAATACTTTTGATAGCAAATCGCTGGGCGATCTGCTGGTTTTCCTCCGTATTCAATTTCACAAGTTCCCATTTGCCGCCAGCTTCTTTTGCCAGTTCTTCAATTACGGGCCCCAGAATACGGCAGGGGCCACACCACGGCGCCCAGAAATCCACAACCACGGGGACTTCTGCGCTTCGGTTGATTACCTCTTTTTGAAAATCCAGTATTGCCATTGGTTTGATCTGAAATGAGCCGCGCCGGGGAGACCCGGCGCGGAAAATCTTATAAAACAGAAAAGGGATTAACCCTGAACATTGATTGCATTGAGATCTTCGAAAGCCTCATGGAGACGTTTCACCATGGTTTTTTCGCCTTCGCGGAGCCATACACGGGGATCGTAGAATTTTTTATTAGGGCTTGTCTTCACCTTCGGGGGTTGCCGATCTGGCCCTGGAGATAAGCGCGGTTTTCTTTTTGGCTTCATAGGCTCTGATCCCTTCCCAGTATGCCCATTGGGTGTCGGTGTCAATATTCATTTTCACAGCACCGTATTCAATAGCTTCGCGGATTTCCTGACGTGAGGAGCCGGAACCGCCGTGGAATACGAAGTTGATCGGATTGGGGCCGGTGCCGAATTTCTTCTGAACATAATCCTGTGAATTTTTCAGGATGATGGGGCGAAGCTGCACGTTACCGGGCTTATACACGCCGTGGACGTTGCCAAAAGCTGCTGCAATGGTGAAGCGGTCGGAAACGGCCTTCATGGTTTCATAGGCCAGGGCCACTTCTTCGGGCTGGGTATAAAGACGGGAGGAATCCACATCCGAATTGTCAACCCCATCTTCTTCGCCACCGGTAACGCCAAGTTCGATTTCGAGGGTCATACCGAGGGCGGCCATTCTTTTAAAATAAGCTGCGGAGATTTCGAGGTTTTCGTGAAGCGGTTCTTCCGAAAGATCGAGCATATGAGAGCTGTAGAGCGGTCTTCCGTATTGCTCGTAATATTTTTCGCCGGCATCCAGCATACCATCCACCCAGGGGAGGAGTTTTTTTGCGGCATGATCGGTGTGAAGAATCACGGTTACACCGTAAGCTTCAGCCATCATGTGCACGTGGTGAGCACCGGAAACGGCACCGGCAATGGCCGCTTTTTCATTGGCATTGGACAGGCCTTTACCAGCAAAAAACACAGCACCGCCGTTGGAAAACTGAATGATTACCGGAGAGTTGACGGCCTTAGCCGCTTCCAGCACCGCGTTTACCGTATTGGTTCCCACTACGTTTACAGCGGGGAGGGCAAAGTTTTTTTCGTTGGCATAATTGAGCAGGTCCTGCACTTCATCACCATGCAGAACACCAGGACGGAATTTAAGTTGAGTACTCATGCGTGAATATGTTTAATCTGACTGATTCCCAGGGGGTAGAAGATTCAGGGTGCAAAGGTACAAAATTTCCGCTGCAACATAAGCCCCTTTTGTAAATTATGTCCATTTTACAAACCAGGAGGAAAATTTCATTTTGATGACACCAAAAACTGCTTCCTTGAAAATACCGCGGGTCATCTTGGACTCTCCCATGGTGCGGTCTCGGAATATGATGGGCACTTCCTTGATTTTGAACCCATATTTCCATGCGCGAAACTTCATTTCGATCTGAAAGGCATAACCCACAAACCTGACCGGCCTTTCCAGCACTTTTTCGAGGACTTTTTTTCTGTAGCACTTAAATCCTGCCGTAGTATCCCTGATCGACATACCGGTAACAAACCGCACATAAGCACTGGCATAATAACTCATCAGCACCCTGCCGATAGGCCAGTTGACCACATTTACCCCATTTACATAACGCGAGCCGATGCAGAGGTCATAACCTTCGTCTTTGCATGCGGCAAGCAATACTGGCAGCTCTTTGGGATTATGGCTGAAATCGGCGTCCATTTCAAATATATACTCATACCCGTGGCTGAGTGCCCATTTGAAACCGTGGATATAAGCCGTGCCCAGTCCCTGTTTGCCTGCCCGTTGCTCCATAAAAATGCGGGTTCCGATTTCCGGATCGCCCTGAAGGGTTTTGACTATGTCTGCAGTTCCGTCGGGGGAGTTGTCTTCTATGATGAGAATATGTGCCTCAGGCAGCATCTGAAGAACCTTTCGGATCAGGCTTTCGATATTTTCCCGTTCGTTATAGGTCGGGACAATGATTATTTGCTCACCCATGGTACGGCACGTCTCGATTTTTCCAGCGCAAAGAAAAATAATACTTGTCCAAGTTCAAAACCAATGTTCTTTTTCTCTGGGTATATGGGCGAAAAACAGGGTTAACAGGAGAATCTTGTGTAACTTATGCAGCCCGCCCCTCCTCATGGTAAAACGCTTCCAGCGTGCTGCCATTGTATTCGATCGGGCCGAAGTAGTGTTTTGAGGTGGTGGTGCGATCCACGGTGGTTTTTTTCCACTTGCGCCCGGAGGCGTCATAGGTGTAGCGTTGGCTGACGACGTAGATTACTGTCGTGTTTTGAATGCCATGTGGGTTTGTATGGCGTTTTATGGCAAAAAGGGTATGATATGCCGCTTATTACTCAACAATAAGAAGAAAGTCGAAGGATGGCAAGCTGAAAAATAATAAAAAAAACAATCTGTGACGAAAAGCCTCCATGAGCCTTTAGGGTTAGTGCAAAAGATCGATCTCTAATGAAGCCTGCATCCATCAAATCCTTGATTCCTTACAAAAAACTTTCTTACTTGCGCTTCACATCACCATCACCCTAAAACAACTTGCAATTCATGGCAAATAAACTACTCGAAGGGAAAAAAGGGATTATCTTCGGCGCACTGGACGAACTCTCCATCGCCTGGAAAGTGGCCGAAAAAGCGCATGCAGAAGGTGCTCAGTTTATCCTTACCAATGCCCCCGTGGCGCTCCGCATGGGTACGATCAATCAACTGGCCGAAAAAACCGGCGCTCAGGTGGTCGGTGCAGACGCTACCAGCATGGAGGATATTGGCAAACTCCTGGATGCTGCTACCGAACAGTTTGGCAAAATTGACTTTGTGCTCCACTCCATCGGAATGTCTCCCAACGTGCGCAAAAAGCGCGAATACACCAACCTCAACTACGAATGGCTGCTGAAAACCTACGATATTTCTGCCATGTCCTTCCACCGGATTATGCAGGAACTCTATCAGCGCGACCTGATGAATGATTGGGGCTCCATCCTCGCACTTAGCTATATCGCCGCTCAGCGCACTTTCAGCGAGTACAATGATATGGCCGAAGCCAAAGCGCTGCTCGAATCCATCGCCCGCAGTTTTGGTTATCACTTTGGCAAAAAGAATAAGGTCAGGGTTAATACCATTTCCCAGTCTCCCACGCCCACTACCGCAGGAACCGGCGTGGCTGGGTTTGATAAAATGCTCAGCTACGGTGAAAAAATGTCTCCCCTGGGCAATGCCACTGCCGATGAATGCGCCGATTACTGTATCGTCATGTTTTCAGACCTGACACGGAAAGTTACCATGCAGAATCTTTTCCACGATGGCGGATTCTCCAGCGTGGGAATTTCGGCAGATATTCTCAACGAACTGAGTTAAGCCTATGGCAGCCCGACAAAGGCCCGGTTTTACCCGCATCGCGCTGATACTGGTGATCGTACTTACCAGTATCAGCACGGCTACTTTTTATCTTCTCCTCCGTGCCAATCTTTATACCCCCCAAAAAGCTTCAGATAGCGGGTATTTTTTCAAAAGTATTGCTGTTTTTGACGGTGAATCAGATAAAGGGGTGGTCAATGTCCGGATAAAAAACGGTGCGATCGACTGTATGGGCAAAGACTGTCAGCCCGAAAGTGATGATCAGATTATCGATGGCGCCGGGAAAAGCCTGATTCCCGGACTTGCCGATCTTCATATTCATTTTTACGCGCCCTCCACTGAAAACAGCGATCTCTCCACTTTCCGACAATTGTTTGATTATATCCGCCAGCGGCCACTCGTCAGGCAGAATCTCCACAATGCAGGCGTTACGACGGTGCGCTCTGTAGGCGACATAACGGCCAATATCCTCAAACTCAGGGAGCAGATTCAAAACGGCGACCTTGCCGGGTCTGAGGTGTTTTGTGTTGGCCCGTTGTTTACTGCTCCCGGAGGACATCCCGCAGGCACTATTTATAAGGGGAATGATTATCTGGTAAAAAACGGTACCCGCCAGGTGAGTGATACCGCTGCCGCTCGTACCAATGTGGCCACATTGGCGGATATGGGGGTAAACGGAATTAAAGCGGTGTATGATGATATTGGCGGAAGGTTTCCCAAACTGGATCAGCAGGTGCTGAAATCCATCATCGATGAAGCCCATTCCCACGGCCTCTGGGTAACGATACATACCGGTACGGCGGACGATGTACAGACTGCCGTGATGCTGGGGGCTGATGCCATTGAGCATGGTACGGAAGAACGCCTGCCCGACTCGCTGATTTCTCGGATGGTGCAGCAGCAGGTACTTTATATTCCCACCCTTGCCGTAACGGAGGTACAGAACGTGCTGGAAAAACAACCCGGCAGAAAAACCAATATCGCGCGCCTTGATTCGGCGGGGGTAATGATCGGCGCAGGAACCGATACGCAGGGTAAAATGGCTTTTGGCAGCAGTCTTCACCGCGAACTGGAATTGCTGGTGGAAGCAGGTCTGTCTCCTTCCCATGCCCTGCGGGCTGCCACCTGGTACGCCGCCATCAGTCTGAAAACCGACCACCGGAAAGGCAGGCTGGAGCCGGGAAAAGAGGCGGATTGTGTGCTGATCAACGGCAAACCCTGGGTAAATATCAGCGATATCAGAAAAGTAGAAGGGGTCTGGCAAAAGGGGGTTCGGGTAAAATGATTCATCTGGGCACATAGTGGATTAACCCCCACTCACGAAAAATCAGAATTTCTGGGAATCAAAAAAATCCCGCATCATTTTGTGCATTTCGTCCAATACGGATTGGTACTTTGGTTCCCGTGCGACATTTACTTTTTCATGCCGGTCTTTTTTGTAATCGTACAATTCTGCTCCGATAACCAGTTCCTCTTTGAATGGCTGATTGCTTCTGTAGTTATCGCCCATCCAAAGTGTGTATCGGTATCGGTTGGTGCGAATAGAATATCCCATATAATTGTTGCTGGCATAACCCAGTCGCTCCGATTCCGCTTTTTGTCCGCTTCTGGGATATTGGCTTACGGCATAAGCTTTCACCGAAGTCCCGGGGTTTTTCATTACAGGAACGAGGCTTTTCCCGTGCAGGTGCGCAGGTACAGGCACGTTGGTTAGCTCACAGAGCGTGGGGAAAATATCAACAAATTCCGAGGGTGCATCCGTCTTGGCCCCGGCCAGCCAGGGAGCAGAGATGATCAGCGGGGCGTGGGCCGCCTGTTCGAAGTTGGAGTGTTTGCACCACAGATTATGGTCGCCCAGATGCCATCCGTGATCCCCCCACAAAACGATGATTGTATTGTCTTTTAACCCCAGCGAATCAAGTGCCCGGAGCAGGATTCCCACATTCGCATCTGTATAGGAAATCGCTGCATAATAGCCATGTATGAGTTCTTTTTGCTTGTCAACGGGCAAAGTGAGCCCAAAGTCTTTCTGGTCTGTAAAGGCCAGCAAATCGGGTATATCTGAATAGCTTCGCAGTTCTCCGGCGTTGTGATAGGCCATATCGACTGCATTTTTTGACTTTTCCTGGAAAGCCGCAAGCGGCAAGTCTTCCCGCTCGTAGAGTTCCCAGTATTTTTTTGGCGCGACAAATGGTAAATGCGGTTTGGAGAGTCCAACTGCCAAAAAGAAAGGCTGCGGGTTTTTGCTTAATCCGGCTAAAATATCCTTTGCCTGAAGTACATTTGCCCCATCAACATAGGCATTGTCAGGCACATCAATTCCTTCTACCGAAGGTCTGATCCGGGCGACGACGTAGTCATTCATCTCACTTTTTTGCAACCCCTGAGCTTCGGCTTCTGCCCGGTATCTGGCTGCCAGTTCTTTGGTTTCTGGCAACTGGTATCTGCCCAACGCGGGTTCTCCGGTTTCTTTTGCATAATACTTTTCATCGGTTTTGTAATAAGGCACACTCCAGGAGGGCGCGTCCATATCTTTATCCACACACCGCTGGTCGTAAACTTTTCCTATGCCCTGGGTGGAATAACCCTGTGAAATGAGGTATTGGGGAAGGCTCAGTATATCGGGATTTACACTTCGCATAGTGGTTTTCAGATCCCATACTTTGGTGTAGTCGGGGCGCATTCCGGTCATGAGGCTGGCGCGCGTAGGGCCACAGACGGCCTGCTGGCAGTAGTTGTTGAGGAAAACGGTGCTGCGCTTTGCCAGCCGGTCGATATTGGGCGTGTGTACAAGTTTGTTGCCATAACAACCCAGCACGGGCTTCAGATCATCGATCGCGATAAAAAGAATATTGGGTTTTTCGGGGGCCTGGGCCTGGAGAATGACAGATGAAAACAACAGGCAAAACAGAAGAGAGAAAGAAAATCGTTTCATGAGGAATGAGGAGTTAATGGCTTAGATTTCAATAATCTGAAATCCCGGCTTACTTTACAAAAAAATAAAGCCGCCCCTAAGGACGGCTTTTGTATGTACGATCGTTTTGTCGTGTGCTTAACGCTCCGTTTTGTTGTTTTCGGGCATGAGGATAAACTCTGCGTATTTGCTCATGTCAAAGTATTTTTTCGCAGCTTTTTTTACGTGGCTGCTTTTCAGCTTATCGATGGCTTCCATTTGGTTCAGAATATTCTCGGGATTGCCTTCATAACGGTAAGCGGATACAAGGCTCTGCATCCAGTAGCGGTTTTCCTTTAATCCTACTTCTACATCCTTCCGCTGTGTTTCTTTTACCTTCTGAAGGTTTTTCTCTGAGGCTCCCTCTTTTTTCAGGGTTTCCACATCTTTCAGTGCCGTTTCGATCAGTTCTTTGGCATTGTCGGGTGAGCAGGTAAAGGAAATGGTAATATCATACTCGGGTTTGGGTTCTTTGGAAGGACTGGCGCCCACACCTACACCATAAACGCCGCCTTTTTCTTCGCGCATAGATTCGCGGAGCATGATACGGAGCACCTGTACGGCAGAATTAATATTATACCGGTTTTTCCCGTTCCACTCAAAATCACCGTTCCATTTCATCACAACCTGACTTTTGGGTTCCCGTCCTTTGTATATCGTTTTCTGCAAAGGCTCTGATGGCGTAATTACTCCTACGTCTTTCCAGCTTTCAATTCTTCCGGAAGAGGGAAGGCTGCCGATATAGGTGGCAAGAACGGGTGTGAAGGTCTCAACGTCAAAATTGCCTACAAAGAAAAAGGTAAAATCCCCGGCATCGGCAAACCGCTCCTGATAAATCCGGTAAGCATCGTTGAGGTTTACCATTTCGAGTTTCTGCGCAGAAGGAATGAGTTCGCGGCGGAAATGGTCATTGGTCATCATGCGGTTGACTTCACTGCGGAAGTACATTTCCGGGCTGGATAGCAGGTTTACATAATAGCCTTTTATTTTGGTCAGCAGGGAGTTAAAGGCGCTTTCGTCTTTTCTCGGGCGGGTAAAGTACAGATTGGTCATCTGCATGAAGGTCGTCAGGTCTTTGGGCGAACAACTTCCCGATATTCCTTCCGACAACTCGCTGATATAGGGCGACACGCTGGCGACTTTATCTGAAAGATATTTTTCCAACTGAATGTTGTTATAATCTCCCAGCCCCGACTGATTGATAATCGTGCCGGCCATCATGGCAGACATATACTGCTCATCGGGATAAAGCGAAGTGCCACCGGGGCTGTATGCCTGCATGCTGATCTGATCATTTTGGAAGTCGGTGGGTTTGAGCACTACTTTTATTCCATTGGCAAAAGTGATTTCGGTAACGCCAATGCTTTCAATGGTTTTGGTTGAAGTGATGGTTCCGGGCTGCGGAATTTCTGCCATCAGCGGCGCATCGAGGACCTCGTCTTCATAAGGCGTAAGTTCTTTTTTCGACACTTCCTCCAGCAGGGCGCGCACCTGTGCCTCGGTGGGCATTTCCACTCCCGGTTTTTTCAGGCCGGTGAGTATAATCACGCGGTTTTCATCTGTAATAAAACTTCTAAACTCGGCATTTACTTCTTCCAGTGTGATTTCGGGCAGCATTTTGCGATGCATCATCAGCGTATTGCTGATGCCGGGTACGGGGTTTCCCGACAGGTAATGATAGACATAAGACATGACCAGCCGGTTGGAAGGTGTTTTGTCTTTTTCTCTTTCCCGCTGTTCCAGTCCGGCGATAATGCTCTTTTTGGCGCGTTCGAGTTCTGAAGCAGTAAACCCAAATCTCACGGCGCGTTCGTTTTCGGTAAGCAGGGCTTCCATGCCTTTCATGAATCCGCCTTCGGGTACAACGGCGCGGGAGGAGTATTCGTCTTTGGTGCGGGCAAAACCGCCATAACCTGAATAAGCAAAGGTAAAGGGCGGGTTGTCGCGCTGGGTGAGTTCGGCCAGGCGCTGGTCAATCAGTTGGCTGGCGAGGGTTTCGAGGATGGATTTGCGATAATCGCCGAGGGTTTTATACTCGCGGGAAGGGTGTTTGTACTGGATTTCCAACTGATTGTTGGTAGCTTCCTCGTCGGAGACGATGGAGACCAGCGTTTCCTTATGGTCGGGAATTTCGTAGGCCATGCGGGTTTTTGCATTGGGCACCGGAGGGATTTTACCAAATCTTTCGCGGATCATTTTTTCGACCTCATCCACATCAAAATCGCCTACGGCTACTACCGCCATCAGATCGGGTCTGTACCAGTCTCGGTAAAACTGACGAAGGGTTTCGTAGGGGAAATTTTCCAGAATCTCCTTTTTACCGATGGGCAGTCGGTCTGCGTAGCGGGACTGGTAGAAAGTTTTGGGCAGGGTTTCCTGCATCATGCGGTTGCCTGCGCCCAGCCGGGTTCTCCATTCTTCCACTACCACTCCCCGCTCTTTGTCAATTTCTTCGTCTTCAAAAGAAACATTGTGCGCCCAGTCTTCGAGGATGCTCATTCCTTTGTCAAACTTCTCTTTGTCGTTGGTCGGGACGCGGAGCATATATACGGTCTCATCAAAACTGGTGTAAGCGTTGAGGTGTGCACCAAATTTGGTTCCGATGGATTCGAGGTAGTCCACCAGGGCGCTTTTGGGGAAATTCGATGTTCCGTTAAAACACATATGCTCCACAAAGTGGGCAAGTCCCTGCTGCTCGTCGGTTTCCATGAGCGAACCGGCGTTTAGTGCCAGGCGAAGTTCTGCGTAGTTTTCGGGTAAAGCATTTTTGCGGATGTAGAAACGGAGTCCGTTTTCGAGGGTGCCTGTTCTGGTGTCGGGGTCAAAGGGAATTTCCGCATCCTGCGGATTTACCAGTTTTTCTGTGTCTGCGGCCAGGTCGAGAGTGGCTTTGGTCTGAGCCATCACCTGTGGTTGGGCTGTGAGCATAATTACCAGGATTATGCCCCAGGTAAGGAGATTTTGTTTCATTAGAATTGGTAGTTTCGGTTAAAAATGAATAGCTACGTTTAACAAATATACGGGTATTCGCTCAAAGTCAATATCATTGCTTTGCGAAATTGGCAGTAAAACTTGCTGATAATCAACTCTGCCGGGGCCTGAAAGGTTTTATGACGGTTTCATTGCAGGTCAGATACGGCCCTTCGAGCAGGTCAATGCAATAGGGAATAGCCGGAAACACTGCATCCAGGCATTCCCGGATAGATTTGGGTTTGCCGGGGAGATTGACAATGAGCGTACGGTTTCTGATGCCCGCAGTCTGCCGTGACAGGATGGCGGTAGGTACGAATTTCAGACTTTCAGCGCGCATCAGTTCGCCAAATCCGGGCATCATTTTATCGCAGACGGCCTCGGTTGCCTCGGGCGTTACGTCGCGGCGGGACGGGCCCGTGCCGCCGGAAGTGACAATGAGGCAACACCCGGCCTCGTCGGCCATATATTTTAGGGCCGCTTCGATCTGATCCTGCTCATCGGGTATGACCCTGTAAACGGGTTCCCAGGGCGTAAGCAGGTATTCGTTGAGCGTAGCGACAATAGCTTTTCCCGGCAAATCTTCATAAATCCCCGCGCTGGCGCGGTCGGATACATTGATAATTCCGATTTTTACTGTCTGGTCTGACATTGTTTTTTTGATTTTGGCAAAATTAACCCGCTGCCTTTACCGAAACAATGTTACGGTTCCCCCTTTTTCCACAATCGGATGCCCGGGGGTATGATACCGCACTTTCCACACATATACGCCTTCAGGACAATCTCCCCCTTTAAATCTCCCATCCCACTGATAGTCAGGGTTTTCGCTGCTAACTATCTTTTTTCCCCACCGGTCAAAAATGACCATGCTCCATGATTCTGTCCGGCAGCTCATGATGGCGCCAAAGGTTTCATTTATGCCGTCTTCGTTGGGCGAAAAGGCATTGGGAAAATGGATGTAGCAGTCGCAGAGCTCGTAATTAATGGTAATCTCATCCGAGGTTATGCCGCAGGCGTTGCTTACAGTTACTGTATAATATCCGGGAAGGGAGGCTTCATATATGGGTTTTGTGCTGCCATCCTGCCACAAATAGCTCGAAAACGGTTGGTAGGCATTGAGCAAAAGGGCCGGGTTGCGATCTTCACAAAGAAGGGTGTCGTTGCCTAGATTTACCTCCGGGGGCGATAGCACATTGACGGTGATCTGGTCTCTCCATACGCCGCAATAGGTGGTTACTCTTACGGAATAGATATCGGGACGGGTAACCAGCAGGGTAGGGCCGTCTGAGCCGTCAGACCAGAGATATGCGGCTTCTCCGTCCTGCCCGGCATCGAGAATTATCGCTTCGCCTTCACAGATAAGCGTATCATTGCCCAGATCTAAAGATGCTGCCAGCCCCCGGCGGATGAATATAGAATCTGTAGCAAAACCACAGGCATTTTGAATCTGGCCATAGTATAATCCCGGATGGGTGAGGATGCGGATACTATCCCGGCTGAAGTCTTCCCATACTACGCCTGAGGTAGCTGTGAGGGTAAGGGTTTCTCCCGGGCAAAGGGTAGTATCTGCTCCCAGTTGTATTTCCGGCGGAGAAAGTACCGAAAGATTCAGGGTATCAGAGAAAAACCCGCATGCATGTACTACATCCACATGGTAGGTTCCTGCCTGAGACACTGTCACAACGGGAAAGGACGAACCATCCTGCCAGTGGTACTGCAACCCAAAGTCCAGACTGGCATTGAGCGTAATGCTTTCTCCCATGCAAATCGTTGTATCCGGCCCCAGATCAGGTTTTTCAAGGGGAATAACAAAAACGGTATGACTGGCGGTATCATTTCCCCGGATCACCTGGTAAGTGGTAGTGGTGGCGGGCGAAACAGCAATATGCTGAACTGAGTCTGCGAGGGCATGGCCGCTGGCGAGCCAGTGCCACGAAGGGGCAAGCGTGGCAGAAAGGTATGCCGTATCACCGGCGCAAATCGTGTCAGTGCCTGATACGGCAATAGTCGGAACCACAGACACCTCATCGACATACATATAAGACGCAAAGTGGCCGGGAATGCTGCCCGATATATGGTACTTCTTGGTAGCCGTATCAGGCAGGAAGTTGCCAATGGTCAGATACTCATCGGGTACATCGGGGATATAAATAAACGAAAAAACCTGCCAGCCCGAATCCCATAGTGGCTCAGGAAGATTCCAGTCTGGGCTAATATTGATCGGGCCGGTAAAAGCCGGGCCGTATGAATTCTGACTCACCGGTGCAGCAGACAGGAGTACACCGGCGCCATTGGTGCCGCCAAAAGGCGGAGGTATGGTTTTTCCGTTCGACAGCGCAAGGGATACCCGATAGGCTACCCCGGGCACCAGCGGCGTGATCAGCCGGGTTTGGAGATACTCGCGGTAGGAAATGGTACCGAGCGTTTCGTAGGCATAATATCCCATAATCGCACTATCGGCAAAAGGAAATATCCGGGCAAACTGCGAATTGGGCAGGCCTGCTACGTTGGAGGTGCTCCCCTGATGGTAATAATCGGGCGTGGTAATGCCATTTCCCGCATTTGTCCACCCGCTGACCAATGGCCAGCCGGATAAAAGATCAGGCAAACTGGAATATTGCTCAAAGCCCGGATTGGTCACCAGGTTTTGTGCAGAAGTCCATGCCGGCAGGAAAATCAGCAGAAAAAACCATTTGGACGGATTGATATTTTTCATGAAAAAAATTTCTGGTATCGTCTTTTATGGAAAACTGTCATCAGAATTTGATTTTTTTCCTCAACTTACGGAATTTGCCCGAGAAAGAAAACGGGCATGTTTGAACAAATTCCGGGATATTTTTCTGCGGCTGAACTGGCGCAGCTTTCGGCGATAAAGGAGCGGTCGCTGGAAAAGGTAATTTATACGGTTTGGAAAAACCTTTCCTCGCACGGAGAAGGGTTTGAATCGCTCGACTGGGTGGAGCTGTTTTTTTCGGAAAATACCCTTTTGACTTTTCACGCAGGGGAAAACAGTTCGGGTATAGGCATCCAACCGTTGAACCTGAGTTTTGAGCAAAACAGGATTTTCCATCAGTTTCGCGGACAGGTGGCGCTGGATCGGATTGATATGAGTCATTCGCCTGTATGGGCCGATTTGCTGGGAAAAAAAGTGACCAATATCGGGTTGGAAACGCACGATCACGACCATTTTGCCAATCACATCATACAGTTAGATTTGGGACAAAATCGGGTGGAAATCGGCATGGGAGAGGAGGGGCTGATTGTTCTGAAGGCTTGTTAGATCACATCCAAAACAGGATTTGTCAATTTTTTGGGCGTCTCTATCTTTCGGTTATGAATGACAGATGACAAACATTAAATTGCTATGATTCGGGTACTTGTACTTTTGTTCCCCCTCCTTACTCTTGGTACCTGTTCTGTTTATGGCCAGCTTACAAACCAGCTCGGGAATATATTCCTGATTCCCCAGCGGATTTATTCGTCAGAAAATCACGCGACGCCTGTAGAAGCAGAGGCAAAGTCTGAGGCTTCCTGGAGCAGCGAGTTTTTTGACTTCGGTTTTGTCCCGGTGGGCACACCCCGTTCGACCCGCTTTTCCTTTAGAAACACCGGAAACAAGCCGCTTCGTATTTCTGCTGCTTCAAGCAACTGTAGTTGTGTGGTGATCGACGGGCCCGAAAATGCCATCCTTCCCGGCGAAAGAGGATACGTGGATGTATCCATTAACCCACAGACTCCTTCCGACAAACTGAAATGCTATGTAACCCTGATTACCAACACGCATGCGATCGTCGAAACGCTTTCCATTTCGGCTGTTGCCTATTAATTAAAGATAATTGCGGCTAATTTGTGCCGGTTTTTTGCCTCCATGGTGGAAAATTCCTTTATTTGCACAACATTAGCCGCTGTAGTTCAATGGATAGAATAGGAGTTTCCTAAACTCTAGATTCAGGTTCGATTCCTGGCAGCGGTACTAAACGGGAATAAGCTGGTTTTTCAGTTTATTCCCGTTCTTTTTTCATTTCTGCCACTACGCCCTTTACGCTACAATCTCGCCCCGCACTTATGGCAAAACCTTGCGTTGGGCTTGCTTACCGTATCGCATTTGGGGCAGACAGAAAGTGACTCCTCCGGAGATTTGTCCGCATCATAAGCCTGATAATGAATGCCGTCATCAAACAGATTGGGCCGCCCCGACACCCTGAACCGCCCGTCAACCGCATCGTTGTCAGCCCCCTCCATGGGAAGGAAAATCGCCAGTGCCAGATAGGCCAGCAAACCGATTCCTGAGAAAAAAGAAGAAACGATAAAAATAACCCTGAAAATTACCGGCTCCATGCCAAAGTATTCACCCAGTCCTGCGCACACGCCCGTGAGGCTGCCGCGTTTTTTGCGCAGCTTCCCGTTTGTGGTGGGGAGGTTGATGGGGAAAGGCAGTTTGAGGTTTTCCAGAAATGAACCTTTTTTGCGGGTGGTGGAATCAATTCGTCTCATAGGGAAATATAACTAACATTCGGCATCCCAATTACTCAATTATTCTGTACTTTTACCGCCCTCCGGCATTGGGAAACCGATATTTTTCCTAAAGACCCGGGCCGGACAAAAAAGATGGAAAAATCCCTGCGAATTATCTCCCAATGATTACAGACCTGCGAAGTGATACCGTTACACGCCCTACGCCCGGCATGCTGGAGGCCATGTTTCACGCCCCGGTGGGCGACGATGTACTGGGCGAAGACCCCACCGTAAATGCCCTTCAGGAGAAGGCTGCGGCCATGTTTGGGATGGAAGCTGCCCTGTTTTGCCCTTCGGGCACCATGTGCAACCAGATCGCTATCCGCATATCCACCCAGCCGCAGGACGAGGTGATCTGCCATGAAGATTCGCATATTTACCTTTTTGAGGGAGGGGGCGTGGCGGCGCATTCGCTGGCTTCGGTGCGGCTGTTGCCGGGAGACCGTATGCGGCTGAGCCCCGGGCAGATTGAGGAGAATATCAACGCCGACAATATCCATTTTCCCGTTACCTCCCTCGTATCACTCGAAAACACCTGCAACAAAGGCGGGGGCAGCTACTATACCCTCGAAGAGGTGGCGGCCATCAGCGCGGTATGCCGCAGGCACGGGTTGCGCCTGCATATGGACGGAGCGCGGATATTCAACGCACTGATCGCTACGGGGGACAAGGCTGCGGAATACGGACAGTACCTCGACACCCTTTCCGTTTGTCTTTCGAAGGGGCTGGGCGCACCGGTGGGGTCGCTGCTGCTGGGTACACGCGCCGACATCCGGAAGGCGATGCGGGTGCGGAAGATGTTTGGCGGCGGCATGCGCCAGGCAGGGTATCTCGCTGCTGCGGGGATATACGCACTTGATCACCATATCGCCCGTCTGGAAGACGACCACAGGGGAGCCGCCAGGCTGGGAGAAACCCTGAGCCGCCTGCCCTGGGTGGCAGAACTGCTGCCAGTGGAGACCAATATCGTAGTCTTTCGCCCTGACACAACCGTAATCACCCGCGATGGGGCAGTCGCTGCACTCAAAACCAAAGGCGTACTCGTCTCCTCCTTTGGCAGGGAGTGGATACGACTGGTCACCCACCTCGACGTGGACGATGCCGGGATAACACAAGCGGCGGCGGCGCTGGCGGGGATAAAATAACTTTGTCAGGCAAAAAACCATTCGTGCAAATTCGTGCCATTCGTGGCTATTTATAATTTGGCTTGATGAAGTCAGCCACGAATAACACGAATAACCCCGAAAATCAGCGCAAAAACCATTCGTGCAAATTCGTGTCGAAGATACCTTAGGTAGCATTCGTGGCTTATCCGCTTTGAGCAAATCGTCGATTAAAAATATTGAAAGACTATTCTTTGTTTTGACAGGAAGGAACCACAAGGGGCACAAAGGCAATCACAAGGGACACAAAGAAAACATCCACCTTAGTGTCCTTCGTGAATCCCTCGTGTTCCTTGTGGTTAAACTTGTCTCATCCGCCAATTCCCTCCAACTCCTTCAAGGCATTTTGCACCCAGTTGAGATTGTTTTGAAACTCGACATACCCCGGTGCATCGCGGGTCAACTCCATATACAACCCCTCTGCCTGCCGGAAATAACCTGCCGTCGCGGTTTTATCCCCCTGCCTCCGGGCCACATTTCCCAG
The DNA here is from genome assembly GCA_041391725.1 of Bacteroidia bacterium. Taxonomy (GTDB): domain Bacteria; phylum Bacteroidota; class Bacteroidia; order J057; family J057; genus JAGQVA01. Next base: position 70,324 of record JAWKNL010000005.1, read on the forward strand.
CTTTGTATACGAAATGGCCAGTCCGTTTTTAAAGGACACGTTGTTGGGGTAGGCCTCATAGAGTTCTTTCGAAATCTGGAGGTCTTTTTCGAAGAAAGCGCGTGCGCGGTCGAGTTGTCCGAGTGCGGTGTGGGTCTCGCCTAATTTTTCGTACGAAATGGCCAGTCCGTTTTTAAAGGACACGTGGTTGGGGTAGGCCTCATAGAGTTCTTTTTCCAGCTGGTTGTATTGTTCGTAGAAAGCGCGTGCGCGGTCGAGTTGTCCGGGTGCGGTGTGGGTCTCGCCTAATTTAGAGTACGAAATGGCCAGTCCGTTTTTAAATTCCACGTGGTTGGGGTAGGCCTCATAGAGTTCTTCCATCAATGAAGTGAACTGTTCGAAGAAAGCGCGTGCGCGGTCGAGTTGTCCGAGTGCGGTGTGGGTGTTGCCTAAGAATTGGTACGAAATGGCCAGTCCGTTTTTAAAGGACACGTTGTTGGGGTAGGCCTCATAGAGTTCTTTTCCCAGTCGGGATCGTTCTTCGTAGAAAGCGCGTGCGCGGTCGAGTTGTCCGAGTGCGGTGTGGGTGTTGCCTAAGAATTGGTACGAAATGGCCAGTAAGTTTTTAAAGTCTGCATTTTCCGGATCGCTTTCGCAAAGGCGTGCGGAGATTTCTTCATACTTTTCACACCACGCCAATGCCTGAATCAAATCCCCGGTGGCAGTGAAATAGGCACCTATCCGCTCACAAAGAATGCTTGTGTTATGGTAAGGCGCTTCCAACCCCTCTACTGCGGCTGCGGCATATCTCACCCAAAGGGCTGCTTCTTCGTAGGTGGTGTTGATGAGATGACCGATGGCACCTTCATACTTTAGTTTTTCCAGTAAAACCATTATCATCCCCTCACAATCTTCATACAGGGCTGTATTTTTCTTTCGGGTGATCTGTTGTACGACGGGGCTGATTTTGTAACGAATTTCTTCTCCTTCTGGACTTTTTTCAATCCACCCTTTGCGGTACAGGGATGTTAATGTATCTGAAAATACCCTTGAGTTTTCTGGTCTGAGCAGGGTTTTTAGGGTGGAATAAGGAATGTTTTCCGGAGGGAGAACAGCAAGGTTACTCAATATGTATAACTCTGGGACTTCCAACGGGCGAATATCGTAAATGGCTTGAATGATGAGTTGCGGTTCTGCTTTTTCAAATTCCTGCCAGTGGACTTTCACCTTTTTCTCTTCGCTCAAATGCAGCAATCCCCGGCTCTGCAGGTCTTTGAGCAGTCGGGAGAGTGGATAAAACGATTCGTTTTGATTGATCTCGTGGAGGTTTTTTGCCAGTATCTCCAATACCAGTGTATTTCCTCCTGTGGCATGATAGATGCCGAAGAAAATATCGTCATCTTCTTCCCTGTGTTCAGGATAATATGTTTTAAACAATTGAAGCGCATCCGCTTCTTCCAAAGGCCCGATTGCGTGGCGGTGAACGTTCTCAAACTCATTGAGCCGGGAAGTGATGAGAATATGAAAATTGACGCACTGTTGGAGAAGATGATAATTTTTGTCCAGATCGGTAGCTTCGTTGGCGTTGTCGAGAATGAGCAGGCAGGGAGAATTCAGGTTGGCAAATGCCGTGAGCAACACCTGCATCCTTTGATCGGGGGGCATGGTTTCTGGGAAAGAAACCTGCAACTGTGGTGCGAGGGTGAGCATGGCTTCCGTAATTCCGCTGCCAACATAGAGATACGCGAGGTGTTGGTACTGATGCTGATATTTTTTCCAGTATTTGGCGGCGAAGGAAGTTTTCCCGATTCCACCCTGACCATTGACCAGGAGGAGGAAGTGCTGACCAGCCAGGAGCCGGGCATTCACCGCTTCCAGTTCATCCTCCCGCCCCAGAAAGACCGGCGGATCGAAGGGAGCGGGGGTTAGAACGCGGAGGATTTGGCGGTCGCCAGGATAAATGATCTTTTCAATATAGGTACTATTGTCCCCCATATTGATCTGTCGCTCGATCTCCGTATTCTCTCCATCTTTTTCCAGCAGTTGATCTATCTTGGAACCCAGTGTTTTGAACAGTTGATCATGTTCTATTTCCTTCACTGCTCGGCTTTCCTGGACTTTTTGTTGAAAAATATCCCAAAATGCCTGAGTTTCATTGACAATTTGTGTGAGCGCGGTTGGGAAATCAGTTTCGGGTTTTTGCTGGAAATAGGTTATAATTTCATCACCTTCCCTGATGCGGCCGCAGATGTCAGCGATTTGCGTCTGGATATGTTCGTCGTTATACCGTACATGTTGTGCTCCGTAATAATATTCGCTAAAAACCTGCTGAATGTCTTTGTTTTTGAAAAATGCAATGATGGCTTTGCCCTTTTCCTGTCGTCTTAACTCCACCAACGCTTCCAAATACCGCTGCGGAAAATCGTTTGTAGCGGTGAGTTGATGCCGGTCGAGAAACTGCTGAACCGTATCATTTCCCCTGCCAATAGCCCCAATTCCGTCATACAAAACGGAGGCAGATAAGTTGATGAAAAGGTCTGTTAGCATGAGGGTTGTAAAAAATTATTTATTTCAATTGTTCCAGCACTTGTTGTACAATGTCTAGATATTGCTTGAATTGAGCATTTTGAGGAGATATATGGTGAAGTCCAACAAAATGTTTTTCAGCTGTCTCTAAATAATCTTTGGCCTTTAGCATATCATTGTCTAGATAAAATGAAGCAAGCTTTACATACGAAATGGCCAGATTGTTTTTAAATTCCACGTTGTTGGGGTAGGCCTCATAGAGTTGCTCAAACAGCTGTGTTTCATCTTCGAAGAAAGCGCGTGCGCGGTCGAGTTGTCCGAGTGCGGTGTGAGTCTCGCCTAATTTCGCGTACGAAATGGCCAGTCCGTTTTTAAAGGACACGTGGTTGGGGTAGGCCTCATAGAGTTCTTTTTCCAGCCTGGTGGTATTGTTCGAAGAAAGCGCGTGCGCGGTCGAGTTGTCCGAGTGCGGTGTGGGTCTCGCCTAATTTTTCGTACGAAATGGCCAGTCCGTTTTTAAAGGACACGTTGTTGGGGTAGGCCTCTATAGAGTTGCTCAAACGGCTGTGTTTGATCTTCGTAGAAAGCGCTTGCGCGGTCGAGTTGTCCGAGTGCGGTGTGGGTCTCGCCTAATTTTTCGATGTACGAAATGGCCAGTCCGTTTTTAAAGGACACGTTGTTGGGGTAGGCCTCATAGAGTTGCTCAAACAGCTGTGTTTGATCTTCGTAGAAAGCGCGTGCGCGGTCGAGTTGTCCGAGTGCGGTGTGGGTCTCGCCTAATTTTTTCGTACGAAATGGCCAGTCCGTTTTTAAAGGACACGTGGTTGGGGTAGGCCTCATAGAGTTCTTTCGAAATCTGGAGGTCTTTTTCGAAGAAAGCGAGTGCGCGGTCGAGTTGTCCGAGTGCGGTGTGGGTCTCGCCTAATTTTTCGTACGAAATGGCCAGTCCGTTTTTAAAGGACACGTTGTTGGGGTAGGCCTCATAGAGTTGCTCAAACAGTTGTGTTTGATCTTCGTAGAAAGCGCGTGCGCGGTCGAGTTGTCCGAGTGCGGTGGGTGTTGCCTAATTTAGCGTACGAAATGGCCAGTCCGTTTTTAAAGGACACGTTGTTGGGGTAGGCCTCATAGAGTTCTTTCGAAATCTGGAGGTCTTTTTCGTAGAAAGCGCGTGCGCGGTCGAGTTGTCCGAGTGCGGTGTGGGTGTTGCCTAAGAATTGGTACGAAATGGCCAGTCCGTTTTTAAAGGACACGTGGTTGGGGTAGGCCTCGCAGAGTTCTTCCATCAATGAAGTGAACTGTTCGAAGAAAGCGCGTGCGCGGTCGAGTTGTCCGAGTGCGGTGTGGGTCTCGCCTAATTTTTCGTACGAAATGGCCAGTCCGTTTTTAAAGGACACGTTGTTGGGGTAGGCCTCATGCAGAGTTCTTTCGAAATCTGGAGTTCTTTTTCGTAGAAAGCGAGTGCTTGGTCGAGTTGTCCGAGTGCGGTGTGGGTGTTGCCTAATTTTTCGTACGAAATGGCCAGTCCGTTTTTAAAGTCCGGATTTTCCTGATCGCTTTCACAAAGGCGGGTGGAGATTTCTTCATACTTTTCAAACCACGCCAATGCCTGAATCAAATCCCCGGTGGCGGTGAAATAGGCACCTATTCGGTTACAAATAAGGCGTGTATTTTTATAAGGCGCTTCCAATCCCTCTACCACGGCTGCGGCATATCTCACCCAAAGGGCTGCTTCTTCGTAGGTGGTGTTGATCAGGTGGTTGATGCCAGTTTCATACTTTAGCTTTTCCAGTAAGACCATTATCATCCCCTCACAATCTTCATACAGGGCTGTATTTTTCTTTCGGGTGATCTGCTGTACGACGGGGCTGATTTTGAAGCTGGTGGTTGTTTCGTTGTATTCGAGCCAGCCTTTTTGGCTGAGGGAAACCAGCGTCTGCTCCAGTTCTGCCTGACCGGGACAGAGGACTTCCAGTTGATCCAAAGGGATCTGCTCCGCAGGCAGGACGGCAAATATCGAAAGCAGGGCCACTTCCTCCCGGCTCAACTGCCCCAGATCGTACATGGCTTCGATGATGGCTTCGGGTTTTTCTTCTCGCAGTACGTCCTTACTCTGGTAGCCTGTCCGCACCGCCCGGCTCTGGCTCAGGGCCAGTACGCCTCTGCCTTGCAGGTCTGCCAGCAAGTTGGAGAGGGTATAGCGGGTTTTGAGTTTGTTGAGGAGGGCCAGGTTTTTGGCCAGGAGTTCGATGACGAGGGTATTGCCGCCGGTGGCGGTGCGTATTCGTTCAAACAGCCCATCTTCCGAGGACTGGTGTTTGGGGTAGTATTTTGGAAGAGTGCCAGTGCTTCGGCAGCGGGCAGGCCTTCGATGCGGAAGGTCTCTGCCTGCTCAAAATCCGACACCCGCGTAGTGAGCAGGAGGTGGAAGTTGCGGCAGCGACTGAGGCGGAGGTAGTTTTCTTTCAGGTCTTCGACCTCATTGGCGTTGTCGATGACCAGGAGGCAGGGCGGTTGAGTTCGGCCATAGCGGCGAGAAGGAGGTCGAGGCGTTCGTCGATCGGCATCCGGTCCTCAAAGGCAATCCCGAGGGAATGCGCCAGTCGAAGCAGGGCAAAAGCGATACCGGACTCACTCAGCAGCCAGGCGGTGTGGGCGTAGTCGGCCTGATACGAATGATAATACCGGGAAGCGAGGGTAGTTTTGCCGATCCCACCCCGGCCATTGACGACGGAGCAGCAGCCCGCCGCCGGAGAAGAGTTTCTGACGAATGGTTTCCATCTCTTTTTCCCTGCCGATAAAAACTTCAGACAAAAAGGGTGGAGTAGTGAGGTTGCGGGGGATTTGTGCTCGCCGTAGTAGTGATAATGAACGACTTTTGTGATCTCCTCTCTGATTTCCGGTTTTTGGCTTTGTGTTTCGACTTCCCGGAGGAGGTCGGTGAGCCCGGCCAGGATTTGGGCATGGGTGACGGAGCCTTGTTCATGGGTAACCAGCCCCAGGCGTATTTGCTTTTTTATGTTGTAAAACCGCCCGGACTGCACGATGATCTCATCGAGTTGGGGGCTGTTGTCCAGCAGGGTGCGGAAGAGTTTGAGAGCTTCCGGCAGGTCGCTTTGCGCGAGCGCTTCGCGGATGGATTCGATCATAGGGCTGTGATGTCTTTGATCGGAAATATAAGCGAAATTTCTGATTTTTGGCACAATTGGGTATTTGTTCGTGTGGTTAAGCCTCATTCGTGTCGTCAGATCCCATCAGGGGCATTCGTGGTTACCCTCATATCTGGTGAGTATTGTTGAAACCATCTGCATAGGCAGACACGAATATGGATCGAATGAATTCGGGCGCAAACCAAATTGTCGCAAAAGCAATAGACCCTTCCTTTCGGACCCGACGACCCAGGGAGGAGGGATCTTTTTTTCACTGCGACAATTTGAATTGCGCCCAATGAATTCTTATTTTTCGCAAACCATTTTCCGTTTAATGTAACTAACTACCAAAAACGATGAAACGCCTCGCCTCTTTTGCTTTTTTGCTGCTGATTCATTTTTGTATCCTGGCTCAGGATATTCCCCTCGCCGAACATCCGCGCCCCGATTTTGAAAGGCCCCTCTGGATGAATCTCAACGGCAAATGGGACTTCGGGTTTGACGCAAATGCCGAAGGTGAAAAAGCCAACTGGCAAAACGGACAGGCTGATTTTCCGCTTTCGATTGCGGTTCCTTTTCCCTGGGGTTCTGCGCTCTCGGGCGTAGAAGACAAGGCAGATATCGGCTGGTACCGCCGCGAAATTACTGTGCCTGAGTCCTGGAAAGGGAAAAAAGTGTTTCTCACCGTCGGGGCCTCCGACTGGCTGACCAAAGTGTGGATCGACGGGAAATGGCTGGGCGAACACCGGGGCGGTTATACGCCTTTTTCCTTCGACCTTACCCCTTATATCCGCTGGGGACAGCCGCAAAAAATTGTCATCATGGCCGACGATACCCGCAGGGAATTTACCCTTTACGGAAAACAGGGGTATGGAAATGCCCGCGGAATATGGCAGACCACTTATCTCGAAGCCCGTGGTTATACCTGGCTGGATGCCCTGCATTTTACCCCCGATATCGACAACCAGAAGGTGCAGGTTACGGCCTGGCTGCCCGAAGACGCACCGCGCGATCTTTCGCTGTCGGTAAAAATACCCAATGCCTCTCCTGCGATTTCACAAAAGGTGACCATTCCGAAGGGAAATTTTAAGTATTCATTTGACATACCCATTCCCACCCCGAATCTGTGGTCGCTGGAAAATCCCTTTCTGTATGAAGTGGAGGCACAACTGGAAGAGGATATCCTCCATTCCTATTTCGGAATGCGGAAAATATCGGTGGTAAACCTCCCCGGCACCGACTACACCTACGTGGCGCTCAACAATGAACCCATTTACCTCCAGCTTACCCTCGATCAGTCGTACCATCCGGAAGGTTTTTATACTTTTCCCAGCGACCAGTTTATGCGGGAGGAAATTGAAAGGAGCAAGTCTATCGGCCTCAACGGCATCCGCACGCATATCAAGGCAGACCTTCCGCGTAAACTCTACTGGGCCGACAAACTCGGGCTGCTGGTCATGTCTGATTTGCCCAACAGTTGGGGCGATCCGGACGAAAAAATGCAGCACGAATCCGAATACACCCTCCGCGAGATGATCAAAAGAGATTATAACCACCCTGCGATTTTCTCCTGGATTGTGTTTAACGAGACCTGGGGACTGCGGACAACCATAGAGGAAAACGGCAAAAAAAGCCGCAAATACCTTCCCCAAACCCAACAATGGGTCGCTTCGATGTATTACCTCGCCAAATCGCTTGATCCGACCCGGCTGGTGGAAGACAACTCCATCTGCTGCGGAGCGGGGCATACGGAGACGGACATTAATTCCTGGCACAGTTATCTCCCCGGCTGGGAATGGGAATCCTTTATGGAAAATCTGGCCGAACATACATTCGAAGGAAGCACTTACGACTTTGAACCGGGATTCAGGCAGGGAAAACAACCCAATATCAACTCCGAATGCGGAAATGTATGGGGATACGAAGGCAGCACCGGCGATGTGGACTGGAGCTGGGACTACCACCGGATGATGAATACCTTCCGCAAATATCCCTTCATGGCGGGCTGGCTTTATACCGAACACCACGACGTGATCAACGAGTGGAACGGCTACTGGCGGTTTGACCGCACCGAAAAAGAAACCGGCCTCGGCGAAATTGTCAGCGGAATGAAAATCAACGACTTTCACTCCCTGATTTACCTTTCGACCGGAAACGAAATCTGCCGCACCGTGAATGGCGGTGAAACGGTGGAAGTGCCCTTGTACATTTCTGATTTCACGGGGAAAGACATGGGGTATTTCATGAATGTCGAATACCAGCTTACCCTTACTACGCAGGCGGGAGCAGAAGAAGCACTTACTTCCGGGCAGGTGAGTTTTGACTACCATCCCTGGATGCAGGAAACCCTTCAGCCGCTAAAATTTGCCCTTCCTGATAAAGCCGGACTGGCAAAATTAGCGCTGGTGCTGAAAGACCAGAGCGGGAAAGCCGTGCATCACAATTTTGTATTTTTTGAAATCCTTTCAGATCAGAAACCTGCGGGAATGACTATCGTCGAAAAAGACCCGTCCCAATTTATCACCGCACAGTGGAGTCAGCGCCAGTGGAATGTGCTGGACGGAAAAAAAGTCAACGGAGCGGGGAAAGGTTTCTTCGAATATGAATTTACCATGCCTGCCGGAAACAAGCCGCCCCGGTCAGTGAGTTTTATCGCCGAACTGTCAGCCAAGGAACTGTTTGTCAAGGATCAGACCGCTGAGTTTAACCGAAACCAGGACTATATGCTCGGTGCGCGTGTGGCGCCCAGCAGCAATCCCAACTCCTATCCGATGACCGATGAAACCCTTTTTCCATCGGATGTACGGATTCTGGTAAACGGAGAAACCGTCATGACTACCCGGCTGGCCGACGACCCGGCAGACCACAGAGGCGTACTGTCATGGCATCATCAACTGACGGATAAAAAACTGAGAGAAGCCGGTTCCTACGGTTATCTGGTCAATGTGCCCATTCCCCGGAAAATGTGGAAGGAGAAATCTATCCGTATTCGGATTGAGACGACAGGAGAAGGGGGAATAGCCGTTTACGGAAAAGAATTTGGCCGTTATCCGCTCAATCCTTCGCTGGTAGTAAAGTAATCGGAAAGTGGTTCGCGAAAAGTTTGATTGTATTCGATCCATATTCGTGAATTCGTGGTTATTCCTTTCACTGCTGGTTCGCAAACCACTTTATTTTGAGTATAAAATATTAACTTTCTCTCCAGAAAAACGGAGTGAAGAGCATCAGCACGGTAAACAATTCGAGGCGGCCCAGCAGCATCATAAATGAGAGAAACCATTTGCCCAAATCCGAAAACAGGGCAAAATTTTCGCTGTTGCCCGGGCCGACGTTGCCGATACCGGGGCCGATATTGCCCAATGTAGCTGCCACTGCGCCCACAGAGGTGGTAAAGTCATACCCCATAAAGGTCATGATAAACGATCCTACCACAAAGAGGAGAATATAAATCAGCACGAAAGCCAGGATTCGCGAGACTACCTCCGGCGATACCGCCTTACCGTTGAACCATACCGGCATGATGGCCTTGGGGTGAATCTGCCGTTTGAGGTCGAGATAACTGTTTTTGGCAACCACAATATGCCTGACCATTTTCATACCTCCGCTGGTCGAACCCGCACATGCGCCCGTAAACATCAGAATCAGAAACAGAAGCAGGAGAAAAGGCCCCCAGGCAGTAAAGTCAGCGGTACCAAAGCCCGTAGTCGTTACAATCGATACAACCTGAAATGCGGCCTCCCGGAAAGACTGCTCAAAGCTTATTCCTTCGCCTGACTGCATAAACACCAATACGGCTGTAACCGCAATGGTAATTATGGTAAAAAACAGATATGCCCTGAATTCCTCATTTTCCCAGAGCTTTTTGGGCTTGCCTTTGAATGCAAAATAAGTAACGGCAAAATTGGAACCGGCGATAAACATAAACACCGTAATCACATACTGCACATAGGGATTAAATGCCCCTACGCTGGCCTGCCGGGTCGAAAATCCGCCGGTGGAAAGGGTGGCCATAGCGTGGCAGAGGGATTCAAAAAGATTCATTCCGCCAAACATCAGCAGGATCATTTCGGCAAAAGTGAGGGCCACATAGATGATCCACAGGCGCTTGGCTGTTTCCTTTACGCGGGGCGTGAGTTTGTCTGGCGTAGGGCCGGGGGCTTCTGCGGCGTAAAGCTGCATTCCTCCTATACCCAGAAGCGGGAGAATCGCAATGGTCAGAACGATAATACCCATTCCGCCGATCCAGTGAGTCATGGCCCGCCAGAAGTGAAGACCCTTGGGCAAATCTTCTATATGTGTCCCCAGTATGGTCGCTCCCGTAGTGGTAAAACCCGACATGGTTTCAAAAAATGCGTCGGTATATGAAGGAATGGCCCCGCTGACCACGTAGGGAATCGCACCAATGGCCGACATAACGACCCAGCCCAGCGTAACAATCAGATAGCCGTCGCGTTTTTTCAACTCCTGCCCTTTGTGTTTTCGGGTAAAAAACCATATTCCGGCGCCCACGACCATCGTGCTGAGACCCGAAAAGAGGATAGCCTGAAAATCACCGCTTTTGTAGTAAAGTGAAAAAGGCAGGGCAAATAACATGGCCAGTCCGGAGATGTTAATCAGCATCCCCAACACATTGACAATCACCCTGAAGTTGAACATAGCTACAGTTTTGAGACGCAAGTTTACGAATACCGGTAAAAATAAAAAATCTGCCTTCCGGGAAGGGTAATACTTAATTTACTTTTGCCCGATTTTTTCCATTGCTTTTTTTTCCCTGCCCGCTACTTTGGGGAAAAATAACTAATAACCATGAAACACATCATTTTACCAGCACTCCTGCTGTTGGCAGGTTATTCCCTTTCGGCACAATGTGTCTTTATTTCAGAGTATCTGGAAGGATCGGGAAACAACAAATGTATCGAAATTTACAACGGAACGGCGGCCTCCATTGACCTCGCCGCCGGCGGCTATGCGCTCAAGATCTATGCAAACGGAAATGCTGCTCCCACAGCAACCATAAGTCTTTCGGGTAGTGTCGCACCGGGCGATGTATTTGTGCTTTGCCATCCCGGCGCGGCGCCTGCTTTGCTCGCGCAGGCAGACCAGACTTCGGGCGCTTACAGTGTGAATGGCGATGATGCCATCGCACTGGTCTTTTCCGGCGGCACGCTGGACGTTTTGGGCCAGCCCGGCCTTGATCCCGGCACGGAGTGGACAGGTTCCGGCTGCCCGCAGGGCACGGCAGATGCCACGCTTGTGCGCAAGCCTGCGCTGATCTGCCCGTCATTCGACGGCCTTGCCACCTTCGACCCTTCGGTCGAATGGGAGTGTTACCCGATGGATACTTTCTCCGATCTGGGTGCGCATTTCCTCGCCTCCTGTGTGCTGTACGATCTTTCGGTTTCGGCAGCAGGCTGCAACAACGGCACGGCAACCGCACTTCTCGATTTTACCAGCTATAATCCCGGTGGTGCAGCGTTTACGCTCACCGTTTCGCCCGATCCCGGCGGGTTGTCGGGCAGTTATCTTTATGCTGATCTGCCTTTGCTGCTGTCGGGGTTTGCGGGAAATAATGTTACGCCTTACAGTTTTGCCATAGCTGATAATACTTCGCCCGGTTGTGTTTCCGATACGGTAACCGGGGTGGTGTTTGATTGTCCGGTTGCCGACCAACTCATCATCACCCAGATGCCGCCCGGATGCGCAGAGACAAATCAGGGCCTGACTTTTGAAGTCTGTGCGGTGGAGGGCAGTTCGGGGAAAATCCAGCCCGACTTCGGCGGGGTGATAACGGTAAGCGCGGATGCGCCCGCAGGGGGGACATTGTCTGGAAATCTGAGCCAGGCTGCGGTAAATGGCTGCGCCGTATTTTCTCTGGCATACAATCTCCCGGAAACCATTTCGCTGACGTTTTCCAATGGCATTTTTTCCGATGTGCAGACTTCTCTGATTCCCTATAGCGTGTTATGTCCGTCTGCTGTTATCACCACTGCGGTTATCAATCCCTGCGGCAATGACTCTCAGAATGAGTATTTCGGTATGCGCACCGGGGATGTCCCTTTTTCGGTTGACGAATTGGTGGTTTCCTCCATAGACCCGGTGATCGGGGTTCAACCCAACACCAATTTTGTCTGGTCTGCATCAGGAACGCAGGATGGAAATAACCCGGCGGAGTCCTGTGGGGCCATCGGACTTCAGTGCAACCGGATTCTGGATATCAATCTACCCGGAGACAGTGCCATTATCGCCAGTCAGGTTGCTCAGTTGAATGCCCAGGCAGGTTGTGGTGCGCCGCTGTTTGTAGCGCCTGCCGGCCCCAATCTGGGCAATTTGCCTGCCCATGCCAATGTGGTTTTTTTCCTCGGGGCAGGGGGAAATGCGTCGCTGCCACTGGCGCCGGGGTTTGACGGACTGGGGAGTAATATCGATTTTTCGGTTTTTTGCGGACAGGGCCCTGTGTATGCACTTTTTGGTTACCACAAAAATCCTACGGCGGCTTTTGGTTTTTTCTCCAATACGGCCAGCCGTACCTATCAGTTGATTGTGGCGGGAAATATTACTTCCGAAATCACTTATTCTGATCCGGCCGGCAATCTGGAAGCTGAAATAATTGATTCGGCAGGCGTGTATTCAGAGGCGGCAGACTGCACACCGCTGAGTCTTTTCCGCGATCAGGTGCTGGCTTTGGAATGGCTCTGGCTGGATGGGTATTCGCCCGACGGACAGTCTGTGGTGCTAAACTGGTCAGTAGCCGGATGGGCGGATGGGAAAGGAAAATTTGTTGTCGAGCGATACACAGACTCTGGCTTTGTGGCAGCCGGTGTGGTGAAAATGTCGGAATACAGCGATCAGCCCGGCAATTATTCTTATACAGATCATTTCCTTTCGGGTATAACCCAGGCATACCGAATTATGTATGTAGGTGCGGACGGGGAAAGGGAGCTATCTTCTATTGTTCAGATTCCGCTTCCCAAAATTCCTAAACTTACGCTTGTGAAGGTATGGCCCAATCCGGTGAAGAAGGATGTGTGGTTTAATATCTATAATCCGCATGAAAGCCGGAATGTGGAAATTCATTTTTCCGGAGTATCTGGAAATTCAATATTTATTTGTAGATTGTCCCTCGTAAAAGGGGTAAATACGATTGCATTAGATATGTCAGATATTCCAGGCGGATTTTGCCTGTATCGCATCATTTCCAGAGATGATGTGATAACTGGTCGTCTGGTGATACAATGAGAATGCATTCCAGGTTACCGTCCTGTATGCAGCAAAGGCTCCCTTACTTAGAAGGGAGCCGATTTTTTTTGTGCAAATAGCTTATCTGATAACCAGTTTTTTAACTACAGATTTTCCTTCTGTGGCAGTAGTGAATCTCAGCATATAAATTCCTGCGGGGGTTTTAGGGAGATTTACGGGAATATTTGCCTGTCCATTCAGCCTTACATTTTCCATTTGCCAGATTATTTTTCCTGATATGTCTGAAATCTGGAGTTTGCCTGTCTCCGGAGACTGCCCTGTAAACTCAATTTCAAACTGCCCGTTGCCCGGATTGGGGAAAACCGTCAGATAACTTTCGTCCAACTGATTTTCCAGTCCGGTTGTCGCGAGGTAGTAGGTATAGGAAAAAGTATCTGAATAACAGTGGGTACTGATAATTTGCTTTACCTCATAGGCCCCCGAACCGGCATAATGATGGAGCGGATTTTGCAGCGTGCTGGTCTCTCCATCACCAAATTCCCACTGGATAAACTGGCCGCCTGTTGATTTGTCTATAAACTGAATGGATACATCGCCAAACAATACGTGCTGGAAACCTGCCACCGGCTGGGGTGAAAGTGTATCACAAATCGTAAAATCCCAGACTCCCCGGCCATACGTACCAAAACGCGCCACGTGAAGTGCGGGGATATATTCCACCGTCCAGTAAGTCTGATCCGGTGCGGTTAAACCTTCCATCGGATACCACTGGTCGTCGGCGGGAATATAGACATAGGGCCCGACTGACGTAGCGGCAAATACCATGGATTCGTCTGGTGTCATATCCATATCAAAAATCAGCATCGGAGGCAGGCCGTTATTGATAGCAGTAAAACTTCCCCCGTGGTTGTTGGAGACGTAAGCGGGAGAATTGGAATATCCGCTGCCTGCGATATAGACTCTGCCAAATTGTTTGGGCGAGGGGAGAATCACATTTCCGTAAAAATAATGACTTCCTGGAATGCCTCCCTGATTGGATTGTGTCCAGATCTGACCGCCATTGAAGGTGAAAAACAACTTCGAATTGTCGGTCAGTACATAACGGTAGTCGGGATTCCCGGGAGAAATGCCCATGGCTGAGATACTGGCATTGGTTCCGAGGCTGAAGTCAAAAGGTTGCTCGGCTGCCTGGAGGGTATTGCCTATGGCGGTAAGTTCGATAATATTGGCCCCGTTTCCGTCAAAACTTCCCCCGGCGAGAAAGGCTTTATTTGCCATCGTAGGGTGAGCGAGCAGGGGGGGCAACCATAAGTGACCACTGCCATCAAAGTCGCGCGAAAACTGCTGTGTAGAGTTTGTCGCATCGGGATAATACATGGTAAAGCCGGGGTAGTTGGTCCATACGCTTTGTCCGCTGTCTCCGGAGACGATATGGCCATAATCTCCACTGATCAGTTGTGAAAAGGAAAGCACCTCTCCGTTGTCTGTGGTAGCACGCTGAAAGCCCTGATCCTGCGTACCGCCAAACACGTATTTGGTATTGACTCTGTGGGTATAGGTGGAATAAAATTGTCCGTTACGCAGACCATACAGGGAAATATTCTGAACCGATCCCAGTTGGTTGTAAGAGATATAACTTCCGCCATCGGTGTTGATGATGACCATTTCGCCTCCCAGTTTGTCGGGAAAGGAGTTTATCGCAGGTATATCCGCGTGAAGTTTGTTCATCGGATTTCCGTAGTATTCATACCATTCGTTTATTAATGTCCAGGTTACCCCTCCATTTAAACTTCGGTATGCATTTACGCCACCGGCATACAATACCTGCGGATTGACGGAAGAGGCGTTAAAACTACCTCTGGAAAACAGGCCGGTGGGTGCAGCACCCTTATAGTTCCATGGCCCGCCTGTTATGGATTGATACACTTTCGAACTATCTCCCATTTCGTACAGGGCGTACAGATAAGGCCCGCTGGCAGTTTGTTTTCCTCTCAGGTGGGCGTTTCTGCCAGAGGGAGCTCCCGTTACTGTTCCATCCGGAACGAGGGTAGTGCCGCCGTTGTCAATCCTGAGTATATGGTTGTTTTCAATGAGATAAAGGGAACTGGCGGTATAGGCATCTGCCCATATATCAAACCGGCTGACATCTCCATATGTGCCGCTGTGGAAACGGGCGATTTCGGAAAAATTTACCCCCTGATCTACCGACCGGTAGAGGGTGGTGACTGCTCCCCAGGTTGCAGAATTGAAGTCCCATTCATAAGCCAGTACATAAAGCGTATGCAGGCTGTCGGGAAGGCAGACCATACGGGCTGCGTGTCCCCAGTTGAGAATGCTTCCGAGGCCGGAGGAAATGGCCCATGTCAGTCCGCCATCGTCGGAATATCGCACACCGTCGATGCCCCAGTCGGTGGAAAGCGCCAATAGCCGGGTATTGCCCTGCACGGGAAGATGAATAAGGGTAGTAAGTCCGGGAACCTGCTGAAGGTCGTTGAGAACTTCCCACTGGCTTCCCTGGAGGTCGCCTTTCCAGAGGTTGCCACCGGCAGAAGAGACAAAAACTTCATCGGTTTCGGGTATATATTCGGCCCAGGTGGTTCTTCCTGCTATGTTGAGACTGCCGACTTCACGCCAGTGGCCGGTGATTGCGCCGTTGGCGATGGTGTCTTTGCCAAAGTCTGCGCTGGTTTTGGAGAGATTTTTTTGTCTGATTTTCTGGTATCGGGCTTCAGCCTTTTGTTTACGCACCTGGTAATCGAGTTTGCGCCAGTCTGTGCCTGGCGCAGCTTTGTGCATTTTTTCAAAAAATTCTTCCCGGGCTTTTTTCATTTCCTCATTTTCTTCGTGAGATTCTGCCCGGTCTGTGGGGCGTGGGAAGAATGGGTGGGTTGTGTTTTTCAGCCAGACTGCAACAGAGAGGGTGATGGCAATCAGGATAATGGGAAAAGCGAATTTAGTTTTCATGCAAAGGTGAATGCGTTAGAAGAAAGCGGGATAAGTGAGTGGATCAGCTTCATTCATGATGTTATAGGCCAATTGAAATACATCTTCCACCTGTGGTTTGGAGAAATAATCGCCATCGTCGCCGTAGGCAGGCCGGTGCGGTTTGGCAGATAGTGTTTTCGGTTCGGAATCGAGGTGAAAATAGCCACCCTGTTTTTCCAGTACCTCACGCATCATATAGGCCGACGAACCTCCGGGCACGTCTTCGTCAAAGAAAATGATTCTGTTGGTTTTTTTCAGCGATTGAAGGATGGTATGGGGAGTGTCAAATGGCAGAAGTGTTTGCACGTCAATGACTTCAATGTCGATACCGGTTTCGGCCAGTTGTTCGGCTGCCTGAAGGGCGATCCGGCAGCAGGCGCCATATGTCACTACCGTAATGTCTTTTCCTTCTTTGAGGATTTCGGGCACACCGGGAGTAATTCGTATTTCAGACAGATTTTCGGGTACTTTTTCTTTCAGGCGGTAACCATTCAGGACTTCAATGATAATGGCGGGATCATCACCCTCAAGGAAGGTATGGTAAAATGCCGCTGCACGGGTCATATCGCGGGGCACGGCAATGTGAACCCCTCTCAGGGCGTTTACCAGCATCCCCAGCGGGGAGCCTGCGTGCCAAATTCCTTCCAGGCGGTGGCCTCTGGTGCGAATAATGGCTGGTGACCGCTGCCCGCCTTTAGTGCGGTAGTGGAGGGTTGCCATATCATCGGAGAGGATCTGTAGGGCGTAAATAAAATAATCGAGATATTGAATTTCGGCGATGGGACGGAAACCCCGCATGGCCAGCCCGATCGCCTGTCCGGCGATGGTGGCTTCACGGATACCCGTATCCATAATCCGCATAGGACCAAACTTTTCCTGCAGCCCTGCAAATCCCTGATTGACGTCGCCCAACTGCCCGACGTCTTCCCCAAAGGCAATGACCAGCGGATTTTGGGCAAATATATGTTCGAATGCCTGATTCAGGATTTCAAATCCGCTTTTTACTTCCGACTTTTCAGTATAAACGGGCGGCACAGACCCGATCAGTGTGGGCGAAAGCGGCGTCTGGCTATAGAGAAAATCTCCGTAGGTTTCGGTCCACTCCTTATATCTGTTTTTTCGCCATGTGGCGAGTTTTTTCAGTGCGGGATGGTTGAGGGTTCGGGCCGCAATGATGGCTTTCTGGGAATACATCATAATATCGCGGCGTGAAGGTTCCAGTTGTTTTTTGAGCGTCGCGGTGATTTTCGTGAGTTCTTCTTTAATCTCTCCCGAAGCTGCGGATGCCAGTTCGGCGATTAGTTCCAGCAGGTGTGAGACATCTTTTTTGATAGGCTCCTGAAAGGCCTGCCACGCGTCGTTTTTGATTTTGCGCACGATGCGGCGGTCTTCTTTTTCGATCTCGTCTATTTCCGCTTCGGTTGCAAATCCTTTTTCAAGAATATATTCTCTGAGTTTTAATATGCAGTCGTGATCTTTTTCCCACTGAAGCCGCTCGGGTGATTTATATCTTTCATGGCTTCCGGAGGTGGAATGGCCCTGCGGCTGGGTTACTTCTGTTACGTGTACAATAGCGGGAATATGGTTTATTCTCGCATTTTCGGTAGCTATGCGGTAGGTATCAATGAGTGCTTCGTAGTCCCAGGCCCTGACCGAATAAATGTCGTATCCGCGCTCATGCGTGGTGCGCTGAAATCCGCGCAGCATCTCTGCCAGGCTGGATTTGGTGATCTGAAACTCATTGGGAACGGAAATGCCGTACTCATCGTCCCAGATAGACATGACAAATGGCCCCTGAATGACGCCAATGGCGTTGATTGTTTCCCAAAATAGCCCTTCGGCACAACTGGCATTTCCTATGGTTCCAAAAACTACTTCATTTCCATTGTTGGAAAGACGGGGAAAGGCTTTGAGTTCATCCAGTGTGCGAAACAAGCGGGAAGCCTGTACCAGTCCTGTCATACGTGGCATCTGCGAGGCGGTAGGGGATGCGTCCGCTGTGGTGATTTTTTGCCGGGTCATATCTTCCCACGAACCATCTTCCTGTATCAGTCGTGTAGCAAAATGGCTGTTCATCTGCCTGCCGGCTGAGTGCGGGTCGTTGGCCGGGTCGGGATCGGAATAAAGCTGGGAGAAAAACTGACCGATGGTGGCCATGCCTGTAGTAAAGGCAAAAGTCTGATCGCGATAATAACCTGATCTGATGTCTCCGTCTCTGAAAAATTTTGCCAGGGCAATCTGCGGGAGTTCCTTCCCATCCCCGAAAATGCCAAACTTCGCTTTTCCGGTAAGGACTTCCCGACGACCCAGAAGGCTGGCCTGACGACTTTGATAGGCGAAACTGTAATCGCGCAACACCTCTTCTTTCGTCAATCGGACTTCTGAATTTTCTATAATGTCTTTGGGTTCAATTCTCATGGGGACAAAATATCTCGAAAATTAGGCAAATTTTTATGTTGTCCAAAAACATAAGCCGCTTATTACACTAACTATTATCATTGCTGGGAGTTATTGGAGGAATTTACTATTTTCCGCGCTTATTTACACCGTATCTATGAAATTCCTTAGAGCTTTTTTTTCCATAGCATTGATATTCACGCAGTTACATTCTTCTTTTTCTCAACCTGCCTACTATTGTGCCACCGGATTCACCGAAAACCAACTCGCTGAAAAGGATCCGCTTTACGCTGAAAAATTACTTAACCACGACCTTTATCTCAAACGACTTGTCCTCGACCATTGGGCTGCTCCCCAGCGTGAGGCCGATACGGTAGTTTATACTATTCCCGTAGTTTTTCACATTCTCTACCTCGATCCTACCGAAAATATATCCAGTTCGCTCATCTACAATGAGATAGAAAATATCAATGAGGCCTTCCGCAATATCGGTTATTACGATCCCAATACCGGGGCCGACGCCCGTATTCAGTTTTGCCTCGCAAAAGTGGCGCCCGACGGAACCGGCACTTCCGGGATTGAGCGTTTTGAAACACCGCTGACCGATATTGGCCCCAATGATGACTTCACCATGAAGCAACAATTTTACTGGGATCCCACCCGCTATTTTAATGTGTATGTAGCCCGCAATCTTCTCGGCGGCGGGGTGCTGGGTTATGCTTACTATCCCACGAGTCATGGCGAGTTTTGGGACGGAGTCGTGCTTCTGACTACGATGGTGGGGAGGAGCAAGGCCAATTCCGCCGTTTTTGCCCATGAAATCGGTCACTACCTGGGGCTTCCCCATCCGTTTGACCGGGGCTGTAAAAACGATGACTGTCTGCTCGACGGCGACCGTGTATGCGATACTCCGCCCGATAACTCCACTTTTGAGGGGTGCGGCACGTTCAACAGTTGTACTACCGATACCGATGACCCTAGTGCCAATAATCCTTTTACCTCCGATGTGCCCGACGCCAACAATCAGTATATGGATTACAACGAAGGCCTGTGTCGCAGGGCATTTACGCCGGGACAGGTGGAAAGGATGCGCCTGGTGCTGACCAATATTCGCGCAAGCCTCCTGGAATCCAATGTCTGCCAGACGCCTTCTGCCTTTGACGCAGGGGTGGCCGGCATTATCAGTCCGGGACTGACATTCTGTGATGCGAATCTGTCACTGGGCATCGAACTCAAAAATTTTGGCCTTGCCCCGTTAAACACCGCGCAACTGAGTTATCGCCTCGACCAGCAACCGGTGGTGCTGGGAACGTGGAACGGCAACCTGAATTATACCCAGACCGATACCGTCCTTCTGCCGGTAAATGGAACCCTTGCGCCTGGTTTTCATACCATCACCGTATATAGCAGCCAGCCCAACGGACAGGCAGACGGATTTATCCTCAATGATACCTCAACCCTGGTATTCAACTATCAGCCGTCGCTGGAACCTCCTTTTTCAGAGGATTTTGCCAGTGGGCTACCGGTTACCTGGACGATCGACAATCCTTCCGGCACAGGCTGGGAGCAGGCCTATGTGGGTTGTGATGACGGATCAGGCACTACCTGTATGTTTATCGACAATACCGTCATGGCCGAGGCGGGAATCGAGGACGGACTGCTGACCCCCCAGGTTGATCTGCGATATATCCAGAGCGGTTTCCTCTATTTTGACAGAGCATTTGCCACAGACTCCAATACGGTAGGTTTTGCAGAGTCATTTGAAATTGCCTGGTCAGAAGACTGTGGCCAGACCTTTGCCGACAGTGCGGTGATCTATTCCCCTTCCCGCAATACGCTGACTACCGTGTTTATAGCTTCGGATTCCTTTGATACCTGGGCTCCGGCACAATGCAGCGACTGGAAAAAAGACTCGGTGGACATCAGCAGTCTCAGGGGAAAAGAAGTCGTATTCAGATTCCGATATTCCAAGTTTGACAATGGTTTTCCGCTATATCTGGACAATATAGGGATAAGGGGAAGTTTTAATACCGGACTGGAGCCGATAGCAGACAAATCTTCCATGACCATTTTCCCCAACCCGGGTGCTGACAATTTTAATCTGGAGATACGTTCTCCGGAAAGCGGTCATTTTCAGGTGGAGGTCATGGATATTCAGGGAAGAAAAGTGGCTTATGTACCGATATGGAAATCGCAGCAGAAAGAAGTATTTCCACTTGACTTGTCATTCCTGCCACAGGGTATTTACCTTGCCAGGATTCAGACGGTAAGTGGGATGCTGGTAACAAAAATCAGAATTCTGCGCCAATGACCGCAAAGGGCTGGCATATTATTTGAATAAGCAGGAAGATAGAAAGTACTACAATGGCTGTTACTTATGTTTCACCCACCTTGCCTGCTTCTTCTCCCCAATTGATGGCAAACCGCCTCAGCAAAAAATTTGAACTCACTCCGGAGCACGACAAAGACGCCACCAACGCCCTGCTGATGTTGCAGGCGGTTGCCAATATATCTGGCTGGAAAATGGAAGCCGAGTTTGCCCGACTGGGAGAAATCATCGGAAAATACCAGGCACTATCCCGCGAGATTCAGGAAATGGCAGAGGGAACGGATGTGGCTGGAGAAGATGCCTGAGTGGCAGGATTGTTTGGATACGGCTACAAAACCTCTGATGAAGTCGAACAAAATTTAAAGCAGAATTTCTACTTTAGACCTGTTACGGCTTAAGGGGAGAGGACTCATTGTTTTTTTGTTTCTGTTTTCCCGGGTAGGGATTCTTTCGTTATGGGAAAAAAAGAACAATGAAACGCAACACGCAGATTAATTGGACAAGTTTTCGCCTTTCTCCTATATTTGCAGGTCAATTGGCGGGCATGAAGTATATCTCCTTCTATATTTTACTTCCGGCTTTTCTCTCACTCTCCGGGTGCGATATATTCGATCGCCCGGAACCGCTACCGGTTTTTCTCAGCCTGCCAAAGGCCGAAATCAGACTGAATTCCTCCGGCACGATACGCAGTCAATTGGGAATCAAAGACTTATGGGTGGACTACGGCCCGGGCCAGGTAGGGGTTTTTCGCCTTCCCTCGGTCATTCCGCTGATTCCACAGGAGGGGGTTGATTCGGTCGTGGTCAGAGGAGGGATTTTTGAAAGCGGGCTTTCCCTTGCCCGGTCAATTTATCCTTTCTGGCGGCCAATAATCGTTCCGCTGAATACCGCACCTGCCGATACACAGATTATCAGCCCGGTATTTTCCTATTATCCTGATACCGTTATCGCTTTTCCTTTTGTCGAAGACTTTGAAACCGCCGCACTGGCTTTTGAAGATATTTCGTTTTCTTCGGTTTCGACATCCCTTACCGTGACTACCGAACAGGCATTTATGGGAACCAAAGCCGGGAAAATAACTTTTTCGCCCGACCGGTATGAACTGGATATTATTGCCTCCGATTTTATACGGCTGCCTCAAAGCGGCAGCAACGATATCTACATGGAAATTACCTACAAAAATGATATTTCGTTTACCGTGGGGCTGTTTTATTCGGTAGGAATAGATATCGGAGAAATCCCCGCTGAGGTGTATTTCAATTCCAAAGGCGAATGGAATACTGTTTTTGTTCACCTCAATGATGGGGTAAGGGCCGTGCAGGACGGCGCGTATTTTAAACCATATATCCGCGCCAACAGCAAAAATGCTTCAACCGGGGTGGCCGCTTCCGGGGTAATATATCTCGACAACATCCGTATCGTTCATTTCAGATAATGATCCGCAAACGACTACAGCGTTTTCTATATTTTGCCTCAGATTTTCTGACCACCTATATCGTATGGTTGGGGTTCGTTTATTTCCGGCGTCAGACGCTGGAGGGTTTTGCTTATCTCGACAATCAGCAGTTTGTCAACGCTACGGTCATTTCGGTTTACTGGCTGATCCTCTACGCGATTGCCGGATTGTACAACAACCCTTTCAGGCGCAGCCGGCTCAAAGAAATCACCCAACTATTTAAATATTCACTGGTGGGCGTACTGGCCATCTTCTTCCTGATTTTTCTCGACGATCCCATTCCTCCCCAAAACCCTTCCATGCACCGGATTCTCCTTACTACTTATCTGGGGCTTCAGTTTGGTTCTGTGGCATTCATGCGATTTCTGATTACCACACGTACCAATATGCGCATACGCAAACGAAAGCTGGGTTTTCCGACTGTGCTCGTAGGATGCAGGGATCAGGCCGTGCGAATCCACAGCGAACTGGAAGGTATGCGCCGCTCGCTGGGGTATCAGTTTAGCGGCTATGTTTCTCTGCAAAAAGACGCCGCCAACTGTCTGCTCAATGGAAAGCTGACACATTTTGGAACACTCGACAGGCTGGACGAAATTATCCGCACCCAAAAAATTGAAGAGGTAATCATCGCGCTCGAAAAGGAAGAGGCGGAAGAGGTTGGCGCTGCTATTGAACTGAGCGAGCGCACGAGCGCCAATATAAAGGTCGTGCCGGGGGTGTATGATTATATCGTGGGTAGTGTGAAAATTTCGCATATTCTCGGTGCGCCGCTGATCGAAATTTTTCCACAAATCATGCGCCCGTGGGAAAGGGTAGGGAAGCGGGCATTTGATATTGTCGCGTCTCTCGCTGCGATTGTTCTTCTGGCACCTGTGTTTCTGGCCATCGGAATTTTAATCAAGACCGATTCACACGGGCCTGTATTTTTCAGACAGGAAAGGATCGGCAGATTTGGCAGGCCTTTTTATATCCTTAAGTTTCGTACCATGTATCAGGACGCTGAAAAGGCAGGCCCTGCGCTCAGCAGCGACGATGACCCGCGGATTACGAGGATTGGGCTATGGCTCCGTAAACTTCGGCTGGATGAGTTTCCGCAGTTTTTGAATGTATTGATGGGAGAAATGAGTATCGTGGGGCCCCGGCCTGAGCGGCAGTTTTATATCGATCAGATCGTAAAAAAGGCGCCGCATTACCGGCACCTGCATAAAGTAAGACCTGGCATCACATCGTGGGGCCAGGTCAAATACGGTTATGCTTCCAGTGTGGAGGAAATGATTGAAAGACTCAAGTTTGACATTCTTTATATGGAGAATATGTCGCTCGCACTCGATTTCAAAATTATCCTTTATACACTGATTGTCATAATAGAAGGGCGGGGGAAATAACCCGAATTAGTTTTCTTCACTGGCGAGGATTTCGCTCAGTCGTTTTGCCACAATTTTTTCGCGGTTGGCACGTCGCCATTCAATGCTGGAATTGACCTTTTCCAGGGCATCCTGAAGCGCCTGAATATCCTGCGAACGGGTGCGAAACTGGGGCGTATTTTCCATTTTCTGAAGCTGGCCCGAAAGCGATTCCGCCTGGGCTTCCAGATCGATCAGGGATAGATCAAAGAGATCAAACAGCGTCTGATGGATTTGGTTTGCGATAAACTTCTGTTGACTCTCGGGAGCCTGTTTGTAATCGGAGACCAGCCGGGAAAGTACTTCCTGTTTGTTTTGTTTCTGAATGTCAATGTCGCTTTTCATATCATAAGCGACAGGGGCCGAAGCAGCGCGTTCATTCGAACTGATGGGGCGATGCGTTGTTTGTGCGTGAAGGGCGGCAGAAAAAGAGAAGGTCAGCAAGCAGAGGAGAACATACGTCAAAAATTTCATATCCAAAGAACATTTTGGGGTAAATCACAGATAAAAGTAAAGCAGGAAGGGATGTTATGCAATAAGGTATAACGTCAGGTGTCAATTTATAGGCGCGAAATAACACAATCAATGGATGATCTATTCAGTGAAATATTTTTTTAAACAATTGTTTAATTTATACAATAACCAGGGTTGCGTTTACATTATTGAAACGCTTTTGCCCGCTACGATATTGGCGGTGTGTATAACTTTTGGAAATGGAATCAGTAACATTACCCTAAGGGGAATGCCGGGAATCGCACGGGCTATGATCTTAAACCAGATCTGTGGGCATGTTTACCTTTAGGGGTGTTTCTGATATAAAACCCTCGCCAAAGGTCGATCCGATCATATGTCCGTATATCCGGGCTCTGGCTTCGATAAAAGGAAGGAAATCCGGCGTCGAAATGTAAGTGAGCGGCTCTTTGGATTCTGGGTCGTAAAACTGTGATCCAAATGCCTTCAGGGTTTCCACCTTTTTCTCAAAATACCCCGTAATGTCAACCACAAAATCGGGTTCCAGCGAGTGATCCTGAATGTAAAAAAATATTCTTTTGGGCCTCCATGCTGTCTGTGGCCGGCCTTCATATTCGGTCTCTATCTTTCTGAGTCCGCTGAGAAAAACGGCGTCGCGTACCAGTTTGCTCGCTCTTCCGTGATCGGGGTGACGGTCGTGCGGCGCGTTGGCGATAACTACTTCCGGTTGGTACTTTCGCACCATCCGGATAATGTCCATTTCATGTGCTTCATCCTGCACAAAAAATCCGTCGCGAAATCGCAGATTCTCCCTTACCTGAATGCCCATAATCTGCCTGGCTGCCTCTGCCTCTGCGTCTCTGATTTCAGCACTGCCTCTGGAGCCCAGTTCTCCCCGTGTAAGGTCCACAATCCCCGCGGTTTTACCATTTGCTACCATCTTGATCAGCGTGCCCGCGCAGGCCAGTTCTACATCGTCGGGGTGCGCAGCAAATACCAGTATATCGAGTTTCATTTTTTCTTTTTTATGGGAGAATAAGCAGTTTTTCTGTAAAATATCGGGTTTCCCCGCCCGGCAGGATAAAAATATGCTTCCATACCAATAATCCTTCCGGCAAGGCGGCTTCAAGTGCTATTTCCATATCGGGGGAAGTCATTTTTCCATAGTTGATGGTTTGGAGCTTTTGTCCGCGAAGATTCCATATTTCCGCGCTGTAGGCGGTTCCCTCCGGAAAACCTGCGGTTTTTACTCCCGCTATGCCGCCGTAGAAGGGATTGGGATAAAGCCTGACTGCGCGGGAAGGAATAACCTTTTCTACCGGAGTCGGAAGCACCTGTGCTGTATTGTACATTTCTGCTCTGATCATCAGGCTGCCTCCCAGCCGGGTATTGATCCAGTGGCCCAGTGAATCCCAGTAAACAAAAGCATCATTGTCATAGGAGTAATCAAATCCTACGCCCAGCGGTTCGGTATCGATTTGTTGTACCCCTACCCAGAAAGTTTGCGGCACCTGCAGCGGGGAAGACAAGGCATATCGCTGAAAATGATTAGGCGTATTTCCGTAGGCTACCTTCATGCCCCCGATCTGCTGGAGAATCAGGGAGTCGGGATGCGCATCTTTCCAGACGGCAAGCCGGAAGGACTTATCTTTCATATAAGTCGCCTTTCCAGTCACCGCATTGTAATTGACCGTAGGTTCAAAATGAATCCATACGGCAGAAAGTGAGTCAGGCTGGGGGAGGGTAAATTTTACGCCAAATCCCAGCGCCTGATTTAATCCAAAAGAAGCATCCGCCTCCCCGTCGTCATAGGCAAATATTGAATCAATCCGGAAAGTTTCAATTAATGTATTGTTTTCCGGGCGAAGATCTCCGGCATCAGGGGTGGTGAGGGTAAGTTCCAGGCCCGAGATACCATTGAGCGGGGCCGCGCCAAAAGCAGGAAAGTTTTGCTGTGCCACAGCATAGGGCGGCAGTGCGGTGGTTTGGGCCTGTGTAAAATTAATATTATTCCCGCCAACGGGCGAAGTGAGACGGGCAGTTATGGTTTCATTTCTGCTTTGCGCATCGAGGTTTCCTGTCAGGGCTGCAAATGCCTGTGTATTCCCCTGAAAGTGTTGTATCGGGATAGCAGCATAGGGGTGGAGAATGGAAGTAACCAGGCTTACCGGGGAGCGGTCGTTGTAGGTCGTATCATTTCCCGGGCGATTGAGCCCCAGGAGCACGTAGTCGAGATGCCACACGTCCAGAGCGCCATTCTGTGAACCCACGGTTTGAAACAGGAGTTGAAATCCGGTGTGGAAGTACCCGGGATCATCGAGCGGAATGATATACTGGCGGAAGGGAGTGGAAGCGCCCCCTCCCACTGCCAAAACCTTTTTAAAATCGTCGGGTGGGGGAAGGGTGGTGCGGAAATAAACAAAAAATGAGTCTGTTGCCTCGGGTTTTTCTCCGGTTCCGGCAGGTTGCAGGAAAAAGGACAATTTTGCCTGACTGGATACAGTCCAGGGAGAAAGGTCGATATAATGAGAAAGCAGCCGGTCTGAAACCCCACTGGCTATATTGGCGGGGTTATATACTTCGCCGGTTTTGTTGGCACCGTCAAAAGTTGCGGCCCCTCTGGTGGGCGGATTGAGGGCTTTATTTCGGGTGATGAGGGGTGTGGTCAGGTCGCCGGGAGCCGAAAACCACCGGTTGGTATCGGGGTAAACAGACGGATAGGCGAAGTCGTCGAAAAAAGGCGAACCGGGACTGATCGGTAAGGTGTCGGGTGTGCCGCCGCGTTGCCCGGAGGGCGGAAGCGTAAAGGAAGGCCGGAGGCCTTCATCTGTATTCAGGATAATTTTTGTCTGGGCAACAGCAACTGAATAGAAACTGACAGCCGCCAGCATCAAAACGAAGCATATTTTGTTCCGTCCACCAATCATCGGTAGTTTAAGCGGCAAGTCTGAAAATATCATTTGCCAGAATTAACAACATTAACCCCAGAATAAACACCATGCCGATCTGTTGCGCGATGATACGGACTTTCACAGAAGGTTCTTTCCGGGTAATGGCTTCAATCAGAAGGAAAACCACATGCCCGCCGTCGAGAGCCGGGATAGGTAAAATATTGACAAAGGCCAGAATCATACTGAGCATTCCGGTGAGGGTGAGGAATGCCTTGATTCCGCCGTTTTTGAAAGCTGTAAGATAAACATAAGCGATTTGAAACGGCCCCATAATGGATTTGCCCGGATCGACGCCTTCTTTGGTAAAGTTGCGGATGCCTTTGACGTTGGCGGAAAGGAAAGTGAAAGCTTCCCGGGTACCGGGTCCAAAAGATGAAAAGAAACCGTAGGTAGTTGTCTCCGAACGGAAGACGGAATCGAAAGGCGCACGCGAGACACCGAGCATTCCCCTGTCAGTCGTAGTTACATCAAACGTAACTTCCTGACCATTTCTTTGGGCTACCACCTGAATCAACTGATTTTTTTTGCCTTTGACATAACGGGTGATGTCTGAAAACAAATGGATATCGGTACTGTCGAGGCGCAAAATCTGATCGCCGCTGCGCAAGCCTGCAGAATATGCCGGCGAGGCAATGATTTCCTTTTCTTTGGGCGACCGGCTGAGATCCATGCTGTCAGCTACAGCGATAAATGCAGGGAAAGCAGGGTAGATAAAATCATTGACACTGGATATCGTATCGCTGTTGAAAAAGTTTTGTACATAACCCGGAATATTGATCCTTACGACTTCGCCATTCCGTTTTACTTCAAACCAGGCATCATCCTGAAGGAGGTTTTCCTGACTTACGTAGTTGTTGAAATAGGGCAGCGACTCTCCCTTAAAAGATACCAGCGTATCGCCTGTGCGGAAGCCCAGAAAATAGCCCAGTGACTGTTTGCGTATAGAATCCTCACTGTCTTTGATTTTTTCGTACCAGGGCTCGCTCACTTCAATTCCGTACTTCACTTCGGACATGGGCAGTTTTTGTTCGCCATATTGCCATTTCATCATAGAGAAAACCACAATGCCGAGGATAACATTCATAATTACCCCTCCGGTCATGACAATCAGGCGTTGCCAGACGGGTTTGGCGCGAAACTCATAGGGTTGGGGCGGCTGATAGGCGTGGTCCACATCGAGGGATTCGTCGATGATTCCCGAAATTTTGACAAACCCACCCAGCGGTACGGCGCCGATCTGGTATTCGGTATCGCCTCTTTTAAAGTAAAAAATCCGGGGAGGAAAGCCGATAGAAAAGGTTTCTACCCGCATGCCAAATGCCTTGGCGGTGAGAAAGTGCCCGAGTTCGTGGATGGTAACAAGAATCGTAATCCCTGCGAGCACAAGCGCAATCGCTCCCAGAACGTCAAATACAACCTGTTGTCTCCCGGTCAGATAACCGATCAGGATACTCAGCAAGACCACCCCTGCAAAAATCCCAAGTCGTCGATAACCTTTATTTTTTGACTCACTCATAGCTTCCCTGGAAAAGTTTATGCGAAATTACGTGTTAAGGTTCTGAATAAAAAACGGTTACTTCATTTGTTTGGACTGGTGAAGCAGATACATGTCTGCCAGCACGATGGCAGCCATGGCTTCTACAATGGGTACTGCCCGTGGTACTACACAGGGGTCGTGTCTTCCTTTTCCTTCCAGCACCACTTCCTGCAGATTTTCATCAATACTTGGTTGGGTACGCATGATGGTAGCGGTAGGTTTAAAGGCGACCCGAAATTCGAGGTTTTCTCCGTTGCTGATTCCGCCCTGTACTCCCCCCGAAAAATTGGTTTTAGTCCTGACCTGCTGATCTTCTGTGTAAAACAAATCGTTGTGTTCTGAGCCTTTCAGATAAGTTCCTTCAAATCCGGAGCCTATTTCAAATCCCTTGACGGCATTGATTCCAAGCATGGCAGCGCCCAGAGTTGCTGAAAGTTTGTTGTAGATCGGTTCTCCCAGACCGGGTGGCATGCCACTTACGCTGCATTTGATTACCCCTCCGACAGAATCTCCTGATTTGCGTATATCGTCGATAAAATGAAACATCTTTTCGGCGGTTTCTGGGTCGGGGCATTTGACTGCTTCGCAAAAATCGGTGGAAAGATGAAAATCTGTGGGTTCGCCGGGCATGGCAATATGGTGAATACGCTGAACCCAGGCGTGAATTTGTATATCTGAGACTTTCCGGAGGAATAGTTTGGCAACTGCTCCGCCAATTACGCGTGCGATAGTTTCTCTTGCCGATGACCGTCCCCCTCCCCGATGATCTCTGACGCCGTATTTGACCTGATAGGTATAATCGGCATGAGATGGGCGGAAAGCGCGTGCCAGGTGGTCATAATCTTTGGAACGCACATTCTGGTTGGGAACGAAAAAACCCAGCGGGGTTCCGGTAGTAACTCCATCCATGTGCCCGGAAAATAACTGAAATTCATCAGCTTCCTTCCGCTGTGTGGTAATGCGGCTTTGCCCGGGTTTGCGCCGGTCCAGTTCTGACTGGATATAGGCAAGGTCAAGTGTTATTCCGGCAGGGCATCCGTCAATCACCACCCCGATTCCTTCCCCATGAGATTCCCCGAAACTGGTGATCCGGAATATAGTACCAAATGTATTTGACATAAGACAAAGATAAGGGATTTATGCGCCCTTTCAGAAAAGGAAGGTTACGATTTCCGGGAAAATTATTACCAGCCCCATGAAAATAATCTGAATGGCAATAAAGGGCACAATTCCTTTGTAGAGATGGCTGGTGCGTACCTCGGGAGGCGCCACTCCTTTGAGATAAAATAGCGAAAACCCGAAGGGGGGCGAAAGAAATGAGGTCTGGAGATTGAGTGCCAGCAGAATGCCAATCCAGATCATGGCGGCTCCGGGCACACCCATGGTCTGAAACTGCGCAAATATACCATCGCCTGCCGCTATATAGCGGGCAAATACCGGGTGAACTACCGGGACAATGATGAATATAATCTCAATAAAGTCGATAAAAAATCCGGCGACAAAAACCACGACCATCACCAAAATCAGGAAAGCGTCAGCGGAGAGGCTGGACTGTTCGATCATATCAGTGAGCAGGTGATCACCGCCCAATCCTTTGAAAACCAGGGTAAATGTGGTTGCACCGATCAGAATCAGAAATACCATGGAAGTGATACGGGTAGTTTCCCGCATGACATCCTGAAACAGGTTCAGTGAAAGGGATCGGTTGCGCCATGCGGCCCAAAGTGTAAGCAGGGTTGCGCCCAGTGCGCCCACGCCTGCGGCTTCGGTGGGGGAGGCGATGCCTGCAAATATAGATCCCAGTACAGCCAGTATGAGCAGAAAGGGCAGAAGGAATGCATAAAATACCTTTGCTACCATTTCCCCCCGGCTGCCCTGCCTGAAGGCTTCCAGTTCTTCACGGGGCATACTGGGTACGGCGGCGGGTTTTACAATTGCTACTCCTGCGATAAACAGCAGATATAATACCACCAGCCCCATACCGGGGATGAAAGCTGCCTTAAAAAGATCGCCTACGGATACATGCATGACATCACCCAGCAGGATCAGCACCACCGAAGGCGGAATGATCTGACCCAGTGTGCCCGAAGATGCAATCGTGCCGGTGGCCAGTTCCGGGCTGTAGCCGCGTTTAAGCATGGTGGGCAGACTGATCAGCCCCATGGTGATGACGGTTGCGCCCACGATTCCGGTTGAGGCTGCCAGCATAGCACCCACAAGAATGACCGAAATGGCCAGTCCTCCCCTGAATCTGCCAAACAACAGGGCCATGGTTTCGAGCATACTTTCTGCCAGCCCCGATTTCTCCAGCATAATCCCCATATAGATAAACAGCGGCACGGAGAGCAACACAAAATTGCTCATCGTACCCATAATCCGGAGGGGGAGGAGATTAAAAAAATCGGGCCCGAGGAAAATAATTCCAAACAGGGTGGAGAGGCCGCCCAGGGTAAATGCTACCGGGTAACCTGCCAGCAGAAAAACGAAAACCAATCCAAAAAATACAAGTGGAAGAATTTCAGACATGGTTTTGGGGAGATGAGGTAAACAGGGTACGGATCGAGCGAATAACTTCGGCCACTGATTGCAGCAGCAAAAAGACAAAACCCAGGGTAATTGCAGATTTGATCAGATACCGGGCAGGCAGTCCGCCCGGGTCGGGAGAGCCTTCTCCGATTGTCCAGGATTTTTCGGCGTAGAAAAACGATGTGTAAATGACGATCAGGCAAAAGGGTATGAGAAAAAACAGGGTTCCTGTCAGATTGACCCAGGCCTGCTTTTTGGGCGAAAAATTAGTATAAAAAACATCCACCCTTACGTGTTTATCGTCCTTGAGTGTATAGGCCGCGCCGAGGAGAAATATGAGTGCAAACAGATGCCACTCCATTTCTGCAATCCATACTGCGGTCTGGCTGAACAGGTAGCGCATGACTACATCATAACACATCAGTACTACCAGCACAGAGGTAAACCATGCGGTAACTCTGCCTGTCCATTCACTGACAGAATCCAGTAACTGAAGTGCCGGTTTCGCGAAGTCGCTCATGTTTATTTTCCGTCTAGTTCTTCGAGCCGCTCAATGGCTTTGAGAAAATTTTGATTGGCGGCCTTAATCAGCGATTTGCGCGCGGTCACGGTATCCCGGGCAAATCTGCGCTCCAACAGAAGGTGGGCATACAGATAGTGGCCGGCGGGCCATTCGTGAAGGGCGGAGACTTGTGCATACTTCAGGGCCTTGGCGGGATCTTTGTCCATACCCAGCCCGGAGTTGTAGATATAAGCGAGCATATAGGCTGAGGGACCGTCAAGAATCTGGGCGGCATTTTCCAGATTTTCGGCGCTGAGGCGGTACTCATAGGCACTTTGCGAGTCTCTGGCTTTCACAAAGAGGCGCTTACCGGTGGAAAGAAATTTTTCCAGTTCGGCCTGCTCTTCTGCAGAAATGCTGCGGGTATTGATGGCCGTACGCCGCACTTCCGCGCCCGTTGATTCCGGAGTAGTCTGGGGTGCGGTGGTTTTGGTTTGTGCAGGTTCGACAGAACGTGTTTTTCCCTGCGATTCGGTGGTTGTCGGCTGAGTGGTTGCCGGCTGCGTTGTGGCAGGTGGGGTAGCAGGCGCTTCGGTGATCTGGTTTTGCGTCTGGGTGGATTCGGCAATCGCCGGTGTCAGCCGTTTATTGTCAGGGGTTTTGCCTGCAAGAATATCGGAACATTCCTGCATTCTTTCTTTTGCGCGGGTAACCATATCTGGCGCACTACTGACAACTTCCGGACTTTCATATACTTTCAACGCTTCGGTATAGAGTGCAACGGCCTGGTTGCAGTCTCTTTCGGGCATTTCATATACTTTGTCTGCAAGGTTGATATAAGCCAGGCCTACCTGGTCAGAAGGAATTTCGGGTGTAGGTGCTTCTGCTTTGGCTTTTACTCTTTCTGCGCGGTTGTAAGAGCGGAGCGCGTCTTCGTAGTTTCCGAGGCGGAAAAACTCGTCTCCGGCTTCCTTATAGGCTTCGGCAGATAGTTTGAGTGAATCCAGCGGTTCTGCATCGAGGTTGAGACTGGCGAGGGAGAGTTTCGACAGGGCTTTGTTTTTATATCTGGCAGCGATTTCTTTGTTGGCGGGCGAACGGGCGATTTTATATGCACTGTCGTATTGGGCAATTGCGAGCTGAAAATTGCCTGTTTCCATAGACTTGTCCCCGCGATCGACGAGTTCGTCAAAACCGGGTCCACTGCCTGCTGAGGCACGCCAGGCGAGGAAAATCAGGCAGAGCACCAATATAATAAGCGCGCCAAAAGCGAGGTTTTTGAGAAGCCGGGCATTTTTTTCTTCCAGCTCTTCGATAGGAGTGGCACTGGGTTCTGCGGCGGGAGAAGCTGCGTTGGCATTCTCTGGTGGAACAAAAGCCGCAGCGGTTTCGGGCGAGGGCAAACCCTCAATGCTTTCAATCTGAAGGAGGTAGCAACTGAAGTTATCCCTGGCAAACCCTGCGCTGAGCGTTTCCATCTCCTTGACAAGTTCTGCGGGGTTAAATTTATTTTTCCCGTTGAAAAACTTTTCAAGGACAGGGGTATCCACCTGATCTGCCAGCCCGTCGGTGGCCAGCAGGAAACTGTCGCCGGGTTTCAGGTTGGTATATGGGATGGCCTGGAAGTGGAGTTTTACTGGCTGGTGATTGCCCGAAATCCGCACCACATCGTCGGAGGAAGGCGGATTAAACAATTCGATTTTGCCAGACTGGAAATTAAACCTGAAAATGCGGCTGTTGCCTATCCATGACAGGGAGACCTGGGTTTCACCAAAGTGAACGAGGGCAAGGGTCGTGGACATACCGGCACTTTCCTTGTTGGCTTCCTTGTAGGCAGAAATGGCTTCTTCCGCCGTTCTCAGTGCTTTTTCCAGATATGGGAGCGTTAATTCTCCTTCCGGTGCCGTACTGGAGATATATTTGGCAAAACTAAGTGCAACTAATTTAGAAGCAACTTCTCCTGCATTTGGGCCGCCCTCCCCATCACAGACAATAAAAACCAGTTCTTCCTTTTCTTTTTCGGATGTGGCTTTGCCTGCCAGTGGGTAAATAAAATCCTCGTTCAGTTCCTTCCCACCGGGATTATGCAAGGCAGCAGGTTGTTTCAGCTGTATTTTCATACTTAAATATAATCCTATAAACCTAAATTTTCACGAAATTCGTAAAATTTCCATGAAAAATGGCATCAGGACAGGGCTTCCGGCAAAAAAAACAGCGTTCTATTGTCCCTGTCTTTAAGGAAGGTTGGTGATGGAGCGTATTTTGTTGCGGAAAAAGGTCACTGCCTGGCTGGTGTTCAGGTAGTTTTGAAGGTTGGGAAATTCAGCCAGTACTAGCTGGACTTCATTTTCGTTGAGGGCTCTGCTTTTTCCTGTGTAATTGTTGTGCACAGCCCAGTTACCCGAGTATTTTCGAATATAGTACATGCCTTAATGGGTTTAGATAATCAGCAATTAACACGAGTTTTGATCAAATTTACATCAAACAAATTACCGTTTGTTAACATTCCTGCCGGCGACTTTGGCGCGAATGGTTAAACTTTGAAGCCGAACGGCTTTTTTTTCGATGTCCGTCGGTGGACTGACAGGTTTCTGGGGGAAAAATTTAGGCGAATTGATAATCCGGTTATCGTTTTATGTACGGGATGGTCTGCTTAACTGCCTGTTTATGAGTAGATTGAACAACTGTTTTATTTTTGATGCCGGACAAAATCCGGAAGAATATTTATTTCCCCTATTGAATCATATTCCCCGTTTCGAACCCCAAACCTGGAATAATACCTGTAAGGTTTTGGTAAAAATTGTAGAAGAATCATTGCCGGGCTTGCGCAATGACTCAGTATGGTGTCAAATAAGGATGGAACAAATGTGGGTTTTCTCCGTAAAAACCTGTATGGACCACAAACTAAGAAGAAAGCTCATTGATCTAGCGAGAATAAATGGTGCGAAGATCTCTTATCAGGCACTGAGTGATGAATTTCAAATGCAACTGGATATGAAAGCCAAGGGTGACCGTTTGGTGTTTTCGCATATCCTGGAAGAAATTTCCATTCAGGAATATGAATCCGGGCGACCGATTCTTTCCTCACTGGTATTGCCCAAAGGAAAGACCGGAAGACAAACTGACGAATTTTATAAGTTCTGTGAAAAACTTGGCCTCGGTAGTTGGGAACAACTCAAAGCCTCGCCCGAATTTGAGCAGACGCAGCGGCAGGCTTGTTACGATTTCTGGCGCAATGATCAGAACTATAAATCCTACAAATACCTGGTTGAAGTATAAGTATTGGGGCTAGCTGATAAAAAACAGGCATCCGGTTTCATCTCCGGATGCCTGTTTGCTTTTATGAACGTTCTATTTATGAACGGAGGCTTTATTTCTGTTCGAAGATCCAGCCTCCTTTTTCTCCTTTATTTACCATCGACTGGTTGAATTGGGTGACTTCATTTTTATCGGTAGAACGGAATACCGACACCCGGAAAGAGTCATATTTGCCCAGTTCCGGAAACATAATCAACGGATCATACCCTTTGGCTTTCATCGCGTCGGCATAGGCACTGGCCTGATCAAATCCTTTATAACTGCCACCGATCAGATGGTAAGTAGAACCTTCACCTGCACTGATCCTGGCCATGGTTGATGTTTTGGCACCGAGGGTGGTAGTTACCTTATTTCCTGGTGTCTCTTCCAGAATCCAGCCGGCAGGCTCGCCTTTTTTCTTCAGAAGGCCGGAATAAGCCTGTACTTCTTCGCGGTCATTGGAGGCGTAAACCGAAACACGGTAACCCGACTGCCCGCCCGAAGGGAAAATAATATAAGGCTCATATCCTTTGGCAGAAAGAGTCGAAACCTGTTCCTGAGCAGATTCAAAGCTGTTGACGCTGCTTTTGACCAGATGGTAAACCGGCTGAGACTGATCCAGTTTGACTTTTTTCTTTTTCTCTTCTTTTTTTACCCGCTTGTTGCTGTTATCTGCCTCACTGCTTCGGGTGGCGACTGCTGCTGCGGCAGGATCCTGCTGAGAATATACCCAAAAAGATTTGGTATTTTTATCCTTAGCCTTGAGGCCTGAGGAAAATGACTCGACTTCCTGTTTGTTGAGGGAATAATAGACGGAAACGCGGTATTTTTTGGATTCTCCTGAAGGGAAGATAATCAGGGGGTTGTAGCCTTTTGACTTGAGCGAAGTGACCATTTCACTGGCAGTCTCAAAACTGTCA
The DNA here is from genome assembly GCA_041391725.1 of Bacteroidia bacterium. Lineage (GTDB taxonomy): Bacteria > Bacteroidota > Bacteroidia > J057 > J057 > JAGQVA01. The sequence continues at coordinate 105,946 of JAWKNL010000005.1, forward strand.
AAACTACCGGCAATCAGGTAATGCATTTCCTGTTGTGCGCGGGAAATAGCGGGAAAGGCAAGGATTAACACGGTGAATAAGGTTGTAATCCAAACAATTCTGCCCCGGTGGTGAAGTCTGTGCCTGTTTTGTAGCATGTCTTTTGTTTTTGGGTTTATGATTATGAATTGAATTTCAGTAATTTATTGTATCGAAAAAAAAGAATTTTAACAGCAAAAATAAATATAAGAAAAAAATTTTCCCGAAATATAGAAAAATTGCGGAAACCGTCCTGATGTTCCGCAATTTAATTTACGTGAATTTCTCAAAAAAGTGCCTTTTCTGCTATTTATTTGAGGTATTTTTTAGCGATAGCCTTATATTCTGCGTTCTTTTTTAGTGGTTTCAGCCAGGTGTGAGTTTTAAGTTCTTTTGCGTAGAAAGTTCCGGACTGATAGGCCTGGGTCAACCACCGGACTGCCTTTTCGGTTTGATTTTCACCAGCGAAAGTGCTTCCCATCCCATAGGCGGCCTGTACATTTTGGGATTGGGCAAGCAGGACTTTTTCAAAATAAGATCTTCCTTCTTCCCATTTCCCCAGCCACAGGCACATATATCCCATGCGGTTGTACCTGTCATGGTCAATTTCTGTTATACTTTCATTTTTCTGGTAATCTTCCAGGGCACTGGCGTATTGTTTTAGTGCTTCACGGGCTTTTCCCCGCTGGTAATACAGGTCTTTCTGGTTGCTGCCGCTCTGCATGGCCTGGGTAAAATCTGCCTCAGCTCCGGCGAAGTTGCTGTTTTTGTAATACAATTTTCCCCGCTCATACAGGGCTTCGGCGTATTGAGGTTTTTCTTTAATAGCCGTAGAAAAATCGGCAATGGCCCGTCTGTCGTCGGGAAGGGTATTGTAAGCCAGCCCCCGGAAATAAAATGCGTCGCCATAATTTGAATTCAGACGAATAGCCATGCTGTAATGTTCGATGGATTTGGCATAATTGCCCATTTCGGCTTCCATTCGCCCTGCCCAGAAATGTCCTTCCGGAAGATTATCCTTGATTTTAATTACTTCTGAATAGGCTTTCAGTGCGTCAGGATATAATTGCTGCATACGATAGGCATCTCCCAGCGCCAGCCAGGAGGGGTGGTAGGCAGGCTGTGCCTTTGCGGCTTTTTCCAGTTCGCCTGATGCAGACGCATATTCGCCCAGTGCATAAAGATTGCTGCCTTTATGAAAATAGGCCATATAATAGGTCGAATCTATGGCCACAACACGGGTAAAGTCGCTATTGGCTGCGATGAGGTCTTTCTTTTTCTCCAGACACTCGCCCCGGGCATACCATGCATCGGCAAATTCGGGCAGAAGGGTGAGGGCATGGGTAAATGATTGTACTGCCGCATCACAATCTCCTGCACCAGCATGTGACTTTCCCGTGTTAAAATGGCCGCTGGCAATGGTGACCACCTGCTGCCATGAATCGGCATCAAGGCCATATTGCCTTGCCTGCTGGAAATCACTGGCAGCTTTTTCTATGTCGCCCTGTTCAATCCTGCACATGCCTCTTTGAAACCAGCCTGCAGCAATTTCCGGCGAAACTCGTACCGCCCGCGAAAAATCTGCAATGGCTTCAGCCAGATTCTGCTGTTTGTGATATAGTATTCCCCTGTCCACATACAACTGTCCGCGCAGAGAATCTACACCAATTGCCCAGGTATAATCGGCGATGGCTTCTGCGGCATTGCCCGCCAACTGGTTTACAACCGACCGCTGCACATAAAGATCGGCATCGCGGTTTTCGAGGGTGAGTGCCATGCTAAGATCCGCAATGGCCAGCGGAAAGAGGTTTCCTGCTGATATACGGTTGCCCGAAGTATATACGCCTCGCGAAATTTGGGATCCAGTTCGATGGCTTTGGAAAAATCTGCTGCCGCCTGTTTGGCTTTATCGAGTTTGAGATAACATTTTCCCCTGCCGAGGTAAAGGTCGGGATTTGATTCTTCGGTTTTAAGTGCTTTGGTATAATCTTTTACCGCGCCATTGTAGTCGCCGGCGCGGTATTTGGTTTCGAGGGTATTGAGCGGGATCACCAGTTGCTCGGCTTCTCTGAGTTTGGCAGCGACATTTTCTTCGCGGGGGCGGAGATTTTTGGCTTCCCGGTAGAGATCAATGGATTTCTGAAATTCGCGGATGGAAAAAGCATAAGCGGCATCTTTGACCAGGTCGTTGTAGTATTTTTCTGCCTGTTCTTCCCGCTTTTTCTGGTTATCGATGGCTTTCTGGGCGCGGTTGATTTTGGAGAATGCGACGGTCTGATAGGGGTTGACCAGTTTTGCCTCGCGGTAAGCCCGGAGGGCCTGACTGTAATCGCCTTCGGCAAAAGCGGTATCTCCTTCTTCGATGAGTTTGCGGGCAGCTTCTTTTTTCTGCTCTTCTTCTTTCTCCGCCAGCCTTCTCACTTCTACCATCATTTTTTCAAATAGTTCTTCCTGAAGTTTTCGCTGCCTTTCAGCTTCGGCAATCATGGCTGCATTCACCTGCACCGAATCGGCATTGCGGGTGTTAATTCCCGGCATAACGCCTTTTTCTGCCTGATAATCGGCAGGTTCTATGGGAGAAGCTTCATCAAAAAAGACGATGCTCACAATCTGGGTTTCCCATTGTTTGTCTTTTTGTTCGGCTCGTACTTCGGCCACCCGGCGCGTATGCGCATAGGGTTCTTTGAGGGTTTTGTGGGCATTTTCGAAATGACTCTCAAAATATACTCTCACAAAAGTATATTCAGCTTCATAAACCCTGGAAACTTTGATATTGGTAAAGGAGATAGAGGGATCTTCACTCTTTGTATAAAGGAGGTTGAGATCGCCCAGATATTGGCGTACAGATACATCCTGCGTTGCATTTCCATCCGTGGCTCTCGGGTCAATGTCGTTTTCGACAGTGATTTTGTCGCTGTAAAAAATCTTATTGTTCGACTCTCCATAACTGAAGGCGATGAGGTCGTCGATTTCCGATTTGTAGAGGTCTGAGTTGGAAATGACGTTCATCAGGTTTTCCAACTCCTTTACAATGGCTTCGGCCTTATAGGTGATTTCAACTTTATCCCTTGTATTGAGCGCTGAATTTGCGACGGGTTGGGCCGGCAGGAGCCGGAAACCCAAAAGCAAGAACAGGAAAAATAATTTGTGCATAGTGTGTGGTTTGGATGCGGATGTTTAGCGTTTGATTTTCTTTTTCTTCCGGGGCTGACTTAATCCCTGGATTTTTTCTACCGTACCATTTATATAGGTGATAAATGCAATATCAGTTTTGGGCAAAGTATCAGTCGCTGTTCCCTGCCGGAATATCACCGCGGATTCGCCAACTTCCACGATTTCGGCTCTGATTTCCTCCCCGCTGCAAAGGGTTATGGCATCGGGAAGCCTGGGGGTAAATGACTCTTCATACCCATTTTCAAATAAAATCCGGCTGAGAAGTTCTCTTTTAATCACAAATACGGGTCCGTCGTCAAATCCTTCTTTTTTATACCTGACTTCTTCCATCCCGATTTCCAGCACCTTTGAGGCGATTTGCGTTCCGTCGCGGAGGTACATGGTGTCCTGCGCGTGAGTTACAGTGATAGTACCCGCGAAAAACATGCCTGTGAGGAAAATCAATTTTGCCTGAAAACCTGTATGGGAAACAACATTCATGATTTTATATGTAAAACTTCGGTCAGATATTTATTTTTTTGACTGGGTGGTACTCGCACCAGTTCGTTGATCAGCCACCCGGAATTGCCGCTGTTTCTCAGAAACCGCTTCAATTGAAAAGCCCATCCTTCCACCTGTAGAAAGTGATAGCAGATATGGTTGACCTGCCGGAAGGTAATGGTTCCGTCCATGATGCCGGAGAGAAACAGTGTCAGTTGGTCGGGGGTAAAATCGGTGGTTATATAATTGCGGATATTGCGCACATCGGCCAGGGCTTTTCCCAGTCCCATGAAGTCTGTGCCGTGGCTTACCGGGTTGAGGGTACGGGATTCATCTTCTTCTCTGGGGATATAGAGGAAATCGGTTTTTACGCCTTTGATGACCCATTTGGAAGCGTGGCCGGGCTCCCGCTGAATTTGCATGATCAGGGTAGCTTTTTCGGGTTTTCCTCTGTAGAGTACCGCGCAATCCAGTTCGGCATACCAGTCATTGCCAAAAAAGTTGAGGTATTCGGGATTGCATGTATCGGCTACCTGATGGATAAATGCTTTTACTTCGGGCTCATTCCAGTTGGTGCGGTTGAGGTTAAACAGTGTCTTGAGCAGGTCTGCTCTTCCGGGCACCTGATTGGGGAAGTGTTGCCGGATATATTGAAGCACCATGGTATTTTCCTCGTAGTTGAACCGCTCAATGAACTCATCGAGTTGTTTGACCTCGAGGGCAAAGGCAAGTTCTTCCTGCGAGGTGAAGCCGCCGGGCTGAGCCTGGAGGCGATAGTCGGTTAAAGTAAAAAGAAAGCAAAAGAATATGGGCAAATGTTTTGTCATAAATTATCCTCTTCGGGTATTGACCACCCCAATATCAGAGAGAAAGACATCCCACAACTCGCGGGTTTGTCCGCCTACCTGTTTGGTATAGCCTTTTAGCACCACTTCTATATTTTTTCGGGTATAATCTGTGTAAACCGGCTGTCCGTCGCGGTAACCGGTAAATTTCTGTACGAAGGTGATGATGCCGTAATAATTGCCATCCACCCCTTTTTTCAGGTCGCTCACATAAGCAATATCAGACCAGGTGATATCCACTCTTTCGTATTTGAGGAGTTTGAGCCTTTCGAGATACTGTCGTATAGGATAGAGTTTCTTTTCGGCAGAACCGGTACTGGAGACTTCTACCGAGGCTTCTTCGCTCACAAAAAGGGCAACGGCAAGGTCGATAGCGTCATTGGCATCCTGCCAGTTGGTGGACTTGTCTGCGATAATGGAAAAATACTGACCGAGATTTCGCGTGCGATCCAGTGCCTTGGCTTTGTATTCGCGCATATCGATGTCGGAGATTTCGTAGCCGCTGTTGTCCGGAGCTTTTTCTCCGGCAGGGGTTTCTGTCAGCGGTGTGGCTTCGGGCGGTACGGTTTCCGTATTTTCTGCTGGTAGTTCTATTTCTTCTGCAAGTGCAAATTCTTCGGCGGCGGGGTCGGGCTGTTCTTCGATTGCCGGTTTTCCGGTCATTTCATTATCCGGAGCAGATTCGGTGAGATTGGCAGGGGGGATTGATTCGGGAAGGGGATTGTTTTTTTGCTCATTTTCGGGAGCAGACGGGGGTTCTGCCAGTGGGGCAGGGGAGGTATTGAGTTGAAGCAAAACATTGGCTGCCTGCTCGGCACTACCGGTGAGCTCGTGGCCGCCATCACTAAAGAAAATCAAAACGATATCAGAGAGGTTAATGTCTTTCCGCTCCTGGTTGCTGTCAAAGTAAATGATGGATTCCGGGGTACGCCTTTCCAGTTTGCAGGTGATGGTATTTCCGTCCCTCAATACAAGCCTGTCGGAGCCGGTAACTGCCTCATAACTTTTCATACCGTCGGGGGCATCTGTGGAAAATATGAGATACCGGCCATCCTGATAAAACAACATCAGGAGGCGGTCTTTAGGCACGACGTAGTCGGGCCCCCTGCGGTTTTGCCACATTTTGTATTTGACTTTTCCTCCCTGAGTGTCAGAGACAAGGCATTCAAGACGACCCCCTCCCTGCATATAAAGTATGTCCTGGGCATGGATTCCGGATGTCATCAATACTACCCCAAGGGTAAGAAATAGTAGTTTTGCGTAAAGACCGGTCATAGTGTTGGGTGTATAAGGAATTTCTGTTAATCCTGCATACAACATGCCAGAAATGGGTGGTCAGGTAAAAAACAGCCGGTGGTTATTTCTTTTTGGAAATTTTCTTTCCGCTAAACCATCCGCTCCACCTGATCTGCGAAACATAATCACCCCGCTGGGTTTCGTTGTGAAATCTGTCCAGTGCAGTAATGGTATAACTGTATTTTTTGAGAAAGCTTGTATTTCGGTCTATAAAATAGCCGTTGGCGGGTGTGGTTATCTGAACCAGGTTTTCGGTGATGAGTTCCGGGGCAGCACTTCCCTGTTTGCGGTAGATGGCATAGTATTTTGCATCGTTTTCGGTGGAGGTTTCCCAGGTCAGACTCACGCCCTGCGGATGAGATCTTGCGTCAAGCCCGGAGGGAAGCACGCGGGGCGCTTCATCGTCCACCCATCGCATTTCGGGAAGCAGAGCAGGATTTTGGTAATAATTTTCGCTGAGGGAGTCGGTGACGCCGAGCGGGTTTTCTTCCAGCCTTTTTGAGCTGAAATATATGCCTCCCTGAATATTGGGAAGGTAGCGGGTCATGCGTATCTGGTTCGGGATTTCGGCGGGATTGTTCCAGTTGGCGTCGCTGTTGTTTCCCACCTTATAGGGCGCATGGCCGATATACACATGTTTGTTGTAGCTGTGATTATTCCACCATTCGGCCAGCACATCAAAAGCGGCCGGGGGATAACCGATGCTCCAGTAAATTTGTGGCGCGACATAATCTATCCAGCCATTTTTGAGCCATAGCAGGATGTCGGCATGCAGGTGGTCATAGCTGGTCTGTCCGGCCCGGGTAGCCGATCCGTCCTGATCCATGTCCTTATTTCTCCACACACCAAAGGGGCTTATGCCAAAGAGCACTTCGGGTTTATAAACGAGCATACTGTCGCGTAGCATATGGACAAAGTCTGTCACATTGTTGCGCCGCCAGGCGTTTTTGTCGGCAAACCCCTGCCCATACAGCCGGTAACTCATGGTATCGGGGAAATCAACTCCTGTAATCTGGTAAGGGTAAAAATAATCATCAAAATGGACAGCGTCGATATCATAACGCTGCACTACATCCATAATGACATTGATAACATAGTCGCGGGCCGCAGGAATACCGGGGTCGAAATACAGGTTATTGCCGTATTGCAGCATCCACTCGGGTTTGAGCCGGGCGATATGGGTAGGCGCGAGTTTTTTTTCGGGTTTATAATCCATTGCCGCCCTGTAGGGATTAAACCAGGCATGGAGCGCCATTCCTCTGGCATGAGCCTCGTCGATGGCCAGTTGGAGCGGATCATAATAGGGATCGGGGGCAAGGCCCTGTTGTCCGGTGAGCCATTCAGACCAGGGCTCAAACCGGGATTCATAAAATGCATCAGCCGAGGGGCGTACCTGAAAAATCACGGCATTCATTCCGTTTTGCCGGTGATATTCGATCAGATCGCGGAGATTATCTTTTTGCTCTTCTCCCAGCGAACGGGCAGAATAGGGCCAGTCGATATTCTTTACTGTGGCAATCCATACCCCGCGAAATTCTCTGCGGGGTGGCTGGGAAAAGCCGGATAGAGCATAAATAACAAGGACAAGGAATGTCAGGTGCAGACGCCGTTGCATAAAATTTTTAGGGAAATTACGGATAATTCCGGATTCCGAACAGCAATAGCCTTATTTTCCGTGAAAGGCATCGACCGCATCCCGTACATTGCCGTGCTGAAGGAGAAGGGCTTTTGCCGCTTCATACGCCATGCCGGTTGCTTCTGCTACCATGCGCGTACCTCTGTCCACCAGCTTGTGGTTGGTGAGTTGCATGTCCACCATTTTATTTCCCCTGACCCTTCCCAGTTTGATCATTACTGAAGTGGAAATCATGTTCAGAATCAGCTTTTGTGCAGTTCCAGCCTTCATACGGGTACTGCCTGTCACAAACTCCGGGCCGACGACTGCCTCGATCGGGAAATTGACCCTGGAAGACAAAGCCGAGGATGCATTGCAGGAAATACCCGCAGTCAGGATGCCATGTGCAGAGCAGGCATCCATGGCGCCAAGCACGTAAGGCGTGGTACCCGAAGCCGTAATGCCGATGACAAAGTCGTGGCTGCTGACCTGATGAGACCGGAGGTCTTCCCAGCCCTGGGTGGTACTGTCTTCGGCGTATTCAACGGCTTTGAGTATGGCGCTGTTGCCACCGGCGATCAACCCTATCACCCAACCATGCGGGACGCCGTAAGTCGGCGGGCATTCGGAGGCATCGACGATTCCGAGCCTGCCGGAAGTGCCACTGCCTATATAAAACAGCCTGCCGCCTTCCTTCATTTTTGCGTAAACGGCGTCCACGACTGCTTCGATCTGCGGGATAATGCCAGCAATCACTTCGGGAACCGTACGGTCTTCCCGGTTGATATTTTCGAGCAGGTCGCGGGTGGCCATTTGTTCCAGCCGGTCGTAGTGAGAGGGTTGTTCGGTGGTTTTCATTAGAGATAGTTAGAATTTATAACGCACAAATGCTTCGATCGCTTCATATTCGGGGAGGCCCAGCTCATCGTAAATCTGAGCCGTACGGCGGTTTCTGTCTTCGGCTCTTTGCCAGAATTCGCGGGGGTCGGAGCCCGGAAACAGGGCGCTGTCCTTCTGGGACTGGTGTTTGAAGATGGCCTGGCGTTTTCTTCTCAGTTCAATCGGACTGATGGGAACCGCCATTTCGATATCTTCAATTCCCCATTCCTGCCATGCACCCCGGTACAGCCACACCCAGCAGTCTTTCATCCAGTCTTCATCTTTCAGAATTTCAATGGCGCGGAATATGGCTTCCAGACATACGCGGTGCGTTCCGTGCGGATCGGAAAGGTCGCCCGCGGCGTAAATCTGGTGGGGTTTAATTTTGCGCAGCAGGTCAACCGTAATCTGAATATCCTCTTCACCCAGCGGCTTCTTTTTCACCGTACCGGTTTCGTAAAAAGGAAGGTCGAGGAAATGCGCGTTTTCGTCGGGAATACCGCAGTAGCGGCAGCCGGATTTTGCTTCTCCTCTGCGAATAAGTCCTTTGATACGTTTGATGTCTTCCGAATCGGGCTGCCCGGGCTTTTTATTGGCGAGATACTCTCGGCTTTCTTTGTAGAGTTTGGCAATCCGCGCGTGATCCTGGTTGAATTTTTCGCTGAAGTCAACCGCAAAATCGATAAAGCGGATGGCGGCATCATCAAATACGGCGATATTGCCCGAGGTCTGATAGGCTACGTGAACTTCGTGTCCCTGATCGGCAAGGCGAATAAAGGTTCCGCCCATCGAAATCACATCATCGTCGGGGTGCGGGCTGAAAATGACCACCCGTTTGGGGAAAGGCCCTTTGCGCTCCGGACGGAAGGTGTCGTCGGCATTGGGTTTGCCTCCGGGCCAGCCGGTGATGGTGCGTTGCAACTGGTTGAATACCTTGATGTTGATATCATAGGCCGGGCCGTGGTCGGCTACCAGTTCGCCCATACCATGCTCGTTGTAATCTTCATCGGTGAGTTTAAGGATGGGTTTTTTCAGTTGCTGACAAAGCCATACGACGGCAACACGAATCAGTTTGTCGGTCCAGTCGCAGGGCCCTACGAGCCAGGGTGCTTTGATGCGGGTGAGCTCGGCTCCTGCTGCTGTGTCGAGGATAATTTGCGCATTGGGGTGCTTTTGAAGGAAGGTCGCGGGCACAAGTTCTGTTACCGGGCCTTCGACCGTTTTTTTGATTACCGGTGCTTTGCCTTCACCCCAGGCCATCAGGATCACCGATTTGGCTTCCATGATCGTACCTACCCCCATCGTGATTGCGCGGCGGGGAACGTTTTCCTGCGCAAAAAAGTCGCTGGCTGCGTCGCGGATGGTGATCTGGTCGAGGGCGATCAGGCGGGTGCGGGAACTGAGGGTAGAGCCCGGTTCGTTGAAGCCGATGTGGCCGGAGCGTCCGATTCCGAGAATCTGTAGATCCAGTCCGCCCAAAGCTTCAATTTGCTTTTCATAATTTTCGCAGAAGGCAGCGATTTCTTCTACAGGCAGCGTGCCATCGGGAATATGGACATTTTGTTTTTCTATATCGATATGGCTGAACAGGTATTCATACATAAACCGGTGGTAGCTCTGGAGGGCGGTGGGTTCCATCGGGTAATACTCATCCAGGTTGAAGGTGGTGACGTTTTTGAAGCTGAGACCTTCTTCCTTGTGCATGCGCACGAGTTCGTTGTAAACGCCGGTAGGCGTAGAACCGGTGGCCAGGCCCAGGACAGCCATTTCGCCTTTTTTGGCTTTGTGCCGGATCAGATTGGCTATTTGCTGGGCGACTTCCCGGGAGGCGGAGGCAGAATCTTCATAGATTCTCGTGGGGATTTTTTCGTACTGGTAAACGGTGGGATAAGCGGTTTGTATCATAGCGTTGGTTAGTTATAGGTCATTAGAGGATTTCGATACCCATTTCCAGAAAAGGAATCAGCGATGGGTCTTTTTTGTCGGAAGTGGTTACAAGGGTGGAAATCTGTCGGGTTTCCCCGATAATATAAGGCTGCACGGTTCCCAACTTGTCGGGAATGACCAGACAGATGATTTCGGTGGCATGGCTGAGCATGGCGCGTTTTACTTTGGTTTCGTCCCAGTCAATTTCCGAAATGCCCATCTGGTGGTGAATGCTACGCGTGCCGAGAATACAAAGGTCGGCCCGTATGCCGGAAATCGCGTCAATAACTTCCGGCCCGATGGTCACCTGAGCGGAGCGGAGCACTTTTCCACCCAGTACCACCAGTTCGATACCCGGGTGATCGGCAAGTACAGAGGCAATCGGAATGCTGTTGGTGATAATCGTGGCATTTAACTCGGCTGGCAGTCTGCGCGCAAGTTCCAGATTAGTCGTGCCTCCATCCATAAACACTACCTGCTGATTTCGGATCAGGTGCCGGGCTTTTTCTGCGATCAGGATTTTTTCCTCATGTGCATATACTTCGCGGTCTTTGTAGTGATAAGGGTTGAGGGAAGGAGAGACCGCACCACCGTGCACTTTTTTGATCTGCCCCTGGTCTGCGAGTTCTTTGAGGTCGCGGCGAATGGTATCTTCAGAAACGGCCAGTACCTCACTAAGTTCGAAGGTGAGAACCTTGTTTTTGGTTCGGAGCGCTTCGAGGATAAAGGTATGTCGTTCTTCTTTAAGCATATATTTGCGTGTTTATGCTTGTTTCTGCAAATGTAGTAAGTAATTCTGAATGTTTATGCATTTGTTTGCGTGTTTTTTCTTATTTGATCAAAAAAACTTAATATTTCTGCCTGTTTGCACCTAACTACTCCAGTTTATGCGTTTTTATCCGGTCTTTTCCGCTATGTTCCGCCCGTTTTGGGGATTGCTTCTATGGGTTTGTCTGCCTCTTCTGGCACTTGCCCAATCTGACCCCGCGCCTTTCCGGCCCTGGTTTTCGCAGGTTTCTGCCATCAGTACAGATTCCCTACTGGGGTCGCTGTCAGAAGAAACCCAAATCGGCCAACTGGTGTGGCGGTCCTACAAAACCCCCGCAGCAGGTGCCTATACACTTTCCGACGTCGTTTCGGCCATCCTCAATCACGGGCTGGGAGGGGTACTGATTGAAACGGATGATTACCGGCAGTTGCGCAGCATCACTTCTCAACTCAGTCAGTTGCCAGGGCAGATTCCCCTTATCAAGGGGAGTAATTCGGGCCCGTGGGGGCTACCCGCAAGCCCTGAGGCCGAACTGCTGATGCCAGATTTTGCGGGAGCACTGGCAGATCCGACTCAGGTAACGCAATGGGGCAGGGAACTGGCACAGTTGTACCAGAATGCAGGAATCGGGTTTGCTATTCCGCAGGTACTGAATCTGGCTGCTCCTGTATCAGAAACGGCCTTCAGGGGCGATGCAGACAGGGTTTCTCTTTTTATCGGCGCCATGCAGGAGGCAGGGGTGCTGGCAGTGGCGGGTACAGCTCCGGAAACGGTTTCCCCCGAATATATGACCCAGATCAAAAGAGGATTAGGGCAGTTACCACAACTTCTCCCGGAGATTTTCTACATCAATACCACTTTCAGGGGCTGGCCATTGGTGATACCCGTGGCAAAGCGTTTCATGCAGGAGAATGGCTCGCCGCTGGCAATGATGTCCTCCTGATCAATACAGATGCGGGAACGGCCATAACACAAATCAGAGAGTCGCTCCGCAACGGCAAACTTACCCGCGAACAACTCCGCGCCAAATGCCGCAAAGTACTTGCCATCAAACAGGTGGCGCCACATACCCCTCTGTCAGGCGCTGCCCGCCGCAATGCCCGCCGTGCGGCTTACCGGCCCATGTTGCCAGCCATCCAGCTTGCTGCCGGTGCGCTCACCCTGGTGCGCAATGACGAAAACCGGATTCCTTTTCAGCATCTGGAGAAAAATACATTTGGCTCAGTAGTTTTCGGTGCTGTCGCCGGAAATACTTTCCAGCAAACCCTCAGCCTTTATACCAGCTTTGACCATTATCAGCTTCCCTGGGATGCATCAACCGATGCGGTAGCCATCGTCAGGCAGGCACTTGAGGGCAAAAACCAGATTGTAGTTGGTGTTTTTGAAGGATATGAAGGTATTTCTCCTCAGGTAAAAACTTTTCTCGACCAGCTTGTTCATTCAGGGAAAGCTACGATTGTGATGTTTACCCCCGGCTCGGCTGCCAATGATATTCACGGACTGGCGGATGCGACGGCGCTGGCATTTGCCTTCCACTCATCCACGATCAGTCAGTCGGTTGCTGCACAGATGTTATTTGGTGGCTATGCCGCCAGAGGGCGCATGCCGGTGAGCGTAGGCGAATTTCGCCAGGGCGAGGGACTTTCCTCCATGGGCGGACTGCGGTTTACCTATACCGTGCCCGAGGCGGTGGGTATAAACGGACTGCGACTGAAACAGAACCTGGAGGCAGTGATTCAGGAAGGGCTGGACAGCATGGCATTTCCCGGCTGCCAGATACTGGTTGCCAAAGACAATCAGGTGATTTTTCATCAGGCCTATGGCTACCATACCTACGCAAAAGATCAGCCCGTTACCCTCGACAACCTTTACGATCTGGCTTCGATATCGAAGATTTCAGGTGCACTTCCTGCGCTGATGCAACTGGTGGATTCAGGCCTGATAGACGTGGACCAGCCGATGAAAACCTATTTCCCCTATTTCGATGGTTCCAATAAGGGCGAAATGATCATCCGTGATATGCTGGCGCATCAGGCGGGACTGCTGGCCTCGATTGTATTCTGGAAACCAACGGTGAAAAAGAACGGAAACTTCAAAAAACACACCTTCTCCCGCGATTCCTCCGAATTGTACCCGATACGCACCACCGAAAATTACTATCTCTACTACAACTACTGGGACAAAATGTACAAAACCATCCGAAAGTCAAAGTTTGACCCGGATCAGGGATACGTATATTCGGATCTCGGTTTTCTCCTTTACCCCGAAGTCATCAGGCGGCAAACGGGCCATGACATGGAGACCTATCTTCGGGAAAAACTGTACGATCCCCTCGGCGCTGGCAATCTGACCTATAATCCCTGGAAAAAATATCCCCTGGCGCAGGTAGTTCCGACCGAAAACGACACCTTTTTCCGTCACCAGTTGGTGCAGGGATTTGTGCACGACGAGTCTGCCGCGATGTTTGGCGGCGTTACCGGAAATGCCGGGTTGTTTGCCACCGCCAACGACCTCGCCAAACTGATGCAGATGTACCTTCAGATGGGCCAGTACGGCGGGCGGCGGTATATTTCAACTGCGACGATGAAAGAATTTTCAGCCTATCAGTTTGCCGACCGGGGCAACCGCCGCGGGCTGGGCTTTGACAAGCCCCTGCTGAAAGACAGAGAAAAAGGATATTGCGCCATAGACGCCAGCGAAAGCAGTTTCGGCCATTCAGGATTTACAGGCACCTTTACCTGGGCCGATCCGGAAAACCAGTTGCTGATCGTCTTTTTATCCAACCGGGTGAATCCCACCCGAGCGAACCGCAAGACCTATTCCCTCGACATCTACCAGCGCGTACATCAGGCGATATACGATACCATAGCAGGCAAGTAGCGCCGGAGAATAGGAAATCGCCGGGGCAAATGGTAAATTTGCAGGATGAAAGCGATCCGGCAAATATTCTCCTGGTTAATGATATTTCTGGTAAGATTTTACCAGGCAGTGATTTCCCCGTTTACCCCCGCTACGTGCCGGTACGTACCCACCTGTTCCCACTACGCTGTAGAAGCCATACAAAAACACGGACCACTCAAAGGCGGCTGGCTGGCGATCCGGCGCATTTCGCGCTGCCATCCCTGGGGCGGCAGCGGATACGACCCGGTGCCGGAGCCGCATCATCATGGGGGAGAAACCCCGGGAAATTCCAAACAAGGAATGGAAAATGCCAAATTCCAAATCGAAGAATTCCTTCAGGACGAGGAATAACACATTGCGTCTCTTTCGAGCGCAACCCCTTGGGCGCGGGGTTGAAACCGCCGCGCTATTAATAAATTGAAGCGTAATTCAGGCGCAGCCTGCTTGTCCGGTGGGGTTCGAGGGCCTCACCCACCGGAAGGGCGCCGCATGGCGCAACCCTTGAGCGCGGGGTTAAAACCGCCGCGCTATTCATAAAACAAAACATCATCAGGCGTAGCCAAAACCGCGAAGCGGTGAAATTATTATAGCCAGCGGCATCCCGTTTTTAATTTTCCTCCCATCATTGCGCGCCGCATGGCGCATCGTGTCGAACTCCCTTCCGCCCGGTCGTCCCTCTTGAAAGAGGGACTGGCGGGAACCAATAAGCCGGAGGCTGAATACCTATCTGGCGCAGCCAGGACTCCGGAGGAGTCAAATGTTTGTAGCCAATCGGCGACCACCCCCAAAATTTCCCTCCAAAGGCGCGCGCCGCATGGCGCAACCCTTGCGCGCGGGGTTGAAACCCACGCGCTATTGATAAAACAAAACATCATCAGGCGCGGCCAAGACTCCGGAGGAGTCCCATGTACCTGAGGCATCTTCGATTTGTAGCCTCATTCTAATGGCCAATAATGGTAACCCCGACCTCCGAGTCGGGCCCTGCAGTTACGGTCCTCAAATATCAATGGTAACCCCGACCTCCGAGTCGGGCCCAACCGTTACAGTCCTCATTCTAATGGACATAGACTTTAAGTCGAATACAATCTACGCGTTCACGGGCAACGGCCGTTACAGTCCTCATTCTAATGGACATAGACTTTAAGGTTGTGTGTCGGACCCTCTCGAGGGGCGGGACGGTTACAGTCCTCATTCTAATGGACATAGACTTTAAGAGCTAATTTTGCATAATTGACTGATAGTCAGTGGCTAACACTGTTACAAGAAACCCCGAAAAAAGGCCGTTTTTGGAAAAACATGTGACTTTTGCTTTTTTCATAAATTTTTTGTACAGCGTTTTTCTACTGACTTCTGTTTCCAGAGTTTTTTCCCCGGCAATAGTATGCTTATTCAGCTTCTTAAAACTATTTCAATATAGGAGGTTTTTTCGGGAATAGCAAATTTCTGCTACTGAAAATCATTTTTGCCCGCCGGCAATAACTGCGCCCGCGGTTGAAACCCCGCGCACGTTTGATATTTTATTGATGTGGTGATTCTGCCGTTTATATTTTTTTGTAAACTTATGGCGAAACTATTTCCCGCAAAATGAAACAACACCTTGCCCACATCGCACTCGTGGTAGCTGACTACGACGAAGCCATTGCTTTTTATACGCAAAAACTTCATTTCGACCTGCTCGAAGATACGCCGCTCAGCAGCACCAAACGCTGGGTGCGGGTCAGACCTCCCGGCTCGGATGGCTGCGGACTGCTACTTGCAAAGGGGGTAGGGGACGAACAGCAAAGCCGGATCGGCAACCAGACCGGAGGAAGGGTGTTTTTATTTCTTTATACTGACGACTTTGACCGCGATTATCAGAATCTGATCGATCAGGGGGTGGCTATTGTCAGACCGCCTTCTGTGGAAGAATATGGCAAGGTCGCCGTATTTGCCGATTTGTATGGAAATATGTGGGATTTGATAGCGCCTTCAGGAAAATAAAACGCAGGTAATTTTTGGTATCTGAATATACAATTATTGCTTTTTGTTTTTGCTGCTTAGGCGTAACCATACGATCACCGCAGCGATTAAGATCAAAACCGGCCAAATGTTAACCAGAAGGACGAAAAATGAAATAAGGTTTTCCCAGCCATTCACGAATCCTCTAATAAACTCATTACCTAAAGATGTTTTTACCGGATTGGATTCATAGAACGAAAGTGTGATAGTGGAAAGAGAAATCCTGTTTTCCAGATAACGCATTCTTCCCTCAATCGACTCAATTTCTGCGCGCAGCTCTCCGCTTTGTTTTTCGATTTCGAGGATTTCGCTTACTGAATTGGCCTTCTTTAGGAGTTCTTCGTATCGAGCCTCTAAAGCTTTTTGGGTTTTGAGTCTGGCTTCAATATCAAGAAATTCTTCTGTAACGTCTTTGGCCTGGATATCCTTTCTGTCAAATTTTTTCACACCCACCGTTGCATCCTGAAGGAAATTATCAAATTCTGAAGAAGGAATTCGCACAACCATCGTAACAGTTGTTCTTTCTGGGGTGTTATATGCTTCATCAGAGGAAACATATCCCTTATAGATTTTAGTTGCTCTGAGCACTGTGTTTCGTGTAGAGTCAATAGAAGTCGTTTGAAACTCCAGCCTTCCTTCTTTGATTAGTTTTCGTTCACTAACTGTTGTCTCATTTGCGGCCTCTAGCGGAGCTGCCTCATCGGTAAAGGTGGCTGAAGAAACGCTGTCTTCATGCTGGGGTTGACAACTGGTGGAAAGAAAAAACAGAACGATTCCGAATGAGAAAAAAAGTGCTTTCATATCTATGTTTAATTATGCTAATGTATAAATTTTGTATTTAGGATTAATAGGGAGAGTACTTTCCATAGGAAAATAATAGATTGTTATTGGTGATGGATCTCATCGCCCCCCCATTTTGCGCTACCCCAACTTTTTCCTACATTACCTTTCGTTCTTATCCTTTCGTCAGAATTAGCACCTACTATTATGAACAGAAGAGAAATCCTGAAACATCTGTCAGCTTTTCCCGTCGCCGGAGGTATGCTCTATGCAGAATCGCTGCATGCAGGCCCGACGGCAGAAAATGCGCTGGCAAACACTATCCTCGATGCCGAAAATATCTATGAATCGATCGGTGTCGAAACCATCATCAATTGCCGCGGTACTTTTACCATCCTCGGTGGTTCTATCGAACGCCCCGAAGTCCTCGCCGCCATGGAAGCAGCTTCCGGCTATTTTGTCCAGTACGATGAAATGGCTTATGGCATCGGAAAACGACTGGCCGAACTTACCCAAACCGAATGGGGCATGGTGTCGGCAGGCTGTGCAGCCGGACTCAAACACGTTACCGCAGCTTGTGTTACCGGCGGCAATCCCGAAAAACTGATCCGCATCCCCGACCTCACCGGCATCGAAAAAAACGAAGTCATTTCTCCCCGCTACTCCCGCAATGTATATGACCATGCGGTCCGCAATGTGGGCGTTACGATGATAACGGTGGATAGTCTGGATGAACTTCGCAATGCCATTTGCTCGCGCACAGCGATGATTTATCTGGTGGCTGGCGCTGAAATGGACAAAGGCCAGCCTATGTCGCTCGAAAATATTGCCGCCATTGCCAAAGCCCGCAATATTCCCGTTCTCGTCGATGCAGCTGCGGAAGACCTTACCATTCCCAATGTGCATCTTCAGCGGGGGGCAACGATCGTAGCCTATAGCGGCGGAAAAGCCATCTGCGGCCCTCAATGCGCCGGGCTACTCCTCGGCGACAAAAATCTGCTCATGTCTGCCTGGCAGGCGAGCAGCCCACACCACGGCCCGGGCCGCGACAACAAAGTCGGTAAAGAGGAAATGCTCGGTATGCTCGCTGCCGTGGAGGCCTGGACCAAACGCGATCACGCCGCAGAGTGGAAAACCTGGCTCTCCTGGCTCGGCGAAATCTCCGACCGCCTGACTAAAATCGACGGCATCACCGGCGAAATCCGCGAACCCGAAGGGCTTTCCAATCACGCACCTACGCTTGTGCTCTCCTGGAATCCCGACAAACTTCATATCACCGGCGATGAAGTCGCCGAAGATCTCGCCCGCAAAAAACCGCGTGTCGCTATCGGTAGCAGGGAACGGGAAGGGGTTTCTTCTATTACGATTACGCCCAGCCAGATGAAGGCTGCCCAGGTCAAAATGGTGGCTGACCGCCTTTATAACCTCCTTTCCCAGAAAAGAAAACCCCGCTCCAAAGAACTCGAAGCTGCAAAGGTTTCTGTAAATGGTCACTGGGAGGTGGAAATGGAATTTTTTACCAGCAAAAGTATTCACCGGTTTTTCCTCAATCAGGACGGAAACTGGCTGCAGGGAACTCACCAGAGCGATTTCTCTACCAGCGAAATAGTGGGTATGGTGGAAGGAAATACGGTCAAACTCCGCAGTTCTCATCGCCAGGCCGGAGATGGTATTACTTACTGGTTTTCGGGCGAAGTTACCGATGAGGTTATGAAAGGTTCTGTTTTCCTGGGTGAATACCTGACAGCCAAATTTACCGCTAAACGCAGCGTATATAAATCTGAGCGCAGACCAATTGTTATACCGGGCGGACCCCCGCTGGCAACCTGATAAGCGATGAAAGTGAGATTATTATTTTTACTGCTAAGCCTGCTTCCGCTATGGATTCAGGCTCAAAACTATGACCTCCTGCTCAAAGGCGGCCACGTGATCGATCCCAAAAACGGGATCAATGCACTGATGGATGTGGCTGTCTCTGATGGGAAAATTGCGCAAGTGGCTGTGGATATCCCGGCGGGCCAGGCGAAAAAAGTAGTGGATGTCACCGGGCTTTATGTTACGCCGGGATTGATTGACATGCACGTGCATGTGTTTATGGGCAACCAGCCCGGTGCTTATATCGCCGACGGCGCAACCAGTATAGCCCCCGACGGGTTTACTTTCAGGGCGGGGGTAACGACGGTGGTGGATGCCGGATCATCCGGCTGGCGCAACTTCCGGACGTTTAAGTCCCAGACCATAGACCAGGCGCAGACCAGAGTGCTGGCCCTGCTCAATATTGTGGGGGAAGGAATGGTCGGGCGGTTTGAAGAACAGAATACCGACGATATGAACCCCGTTATGACGGCGCATATGATCAAAAAGCTGTATCCTGAAATTCTGGTCGGCATTAAGTCTGCGCATTACTGGGGCGATTTTACTCAGGTGGATAAAGCCGTGGAGGCGGGCAATCTTGCCGGTGTACCGGTTATGGTTGATTTTGGCGAACACGATCCTCCCAATTCGATCGAGTCGCTGTTTATGGAACATCTGCGACCGGGAGATATGTTTACCCATACATTTTCCTACGGCCCGACACAGCGGGAAACCATTGTCGATGAAGACGGAAAAGTAAAACCCTTCGTATTCGAAGCGCAGAAGCGCGGCATCGTCTTTGATGTCGGCCATGGCGGTGGTGCATTTTCGTGGCGGCAGGCTGTACCCGCTACGGAGCAGGGGTTTCGGGCAACGGTCATCAGTTCCGACCTCCATACCCAAAGTATGAATACGGGTATGAAAGATATGGCAAATCTTCTGTCCAAATTTCTGGCAATGGGTTATACCCTTGAGGAGGTCATCGCGCGCGCTACCTGGGCTCCTGCCAATGTGATTCACCGACCGGAACTGGGCCATCTGAGTGTAGGTGCAGAGGCAGATATTGCTGTTTTTCGGCTCAGAGAGGGCAATTTCGGATTTACGGATATCCGAAGAATCAGATACCCCGGTACACAAAAGCTGGAAGCAGAACTTACCCTTCGCGCGGGTCGCATTGTCTGGGATCTGAATGGAATCAGTATGCCAGTATATGCGCCCGGAAAAAATCAATAATTACTGAAGATGAAATTTTTATATGGCTGGCTGCCGGGAATAGTCTTATGGCTGTTTCCGGCACTGTTATCCGCCCAGTCCGCCGATATTTTGCTCAAAGGCGGGCATGTATTTGACCCCAAAAATGGGATTGATGCAGTGAGAGACGTCGCCATTGCCGACGGGAAAATCCTTCGCATCGCTGAAAATATCGCTGCCTCTGAGGCAAAAAAGGTAGTGGATGTCTCCGGAATGTGGGTTTGTCCGGGTTTAATTGATATTCACACACATGTATTTGTAGGAAGTCGCCCGGGCCAGTTTGCCGACGGAGTCAATAGTCTTTCGCCTGACGATTTTACCCTGAGGGCAGGTGTGACAACGGTCGTAGATGCGGGCACTTCCGGCTGGCGCAATTTTGCGCAGTTTAAATCGCAGGTCATCGACCAGTCCAAAACGCGGATTCTCGCTTTCCTCAATATTGCCGGTGGCGGCATGAGTGGGAACCCCACGCAGCAGGACATCGCTGACATGGATGTGGGAAAAACCGATTCGGTCATCCGCGCCTTTCCCGAAATCATAACCGGAGTCAAAATCGGACATTATGAAGGGCCTGAATGGACTCCCTTCGACCGGGCGGTCGAAGCGGCGCAGAATGCAGACGTGCCTTTGTTTGTCGAATGCCACCTTCCTCAATATTCCCTCGAAGATCAGCTCCTGCGGATGCGCCCCGGAGATATGATTACCCATTCCTTTGAAAAGGTTTCGGAAAGAGCATCGGTCATCGACGACAAGGGCAATGTCAGGCCTTATGTATTGGCTGCCCGTGACCGGGGCGTATTTTTCGATCTCGGACATGGCGGGGCGGGATTCTGGTTTAGTGAAGCCATGCCTGCACTGGCGCAGGGTTTGTGGCCCAATTCGTTTGGTACTGATATGCACCGTTTTAGTGTCAATGCAGGCATGAAAGATTTGCTGAATGTGATGTCCAAATACATGGCTATGGGTATGCCTATGCGCGAAGTTTTGCTTCGCGCTACCTGGAAACCTGCCCAGGCACTAAAAAGGGAAGACCTTGGCAACCTGAGTGAAGGGGCCGTTGCCGACCTTGCCGTATTGTCTGTCCGTAAAGGGCGGTTTGGCTTTACGGATGCAGGCGGTAACCGGATTACCGGCAAACAGAAACTGGAAGCCGAACTCACAATCAGAGCCGGTAAAATAGTGTGGGATTTGAATGGAATTTCCGCCCGTGAATTCAAAATGAAATAAGTTATTGACAATGAAAGCTGTATTTATCCGAAATAAATATTTTCTGTTTGGATGGGTTTTTTTTCTGGCAGCATGCACCCCGGCTGTCGATCTTCCGCCCGCAGACCCTGACAATGGCGGACTTGTGCTCGCCTCCGGGTTTGATGCGCTGGTAGTCGCAGACAGTATCGGCCACGCCCGCCATCTGGCCGTGAATGACAATGGCGATATTTATGTCAAACTGAGCTCTTCCGACTCTCTGCGTGGAGGAAATGTCGCCCTGCGCGATACGACAGGCGATGGCAAAGCAGATATTATTCGCAATTTTGGTGGTATCGGTACCCAGCGCGGACATTATGGCACGGCCATGGTTATTCACAACGGGTATTTGTATTTTAGTTCGGCCCTCGATCTGTTTCGCTACAAAATTCAACCGGGGCAACTCGTTCCTGATTCGAAAAGAGAAGTCGTACTCAACGACGACCACGAACACGGGGTACACTGGCATATTACCAAGCCGGTATCTTTTGATGATCAGGGCTTTATGTATATTCCTTTTGGCACCCCCTCTAATGCCTGTCAGGATATAGATGCTACGCCCAACGGCGCGCCCGGCGGGGTAGGCCTTGACCCCTGCCCGGAACTGGAACTTCACGGCGGCATCTGGCGTTTTCCCGCCGATAAAACCGGTCTCACCCAAAAAGATGGGACACGTATTGCTACTGGTATCCGCAGTGTGGTAGCGATGGACTGGAACTCCGCTGACAAAAGCCTTTATATTGTCATGCACGGAAGAGACAACCTGCACAGTCTGTTTCCTGCGCAGTTTTCTCCCTGGCAAAGTGCGGTTCTGCCCTCAGAAGAACTGATTCAAATACGCGAAGGGGGAGACTATGGCTGGCCTTACTGTTTTTATGATCAGATTCAGGAGAAAAAGGTGCTTGCCCCCGAGTATGGCGGTGATGGAAAAATGACGGGCAGATGTGAGGACATGGATCTTCCGGTCATGGGTTTTCCCGGGCATTGGGCGCCCAATGATATTCTTTTTTACCGGGGAGATCAGTTTCCCGAGCGGTATCGCAACGGCGCTTTTATCGCTTTCCACGGCTCAACCAATCGGGCGCCCTATCCGCAGGCGGGATATTTTGTATGTTTTGTGCCTTTTGAAAACGGAAAATTGAGCGGTAAGTGGGAAGTCTTTGCCGACGGATTTACGGGGGTAGATCCGGTGGTCAATACCCGCGACGCGCACTACCGCCCGGTGGGACTGGCTACCGGACCAGACGGCTCACTCTATATAACCGAATCCAACAAAGGCAAAATCTGGCGGGTGATGTTCCGGGGAGATAAAAAATCATTTGGCGAAAAAGAGCTTGCAGGTATGGAGGAAAGGAAAAAATCATCGCATATACGCACGCCCGATGAGGTTGGGGACAACCTTCAGAAAAATCTGAGCGAGGCTCAGCGACTCTACAATACTTTTTGTGGCAGTTGCCACCAGCAAAACGGGCAGGGCGCTGCGGGGCGGTTTCCGACGCTTGCCGGCACAGACTGGGTTACAGGAGATAAAAGTCGCCTGATAGAGATTGTTTTAAATGGAAAACAGGGCCCGATGGTGGTCAAAGGCGAAGAATACAACGGCGTAATGCCGGGCCACGCTTTTTTGAGTGACGGCGATTTGTCTCAGATACTGACCTATATCCGGGAAAACTTCGGAAACAAGGCCGGGGCCGTAACGGAAGAAGAAGTGCGGAAAATAAGGCAGGGTGTGGTAAATTCCGGGAATTAGTATTACATTCAGTAATATCCACTAACCAACCCCCCGATTATGAAAAACAAACCCGGATTTAATCGCCGTCAGTGGCTCAAGGTTGGGCTTGCTGGTGCAGCCGGAACGGTCCTTGCCGCTGGCTGTGACACTGAGTCTTCGCAAACCAATACGATCAC
The DNA here is from genome assembly GCA_041391725.1 of Bacteroidia bacterium. GTDB lineage: Bacteria > Bacteroidota > Bacteroidia > J057 > J057 > JAGQVA01. The sequence goes on from JAWKNL010000005.1 coordinate 128,885, forward strand.
TACCGATGAGGCATGTCTGGTTTCTCCCCGCCAGGAGCTGGGCCCTTTCCCCCCCATGAAAGCCCTCAGTCAGCCCGACCACGATGTGGATCTTACCATCGTAGATGGCCAGTCGGTCTCCGCCGAAGGGGATGTGATACTTGTAAAAGGAAAAGTGGTGGACACTGCATGTAACCCCGTCAGCGGCGCGATTGTACTTATCTGGCAGGCCAATCACCACGGTAAATATCACCATGAGATGGATCTGAGCGACCGCCCCGACGATCCGCATTTTCAGGGATGGGGACAAGCCATTACCAATGATCAGGGCGAATATCAGTTTAAAACCATCATACCCGGACTTTATACCGGAAGAACCCGCCATATTCACTTCAAAATCTCCCGGAAAGGCTACCACGAACTCGTTACCCAAATGTACTTTGAAGGGGAGGAGCGAAACGCCACCGACAGCCTGCTCAATCAGCTTGCGCATGAAGAACAGATGCGCCTGATCTGTGGGTTCGACCGATCGGGCGAATTTCCAACCCTTACGTTTAATATTAATATTGAAAAAGTTCCGGATGGAAGTGTGCCTGAGACTGTTTTGCAGGAATATAATGGCGCCTACAAACTGGATATTGCTGAAGAGCATCCCTTTATGCAGTTTTTGAGAAGTGTGGATGTTACTGATGAAAATATCATGGTTCAGGTCAGCAATGAAGGGCGGCAATTATATATTCAGATGACGTCCACACCCCGGGCAGAAGTTTTCTGGGTAGCCAAGGATCAGTTTAACGCAAAGGCAGTTTACGATACCATGCTCACCTTTTTGCGCAATGACGAAGGGAAAGTTCATGCACTGGAACTGGGAAGTGAACTGGAACTGGAAGGAAAATTAAAAGCTAACAAAGTTATATGATCACATACTGGGTTTTGTTTGGCATTGCGGCTGTTGTAGGGCTGATTGCCGTCTATTTTTTTATTGTCGGACTGCTTGACGGGACGGTTTCTTCGACCAATATGCTGCTGTGGCTGGGACTATTGAGTGTAGTTATGGGCGTTTTATTTGGCGGATTATGGCTGAAAAGCGCAGGAAACCTTATCGCAGCAAAAATACTGCTCTGTGTGCTGGCCGTACCGGGCATAATTGGCGGATTGTTTATGTTATTTATTATGATCGGAAAACCCCGTATGAACTAGACTTTACTGCCGATATTCTCCAGACTTTGGAATTCCGGTTCGCGAATTGTATATTCGGACTTGTTGTAACAATTCATTCTTTAGAAAGAAATGCCTGATAAAAACAAAGGCGTGGAAATTCTGTCTCCTGTTTCGGAAACCTTTGAGAAACAATACCTTAAGGTTAGAAGGAAAGAAAACAGAGTTTACTCTGATGCAGAAGTCCGCGAGTTGCCTGAAACCTTTTTTTACAATCTCCACCGGCAGGAATGGGAGATTCGCAAAAAATCGCTTCAGCGACTTTTTCATTACCTCAAAAAAAGAGAAAAATCGGCTCATGTACTCGAAGTGGGCTGTGGAAACGGGTGGCTTGCCGGCAACCTGGCCAAACTTCAGCATCTGGAAATCACAGGTCTCGACGTCAACCTGTTTGAACTGGAGCAGGCGGCCAGGGTTTTTGACTATTCAAACCTGCGTTTTGCCTGCGGCAATATTTTCGAAGACATTTTGCCCTTTTCGTCCTTCGATTATGTGATCCTTTCCAGCGCGATTCAGTATTTCCCCAACCTTACCCAACTCCTCAACCGCTGCCGGCAGTTTCTGGTTCAGGGCGGTGAAATTCATATCCTCGACAGCCCGCTTTATATGGAAAGGGAAGTTGACGATGCCCGCGAACGGACATTGGCCTATTATCAGTCTATAAGCTGCGGGGAAATGGCGGATAATTACCACCACCATCTCCTCACAGACATCAATAATTTCGATTTCTCCATCCTCTATCGCCCGGGCGGCTTGTTTAAACGGCTTTCAGGCAAACAGGATTCTGCATTTCCCTGGATCAGGATTATCAACTAAACCCGTATCAGCTTGATGGGAAACGATTTCTCCGCATTCCACTGGCACACATAAATATTTTCGTCATTATCCACGCATACGTCGTGGCAATGCATGAATACCGGCGATTCCTGAACCATCAGTTGTAACTCTCCCTTTTTGTAAACGGGTTTGGTACCGCCGGGATTAGAGATTACCTTATCGTTTTTGTCGAGGATAGTCACAAAGCCGGATCGGTTGGTTTGGTTGAGGTATTTCAGCCGCGACCAGCATACACCTGCATAAATATTTTCTCCATGGGTTACAGCCCGGCAGACAAAGGCTCCTGGCAGAAAAATCGTGCTCAGGTATTGCCCGTCAAGGGTAAACCGCTTAAAGCTGTTGTGGACACGGGAGGTACACAGCAGGGTAGGGTTGGCGGGATTACGGTTGTCGAGACATACTCCGTGTGCGGTTTCAAACTGAGATTCGCCGTCGCCTTTTCCACCAAATTTTCGGATAAACTCTCCTTTGGCAGAGTATTGGAGAATCCATTGTGAGCCATATCCGTCGGCTACATATATATCTCCGTTGGGTCCAATGGCTGTTTCCGTAGGTTTAAATGGGTCTGTATCCTTGTATTCGCCGATTTCTTTAGGATGGCTGATGGTCAGCAAAACTTTTCCGTCGAGGGTAGTTTTCTGTACAATACCCAGGTTGGGGTCGCAGATAAACAAAAACTCTTCCCCTCCGGCATTCCACAGGGAAAGACCGTGACCTCCGGGGTAAGTCGTGCCCCAGGCATCCAGAATTTTTCCGGATTTGTCGTAGATCAGGATATTGTTTTTGGTTTCATCGGTGACCATGATCAGCCTGCCTTTGCTGTCCATGATCATCTCATGGCAGTTGTTGACAGGAAATTGGGTGCGATCCTGGCCACTCCAGTCTTTTTGTACCCGATAGCGGAAAGCGCCGTGGCCAATGATTTCTTCGCTCAGTTTGGGTGCCGGGGGAAGAATATTAAAGGTAAAGCCGGGAGTCAGAAATGCCGCGCCGGCGAGGCCGGCGGTGGCTTTGACAAAGTCTCTGCGGTTGATGGAACTCGGTTTCGGTTTCATAGCGGTAGTATTCAGTCGTTTTTCTGGATTTAATGTTAAATATTACCTTTTTTCAGTTCACTAACGGCAAAATCACAGGCCCTTGCTGTAAGCGCCATATAAGTCAGCGAAGGATTCTGGCAGGCCGAGGAGGTCATACACGCACCGTCGGTTACAAATACATTTGGGGCGTCGTGAACCTGATTAAAGCCATTGAGCACAGAGGTCCTGGGATCGCGTCCCATACGGGCCGTTCCCATTTCATGGATTCCCAGACCGGGATAGGCTCCGTTGTCATAGGTTACAACGTCTGTCAGTCCGGCGGCTTCGAGCATCTCGGCTGCTGAGTTGGCCATATCTTTGCGCATTTTCATTTCATTGTCTTTAAAATTACAATCGATTGAAAATGTAGGCTGCCCCCATTTGTCGCGCACGTCCTGGTTGAGGGTTACGCGGTTATCTTCGTAGGGGAGACATTCTCCAAAGCAGGTGAGACTCATAGACCAGGGCCCGGGATCTGTCAGGTTTTTTTTCAGTCCTTCGCCAATCCCCTCCATGCCTGCACCCCGCGACCATGTTTCGCGCATTCCGCTGCCCTGTATGCCAAATCCGCGGATATAATCGGGGTGTTTGTCTTTCACATTCCGGTAGCGGGGAATATAAATACCATTGGCTCTTCGTCCGTAATAATACTGATCTTCAAACCCCTCGTAACGACCTCTGGCTCCGGTCATAAAATGATGATCCATCAGGTTGCGACCCAGCATATCGCTGGAGTTGCCCAGTCCGTTGGGATGGTCGTTGGTGATGGTGTTGAGAAGAATAAAAGTAGAGCCCAGCGCAGAGGCATTGAGAAAAACAATGGGGGCGTAATATTCGAGCCATTCATTACTCTCCGAATCGATGACGCGCACACCGGTTACTTTTCCCGCTTTTTCGTCATATATCAGCGAATTGACGATGGAGTAGGGGCGAAGGGTGAGGTTGCCGGTTTGAGCAGCGGCTGGCAGGGTAGCGGCATTACTGCTGAAATATCCTCCATAAGGACAACCTCTGCTGCAAAGATTCCGGTACATACATTTGCCGCGACCATTGTGTGGCTGGGTAAGATTGGCAACCCTGCCAATGGTCATGATCCGGTCTGACCAGTTTTCATTGATTTTTTTTGCTACGTGTTTTTCCAGGCAGGTCATTTCCATCGGGGGGAGAAACTTTCCGTCGGGAAGATGTGCCAGGCCTTCGGCCTGCCCCGAAATGCCGGCAAATGATTCGACATAATCATACCACGGTTCGAGATCTTTATAGCGGATGGGCCAGTCAACGGCGATGCCATCTTTTGCATTGGCCTCAAAATCAAGATCGCTCAAGCGGTAACTTTGCCGGCCCCACATGAGGGAACGCCCGCCTACATGGTAGCCGCGTATCCAGTCAAAGCGTTTGACTTCTGTATAAGGATTTTCTTTGTCGTTGACAAAGTAGTGTTTGGTGGATTCATTAAATGCGTAGGTCCGGCTCTGGACGTAAGAAGTTTCTGCTTCTTCTGCGGTGAGGCGGTTGCGAAGGGGGAATTCCCACGGCTTGAGCATGGCGGTGGGGTAATCTTTGGCATGTTCGACATTCCGTCCTCGTTCCAGCACGAGGGTTTTGAGGCCTTTCTCTGTAAGTTCTTTTGCTGCCCATCCGCCGCTGATGCCTGAGCCTACGACAATGGCGTCGTAGGTCGTTTCCTGTTTTGCTTTTATATTCAGATTCATAAATTCAGTAGAAAAAGTAAGGTGAAAAATCAATAATCAGACTGCCCAGGCTTTCTGTCCGGGTTTCAATGGAATACATCCCTCAAAATTGCCGGGAATGTGCAGGTATTCGAGTGTCTGGCTTGCCCCCTGTTCGGAAGTAAAATATCCCAGCAGCGTCAGTTCCTTCATCATCGGGAAAAATGGCTTCCCGTCAGATGATGCGGCGGTTCTGGCATCTTTTTCTGCGCTTAACAGTATTTCTGTTTGCGTTTCTTTATCCAGCGTAAGGAAGGGTTTGCCTCCGGCTTCGTTGATGGCCTGCAGGCCTGCGGTAAACCGCTCCTGGTCTTCCTGGAGGAAGTGAAGGTGCATCAGTTTATCGATCAATCGGTGAACCAGGGCATCTTTGGCTCCCGGTGTATCGGTTGCCGGAATGATGCATTCGGCGATTTCTGCGACCAGGTCTGCCTGTTCGATGGTGAAAAATTCGGGTATCCAGTCGGGGCGGGTATCGGCCTCGCATCCCTGAAGAATACCAGCAACAGCGGGCACCGACAGTGCACCGCCAACAAGTATCGCTACCTGTTTTACAGCGTCTCTTCGATTCATATTTCTGCTTTTCTGATTTTTTTGACAACTTCGATCAGCTTGCGGCTCAAAAATGGCGAGCCGTCGGGCTGGGTAATTGCAGCGACTATTTCATACGTTCCGGTCGAATCCGGAATGACAACAGGAATGCGGATGGTGTCCTTGCTTTCTCCGGGCACGGAAAGGGTTCCGGTGTTTTCCGAAACGACATTTTCTCCCTGCCTGATGCGGATGGTTACCGGGCCTTTCCAGGATTTTTTCCCTGCAACTGTAACCTCGGCAGGAATTTCCACCGAAGCCCCCGGGGTGTACTGCCAGGTATCATCGGTAAGTTTTACCAATACCTGTACTGCGTGGGCGGATTTATCCCCGGTACAGGATGTCATTGCCAGAAAAGCCAGGATGGCGCCGGAAAAAAGGGAAACACGTGAGTAGTAACGCAACATACCCCAAAATAGAAGATTCAACCGGATAATGAAAGTATGAAAAAGCGAAATGTTAACCTTTGCCCTCAAAAATCCGTTCGCTCCCCGTTTCTCAGCACACGGTAGGGCTGCCCATGCTGTTTTGCCAGCCGGATAAATTCCTCCGGATCAGCCGTATTAAATTCAAACATATCGTAATGGCAGGGAATGACCCATCGCGCAGCAACTGCTTTTCCCAACAACACAGCTTCCTGCGCATTCAGGTTTCCTGCTACTCTTCTTTCCGGGGCGCGTCCGTTGATAGGGAGAATGAGAAGGTCGGGCGAACAGGCATTTAACCGGTTTTCCAGTCCGTCATATCGAACGGTATCCCCACTGTGATAAATAGTCCATTCCCCAAACTCAATCACATACCCCAGAAAAATAAACCTTCCCTGTGAATCGGTTTCCAGTGTTTCGTGTGCTGCCGGAATGGCTGTCAAACGGAAGCCTTCTATTTCTACCGATTGTCCGTCCACAAGACCGATGGGAAAAGACAAATCCTTTTGTATCCGGTTGGTAACAAACGCCCGGTTGGCTTCGGGGATAATCAGCTTTGCCTGCGGATTGGAATTCAGCAGGGGAATCAGGGTTTCTGCGTCGAGATGGTCGGTGTGATTGTGGCTGGAGGTAATAATATCAATAAAGTCCAGCCTTTGCGGATCAATCACTCTTTCTGTAATCCTGACATGGGGTTTGTCCGTGTCTGCGTATTTTTTGGTAAGGGAATCGGAGAGGTAGGGATCAATCAGGAGATGTTTTCCTTTCCACTGAATAAGGAACCCGCTTTGCCCCAGCCACCACAACCGGAAACCCTGCGGAAGGCCAACCCCCGCGCTTATATCTGCGAGCAACCGGTCGTCTTTCTGAAATGCGGGTTTCATCTGCCGAGGGTTTTTCGCACGGCTTTTGCGGCCTCAACCATGTTGTTCAGCTTTTGCCGGGCAGCCCAGCGGGCGGTCTGGCTCAGTCCGCAATCAGGGGCAATGGAGAGCAATTCCGGGTGAACGTATTTCAAACAAAGACGGATGCGTTCTTCAATATCCTTCACCGACTCGATATAATAACTTTTGACGTCCACTACGCCTACGGCTACGTGTTTTCGCTGGCCGATCATTTCGATAAGCTCGATTTCTGCGAATTCACGGCTGGCCATTTCCACATGGATTTCCTCGGCCATAAAATCGAGAAAGTCGGGAAACATCGGGGCGATCCGGCGATAGCCTACGGCTCTGCCTTTGTAGTTGCCAAAACACAGGTGGGTGGAAAGTCTGCACCTGCCTGCAACCGATTCCACCGTGCGGTTAAATATATCGACAAACCGCCGGGTATCCTCTTTGTAGGCATAACAACTCATGGAAGGTTCGTCCACCGTAATTTCCCTGCATCCGGCTTCTACGAGTGCTTCGAGCTCCGCTCTGACCAGGGGTATCAGCGCTTCGGTAATCGCGTAGCGGTCAGGATATTGTTTGTTGGGTGAAAGCCTGCCGCTGAGGGTGAAAGGGCCGGGGATGCTGGCCTTGAGCACGGGCCCTTCGGGTGCCAGTTTGCGGAGCCGCTGGTATTCTTCCAGCACGCCCAGTCCACGCGGAGCGGCAATCTCCCCGGTAATGGCGTGTTTGCCCCGCTGGTCATGTGCCGGGGGCCCCCATCGCCGGGGAGAGTGGCTGTGCGCGTCTATTCCCTCCAGAAATCCATAGAAGGAAAGGTTAAAATCGAGGCGGGTCTGCTCCCCGTCGGTAATTACGTCGAGCCCGGCATGTACCTGATCGTGGATGGCTGCAATGACGGCATCTTCCTGCATTTCGGCGATATCAGCCTCGCCAAACTGCCCGAGGTTTTGGGAAGCAAATTCCAGCCACCCGGGAAAGGGATAGCTGCCGATAACGGTGGTGCGAATGGGAATCAGACTCACGGTCAGGGATTCAGAATTTTGATTTTGATATTGCGGAAGGAGGCTGCATCGCCATGATCCTGAAGGGCGAGGTGGCCTTTGGGGTCTTTTCCGTAGCCGGGCATGCTGGCAAATTTGGTATTCGCCACCATCGCTTCCCATTCGGGCGTCCAGCGCTCGTATTCCACGACTTTCTGGCCGTTGAGCCAGTGTTCGACGTGGTTGTTGTTGACAATGATCGTAGTTGTATTATACTCACCTGCGGGTTTGGCTGCGAGTACCGAGGGTGCGTGAAGTGCGTAATTGGCACCGGATTTCTGGGTTTCATCGAGTGGATCAGGGTAGTTGACGTCGTCAATGATCTGAAACTCAGGCCCCGTCTCGTAGGTGCTGTGATAGGCGGTATCTTCGGTTACACCAAAAAATATCCCGCTGTTGCCTTTGGGGGCAACGCTCCACTCAATGGCGAGTTCGAAATTGTCATAGGTATCGTCGGAAACGAGGTCGCCGTTGCCACCGGAGGTGGAGAGGATTCCATCGGATACGGTCCAGCCGGAAACGCCGTCTTTCAGGTACGAGTGCCAGCCTGCGGTAGTTTTTCCGTCAAACAGGAGCTTCCAACCGGCTTCCTGTTCGGCTGCCGTCAGGGTATTCATGGCGGCCTGCATAGTCTGCTGGTTTTGCTGATCTTCGTTTCCATCGGGCTGACAGGAAACCAGAAACAGAATCGAGAGAAATAATGGGGTTATGTTTTTCATTTCTGTATAGATTAATCGGGAATAGTTAGCTATTTTTTCCCACCGATCCAAATAATCGGGCCATGCGGTGGGCGTGTTCGTCATAGGCACTTTCAAAAAGCGTTGTTGCCTGCTCATTTCCTACAAGGCAGCCCGCAGTCAGCACTTTGGGGGGCTGCCCTGCCTCGGTGAGTAGCCTGGCGGTTTCTGCTTTGATCGCATTGATAAGCATGGCTCCGCCTACGGTAGATCCGGGTGAAACCGGCGTATGAAGTCCCGGAACGGTGACCATCGAATCACCTGCCGGTGCGCCCGTGTCCAGTACCAAATCTGCAAAATCTCCCAGTTTTTTCCCATCATTCCGCTTACTTTTTGACTCAAGGGAATGTGCTTCTGTAAGCAGCCCCACTACTTTTATTTTTTTTGCCTGGAATAGTTCTGCCATTTCTACCGGTACGATATTGGTTCCGCTGGAAGAGATGACCAGGGCGGTATCGGAGGTGCTCAGGTCAAAATTGCGGAGAATGCGCTCCGCCAGTCCCGGTACATTTTCGAGAAACATAGCCTGCCGCTGGCCATTTGCCCCGGTAACGAGGTTGTGGAAGGTGAGCGATAGTTCGACGATAGGATTAAATCCGGGGAAAGAACCGTAGCGTGGCCACATTTCCTCAACCATGATGCGGCTGTGGCCTGAGCCAAATACATGCACCATTCTTCCTGAGAGGATAGCTTCTGCAAACCAGGATGCTGCCGTTCGTATCTGTGTTTTTTGGGCATTTACCCTTTCGAGGATTTGCGCGCATTTTTGGAGGTAGTCGGAAACCGGGTCTTCGGTGGGTGAAAGATTGTCTATGGCCATAGTTACGGGTTTGCAAGTGCGTAAAGTGCGGCGCCGGTAGCCCCTGCGAGATCGCTGAAAGTGGCTGGCAGGATTTCGACAGACTGGTTGTTGGGGCGCCATTCAAATATATCCAGAAAACCCGAAAGCGGTTCAAACAAAGCGTTGCCCGCACGGGTAATTCCTCCGCCTAAAATAAAACATTCGGGCGAAATCATATTGGCCATACCGGCGATGGCGATGGCCAGTTTCCGAACCGAATTGAGCCAGAAATATGCACCTACCGGATCGCCTGATTCGTAGGCTTTCACAAGGTCAACAGTAGAAGAAAAACGCCCGAATGTGCGGCGACTCACGGTGCTTTCGCCTATGGCATCTTCGAGGCTGCCGGGCATATTCGATATTCCTGCGATTTCGCTTTCTGCGTCGAGACTGAAATGCCCCAGATGCCCTGCCCGCTGGAGGAATCCTTCGCAATAATTTCCATTGATGAGTATGCCCCCGCCGACCCCTGTGCCCAGGGTGAGCATTACCACATGATCCCTGCCTTTGCCTGCGCCCAGTTGGGTTTCTGCCCGGAGGGCTGCCTGGGCATCGTTGATCACCGGAAGTTTTTCCAGCCCCAGAAAATCGGCCCACACAAAACCCTCAAGCCCCTGAAGTCTTCCCGGCATATAAGCAATACAGTGGTGGTTTTGTCGGGGAGGCCGAGCGCCGCCAGTCCTACGGCATTCACCGGTGTGGCTGCACGATTTTTGAGAATGTGAAATACCTCCCGGATGCCTTCCTGCCAGGGGGTAAATCCGGCCTCCGCCTGGCTGTGTGCATCGCGGGTAAGCCGCTCTTCTTCGTCCAGAAGCCGGCCGGTTTCGTCAATCAGGACGGCCTTGATCCGGGTTCCTCCGAGATCTATGCCTATGGCTGTTTTTTTATTCATGTTGCGGGGGAATTTGTCCTTCACTGAGCTGCCAGCCGCCATCGACAGTAAACACCTGTCCGGTAGTAAACCGGGAGAGGTCAGACATGGCATAACAGGCGATTCCGATGGTGTCTTCCGGCCTGCCAATTCGTCCGCCGTCGAGGGGCTGTTTGGTATGAATAAACGCAAGTATCTGCGGATTTTCACCTGCCCGGCGCGCCATGGGCGTTTCTATCAGTCCGGGTGCCAGCACATTGGCTCTGATATTTTGGGAGGCATAGGCGGCGGCAATGGAAAGGGTAAGTCCGGTAACGGCTGATTTGGCGGCAGCGTAGGCATGGGTAGAAAAAAAAGCGGGAGAGGGAGAAGTGGCCAGAACCGATGCGGTATTGAGGATAGATCCCTCTGTGCCCGTCGAGAGCCAGTGGCGAATGGCTGCGCGGTTGCTGTACATCACAGAAGAGAGGTTCAGTGCGATGGTTTTTTCCCATCCTTCATCTGTCAGTTCGTGTACCAGGCCATCGCCCCATTTTCTGCCGCTGCCACCGGCAACGTGAAACAGGCCGTCCATTCCGCCATAACTTTCCACACAGAGATTGATCGCCAGATTTACGGATTCGGGTTGAGCGGCATCTCCTGTTAATACTTTTCCCTGCGGGCCGTACATTTTTTTGGCTGTTTCGAGCCATTCATTATCCAGTCCCAGAGCTACTACATGAGCGCCCGAACCGGCGAAAGCACGCCCGGCAGCCAGGCCGATTCCGCTTGTGCCTCCGATGATGACTATACGTTTTCCCGAAAGCCCCGGGAAACGCAAAGTAGTAGTGGGATGATCCTCCATTGCGGGAAATCTACAAACTTTCACGGAAATCGCGAAAAACTACACGGCTGAAAAAGAATTCCCCACACCTTCGCGCCTTTCATCAGTTTTTATTAAATTGAAAGAGCATTAACCCCAAATTCTCCATTTATGAAAACAAACACTTACTTATTCTCCGCCGTAATCATTTCCCTTTTTGCATTTGTTTCCTCCGCTTATGCACAGGGCACCATTTCCTTTAATGGCTCCTATATTCGTCCCATGGGCAATTTTCAGGTCGAAAATTACCGGCAGGGAGGAGGTTTTGGTATGGATATGATGACAGACAACCTGCGGAAAAATACTTTTGGCAGCTTTCAGATGGGCTTTCGTTTTGATGTGGGTTTTCACGGAAGCGAACAGCGCCCGGTTGAAAATTACCTCAATTTCGAACAGCCGGTAGAGCTCCAGATTTCCAACGAGTCACTTGGTATGGCGGGGGTTGCCCGTTTTATCACCACTGACCGCCTGCCCATCCGGCTGTACGCCGACGGTATTGCCGGGTCGCGTTATTTTTCCAGCACCCAGTATGTAATGGAAGACGGAGACCGGATGTCTCAGGATTGTGATGAGGAGGGCGAGATACTGACCAAAAGCTGGACATTCATGTACGGTGCTGCTGCCGGCATGCAGGTTCGTATCAACGAGGAATTATCGGTCGATCTTCGCACCACCTATACACGGGGCAGCAATGCAAATTTCGTAGATCTGAGTACTGTGGCAGTCAACGAACAAAACGGGCTGGGCTACGCTACCCGCCGTGCTGCCACAGATATGGTGCAGGTCTCTGTAGGGTTGAATATGGTGCTCGGGCCCTGCACGCCTTCGCGCAGCAGCATGAGCCGGGGCGATGGTTGTGCCTCAAGTTGCAGCAGCTACTCTTCTGGCTGTAACCGGTAATAAACACTTGTAACACAAAAAATAAATCGCAAAGGCAGCAACGCCTTTGCGATTTTTATTAACCAAAGGAAGAAATTATTCTCTTACCCCGATCATAGTTTTGGTCTGGCCGAGGTCTGATTTGAGTACGATATAATACATGCCTCTTGCCCAGTCCTGGCTGATTTTAATTCCCTGATTTACCGGGTATTGATCTACCTGATATACAGGCTGGCCCAGTACATTCAGCACTTTGATGTTGATCCATTTTGCATCGGGGAATTCTGATTCAATGCGGAACTGATCCTGGAACGGGTTGGGATAAACCGTGGAAGAAATCTGGTAAGCAGGCTCTTCTGTGCCAGATTTCCGTGCCGCAGTTCCTCCTGCAACAGGGGCGATATACTCGACATAGATAATGGGTGCGCGGTAGGGCGATCCGTCATAGGATTCGGCGGTTCTTTCCCCCGTACCAGATACAAACATGGTAAGGGCGCTATTGGTTGACCATCCGGGGCGGTTGACGACTTCCTGAATAAGGCTGGAAATATCAGGTGTACGCTGATTGGGCCCGCTGACGTTGTATTGATTCCAGATGGAGGGTGACCATGATACACTGGCTGTGGTTTTGGGGCGGGAAGAAATATTCTGATAGTTGGACCCAAAAGCATCAGACTGATCGCTGGCCTGCGCCTTGATTGTGTAGTTGGTGCCACTGAAATCAAGTTCGTCAACCGTAAACTGGATAAATGCATCTGTAATGATCGAACCCTGCGGGATGTTTAGCCCGCGGAAACGCATACCGGTAATCTGTGGTGTATAACCATCGCGACCGAGTTCGAGGTCGGTGCTGGTTCTGTTGACACTTCCGTTATAGATAGCTTCTTCGGCATCATCATACCAGGCGCTTACCCTTGAACTGGCAAGGACGGTAGTGATAGGTTCGATTACTTCGAAGGTCACTTCTACATCTTCGGCTGCCTGATATTGCGGGTCTCCGCCCTGACTGGCTTTTACAGTAACTGTGCCGGTCAAGCCTGAAAGGGTGATCGTATTGCCTGCGATAGTGGCAGGGCCTGAAACAATGGAGAAAGATACCGGAAGGCCGGAAGAAGCTGTGGCGCTAATCTGGAAGGGTGGGTCAGTGGTTACTTTGTTTTGTAACTGATCAAAGCTGATCGTCTGAGTGAGCGGATCGCCATTACAGTTAACTGCCCAGCATACAGCGGCGTCAAACAATGCCCAGCCACTACCTGTCGAATTGGCGGCGGTTTCGTTGCGGAAGTAAAAGCCAACCCTTCTGGCAGGCGCGTTCATGCCTACCATAGCTGCGCCTTTTTCATATGCGAAGTGGACTACCTGGGTAGAATTTGAATTCAGCCTTGCGACTTTGATGCTGCTGGGACCTGGCTTGCCAAAGTTGATTTCCTGTCCCGAGGAGGTAATCTGTACCTGATTTGCCATACCTGCATCGAGCGAGCCGCCGGTATTGGTCAGAAAAATCTGGCTGACATTGTAGATGCTTCCAAAATCGGTGTTCTCCACGTTGCCGGTCATCTTCATGTCGTCATAGAGGAAACCTTCGCAGTTGATCACCGGAACCGCAACATCCCGGAATTTGGTACCGACATTCCCGGAGTTGACAGTTGCCGAAATGATAATGAGATCTTTTCCATTGGCGTCGGCGGTGGCGGAAGAATAATCAGTTTTTACTGTAACTTCATATCCCAGCGTTTCAAGCTCTGCTTTGATCGCCTGATCTCCGGCGTTCAGCCATTGGGAGTTACCCACCACCATCAACGCTTCACCCTCCGGCGAATAAACACGCACATTGTCCCAGAGATAAATCTCATCAGTACCTGTATTATAGGCTTTAATGACGATCTGCAGGGTTGTGCCGGTAAGGCCGGAAAGGGTAATTGTTTCGGGGTTTCCGTAATTAAACCGCCCGAATCTTTCGGCTACCAGTACTTCGCTGCCATCGTCGAGTTTATAATAAACCCTGAGGTAATCGCGGAGCGTACCAGTAGATTCCAATCCGCCCTGACCTTGAATATCAACGCTGATTTTTGCAGGCGCTTCCGAAATATTGATCACTTCTGACATCCATACGCCTTCGCCCTGTGTATATTGGGCGCGAAATTTCTGGCTCTGAACCGAAAATACTGCGGAACTTCCCAGCGCACCGGTATTGACACTCCAACTGGAACTTCCGAGGTCGCTGGTCGTACCGTTGGCCTGATCCGCAAAATCTTCTGTCCAGGGCACTGTGCCAGTTCCGTCGGGGGCTTCTATCAACAGACTCCGTACCGATTGGGTGCTTGCCTGGTAAGAAAGGAGCGCAGTCATACCCGACCATGGAGATTTGGGGCCGGATGCAAAATCGAGAAGACCTGCAGGCGCAGCGTCTTTATCGATCGCGACGATTACTGGCAGGTTGTACAGGTTGTTCAACTCATTAAGCCCTGCCTTTTTATAGGCGATGCTCCCGTTGTCTATATTGGGATAGGTATAAAATAAATATACTACGCCTTTTTCCTCGTTGACGAGCACAGTTGGTTTGGTTCCTAGTTCATCAACCGGATAAAACTCCCAGGTTGCATTTGGACGGCGTACCATCAGAATAATGGTGGGGTAACCTGTTGTGTCATAAGAGGTTTTGGCTGCCATATAAATGGTGCCATCAGTGCCTGCAACCAGTTTGAAGTGGTCATCAGCAAAACCCAGGCCTACGTTTTGCGCAAACGCATCGGAAGGGCTTTCATCTGCTGACCATACAGTAGGATCATCGCCGTCAACGTGTACACGGAAACTGAATTTTTTGGATATCTGATCCGACCATGCAACGGCTACTTTACTGCCGCCATTGTCTGTGAAAGCAACTACTGAGGCAATGTCTCTCTGCTCAATCAGCCCGGAGGTCAGCACCATCGGCGCGCTCCAGCTTGAATAGGGCGCCTGGCTCCACATCACATAAACTTCCTTTTTGCGCTCATAAGCTACCCACATAATGCCCTGACTATCAATATCCATCGTGGCTGTGGCCTGGAAATTTCCGCCTCCGTTGCCGAAACTGATCAGAACAGATGCCGGGTTTACATCCCAGGCTACATAGGTCTGACTGTTTTCATCAAACTGCCGGCTCACGATCGTGGCATTATCATTCAGATCATCAAATAACAAGACATGGATACGGTTTCCGATTACTTTGATATCTGCATTGGACTGAGTGGCTGTATCAATGGTTGATTCAATGACCCAGCTATCATTGTCCAGTTTCCATATATGTGTACCGCCACTATCTGGCATAACACAGTATAGGTTTTCCTGATAAGACCACACTTTTGACTGTGGTTTGTCCTCAGTCGTTTTTGTTACGGAAAAGGGGTTGAGTTCGGTGATGGTAATACTCTGGGCAAATGATTGATTTCCTGCGAAAAGGAATACCAAACTCACAAGGGAAAAGCAAATGAAATGAACAAGTGGGGTAAAAACTGCTTTTGGGGGATTAAATTGTTTCATCGGTTGGGAAATGAAGGTAAATGTCTTTCCCAGGTTAATCAACGCTGTACGAATCGCAGTAAAGAATGGCAGAATGCAGTGGAGTTAATACTGTTTTTCGATAGGCAGGTTGTCTGTTAAGCGAATAAAAATGATATATTACCTATATTACAGGTATGTTATTGAATAGTTGTTCAATATTACACAAATGTAAATATATTTCTAAGTAAAATGTCCATTTCTTCATAAATGGTCAAAGTGATTGCGTCCGGTGCTTTTTTTGCATCGGGATTGGTAAAAGCTCGTTTTTATGTGAAAACAGCTTTGTTATGGGTACTTCTGCGCAATTGCCGCCAGCCCTGCACTGATTTCTTCTTCCGACAGCCACCGCCCACGGTACATGACCCCTGCGGGATTGCGCAGGTTGGAAATGTCTTCCAGCGGGTTGTTGTTTACCAGGATCAGGTCTGCTGCACTTCCTTTCGCCACGACGCCAAACTGACCCTCCATCCCGAAGTACCGGGCGGGGTTTACGGTTCCGGTTACGAGGCATTCGTAGGGCGTAAGTCCTGCCTCAACCATCGCTGCCAGTTCGTGATGAATGGAAAATCCCGGCACATTAAACACCTGGGGCGCGTCTGACCCCAGCACAATCAGCGCGCCGCCGTCGTGAAGGGCCTTCAGCAGCTTTTTCCTGATGCCGATAAAAGTGGCTACCCGCGCTGAATCGTAGTTTTCCAGCCGCTGAAAGCTGAATTTGCTCTGCACCCACTGCTCGCGGGTGCGGGGCGACATGTATTTCATCTCCGGCTGGGCTATCGTTTGTTCGGGCTTCTCCGTGGAGGTCCACCGCACCAGCAGCCCCTGTGTGGGAACCACTGCGACGTTGTGCGCGACGGTGAGGTTTACGAGTTCGGGGATCAGGGTAGTATCGGCGAGATAGGTAAAATTAAAGCCAAAAAAACCGTTGTCTTCGGGCTTTACGCCAGCACTTGCGGGCACAAGCCCTTCGAGGTAGCCGTCGATATGATCGACGGAGGCGTAGTCTGACTCAAGCGCATGGCGGATGCCCACGTGGATGGAAACGTGTCCGGCGTAGTGCATTCCCACTTCTTTGGCGGTGCTGACGATTTTGTCAAACACCTCCAGTTTGATGCCGGGGTGGAGTTTCATAAAGTCATACCCGGCTGACTTCTGGGCGCGCACGGTGCTGTCGGCAATGGCGACGGTGGGCACAGTATTGCCGTTGAGCGAAGGGCCGGAGGTAAAAATGCGGGGGCTGACCACTTCTTCACGAGCGGCGCGGGCGCGGAGGTCGAGGTGAAAAGGATCGCCGAGCATACCGCGGATGGTGGTAATGCCATTGGAGAGGTAGAGGAATAGCGTTTCGTCCACGACATCTTCCTGCCCATCGCGGGGCACGGGAATATGGGCGTGCATTTCGGCGAGGCCGGGGAGGAGATATTTGCCCGAAGCGTCAACGATCCGGGTAGATTCGGGGAGCGAAAAAGCGGACGCCTCGCCGACGGCGAGGATTTTGCCGCCGCCGATGACGACGGTCTGATCGGAGAGCACCCTTTCTCCGTCCATCGGAATGACATTGACATGCGTAAAAGCAAATTCCGGACGCACGCCCCCAAAGTCGGTGGCGGGTTTGGGCCCGCATGATAGCAGCACAAAAGCAGCAAAAAGTGGGAAAAGGAGTTGATTTGTAGTCATAGCAGCAGATTTGGGGAAGAAGATACGGAAATTGGGGGAAACCCTAAAATATGTTGTCGCGTTTGACTATTTGATTAGGATTGTCTTTCTTTGCAGAGCAATTCGAGGTGTAGCGCAGCCCGGTAGCGCGCTTCGTTCGGGACGAAGATGCCGGAGGTTCGAATCCTCTCACCTCGACATATAAGAGGCCGTGGCTTAAAGCCATCACCTCAAACAAATTTAGGGTTACCACTGGTAACCCTTTTTTTTAATATATTGATCGCCAAATCAATATACCCTAATATGCAATTCTCAACCTCCCCAACCCGGCATTTGCTGATCATTGCGGGATTAATTGTATTCCTTACCGGGGGAATGGTTTATCCCTTTCTGCCCGGTAGTTTTGACCGGCTGGCTATGCCTGTTTCCGGTTGTTTATAGGTTTTACCCGGGGAAAATACAAGGGGCGGAACCTGTCACCGAATCTGCCTTTGTATATGGTCATACTGCCTGTGGGGTTGATGTTGGCGCAGCTTATTCTTTCCGGCCCTGTTACCCGATTTAGTCGAAACCACGCCATGAAAAATGCCGCAGGTTACATCAAGGACCTTGACGCATATCACAATCGTTACCGCCGATATCCTGCTGGGCTTCAGGCTATGTACAAGGACTATCATCCCGAAGTGACAGGTGTGGAGAAATATTATTACCAGCCACATGGAGATTTTTACAATCTTTCCTTCGAGCAACCACGGTTTTTGCTTGACAATATCGGCACCCGTGAATGGTTGGTCTATAATCCCGGGGACGAAAACCGTGCATATAGTCACACCTCCTGGTTTTTGCTTCTTACACCCGAGCAACTGGAACAAAGCCAGGGATGGTACGATTCCGCCAACGCCGGGCAAAAACACTGGAAATATTTCTTGTTTGATTGACCCGGCCTGAAATCTGAATAGGGACCTGCCCTCACAGCCTCAGAATGATACATTGGATGCAATTGCAGTTTTGCTGCACACATGAATGCCGTAAATAAGGAATTTGCCTTGTACCCTTTGTATCCCACCTGACGGCATATTTTTAGATTATAGCAGTTTTTGCAAAAATCTGGTCAGATTTTGTTTGGATTATTGGTTTGTGTCAATTTCTTTCCTCCCGGACAGGGATCTGGTAAAATATGTATCTGGCAAACCCGCAGGTAGGGAAATAGATTTTTCTGCCAATGGCAGGGATTGTTTTTTGCACCCGATAAATCGTAAAAATTTATTTTCTTACCAATACTCAAAACAATGAAAACCATTTTGTTAACTGTCCTGACTTTTTTTACGGTATCCTCCTGCCCGCAACTTGTATTTGCAGGGCAGGTCACGCCTGCGGCCTCAGTTGTGGGTGAAGAAATACCCGCTCCCCGGAAGCCCCTGACGAAGGAGCAGATGGTGAAAAGATCCAATAGCTGGGCGCTGGTATCGGGGATTTCCGCAGGAAGTATTCTACTGGTCGTTTTGCTTTATGCATTGACGGGGTTTACGCTGACACCCGTTCTTTTTTTATGGGCTTTTATGATTCTTTGCACCATACCCGGGTTGATCTACGGATTCAGTGCGCGAAAAGCAATGAGCAAAAACCCCGGTACTTTTGATGAGAAACTCTGGCGAAAAGCCAACCGGGCTATTTTTTTTAATGTGGCGCTGGTTGTATTGTCGGGGATTTATCCTGTCTGGGCAATTCTTTATATTATGTCAAATTTTTAATCCTTTTGCAAATTTCACTATGAAAACCGGATGGCTATTATTGCTTTTACTCTCCTTTGCCTCTCCCGCTGCCATAGCAGGACAGGCAAAGGATACCGATCCCTACGCACAACAAGATGAGCCATTTAAAAAATGGATCAAAAAAACCGTCACCACATTTGGTGGAACTACCTGGAAAATCGTTTTGCTGGTCAACGGAATTCTTCTCGGTGTGTTTGCCTGGATAGGAACCCGCGCACTGTTGCGAAGACGAAAAAGAACCCGGGGCCAATCGACATCCCCACAGGAAGGAGAGAAATACACGTCTGTACCTTCATTTTCAGATGTTGGAATCCACTGTTTTTACCTCTGCAAATCGGGTGCAATTCAAATTGTCGCAAAGTGAAAAGGCACTTCCTTCCCGGGGACCCGAAAAAAATACTGCCACCGGGAGGTGGCAGATGAAAGAAGATGTTTCGTCCTGATCCAGGTCAGCAAATTTTATGATTTGCTGTCACGTTTCGCTTTTTTGGCAATCCTTTTTTCCTTCAAGGTTTTTTCGGGTTCCTTTTTGGCTGTTTTTTTGACTGCATTTTTGTCTTTTGACATAACGGTTGAGGTATTTGATTGTGAGAATCAACAGGGTAATGCTGTTAACTACCTTTTAATATAGTCATTTTTTCAATCAGTTGCAGGAAGGGTGCTAAAATTTTTTTCCGATTGTACCACAGTAACTTTGATTAATACAGCTCATACCCCAAGTAAGAAAACCTATACCTTCAGAATCAACTTTCCATGATTTTCTCCTGAAAACAGTTTGAGAAATACCTCCGGAAAATGGTCTATTCCTTCTTCGATATGTTCCCGCGTATGGAGTTTTCCCTGACTCATCCATCCGGCGAGTTCTCCAATAGCCTCCATGTACCTTGCTGCGTAGTCGAATACGATAAATCCTTCCATTTTTGCCCGGTTGATAATCAGGGAGCCGTAGTTGGAGAGGCCTTTAGGCATTTCTGTTGCATTGTACTGGGAAATAGCGCCGCAAAGGCTGATGCGCGCTTTAAAATTGATTTGTGCCAGTACTTCATTGAGGATTTCTCCGCCTACATTGTCAAAATAAATATCAATGCCATTGGGGCAGGCTGCCTTCAGTGCTTTGCGCACATTTTCGTTTTTGTAATCGATCACAGCATCGAGGCCGAGTGTATCGGCAAGGTACTGGCATTTTTCAGGCCCGCCGGCGATACCTACGACCCGGCAGCCTTTGATTTTTCCGATCTGGGCAGTGATTTCGCCTACAGCGCCTGCGGCACCTGAGACTACGAGGGTTTCTCCCGCTTTGGGACTGCATATATCCAGTAACCCAAAATAGGCGGTAAGTCCGGCTATGCCCAGCACTCCGAGGTATTTGGTCAGGGGCATGAGGGTGGCATCTACTTTGGTCAGTCCTTTTCCGTCGGAAACAGCGTATTGCTGCACACCGAGGGATCCATAGACATAGTCGCCTTCGCGAAACCGTGCGTTTTTTGATGCAATGACTTTTCCTACGGCTCCGGCGCGCATGACCTCGCCGATGGCGAGGGGGGGGAGATAGGACTTCCGGTCATCCATCCATCCGCGCATTGCCGGGTCAAGGGAGATATACATGACTTCTGCCAGAAGTTGTCCTTCCCCCGGCTCAGATACGGGGATGTCGGTTACTGCCCAGTCTGTGCGTTTGGGCAACCCGAAAGGCCGGGCTGCAAGTCTGAATTGGCGATTATTTTTTTGCATAATTTTTATTCCCAGATAACTTCACCGTCTCCCTGATTGTACCATTCCTCCATCCTGACTTTGTAGCGGGCATCCATGACGTTGCGGCGCACTTTGAGGGTAGGGGTGAGCAGCCCGTTTTCTACCGTCCAGGTATCCTCTGTGATAACAACCCGGTTGACTTTTTCATAATCCACGACACTGCTGTTGACGGCATTAAGGGTTTCTTCCAGGCTCTGTTCTACCTCTGCTTTTTCCATGTGCCGGGCGTGCTCTGAGAGGTTTACCAGGGCAAAGGGCTGGGGGAGACCGTACCCCACAATGCAGACCTGTTCGATGAGGGTATTGGAGGCAAACATGCGTTCCATCGGTACGGGAATGACGTATTCTCCTTTAGCGGTTTTAAACATGTCTTTTACCCGCCCGGTGATTTTAAGGAAACCATTGGAGATTTCGCCCATATCGCCGGTATAAAGCCATTCGCCTTTGAGAATTTGGTCGGTCATGCCCTGATTTTTGTAGTACCCTTTCATATTCCACGGCGCTTTCATAATGATTTCGCTGGTTTCGGGTACGATTCTGACCTCGCATTGGGGGTAGATTTCTCCTACGGTTCCGATCTGAATGCGGTCTTTGTGATTGGCAGAGCAGACGGCGTTGTTTTCGGTCATGCCATAAGCCTCTGATATATGAATATCCAGTTTTTTAAACCATTCGAGCGTGGAGATGGCAATCGGTGCTGCGCCGGAAATAAGCCAGGTCGCTTTATGAAGGCCGAGGCCTTTTTTAATTCTTTTTTTGATCAGCCCGGAGACGATGGGAATGCGCAGCAGCCTGTCGAGTTTTTCCTGCGGGAGTTTGGCGAGAATGCCGAGTTGAAACCTTGTCCAGATTCGGGGTACGGCAAGGAAAATGGTGGGCTGGGCAAATCGTAGATTATCGGCAAAGGTGTCGAGCGATTCTGCGAAGTAGATGATTCCGCCATTGATCAGACTGCCACATTCGACCAGTGCGCGCTCTGCGACGTGATTGAGGGGCAGGTAGGAGAAAAAGCGGCCTTCAATTTTGTCGAGCCCGGTCATATCAATTACCGGTTCGATAATAGCTGCATTGATGGCATGGGTGATCATGACGCCTTTGGGCTCGCCTGTGGTTCCGGATGTATAGATGATGGTTTCGAGATCGTCGGGGCGGGGAATAAAATTTTCTGACAGGGGGGGGTATTGTTGGATAAGGTCGTCCCATTTCTCGACGTTCTGTACGGGGCTTATGGGAAATGAAATCATCCGCACATCGCCGG
This sequence comes from Bacteroidia bacterium, assembly GCA_041391725.1. Classification (GTDB taxonomy): domain Bacteria; phylum Bacteroidota; class Bacteroidia; order J057; family J057; genus JAGQVA01. The sequence continues at coordinate 150,848 of JAWKNL010000005.1, forward strand.
GTACGCCGTTTTCAACCGCTTCGGTGGAGTCGAGTTTGCCCACAAACAGGACTTTTGATCCGCTGTGATCCATCAACTGCCGCAACTGGTCGGGGGTGAGATTAGGGTAAAATGGGACGGAGACATGGCCGCTCATTTTTATCGCCAGGTCGCATATAATCCAGTGCGCACAGTTTTTGGAAATCATCGCGATATTGCTGCCTTCGGGCAAATTCATATCGCGCAGTGCCATTGCCATACGGCGTGCCTGGTTGCCTGCTTCTTTCCAGGTATAGTTGGTCCACTGACCATTTTGGGGTTGTCGGAGGTAAATTTCGTTTGCTTTGGTCTTCTCCCAGTGGTAAAACAATTCTATAAAAGAATCACATTTTGGCAGAGTTACAGATGCGGCGTTCGCAGAAGGGTTCATAACGGAATACATTTTGGACCGGTAATATAGCAATTAAACTATACTATCCACCTATATGAATCGTTACCCATAATGAGTAGTAAGTAGAATTACTGAATGTAAAGCCTTTTTTATTGATGTCAGTCCTCTGAGCAAAGTTCAGAGGACTTTTTTTTAATCAAGCTTCAGCACGGCGTGAAATGCACTTTGCGGCACTTCGATACTTCCCACCTGGCGCATACGTTTTTTACCTGCCTTTTGTTTTTCGAGCAGTTTGCGTTTACGGGTGATATCGCCGCCGTAACATTTGGCAGTAACATCTTTCCGGAGCGCTTTTACTGTCTCCCGGGCAATCACTTTTGCTCCGATGGCAGCCTGAATGGCAACCTCATATTGCTGTCGGGGAATAAGTTCCTTGAGTTTCATGCAGATTCTGCGGCCCCAGTCATAGGCTTTGTCGCGGTGAATCAGGGCGCTGAGTGCGTCCACCTGGTCGCCATTGAGCAATATATCAAGTTTGGATAAATGTGAAGACTGAAACCCGATCAAATGATAGTCAAATGATGCGTACCCCCTGGAAATGGTTTTGAGTTTGTCAAAAAAATCAAACACAACTTCCGCCAGTGGCAATTCAAAGGTGATTTCCACCCGGTCTGTGGTCAGATATACCTGATTGACAAATCTTCCCCGTTTATCGATACAAAGCTCCATGACTTTCCCGATGTAGTCAGACTTGGTGATAATCTGTGCCCGGATAAAGGGCTCCAGCAGATCTTTCAAACGGGTAGCTTCCGGAAGGTCAGACGGGCTGTTGATGGCAAATTCGCTGCCGTCGGTCAAAATCGCTTTAAAGCCTACGTTGGGCACTGTGGTGATAACTGACATTTCAAACTCCCGTTCCAGCCTTTCCTGAATAATCTCCATATGGAGCATGCCCAGGAAACCGGCGCGAAAACCGAAGCCCAACGCTGCAGACGTCTCCGGCTGATACACGAGAGGCGTCATTAAGTTGTAGTTTTTCCAGCGAATCGCGAAGATCCTCGAAGTCTTCGGTATCTACCGGATAAATACCGGCAAAAACCATCGGTTTTACTTCCTGAAATCCCTGAATTGCGGTAGCCGCCGGATTTTTCTCTTGAGGGTAATGGTATCCCCGACCTTAACCTCCCGCACATTTTTTATGCCTGCAACCATATAACCTACGCTTCCGGTTTCAATGGTCTGTTCGGGCTGTTGTTGCAGCCGCAGGATTCCCACCTCACCGACTTCATACTCGGCTTCGGTTGCGATAAATTTTACTACATCGCCTTTACTGATACTTCCGTCAAAAACCCGGAAGTACACGATGGTTCCGCGGTAGGAATTAAACATCGAGTCGAATACCAGCGCCTTGAGTGGGGCATCAGGATTACCGGTCGGGGCGGTATTCGCTCCACAATCCGATCGAGGATTTCGGTAATACCAATTCCATTTTCGCACTTGCATGAAGAATATCCTCGGGGTCGCAACCAATCAGATCTATGATTTCGTCGCTGACTTCTTCGATTCGCGCGCTTGGCAGGTCGATTTTGTTGAGAACCGGAATGATTTCCAGATTGTGTTCCAACGCCAGATACAGGTTGGAAATGGTTTGCGCTTCTATTCCCTGCGCTGCATCCACAATCAGAAGCGCGCCTTCACAGGATGAGATGGCCTTGATACTTCAGGAGAAGTCCACATGACCCGGTGTGTCGATGAGTTGAGTGTATAGGATGTGCCGTCTTTGGGATATACCATCTGGATCGCATGACTTTTGATGGTAATACCTTTTTCCTCTCCAGATCCATACTATCCAAAACCTGGGCTTTCATCTCGCGTTGGGTAAGCGTATGAGTCGCTTCCAACAAGCGGTCAGCCAGGGTACTTTTACCATGGTCAATATGAGCGATGATACAGAAATTTCTTAAATGCTGCATGTATGTTCAGACCTTTCGGAGCGCAAATTACGCTTTCGTATTGGCAATTTACAAATGATCTTTCAGATAGGTATAATTACTTATTCCTTTATCAGGCCCGGGCGAGGAATGTTTGGAATTTTGTTTATATATTGGACTGATTACAGCCAGATTTTTGAATTTAAAAATGAGAAGACTACTATTAACTGCAATTTGTTTCTGGGGAATGATGTATTCGGTGTCTGCACAGGATGCCAGCGAATACGAACCACGGGTTTTCCATTCCGCCAAAGGTGATTCGCTGCTTTACCGGTTTCATATTCCCGCTGGCGCGGTGAAAGGCGGCAACCGTTTTCCCATGATTATTTTTCTTCACGGTTCGGGTGAGCGGGGGAATGACAATTCTGCCCAGCTAAAGCACGTGGCGAAACGGTTTGTCGAAACATCGTTTATGGAAAAATACCCCTCCTTTGTCGTGGTTCCCCAGTGCCCGGAAGGTCAGCAGTGGGCGGGTTATTCACGGGAAACAGAGGCAAAACTCGCCGATAAAACCCCTACCCGCCAGCTTGAACTGGTAATGGAACTCATGGACGAACTGCTCAAACAGTATCCCATTGAGCGGAAGCGGGTATATATCGGCGGCCTTTCCATGGGTGGATACGGTACCTGGAGCGCGCTGGGCAATTATCCCGATCGTTTTGCTGCGGCTTTTCCTATCTGCGGCGGTGGTTATCCTTCCTATGCCACACGAATGGCACAAGTGCCGGTCTGGGTATTTCACGGCGGCGCCGATTCGGTGGTGCCCGCAGCCCGCAGCCGCGAAATGGTGGATGCCCTGAGAAAAGCGGGCGCGCAGGTGATTTATACCGAATTTCCCGGCGTGGATCACAATAGCTGGGATCCGGCATTTGATGAACATCCGCTGATATACGACTGGATTTTTTCCCAGCGAAAGTGGAAATAATCAGAGCCGACTTTTTCGGCTAAACAAAATATACAGAAAAAATGGTACGCCTAAAATTGCCGTGATGATTCCGGCAGGAAGTCCTGCAGGCGGTAATATTGCCCGGCTCAATACATCACATCCGGTGAGAAATGCTGCACCCATCAGGGCTGCGGTTGTTATATTCTTCCGGTGAGAAATACCCACCACCGACCGGCAGAAATGCGGAATCATCATTCCCACAAAACCGACAGGACCCGTAAAAGCTACTGTTCCTCCGACAATCAGAGAAGTGACCAGCAGAATCGCGATTTTTACCCTGACTACCTGCATACCCAGCGTCTGCGCCTGCATATCACCCAGAATCAGAATGTCCATTTTCCGGCTGAAAATCCATCCGAATACCAGTGCAATGCCCATTAATACTCCACAAACGCCCACGGCTTCCCAGCCTGCGTTTCCAAAACTGCCAAATGTCCAGAAAACAATTTGCCGCACCTGGTCGCTTTCGGCAAACCGGTAAATCAAAACGCCGGTGAGCGCAGTGAAAATGGAAGAAACCGCTACACCCGCTATCAACAGCCGCGAATTATCCTCCATCAGCGTACGGAACCCAAGTCCCAGTACCAGCAACAGGCTGAGCATACTTCCCAGTCCGGCAAAAAACGGCAGAGTCAGTGCCGTAAATCCGGAAATGGGTATGAGGCCCAGGATCAGAAAATTGACCCCGAGACCAGCCCCGGAAGTAACGCCCATGATATAGGGATCTGCCAGCGGATTTTTGATCAGCGCCTGCATATAAAACCCGCTCAGGGCCAGGATGGCTCCGGTAAGGCTGGTAAGCAAAACGCGCGGCAGCCGTAGTTCTGTAATGATTTCCCGGTTGGGTATATCTGCTCCGGTAAGGGCGCGCAGAATATCACCGGGCGAAAAGGCAAAAGAGCCGATAGATAGCCCGCCGATAACCGAAAACACCAGCGCCACCAGCAGGATAAGATTGACCTGCAGGGTTTTATTGCGCATCCCGGAACTTTTGGGGGTTCAACTGTGTATGGAGAATATGGGTAAGGGTCAGCAGCCCTTCGATCATTCGCGGTCCGGGACGATAAAAAAGGTCAGGATCGACGATATGCACCTGTTTCAACACATCGGCAGGCGTATTGTACAGGGCCGGGTAGGTGATCAGCAGTTCGGTGTAAGCCTGCTGTCGTTCGGAAGGAATGATGATAAACTCAGGTTGGAGTTTGAGTATTTCTTCGGGAGTGGTGGTATAATAGGCTTCTTTTTTGTCTCCGAAAATATTTCTTCCTCCTGCACGGGTAATCAATTCGTTGAGAAAACCATTTCCCCCGACCACTTTCAACGGGTCGGCGCTGATGAGGATCATGGTTCCGTATTTTATCTGGTTTTGGGTCGAATCGGTGATTCGTTTTTCGATGAGTTGAAGTGAGTCTGCGACATAGTTGCCAGTTTCGGCGTGGCCGAGAAGTTGCCCGGTCTCGCGGATGCCGCGATATACGTCGCTGAGCGTTTTATAGGATTGCAGGAAAATGGGAAGATCGAGTTTTTCGAGCTGAAGTACCTGTGAGGGGGTAAAAATCTCATCGGTGGTGATGATCAGATCGGGGTTTATGGCTTTTAATCCTTCGATGTCAAGCTCGGGGAAAGTAATAATTTCGGGAAAGGAAGTAACCTCAGATGGAAAATCACAGGCCTGAGAGCGGGCCGCAAGTTTATCCTGCCCGCCTACCGCAAAAATAATTTCGGTGATATTGGGCGCAATCGAAACGACTTTTTGAGGGCGGTCGCTGAGCCGCACCGCTCTGCCGGTATCGTCGGTATAGGTTTGGGAAATCAGCGGGGCATTTTCGACCAGTTTTTTCCGCTCTGCTGTCCCACATCCCCAGATAAGCGTGGGCAGGAGAATCAGAAGGAGAAAAGATTTTTTTTGTTTAATGGGTGGCGTGAAGGACATAATCCATGGAGTAGAATACCGAAATATAATGACTTACGCTGCCCATTAGTACAAACAAATGCCAGATGGCGTGGTGGTAGCGGAGTTTTTCCCACATGAAAAAGACCGTTCCCAGCGTATAAGCTGCTCCTCCGATAATAAGCCAAAGGAGACCTTCAAATGACATGGCACCAAATACGGGCCTGGCGATAAACATAACCATCCAGCCCATGAAAAGATACAGGATAATGGAAAACACCTTAAACCTGCCGGTGAAAAAGATTTTAAACACGGTGCCAAACAGCGCGATAGCCCATACAAAACCGAGGAAAACATATCCCCAGAGCTGGTTCATAAAAAAGAGGATAAAAGGCGTATAACTTCCAGCGATGAGGAAATAGATGCTGATATGATCTACAACACGCATCACTTTTTTTACTTCGGGCTCCTGGATGCTGTGATAAATCGTAGAAACAGAATACACCAGCAACAGCGATACACTAAAGATGCTGACAGCCCAGATATGCTGGCTGGAGCCTTTAAAAACAGCCCAGGAGACGATAACCGGAATGGCGATGATAAATAATACCACTCCCAGCCCGTGGGTCAGGCTGTTGGCGATTTCTTCTTTAAGGTGTCGGTAGTTCATGGCAGGAAATTAGGCATTTACAGCAACTCCGTTTACTTTTTCATCTATAAAACTGGCCACCTGTTCCATCAGCCACATAGGGGTGGAGGTAGCGCCGCAGATTCCTACGCTGGATTTTCCTTCCAGCCAGGAGAGTTCCAGTTCGTCAATGTCTGCGATAAAATAGCTATTGGCATTTACCTGCTGACAGGTGTGAAACAATGCCTTTCCGTTGGAGCTTTTTTTGCCGGAAACGAATATAACTACGTCGTGGTTTTTGGAGAACTTCTGCAATTCGGGCTCGCGGTTGCTTACCTGGCGGCAGATGGTGTCGTTGAAGCGAAAGTCTTCAAACTGCTGCTCCATTTTGTCTTTAATTTTGTAGAGGAGCTGTGTGCTTTTGGTGGTCTGGCTAAAAAGCGAAACAGGGCCATCGACAAGAAGGGCATCTACTTCCTCTTCGGTACTGACGACGAGAGCTTCCTGATTGGTCTGGCCGACGAGGCCATTGACTTCTGCATGGCCTTTTTTGCCCAGGATGATAATTTTGCGGTCTTCATCATAAGCATGGCGAATGCGGTTTTGGAGTTTGAGCACAACCGGGCAGGAGGCGTCGATAAGTTCGATATTATTTTCGACGGCGATTTTATAGGTTTCCGGCGGCTCGCCATGTGCGCGGATGAGCACTGTTGCGTTTTTGAGTTGCCGGAGGGTTTCGTGGTCGATAATTTTGAGTCCCAGAGACTCGAGGCGTTCAACCTCTTTGTCATTGTGGACGATGTCGCCGAGGCAGTAAAGGGATCCGTGGTCGGTGAGATAATCTTCGGCCATTTCGATGGCGTAAACTACCCCGAAGCAGAATCCTGAATTTTTATCTATTTCAATCTGGAGCATAATCCCTGAAGTTTTGTTTAGATTTCCCGGATAGGGTTGCCAGCAATCACTGTATTTGCGAGTGAAAGCACGCGGTCCACCTGTTCTTTAAATTCCATATCAGAAGTATCAATCAGAATGGCATCTTCGGCTTGTACGAGCGGGCTTTCTTTTCTGTGGGAATCGATATAATCCCTTCGTTCGAGATTTTCCTGAATTTCATTCAGGCTTACCTCTATACCGCGTTCCAGAAGTTCTTCCATCCGGCGTCTGGCTCTTACTTCGGGAGAAGCCGTCATAAAGATTTTGAGTTCGGCATTGGGAAAAACCACCGTACCGATGTCGCGGCCGTCCATGACTACACCTCCGGCCTCGCCGAGTCTGCGTTGTTGGGAAACCATTTCCCGCCGTACTTCTTTATGGATACTTACCTGGCTTACAATGGCCGAAATTTCGGGGTTTCGGATGTCATCTTCCACCTCCTGCCCGTTGAGGGTAATGATGGGGAAAAGTTCTCCGGGTTTTTCCACGAAGTCAACATAAATATTTTCCAGCGCATCCAGCAATTCTTCGGATTCAGTTTCGTAAGGGATGTTGTGCCGGAGAAAATAAAGGCTAACCGCCCTGTACATCGCGCCTGAGTCGATGTACAGGTAATTGAGTTTTCGGGCGACGGATTTGGCTGTTGAGCTTTTTCCGCAACCCGCATATCCGTCAATGGCAATGGTTATTCTTTTCACAATGGCAAAATACAGAATTATTTGTTAACGTTTGATGGAAAATTAAGCCCTGCGGTATTCACATCTGCTTGTACAGGTTTCGTGAATGACGATACTATATAAACCGGGAAGCTGGTCATTTAGTTTTTCAAAAAACCATTTTGCCAGGTTTTCTGAGGTGGGATTTTTCAGCAGCTCCATATTTTCCCTTTCGCCGACGTCATTGATGCACCAGTGGTCCAGCATTTTTACATAAGGCTGAACGATTTCTTTAATGTCTCCGTAGTCAATCAGAATCCCGGTCAGGGGGTCGGGGTCGCCGATGAGGTTCACTTCCATACGGAAACTATGCCCGTGCATTCGTCGGCACTTATGCCCGTCCGGCATCATCGGAAGGTAATGTGCAGACTCAAACCCGAATTTTTTGGTGAGAATTACCGGCATGCCTTGCAATTTTCCGCAAAAAAAGGCTGAATTTCCCGGATTCGCAAGATAAAAGCGAATTCAGTCTTTCCTTCCTTCCCAAATCGGGATTTGAATTATGCCGGGCAGGGCTGTTTGATTTTTCATTGGGAATTTATCCAAAAAGTTTTGCATTTATCGCAGATTTCCTGATATTTGCCATCCGATTCCGGGAAATGCTGTTGGAAGCATCGCCGGATATAAAAGTTTCGCAAAAAAAGAACAAAATCATGGCCAGAGTTTGTGAAGTCAGTGGCAAAAAGACAATCTACGGAAACAACGTTTCCAAAGCCAATAATAAAGTGAGAAGGAAATTTTATCCCAATCTCCAGAAAAAACGTTTCTTCCTCGCTGAAGAGAATCGCTGGATTGACCTGAAGGTCTCCGCTCACGCGATTCGCACCATCAGCAAAAAAGGCATTTACGCAGTCGTCAAAGAAATGCGCGCCCAGGGCGTAAAAATATAGGTGATTGAGCCTGAACTCATAAGATAAAAACTCAAATTGCTTCCGGGTAATTTGAGTTTTTTCATTTGTAAAGGCAACGATTTTCAAACCTTCTGCATCTTCCTTTTTTCAGAATCTCTCGTTATGTCTGGTATGACTAGAATTTTTTCCCTGACCCTGTTTTTATGGCTGACTACCTTCCCCGGTATGTCGTTTCTGGTGGCACAAACCAATAGCCGCTCGGGTTTTCCCGCCGATCCCGAATCCCGCTCCTCCCTCCGCCGTTTTCCCTGTGGCGGTACGGTGATTCTCGATCAGCACTTCGATTCTGACACACTCCCTTCCGGCTGGGCCACTTTTGATTATGATGGTCTCGCCCCCAACAACAATATTCTCTTTCTGGTTCCGGAAAAAGGCTGGCAGCCGGTACTGGATTTTAAAGACCCCGACTCGCTCAACTGGCTTCTGGCTTCGCCCGCATGGTATGAAGGCTCTACCGCTCCCAGCAATGACTACCTGATTTCGCCCAAAGTCCTGGTCCCCGAAAACGCTTGCCTTTCCTGGTATGCCTATTCTCAGGACAAATTTTATCCTGAAAGTTATGAAGTCAGGGTTTCCACTACCACCCCCGACTCGGCGGGGTTTATGGCCAATCCTGCGGTCTTTACCGTGGCGGCAGAAGGGGATGAATTTACTTACCGCACCATCAGCCTCGATGATTATGCCAACCAGGAAGTGTATATCGCTTTCCGCCATACCTCAGCAGACAAGTTTATCCTGGCTCTGGACGATATCAGGCTGGCACAGGTCAGTGCAAGTGATATTTCCATGTTTTACCTCGATGATATTGTCGCCGGTCCCAATGACAAAGTTACGCTTTCCGGGGCAGTCATCAACCGTGGGCTCGATTCGGTGTCTTTTGATACGGTACTTTTTCCCATGGTGATCCATTACCAGATCGATACCAATGCGGTGAAAACTGATACCATCCGCCGGGTTTTTACCCTCATTCCCAATGATACCATTCAGTTTGCTCACGATAGTGTCTGGGTTCCCACCGAAGACAAAATATATCGGCTGCGGATTTGGGTAACCGGCTTTGGTACAGATGACAATCCAGCCAACGATTCGATCGGAATATGGCAGGGTATCGGAACCAAAACGGCGATTGATCCTGAGCGGAAAAAATGGCAGGTGAATATTTTTCCAAATCCCACGACAGACCAGGTAACCATTGATGTTTCAGGATTACCGGCAGGGGAAGAATTGTCACTCACCGTGTATGACTTGTCCGGAAAAATTGTAAAACCCCTGACCACCCTTCGCGGCACATCAGGCGCAGTACATCTGGAAATGACAGATTTACCCGCCGGGATTTATTTCGCCAGGTTTATCGACCGGGCCGGAAATGGATTTACAGGAAAGCTGGTGAAGCTGCAGAATTAATTTTCTTCCAGTTTCTCATTGATTTCCTTCATCTGTTTGCCCAATTCCTCAAAATTATCTTTCATTTTGTCGAGGGTGCCTTTGTCTTCGAGCCTGTCCATCAGGTCTTTTCCCAGTTTTTTAAACTCGGGAAGGGTTTTCTCAATTTCGGGCAGAATGTCTTTGGAAAAATCTTCACTCAGGGTATTGATAAACTCTGCGTTTTTTTCCATCATTTCTGAATAGACCTCCTTGTTGTTTTCAAGTTCGTCGAAAACCTTGTCTTTGTGCTGGTAAAACTGGAAAACGAAAGCCTGGGTCCAGAATTTTACCTTTTCTTCCTGAGTCATCTCCGGCTCAAATTCCGGATATTCTTCCTCAACCATCACGCGAAACTGCTCATTTTTCTTTTCCCAGTCGCGCGCACTGAATGACTTATGGTCTTCCTTTACCTCTTCCATAAAAGAATCATAATCTTTGAGATACGTCGTTTTATTATAGGTACAACCGGAAAAAAGCACGATAGCTGCGAAAAAAGTAATGATGAATTGGGTCTTCATATTTTCAGAAATAAAGTTTATTGTAAAGATAAATGCAAAGGTAAATAGTTGGAGCCGAATAATATTAATCGCAAATAGTTTTATTAAACTATTAAGTTTCTGTGATTTTTATTGTATAATTGCGCCAAAATTCATATAATCAATGAAATATTCGCAAATCATTTCCTCTTTGGCGGAATCTGCTACCCTGGGTATCGCCAAAAAAGTACGCCAGTTGACTGCGGAGGGCCGAAATGTGATTGGCCTCACGCTGGGCGAACCCGATTATGACACGCCGGTACATATCCGCGAAGCAGCCAAGAAGGCACTGGATGATGGTTTTACCCATTACCCGCCTGTAGCCGGATATGCCAACCTCCGTGAAGCGATTGCGAATAAGCTTAAACGGGAGAATGGGCTCGACTATAAGGCCGATCAGATTGTCGTATCGACGGGTGCAAAACAGTCTCTGTATAATGTGGTTCTATCTGTCCTGAACCCGGGAGATGGTGCTATTGTGGCTGCGCCTTACTGGGTATCCTATGATGCCATGTTTCACATGGCACAGGCCAAAACAACGGTAATCCCCACCAGTGTAGAATCTGATTATAAATTTACCGCCGACCAACTGGAAGCGGCGATTCAGCCCGAAACCCGGTTGTTTATTCTGACTTCTCCTTCCAATCCGACTGGTAGCATGTATAGCCGGGAAGAACTGGAAGCTATCGTAGCCGTACTGGAAAAACATCCGCAGGTGCTGATCATCTCCGATGAGATTTATGAGCATATTACCTTCGGCAAACCGCATATCAGCATCGGTACTTTCCCTTCTGTCGCCGACAGAGTCATCATTGTCAACGGATTTTCGAAAGGTTATGCTATGACCGGATGGCGTCTGGGCTACATTGCCGCACCTAAAGAGATTGCCGATCTTACCGAAAAACTTCAGGGGCAAAGCACCTCCGGGGCAACCGCGTTTGCACAGATTGGTGCAGTGGCTGCGCTCAACGGCCCGCAGGATACGGTTGTGGCTATGCGTGAAGAATTTCACCGCCGCCGCGACCTGGTTTACGCAAAACTCTGCGCCATCGAAGGACTGAAAGTCAACCTTCCCGACGGCGCATTCTATTTTTACCCTGACCTCAGCGCATTTCTGGGTTCTACCACACCCGAAGGCAAGGTGATCGGTGATATCGACGACCTGTGTCTTTATCTCCTCGATGCTGAAGGGCTGGCTGTAGTTCCCGGATCGGCTTTTGGTACAGATTCGCATATCCGCCTGTCCTATGCTTATGCGACCGATGTGCTGGAAGATGGAATCGGACGCCTTACACGCGCATTGCGTGCACTGAAGGTGAATATTCCCCAGACTTCTTGAGTAGAAATGGCGGAATAGCTACCTTTGTACTGTGCTAAACAGAAATCATTGGTAACTACTTCTGATATTCATACATTCATCGCCGACTGCAGGAATCGCAAAATTCTTGTGGTCGGCGATCTTATGTTGGATCGCTACCTGTGGGGCAGGGTAGAGCGCATTTCTCCCGAGGCTCCGGTTCCGGTAGTAGAGGTTTATCGGGAGGAAAACCGCCCGGGAGGCGCCGCCAATGTTGCACTCAACCTCCGCAGTATGGGGGCTGATCCTGCGATTTGCGGTGTGGTGGGAAAAGATGCCGATGGCGACCTGCTGGTTTCCATGGCAGAAGCATCGGGATTTGATACGACCTGTGTATTTCTGTCGGACGACCGGCGTACCACTGCCAAAATCCGGATTTTGGGCAACAACCAGCAGCAGGTGCTCAGGGTTGACCGCGAAGATAAGTGGCCCGTTTCAGACGATCTTACCGATTCGGTTTTAAGCAGGGTGATGGAAAAAATCCCGGGTTTTGACGCAATCATCATTCAGGATTATGACAAAGGATTTGTCAGTGCTGCCATGGCAGAGGCGCTGATAGCGGCTGCCCGTGCCCATCATATTCCCGTACTGGTCGATCCCAAATTTCGAAATTTTTTCTCCTATTCGGGCTGTTTTTTATTCAAACCTAACCTCAAAGAATTGGCAGAAGGCATGGGCGAGCGGCTTGACAAACGCGATATCCCGGGAATTCTCGCAGCCATTCTCCGGCTGAGGGAGAAAATGCCGCATGAATATACGCTCGTTACCCTTAGCGAAAACGGGATGCTACTGGTTGACGCCCGGGGCGAATTTACCCATATCCCCGCCCGTGAAAGAGTCATTACTGATGTCAGCGGAGCCGGCGATACCGTGGTGAGTGCGGTAACACTCGGTCTGGTAGCCGGTTTTTCTCCGGTTCAGGCTGCATATATCGCCAACCTTGCGGGCGGACTCGTATGCGAGGAAGTAGGGGTGGTTCCTATTCGCCCCGATCGGCTTCTGGAAGGATATAGCTAAAGATACCGTGCCGAAAAATTTGGTACATGCAGGGCCTTGCGCTAAATTTACGGCAAAAAGCATGAATCCCTTTTATCGAGGTCTTCGCCTGGGTATTGTCGGTGGCGGTCAGTTGGGCCGGATGATGATCCAGGCAGCCATAGATTTGAATATTGATATTTCGATCCTCGACCCGTCCGGTGAAGCGCCCGCCAAGGCCTATGCACATAATTTTGTAAAAGGATCACTGACCGATTTCGATGCGGTTCTTTCTTTTGGGCGGAATGTGGATGTGCTTACCATTGAAATCGAAAATGTAAATACCGAAGCGCTGGAGCAACTCCAGGCAGAAGGCAAGGTTGTGTATCCCGACCCGCAAACGATCCGCATGATTCAGGACAAACGGAAGCAGAAAACATTTTTCCGAGACCATAAAATTCCTACTTCCCCGTTTGTGCTCGTAGAAAACCGGGGAGAAGTGATTCAACATAAACACCTTTTGCCAGCGGTCAACAAAACGGCCGTAGCCGGGTATGACGGCAGAGGGGTTCAGGTGCTTCGCGGTGCAGCCGATTTGTTGCAGGCTTTTGACGCGCCGGGGCTGCTGGAGTCGTTTGTGGATTTTGAAAAGGAAATCGCCATACTGGTGGCCCGAAACCCGATGGGCGAAATAAAAGTATTTCCCGCAGTGGAAATGGTATTTCACCCGGTGCATAATCTGGTGGAATATTTATTTGCCCCAGCTGAGCTTGGCTCGTCAGTAGTAAAACAGGCGGAAGAAATTGCCGTTTCCATTGTAGAACAACTTCGTTATGTGGGGATTATGGCCATAGAGATGTTTGTCACCGCTGATGGAAAAATACTGGTAAATGAACTGGCGCCCCGCCCGCACAACTCGGGTCATCACACCATCAGGGCAAATCTGACCTCGCAGTATGAGCAGCATATACGTGCGATTCTGGGGCTCCCGCTGGGGCCGGTAGATCAGTTTTGCCCTGCCGCCATGGTCAATCTTCTGGGCGAGCCCGGTTTCAGTGGCCCTGCGGTGTATGAAGGGATGGAAGATATATTGGCGATGCCAGGCGTTTACCCGCATATTTACGGAAAGTCCGAAACCAAACCCCAGCGCAAGATGGGGCATGTGACCATTCTGGGAAAAGACAAAGCCGAATTAACCGAAAAGATCAGCTATATTCGGCAGACAGTAAAAGTGGTGAGTGAAGCATAATGCATTTAAAGGTAATGACCAGAAGATGAAGAATAACCTGAAAATTCTTTTGGATCAGATTGATGAACAGAAAAAAGTTCTGGATACTTTCCTTCCTATGAGAAGGGATAGAGAGCAACGGCTTTGGGACAAATTCAGGCTTGAATGGAATTACAATTCCAATCATATAGAAGGGAATACGCTGACTTATACCGAAACCAAACTTTTGCTTATTTTTGATAAAACTACAGGCAATCATGAAATGCGGGAGTACGAAGAAATGAAAGCGCATGATGTTGCAGTTGAATTGACGAGAAATTGGGCAGAGGAAGAAAGGGTTTTGACAGAATCCGAAATTCGCCAGCTAAACCAGATTATTCTGGTTAGAGATTTCTGGAAAGATGCAATTACACCAGGGGGGGATTCCACACGAAGAAAAATAAGTGTTGGAAAGTATAAATCTCATCCCAATTCAGTTCGATTACCTAATGGCGAAATGTTTTATTATACAACTCCGGAGGAAGTACCCGTCGCCATGGCGGAATTAATCGAATGGTATAGAAATATAGCACCAACTTTGCATCCGGTTAGTGCTGCGGCCCTGCTTCATTATAAATTTGTACTGATTCATCCTTTTGATGACGGTAATGGGAGAGTTTCTCGATTGTTAATGAATTTCCACTTATTAAAATATGGTCTCCCTCCGGTGATCATTCCATCGGCGGGGAAAAAAGAATACCTCGATGCACTTAATCGCGCTGATGGTGGCGATATGGATTTTTTCGTTTCCTATATCGCGGGACTTCAGCTTGTTTCATTGTCTTGGAAAATGAAGGCTGCAAAAGGTGAGTCTTTAGAAGAACCCGGCGATTTCGATAAGAAACTGGCAATTCTCGAAAAAAATCTTTTGAAAGAAGAACCTTCTGTTTATCGCAGTCCCGAAACCATTGCAACCCTGATTGACAGCACCGTAATCCCTTTTACTAAGGATTTTGTAGCTCAGCAAAATAAAGTTGGCGTTTTTTTTCAGGAAACGAAGGTTATTTTCAGGATAATCTTTCAGAATCATCTGAAAGAGATAAATGGCGATCCTCACGACCCTGATATCTTCTCTGAATTGATCGAGTCAGTGGCTGATATTTTGAAAAAGGAGGTTATTGATTCTATTGAAGTAAAATTTCAATTTAGAAATTTTAATAAATCCAAACCCACGTTCAGCCTTTCTTCATCCCTAAATTGGTTTTTCGGAAATGAGAATTTTGGATTGGGTGCTCCTGCTGCGAAAATTGATCACGTTTATAGGGGGTATGCGGAAACAGTTTCTCCTGATGATGAAGCCCTGAATGGGATACTTGAAAAAACTGGAATGTATATCCTTTCAGAAATTGAAGAGAAAACCTCAAAGAATTAAATTCCACTTGTGAATAACCATCAGCTATGATAAAAGCAGGAATCATAATGGGCAGCAAATCTGATCTTCCGGTCATGTCCGGAGCGGCAGAAATGCTCGATTTTTTTGGAGTGGAATACGAAATCACAGTAGTTTCTGCTCACCGCACACCCGTGCGCATGATGGAATATGCCCGCACGGCGCAGGAGCGGGGACTGAAAGTGATTATCGCCGGTGCCGGTGGCGCGGCGCACCTCCCCGGCATGGTGGCGGCGGTAACTACGCTGCCGGTGATCGGGGTTCCCGTCAAATCTTCCAACTCCATCGACGGGTGGGATTCGGTGTTGTCGATACTCCAGATGCCCTCAGGCGTACCCGTCGCTACCGTCGCCCTCAACGGCGCCAAAAATGCGGGAATTCTTGCTGTGCAGATTCTGGCTACGGCTGATGAAACGCTTTCCGCCCGCCTTCAGGCGTATAAGCAGGAACTTGAGGCCAAAGTCATGGAAATGGTGGAGGAAATGAAGTGAAACTGATTTTCCTCAAGGAAACAGCCGCAGGTTACACCAGCTTCTTTTCAATGGCAAAACGCACCAGGCCGGCGATTCCGTTGACGCCGAGTTTCTGAATGAGGTTGTTGCGGTGGGTGTCCACCGTCCGTGGGCTGATAAATAACTTTTCGCCGATTTCGGGACTGGAGAGCCCGGTCGCAATTAACTGCAATATTTCTGTCTCTCTTTCTGTGAGAATATCCAGCGACGGACTGCCTTCCTGGAGCAGTACCGCGGCTACTTCTCCGGTAAAGTATTTTCCTCCCCCATATACACGCAGGATGGCTTCTTTGAGTTCTTGGACCGCGGCGGTTTTAAAAAGTACACCTCTGGCTCCGGCTTTTACCACCTCCCGTATCCGGTCGGGATCAGGAAGCATGGTTATGATAATAGCCTGAATATCGGGAAACTTTGACTGAAGCTCCCGAATAGTTTCCAATCCGTTCATTTCGGGCATTTCCAGATCGAGAAGCGCAATATCTGCTTCCTGATGGCTTTGCAGCCATTGGATGAGTTCGCGCCCGTTGCAGGCTTCCCTAACCACTTCTATTTCGTCAATTAACCGTAAAAGGGCAGCAAACCCTTCCCTTACAAGTTGATGGTCATCGGCAATAGCGACTTTTATTGGATTATTCATAAGCTGAGGGGAATTGTAATGGTGGAAATGGTGCCCTGCGGCTGGCGGATTATAGACGAAAACTCTCCGCTGAGGTTGCTCACCCGGCTGAGGATATTCAAAATTCCCATACTTCCCATTTTTCTCGCTTGCTCAAAATCAAATCCCCTCCCGTCATCTTCGATGACGAGGATGAGAAACTTATTTTCCACAAAAAGCCGCAGACTGACCCGCGTAGCATGGGCATGTTTGAGTATATTGTTGATCAGTTCCTGTGCAATCCTGTACATGCCCAGTTCGATTTTGGGATCGGGTCTTTCGTGCAGACTGCAATCCATCCTCGCGTCTAGTCCTCTCGAAGTCAGACTGTTTTTGAGAAGCAGTTCCAGGCTTCCCGGAAGCCCGCGTGATTCGAGTACAGGGGGAAGCATAAGATGCGCGAGGTTTCTCACCTCCTCGCAGGTGTCCTGAAGCTGGCGGGTAAGAGGGGTTATTTTGGGTGCCAGTTCAGGCGCAGATTTTTCGACCGAAAATTCTACCACCCGTAACTGCAGATTGAGGGCGACGAGGTTTTGTGCAATGCCATCGTGGAGATCACGGGCGATGCGTTTGCGTTCAGACTCCTGCGCCTCGATCACTGCCTGAATACCGAGTTTTTGTTCCCTGATCAGGGCCTGGTCGAGAATGCGTTGTTGTCTGAGCCGATAGCGGTGGTATAGAAACCAGCTTCCCAGAAAAATCAGGATCAGTCCGCCGGTAAGTCCGCCAATCCAGATTTTTTGTCTCAGGAGGCGGTTTTGCTGGCTCTCCAGTTGAAGTTTCTGTGCGGTGATTTGCGTTTCTTTTTTCTGGGTCTGGTAGCGGGTTTCCATATCGGCAAGGGTACGGATATTCTCCTCCTGAAAAATGGAGTCATCAAGGGTCATAAATTTTTTCCACCAGTAGTTGGCTTCTTTAAAATTGCCCAGTCCTTCATAGGAAAGCGCAAAATTTTCATAATACACTTCCAGCGGGTTTAATTGCCCGGTTTCCTTCATGATTGCATATCCTTCCTGACAGACCTGAAGCCCCTGGTTGTATTTTCCCAGCATATTCAGTGCTTTTGCCTTATTGGCCATAGGGAAAACCAGGTTGGGAACCCGGTTGACGGCTCTCAGGTCTGCGATGGACTGATCGGCTATTTCTATGCTTTCGCTGTACCTGCCCAACTGGTTGAGCAGGTTGGACATCCCTCCTTTTAGTACACCTGCTACATAAGTGTTGCCCAGTTTTTCGGCCAGTTTTACCCCTTTATCAGCATAGTACATCGCAGTATCAGGACGATGTTGATTTCCATAGGCGACAGAAATATTGTTGTAGGTATAGATCATCCGGCTTTCATCGCCTGATTTTTCTCTGATTTTAAGGGCTTTTTGCAGGTATTCAATCCCCTTCTCGAAGGTAATCTGGTTGATATACAGATTGCCGATATTGCTGTACACGGCTGCGATTTCGGCTTCATTGCCTGTTTTTTCAACCCATGCAAGCGCTGTCAGGTAGTAATGAATAGCAGAATCGGGCTGGTAAAGCGTAGAAAAGTTTCGTGCGATATTGTTGTATATTCTGACAACCGAAGGCGTATCTGGTAACCGGGAAAATCCCGGCAGGATTTTCCTGAAAATGAAAATGGCCGTATCGGGCTTGCTTTTATCCTGAAAGTAAAGCGCCCGGATCATGTCTGCCCGCAGTATTCCCTTTTGATAGCCAGCGGCAGATGCCATTGCGTCGAGGCTGTCTGCGAGGGCGGGCGCAAGTTCCAGGTCTGATTCTATTTTTTTTTGCGCCAGTTCATAAAAAATATCTGCTTTCTGAACCGGTTCAACGGCCTGTAAATAAGCTTTTTGAAGACTGTCAGCAATATTTTGTGCCGAGGCAGTCCAGCTCAACGGGAGAAAAACCGGCAGTAAAAGGTGGTACAACAGCGCCCGGCCCATAGGAATATTTTTTGTTTCGATAAATTAAAAAATATTCCTGATAATTTTTCAAAAGGTTTAGTTATCCTATCTGCCATTCCAGGCAGTCGGTGCACATATTCAGGCTTTTGGAGGGGAGTGCAAAAAAATAGGGGCGTTTGTTTATCAGGTTTGCCTGAATATAGGCTACAACTTTAAAATCTGTCGATTGATACATATGACAGATTGCCTCGTAATCATCTACCGGAACCAGTTGATAATCGCGCTCCCGGTCATGGTTTATGATAAATTCATTCAATTTGCCCATATTCACCTGATTGGCTGTAAGCCCGCGGGGGGTGAGCGGCAGGGCAATTCGGAAAAAAGCACCCAGGCCGGAAATATGCGGTTCAAATCCATCGCAAATCCAGCCCACTTTGTTTAGGTTGATATGAAGGCTTTTGTGATTGTAAAATTCGATAATCCCCCGCTTGACCCTCGAACCTCTGTCCATGGCAAAAAGCGAGGAATAGACCATCACGTAATAGCCCAGCTTTTTGCCCTTATAATCTTCGGATACCGCCAGTCGCATGGTGTAGGAGGTCTTTTCGACGGTCCCGTAAACTTCTTCGAATATGGTTCCCTGAATTTTGCCATGCTGATCTTCCAGCAAGATTCCGTGGCCGAAATTGCGGAAGCGGTAAAGGTCAAACGGACTGATTTCACTTGCGATATGTGGCGGATACCTTCTGGATAAAAATTCGAGTACCCCGGGGGTGTCTTCGTTTTTCATCAGCCTTATTTTCAGCCCCATTGAAAGTATATATCTTTCAATTATGGCTTTCAATTCATAGGAAAAAGCCTCCGGCCCATTCCAGTGCACAGGGAGCAACTGCGGTTCATTTTCGCAGATTTCAAAAGGTTTTTGATAGAGAAAATGGGGCGAACTGCTGATCCACTCCGGCAAGTTGTCTTCTTTTGCCAAAACTCTTCGCAAAAGTGCGTTCTTCTGAAGACCAAGGAAGGGGTATTGCGGGCCGGAGCCGGAGGATGAATGATCCGGGTACACAGGTATCTATTTTGTTAATCGTACTTAATCCGGGATAAATGTACTTCTTACAGTTGATTTTTTCTATCAATTTGCAAGTAAAATCTTTCAATAGTTGGATAATTTTTTAGTTAAACAGACCATACGCGAACCACTAATGCCCGTTCAACGCCAGTTGGTTGCTGTCAATTCTTCTCTGGTCTATATTCGAGCCAAAATACTCCCAGATGGAGATCGGAATTGTGAGCTTTTTTAATGTAGAAAGAGGATTCGGGCGAATCAGGACACAGGATCGCCCCGAGGGGGTATTTGTGCACTTCAGCGACGTACAGGGCGATGCAAAAATTCTGGTTGAAAACGAATTGGTGTCGCTGATCATTCAGCAGACTGACAAAGGGCCTAAAGCCAGCAATGTTTCCCGTCTCACCGGCAGATTGAAAGGCGTTATCACCAGTTTTGGCAAAGGATACGGGCAGATCACCGATCAGAAAACCGGCCTTCAGTACTTTGTGCACCACACCGATGTTCAGGGAAATGGTTTTAAACGGATCGAAACCGATTTTGAGGTGGAATTCAGCCCTTTTGAATCAGAGAAGGGACTTCAGGCAAAGGAGGTGGTCATCAGCGATACGCGGTTTCCGCTGGAAAAATTTGCCCATCTGGGCAACTTTTATCAACACCTCGAAACGCTGGTCGGGCTGGCTCAGCCCGAAAACTGGGATTATCCCCATCATCCCTCGGGCGGTTTTCCGGTTTTGCAAAATTACCTTCGCCAGACTTTTAAGCGCATTCAGGAAGAAAATAAAATCTTATATACCCATTCTCCCGACGGAAACCCGCTGGCAGCTTTTAATACCGGACTGGTAACTGAAAAACAGGAAGAGATTTTTGCCTATTTTGTCCCCAGTAAAAGAAAATCGTATCCGGGAAGTTATATCCGTTTTCCCCGGTGGATGCTCAAAAAGTTTGACCGCGAAAGCTGCCGCCTGATGAGTTATTTCAGCGAAAGACCGCAGATTGCCTCTTACGTTTCCGACCCTTCTGATCTGGTGTATGACGCAGGGCGCAGACTGATTCCCGATTTTGAGCATATTGTGGATGACCGGGAGGATCGTTTTCCGGAAGCGTTTCGCACATGGGGGAAAGCCGAACTGATTGCGCGGGTGAGGAATGCCATTCTCCTTGCCGAAAAGCGCGTGAGAAGAAATTATAAAACCGCAGTTCCCCAGTACTATGAAGGGAAAATACAGTTGCTGCTTCCGCTGTGTCTGGAGACTCCTTCCCGCCCGGATATGGCGCTGGTCATTGCCAAAGAACACGAAATTTACCGCGCCAATACTGTCATTCCCCTTGACTGGGCCTATCAGAATGCACGGCTTCTTGCACCACATGACAGCGGATGGCTGTGATTGGCAGATAAATCCAGGCTATTCTTTGTGTTTTCAGGGATAAAGGCTAAATTTTCCCATCAGTAATGGCATAATTACAGCCGTAATGAAATATTTTCCCTCAGAAAACATCACCTATCGCACCTCGCTTTCTACTGAAGAAGTGTACCAGCGGTTATCTGAAAATACCGAACCACAAAAATTGATGCGATTTAAGGGGTTTGGTGCCAATAAAAACCACAAAACCTATGAAGGTCGCGTTACAAAAAACAATTTCCACATCAGCCGCATCATCGGTTACCGAAATTCTTTCCTTCCACAGATTGCCGGTGAGATCAGGAGTTCAGGTTCCGGATCAGTGGTAGATGTGAAAATGAATCTGCATGTACTGGTCTGGATATTTATCGCGGTCTGGGTACTGGTCGTGCTGTCATTTGGAATTGGTTTTTTTGTTTCCGGTACTGGGGCAGAAGGTCAGGAATGGGTGGCATTGATTCCTGTGGGGATGAGTTTATTTGTCTATCTGATGGCTTTGGGCGGCTTTAAGTTTGAAAGCAGGAAGACCATTCAAAATCTGGGCGAATTGCTGGAGGCAACCGCCGGGGAAAATGTGAAGGAATGGTAGCGTAAGTTGTAGCGGTTCAGAAATCTGTATCCGGCGTGTCCAGATTACGTTCCTGTATCCAGATATTGCGGTAGCGTACGTCATGACCTTCGGCCTGGAGTTTTAGCCCTCCGGGAGTATCTGTTATGCCTTTGCCTCCGTCATTGCCTCCGTCAATCCCCGAATTGGGCCCTCCCCATACCTGGTTTATCGTCTGGTTGGTATGCACTTTTTGTCCGTTGAAATAAAGCGTAACCACAGGCTTTTCGGTCAGTACACCGTTTTCAAACCGTGCTGCACGAAACTGTATATCATAGGCATTCCATTTTCCCACCCCATTGTAAGCGAAATAGGGAGAAGGCGTTTCGTTGATAACAGCAGCCATACCATGAGAAGTGGTATCTCCATCCAACACCTGGATTTCATACCTGTTCTGGAGATATACCCCGCTGTTGCCGCCCGGAGCCATGATGAGGAATTCGACATGTGCGCGGAAGTCGCGGTAGGCTTTTTTGGTTACGATGTCGGCAGCACCGTAAAGTCCGCCCTCAGATGCCGGGTCATTGCTGCTGACACAGCCTCCGCCATCGACAGGATCCTGAACGATTCTCCATTTGATTGGGAGCTGGGCCGAAAAGCGGGGGCCTTCCCAATAGGTCCATTTTTCATCGAGTAATTCTCTTGAACCGTCAAAAAGCACCTCCGCACCGGAAGGTGCCGCAAGGCCAACACCGGGTTGACCTGCGGCTTCCGTATTTGTATCGTTATTGGTTTCTGTTTTGGATTCAGACTGGCAACTGAAAATCATACATGTTGCTGCCAGAGCCATAATCATAGCAGGGGAAAGGAAAATTCGGTTTTTCATTGGGAGGAATATTAGGTAGTCAGTTTAGGCGAATGATTACCAAATATAGTTTTTCCCCAGACTTTATCACAATTTCACCAGTCGCATTTCTACCCGTCGGTTTTTTGCACGGTTTGCTTCGGTATCGTTGCCTGCTACGGGTCTGTCAGGGCCAAAACCTACGGCCACGATTCTTCCCGAATCTATGCCCTTGTCCACGATATAGTCCTTGCAGGACTTCACCCGCTGATAACTGAGCGATTGGTTCAGGGCTCTGTCGCCTTCGGCGGAGGTGTGGCCTGAAAGTTCGATTTCAGCAGAGGGATTCGATTTCATGAAGGCTACAATTTTTTCAAGCTCGGTTTTTGATTCTGGCCTAAGAGTGGCTTTTCCCTGATCAAAAAGGATATTATTGAGGTTAATGGATTCCCCCACCTTGATATTCTGGTTGTCGTATTTCACCTGGGCACTTCCTTTTTCCATATAAATCCAGACTTCAGGATTATCGTCGCCTTCGCCGACGTCTGCCGTACCGACGCCGTCGGCATACCCGGGGAAAGAAGCGCTGAGGATTTCAAATCCTGTGGGAATTTTTTCAAAATAAAATCTGCCTTCAGCATCTGTTTTGACAGCGGATTTGTCGGCGGAAAATACCCTTGCACCCGAAATGGGTTGCATGGTTTCTTTATCCACTACAACTCCCCTTACACTTCCCATGCAGGTATTTTCGCGTTTGCGGTTGATGAGAAGCCGGATAAAATCGACGGCAAAGCCATCTGCTACGCCATTGACTTCATCAATTTTGATTTTCAGCGGGTTTCCGCTCAAAAGCGCAGGGTAAAATTCTTCGGGAACAGGAAATGATACGAGTTTACCCACGGGGCCGGTCTGCTCAATGGCATTGAGGAGCTTTTCTGCCTCGACAAACCGCGTACCGTTGAGGGTCATGTGAAATTTGGAGCAAAAAACCGGTGCCTGAAAGTCGTCAATAAATATTTGCAGCCAGGCATTGCTGATGGTGGTATTTTTTATGGCTACCGTCGGCAGTGCCCATTCGACCGGGTTGGTGAGTGCGGGGTTGTAGTTTCCCGAGTATCCATCACCGCCGCAGTTGAAAGCCGTAGCGGGTTTAAACTTGCTGGAGAGAAGGATCCGGTCAAATCCGGGCAGGTCTGTTGGGTTGGCGTCCCAGGGGAAATAGTGAGGCATGGTCATTCTGCCACAAAAGGGGTCAAAATCTTCAGGCCAGCCAAATCCCAGGTTGTCCACATCTCCCAGACGGATAATCAGATCTGCTTCCAGGGTGTTGGTGAGCGTAACCTGTTGTTCTGTCCAGTTGACGTCAGTAGTTACGGAACGGTTTTGAGCGGTCGCACAGAAAGGTAGTGCAATCAGGAGAATACAATGAAAAAACAGGTTGTTTTCGATGCGCATATAGTTGAGTTGTTGAATTTAATTTTCGAGCAGCTTTTTAATGTTGCGGATATGGCCATACATTACCATCAGGTCTCCTTTTTCCAGGACAGTTTTGGCAGAGGCGACACCTTTGACACGGGGTGTTTTTTTGCTGATACCGATCAGGTTGATTTCGGGGCTGAATTTGATGGTCGTTAGTACAAGCAGATCGTATTTGTTGCGAAGGTCAATTTCTCCGAGTGTTTTTCCCACATATCTTTCAGGGACTTCCACTTCCACGATATTGTAGTCCTCACACAATTCGAATGATTCAACCACGCCTTTGATATTCAGTTTTTTTGCCCATCGTATGGCCGTTTCTTCTTCGGGGTGAATGATTTCCGTAATTCCCATAGATTCGAGGATGGTCTGGTGGAGCGGAGAAACGGCGCGACTGATCAGGCGTTTGGGCTTATATTGTTTCATCAGGGCGGTGGTCATGAGGTTGGCTCCCTCATTTTCTCCGATACAGACCATGACGATATCAGTATCTCTCAGGGGAAGATTCTCCACGGAAAGCGGATCGGTGCTGTTGAGGCAGATGGTGTGTGTGATTTTTTCTTTGAGAGATTCAACCTTGCTCATATTATTGTCCACACCAATCACTTCATGGCCCATTTCAGTCAGCAACTGAGCCAGGGTAGCGCCAAAATTGCCAAGGCCTATGATAATATACTTCATGCGGGGATCGGATTAGTTGATGAGAATAGATTCAGTGGGATAACGATAATTTTTATTTTTTACTTTACGCAAAACGGCAATTAATATCGTGAGCATACTCACTCTTCCGATAAACATCGTGATAATGACCACCAGTTTGCCGGGCAGACTGAGCGAGCCGGTAATGCCCATGCTCAGGCCCACGGTGCTGTATGCGGAAAAGGACTCGAAAGCCAGCGAAATCAGAGTTTTATCACTTTCAAACAATACCAGGAAAAAGGTGGAAATACCCACCACAATCAGCGAAAGGGAAATGATCGTAAAGGCGCGTTTGAGCGAAACATCAGAAATCTCTCTTCGAAAAACTTCAATCCGCTCCCGGCCTCTGGCCATGCCCAGATAGTTGAGCGTGCCAATGGCGAGGGTGCTCGTTTTGATCCCTCCGCCGGTTGACCCGGGCGAAGCACCCACCCACATGAGAAACAGTATGATCATCAATGTAGGCGGGGTGAGTGCGCCGGTATCCACGGTATTGTAGCCTGCTGTGCGCGGGGTGGCTGCACCAAAAAAAGCCGTAACAATTTTGCCCCATCCGCTATGCTCTGCAAGGGTATTGTTGTATTCGAGAATATAAAACAAAACAGTACCAACGAGCAACAACAAACCCGTGGTAATCAGCACGATACGGGTATTGATATTGATAATCCACGGCTTATGGATGACTTCCCGGTTGGTGCTGAAGGGGATGAGCCGGTTGGCAATCTGGTACCGGATATATTTCATGAAATTAAACAGAATGGGGAAGCCGATTCCTCCCAGCACAAACAACGCCAGGACGATCAGGTGCAGGGAGTAGTTGTAGCGGAATCCCTCTTCGTACAGACTGTTGGAAAGGGTGGAAAAACCCGCGTTACAGAAACTGGAAATGCTGTGAAAAACAGCAAAAAACACTTTGTTTCCCAGGGAGGGAAAACTGACTTCACTCAGGTCAAAATAAATCAGTACCGCACCTGCCGCTTCAATTCCGAAGGTGAGTGCGATAATCTTGCGCATAGCGCCGAAAACTTCCCCCAGCTTGTCGGTATTGATCATATCCTTGAGAATCAATTGATTTTCGTAGCTGGATTCTCCGCTGAAAAAATAACTGAAATAGCTGGTGAAAGTCATGATACCGATACCACCGAGTTGGATCAGAATAAGAATAAACAACTGCCCCAGCGGAGTGAAAAACTTGCCGGTATCCACTACCGCCAGTCCTGTTACACATACCGCACTGGTGGAAGTAAAAAGCGCATCGGTAAATGACAAGCCGGTATGCGTTGCATTGGGAAGCATCAGAAGCCCGGTGCCAGCAAAAATCAGGATCAGAAACCCGGCTATAAACAACTGTGCGGGATTGAGATAACGGCGCTGATAGTAGATGGTATATTCCGAAAGTTCCCTGACAAAGATCAGGACAAGGAAAGCATATACTACCGGATGCACATACAGGGGAGCGAAAAAATGAATAATCAGCAGCCAGATGGCCCAGGTCATAGACAGCAGAATAAGCAAATCTGCCAGTCTTACTCTGAGGTTGCCCTTTCTGACAAAAAGAATTCTCCTTACCAGAATAAATCCCTCGATCAGAAAAAGGCACAGGTAAAACAGTTCAAGTGCAATGGCAAGGCCCGGACTTGTATTAAAC
Organism: Bacteroidia bacterium; assembly: GCA_041391725.1. Taxonomy (GTDB): domain Bacteria; phylum Bacteroidota; class Bacteroidia; order J057; family J057; genus JAGQVA01. The sequence continues at coordinate 176,932 of JAWKNL010000005.1, forward strand.
CCCAGGTCAAAAATAATCAGGAAAATAGAGACAGAAAGCAGGTAAAAAACCCACTTTTCCAAAACTTCGGTTTTTCCGGCACTCATGGCCGCGAAATTACGAACAAAAAAAGACATGCCCTATATGGGGGAGGATTCGATCAAAAAATTAACACTATTACTCCAACTCATCCAGCGTAAGCTCCATGCTGGGGGCAAAGGTCTCCATAAAATATTCCACTTCGGGCAAGTTCATGTCCTGGACACTTTTCAGCAAAACCTTTTCTGCCTGGGCAAATTCGAGATTGCCCGCCTTCCGCTCTTCCACACACTTAAACCAGGCGGAAATTTTGTCCGCAGCTTTCACCAGGAGCCAATGCTGGTCATCGCGGTCTTCAGGAAAAAACAGCGGGGAATATTCTGCCTTAAATTCTTCGGGAAGGAAGGAAAAAAGCCTTTGGTTGGCGACAACTTCTATCTCTTTATAGGCCTCCTTGATGCGTGGGCTAAAATATTTGATCGGGGTGGGAAGATCGCCAGTGATGACTTCGCTAGCGTCGTGATACATCGCCAGCAGTACCGTTCGCTCCGGATTGACCTTTCCCGCAAATTTATTATTTTTGATGACCGCCAGCGTATGGGCGATCATGCATACCTGAAGGCTGTGCTCCTGAATATTCTCCCTGTGAACGTTGTGCATGAGGCCCCAGCGCTGGATAAACTTCATCCGGGAGAGATAGGCGAAGAAATGAGACATGTTTTTGCACAAATCTACGTAAACCTGCCGCAAAATTGTGGGTAAAAAGTATAAGTTTTTCTAAACTTTTTTGCGGGATAATAGTATTACTATTGTTTTTGAGAGTAAAACAATATCTACCAATAGCAAACCAACCTGCATGGACTCAACTTTTCCCTCATTCTCTCCGCTTCAGCGATTTTTCAGGCTGATCAGGGTAGAAAAACAGGAGATTCTGATAATTTACCTGTATGCTATTTTTTACGGACTGGTCAACTTGTCGCTGCCACTGGGCATTCAGGCGATCATCAACCTGATTACCGGAGGGTTGGTTTCAACCTCCTGGATTGTGTTGGTGGTTTTTGTCATCCTGGGTATTGCCCTGAGCGGCTGGCTGCAGGTGATGCAGTTGTCGGTTTCTGAAAAAATTCAGCAGAAAATTTTTACCCGTGCGGCTTTCGAATTTGCCTACCGCATTCCCCGGCTGAATCTTTCGAGCGTGGATCGCAAATATGTGCCCGAACTAGTCAACCGCTTTTTTGATACACTCTCGGTACAAAAGGGCCTTTCCAAAATCCTGATTGATTTTAGTTCAGCCGCGCTTCAGGTAGTATTCGGGCTGATTCTGCTTTCATTATATCACCCATTCTTTATCTTTTTCAGCCTTTTGCTGGTTGTAATTGTTTTTCTGATTTTCAGGTTTACTGGGCCTGAAGGCCTTAAGACCAGCCTCGCCGAATCAAAATACAAATATGAAGTGGCCCACTGGCTCGAAGAACTGGCCCGTGCCATGCAAACCTTTAAACTTGCAGGCAAAACTGACCTGCCTATGGAGCGAACAGATGATCTGGTAGGCGGATATCTCCGGTCGCGTAAGGCACATTTCCGGGTTCTGATTTTCCAGTACATCAATATGATCGGGTTTAAAATCGTAGTGGCAACCGGGCTGCTGATTTTAGGCGGGTTGCTCGTGATACAGCAACAAATGAACGTCGGACAGTTTGTGGCTGCAGAAATTATCATCATCATGGTACTGGCTTCGGTCGAAAAACTGATTCTCAGTATGGAAACCATTTACGACGTGCTGACAGGTCTGGAAAAAATCGGCGGCGTAACTGACATTCCCCTGGAAAGTGAAAGGGGATATGTCGTAGAGCAGGGCACAAATCAGCGGGGCCTGAAAGTCTCCCTTGACCGCCTTTCTTACCGTTTTCCCGACGCTTCAGACGATATACTGAAAGACATCACACTGGAGATCAACCCGGGTGAAAGAGTCGCTGTGGTTGGCGCGAGCGGATCAGGTAAGTCGCTGCTCCTCAATATGATTGCAGGGTTGTATGAAGATTTCCGGGGAACCATTTCCTACAACGATATTCCTGTTGGCAGTCTCGATATATCGACGCTTCGCACCTGTATGGGCGACAGTCTCGATAAGGAAGTGATTTTCAAAGGTACCGTTTTTGAAAATATTACGGTGGGCAGACCCGGAATCAGTTTTGAAGAAGTGCAGAATGTGTGTCGCGTAGTCGGACTAGCTGAATACATCAAAACCCTTCCCGGCGGACTTTATACACCGATGTTACCGGAAGGGCGGCAGATGCCGCGATCTGTTGTCCAGAAAATCATTCTGGCCCGTATTTTCGCCGGCAATCCCCGCCTGATTTTGCTGGAAGAGATGCCAACACATCTCGACAAAAAGGATCAGGAGGTGTTTTTGAAATATCTTTTTGATCCGATCCGCCCGTGGACCGTGATTGCTGCATCCCATAACCCGGATGTGGTAGATCAGTTTGACCGGATTGTGCTCGTGGAGGACGGACGTGTTGTTGCCGATGGCAAATTGGAGGAGGTGAAAAACCATCCGGCCTTCCAGCGAATTTCTTATCGTAAATAACCCAACTGACCCTGATGTATTATGTTGAATATCAGTCATCATTCTATCGCCTCAAAAATCAACCCGGACAACTATAAATCGTTTTCCATGGTCTCTCAGGCACGTGCAGCCCGGGTACTGGCACGACTCCTGATTGGGGGAATGATCATTCTGGTGTCGGTGATGTTTTTGCCATGGACACAGTTTATTCGGGCAAGAGGTAACGTCACGGCACTGAAGCCAGAGCAACGCCCGCAGGCGATTAATTCAATCATTGACGGGCGAATCGAACGATGGTATGTCCAGGAAGGTCAGCAGGTGAAGGCAGGCGATACGTTGATTTTTATTTCTGAGATTAAGGACGATTATTTTGACCCGCAATTGCTTTCCCGGTCTCAGGAGCAGATTGATGCCAAGTCTTCCGCAGTTAATGCTTATGCCAATAAAGCGAATGCCCTGGAAAACCAAATCGCTGCGCTCAATGAGACCCGCGATCTGAAGTTAAAACAGGCACAAAACTATCTCAGGCAGTCTTACCTGAAAGTGACTTCGGATAGCATCGCCTTTTCTGCCGCAGTGACCAATTACAATATCGCCAAAGTCCAGTTTGACCGGGCGAAAACACTTTTCAACGACGGCATCAAACCCCGGACTGATCTGGAAGAAAAAACGATCAAACTTCAGGAGACGGAATCAAAAATGGTTTCTGCTGAAAATAAATACCTGATTTCCCAAAATGAACTGATCAACGCAAGAGTAGAACTCAACTCGATTGAAAATCAGTACCTGGAGAAACTCGCCAAGGCCGAATCAGACCGGTTTTCGACCCTTTCGGAAATGTTTGACTCCGAAGGGCAGGTTACCAAACTGCGCAATCAGCTTGCCAATTACTCCCGCCGCATTGGGCTCTATTATATTACTGCGCCGCAGGACGGCTATATCACCCAGGCAGTACGTACCGGTATCGGCGAAACGGTAAAAGCGGGCGAACAACTGATGACGGTCATGCCCGTACATTACGATCTGGCTGTGGAGGTGTATGTATATCCGATGGATCTTCCGTTGTTGGAAAAGGGGCAACTGGTGCGGTTTATGTTTGACGGCTGGCCTTCGGTGGTATTTGCCGGCTGGCCCAATGTTTCGTTTGGAACATTTGGCGGGAAGGTGGTAGCCATCGACAATTTTATCAGTGAGAATGGAAAATACCGCATTCTGGTGGCCCCTGACCCCAACGATGAGCCCTGGCCTTCGGCACTGAGAGTAGGTTCGGGGGCGGTAGGTATGGCATTGCTCAAAGATGTCCCTATCTGGTACGAACTGTGGCGTCAGTTTAACGGGTTCCCCCCCGATTATTACAAAGACGAAACCAAAACTGAAAAATCAGCCAAAAAATCCTGAGTTTATATACCGGATAATGAAAAAATATCTTTCCCTTTTAATCCTGTTGTTTACGGTCAGTCTGAATGTATCTGCACAGGAGCAGATGGTGTTTACACATGAGCAACTGATGCGCAGCATTCTGGAATATCATCCCGTTGCACGGCAGGCACAACTGGTAGTCACTTCCGGGGCACTCAATGTGCGAAAAGCCAGAGGGGCTTTTGATCCCTACTTGTATGGTTATCTGGATGAAAAACAATTTGACCAGAAACAATACTATCAATTGCTCAACACCGGACTGGAAATTCCGACCTGGTTTGGCGCAAATATCAAAGCAGGCCTTGAACAAACCGGCGGCACTTACCTCAATCCTGAATATACTACCCCCGATGCAGGCCTGGTATATGCGGGCGTGTCGGTGCCGCTGGGGCAGGGTTTGTTTATTGATGAAAGAAGAAAAACCCTTCGCCAGGCTCAGATATACGCTTCTGCTACAGAAGTAGAGCGTTTATCTATTCTGAATGATCTTCTTTATGAAGCCTCAGTTCAGTACTGGGAGTGGGTCAATGCCTGGAACCAGGTGGAAGTGTTTGAGCAGGCACTGGAAATCGCCGGTACCAACCTCGATGCAGTCAGGGAGAGTTATGCCCAGGGAGATAAAGCAGCGATCGACACGGTGGAGGCGCTGATTCAACTCCAGACGCTTGAAGTCAGTCTCAACGAGGCACGGATCAACTATGTCACCCAGACGCTTGGCCTTTCGGGATATTTATGGGGAAATAACAATGTACCACTCCAAATAACTGAATCGCTGATTCCTCCCGCTTTTGCCTCTGTGCCGCCTGTGCCCCCGGTAAATATGGATTCCGTGTCGCAGTTGGTCGCTTCTTTAGCGGCAACGCATCCCGATATACGCGCGTACGACTACAAAATGGCTTCCCTTGAGGTCGAAAAACGCTGGAAAAAGGAACAACTAAAACCCTCACTGAATCTCAAATACCAGTTTCTCGCCGAACCCATTGGAAACGAAGTGTTTAGCCAGTTTTCAACACAGAACTATAAATGGGGGGTAAGCCTGAGTTTTCCAGTCTTTTTGCGCAAAGCCCGTGCAGATTTGCAACTGGTCAATGTTTATATGCAGGAAACCATGCTCTCACAGTCGGAAAAAACCCTTTTGCTCAAAAACAAAGCCGAGAGTTATTCACGTCAGATCCAAAACCTTCAACAACAGATAGCCTTATTCTCCCAGACAGTAGTCAATTATGAGCGTATGCTTGAAGCCGAGCGGCAGAAATTTGATATCGGCGAAAGCAGCCTGTTTCTGATCAACTCCCGTCAAAACAAACTGATCGACGCCCGCCTCAAATGGCTCGACCTCAATGCCAAGTACCAGAAGTCATCGGTTTCTCTGCTTTGGTCGCTGGGGATTGTATATGAGGAAGGATGATCGATGTATTGTTTTCAATATAAGTTGGGGTTAATTTCACGTTCAAAAATCGTATGGCTCAATTTCCTTCGCGACCGGTTCTTGCTGATTTGCAACAATATCAAAGTGAAATTTGCAGAGAAAGAGGCTGGGATCAGACGTCTGACGCTGAGACTTTTCTGTTGTTTATGGAAGAAATCGGCGAATTGGCAAAGGCCATCCGAAAGCGCAAAAGACTATACGAGGAAAAAGCCAAAGCCCATGTTCATTCCGACCTGGAAGGCGAATTTGCCGATGTACTGAGTTATCTGCTAGAACTGGCCAATCGTTTTGAGGTAGATCTTGAAAAAGCCTACCGCGATAAAGAAGCCGAAAATGCGGGACGGGTCTGGGAGTGAGATGAAGCTGAGCCCCCGAAAAACGCTCCGTTTCTCTGTTTCTCCGTGTTCCTTTTTCGGTAATGTTATGTTTTAAACACAGAGACACAGAGATCACAGAGGGTTTTCTCCGTTTCTCTGTTTCTCTGTGTTCCTTTTTCGGTAATGTTATGTTTTAAACACAGAGACACAGAGATCACAGAGGGTTTTCTCCGTTTCTCCGTTTCTCCGTTTCTCTGTTTCTCTGTGTTCCTTTTCTGTAATGTTGAGTTTTAAACACAGAGACACAGAGACACAGAGATCACAGAGGGTTTTCTCCGTTTCGTGCATCGCAGGAACAAACTTCAATCTGATTAATCAGGCGCAACAAAGGAATCAGGAAAAGCCTGGAAATCTATTCCCCACAACCCTTCCATAAAAAACCAGGTGTACAGGACAATTACGGCAATAGAAACGAGATTGAGCCAGAACCCTGCCCTGATCATATCTTTCATTTCCAACTGACCTGACCCAAATACGATGACATTCGGAGCTGTAGCAAAAGGAAGCATAAAAGCACACGAAGCCGCAAGGCAGGCGCCTGCCATCAAAGGATAAGGATGTACCCCCAATGCAGGCGCCAGCGCAGCCGTAACCGGCATCATCAGCGTACCTACGGCCATATTCTGCGCGATTTCGGTGAGGAAGTTGACAAATGTGACCAATACGAGGAGAACAATAAACAACGACACGCCCTGCATCCCCATCAGAAGACCGGCCATCCAATCTGAAAGACCGGTAGATTCGAAGCTATCGGCAACGGCAAATGCCCCGCCAAAAAGGAGGAGAATACCCCAGGGTAGTTTGACTGCCGTTTGCCAGTCCAGCACCATTTCTCCCTTGTTGCGTGAGGGCAGCAAAAACAAAATGATAGCACCCGTAAGGGCGATTGTGCTGTCGTGAATACCAGAAATCAGCGGTTTGAGCAAATATTCGCTGCTGATCCATCCCAGCGCCACAAGGCCAAACACAATAAGCACCATGATTTCTTCCCTTTTTATCTGACCCAGCAGTTGCAATTCCCGGTCAATTTCGGCTTTCCAGTTTTCTGCGGAGATTTTTTGAAGGGGAAAAGATACATTCACCAATACCCACCACGAAATCCCAAGCAGAAGTACCGATATGGGGAATCCGTAAACGATCCACTGCGCAAAAGTGATTTCCTGATGGAAAACTTCACGCACATAACCCGTAAATATCAGGTTGGTTGGTGTACCCACCAGCGTTGCCAGTCCGCCGATGGAGGCAGCATAAGCAATTCCCAGCATCAGCACTTTTCCCAGCCTGCGGACACCTTCAAGGCGGGATTCGTCTCCAGAAAATCCGGCTATCTGACCTGCAATGGCAAGGGCTATGGGAACCATCATCAGGGTCGTGGCTGTATTGGAAATCCACATGGAAATGAGCCCGGAGGCGAGCATAAAACCCAGCACAATCCGACGGGCATTGGTTCCGACCGACGCGATAATGTGAAGCGCAATGCGCCGGTGCAGATTCCATTTTTCCATGGCGAGTGCCAGCATAAAACCTCCGATAAACAGAAACATGATCGGATTGATATACGCCTGTGCCACTGTTTTGACGGGTGTTGTTCCCATTACCGGAAAAAGAATCAGCGGAAGAAGGGACGTTGCTGGTATGGGGATAGCTTCAGTTACCCACCATACGGCAATCCAGCAGGTAGCGGCCAGTACGATCCTTCCGTTTTCAGGAAGGCCGGCAGGGTGAACACCGAAAAAAACAATCAAAAACATCAATGGCCCCAGCCAGCGACCGGTAAATGTGCGCGAATTGTAGCTTTTTCCTTTGAGCATGGGAGTGAATATAGGCAGTATTTTTCGGAAAATCGTATCTTGCGCCTCTCCTGGCCGTGGTTTCGGGGGAATACCCGCATTGTAAAACATCTGATGAAAAATTTTCAAAAAGCCCTTTCGGCACGTGTATTTGAATTGCTCCGCCTGAGTAGTGGTGAAATGGAACTGAAAGCTTATGTGATCGGTGGATATGTAAGGGATATTTTGCTGGAGAGACCTTCAAAAGATATTGATATCGTAGTGGCAGGCAGAGGGATAGACCTTGCCAAAAAATTTGCCGAAAGGGCCAAAACCCGCGACGTGGTTACGTATGAAAATTTTGGTACAGCTATGGTACGGTTTGAAGAATGGGAAGTGGAATTTGTCGGCGCAAGGAAAGAAAGTTATCTCCGCAATTCCCGCAAACCTATCGTGGAGGAGGGAAGTCTTTACGACGACCAGCTTCGCCGCGATTTTACCATCAATGCCCTCTCCATTTCCCTGAATGATGAGGATTTTGGAAAGCTGATCGACCCTTTTAACGGTATAGGTGATCTGGAAAATAAACTGATCCGCACTCCCCGGCAGCCCGATATTACCTTTTCTGATGATCCCCTCCGTATGATGCGGGCCATCAGGTTTGCATCCCAACTGGGGTTTGAAATTGAAAATGAAACCTTCGCCGGCATCCGCAACAACCGCAAACGAATATCCATTATTTCCCAGGAGCGGATTACAGACGAACTCAATAAAATCATCCTGTCAAAAACACCTTCCCGTGGATTTTTGCTGCTGGATCAGTGCGGATTGCTGGAACTGATTTTTCCCGAACTGGCCGCAATGAAAGGGATTGACTATGTCAATGGCCGGGGGCATAAAGACAATTTCCTCCATACCCTGAAGGTGCTTGACAATGTGGCTTCCATCAGCGATAATCTCTGGCTCCGCTGGGTGGCCATTCTCCATGACATCGCCAAACCCCTTACCAAACGATACGAACAGGGAATAGGCTGGACTTTTCACGGGCATGAAGACCGGGGAGCCCGCATGGTGCCTTCCATATTTCAGCGGATGAAACTCCCGATGAGTGAGCCGATGCGATACGTACAAAAGCTGGTAAAACTTCACCAGCGGCCCATTTCTCTGGTATCAGAGGAGGTCAGCGACAGCGCCATACGGCGCATTGTGGTGGACGCCGGAGAGGATCTCGACGATCTGCTGGATTTCTGCAGATGTGACATTACCTCCAAAAATGAAAGAAAAGTCGAACGATTTCTCCGCAATTACGCAGAACTCGAACAACGAATCAGAGAAGTGGAGGAAAGAGACAACCTGCGCAACTGGCAGCCTCCGGTCACCGGTGATATGATCATGGAAGCTTTCCATCTTTCTCCAGGCATAATCATCGGGCAGATCAAAAATGACATCCGCGAAGCCATTCTCGAAGGAACCATTCCCAACGACCAGGAGGCTGCCCTGGCGTATATGTTTGAAATTGCTCCGCGGTATCTGGAAAAATAACCCGTGGGAGAATTGGGAGAGAATTGGTAACTTGGGGCATGCGAAACCTGCTTCTGATATTTTTTTTATTGCCCCTGCTCGCACTGGGACAAAACGGACTTGGGCTCCGGTTTGCCAGTAATATCAATTATTTCCCCCGGTCGCAGGATTATCAATTGGTGTCCCATGCCTTCACCACAGGGTTGTTTGGCTTTTTTTACAGCAGCTATAAACCCCGAAACGGGATAGAACTGGGGGTGAACGTGGTTCATAAGGGCGGAAAATTTAACCTCCCGGTGGTTATGCGCGATTTTACCACTTCGGGAAATGTAGCGGAAGTCACCTCCCTGGAAACAGACCTCAAAGTTGGCCCCCGTTTCGGCGCATTTAATCCCAAAATCGGTTATGTATTTGGCTATCGGCTGCGAACTACGGGGTTTCAGGTGCCCGGAGCCGAAGGGCATATCAACAGAATGTATTTTATGCTGCCGTTTGGACTTTCTGTCAACCTTCCCACCAATTACGGTTCAGTGGGTTTTGGCAGTTATTACAATGTGGGAATATTGAATGTGCTCACAGACCCCAATCCGGGTGGCGGCGCAATATACGATGGTGGGAGATACCGGTACATCAATTTTGAGATTACGGTAACCTACGATACCCGCTGATTTTCAGGTAATTGATAAACGGATCGTACCATTTCCATTAACTGCCCCAGGTAATACTGATCTGTTTCAGAAAAATCATTGTACTGGTCGCTGTCCACATCGAGAACCAGAATAGTCTGTTCTTCTGCCACAAGCGGAACAACAATTTCAGATCGGGAGGCTGAGGAACAGGCAATATGCCCGGGAAATTTTTCTACATCGGGAACAATGATAGTCTGTTTGGCAGAAGCCGCCGCTCCGCATACACCCCGGTCGAGCGAGATACGCGTACAGGCCAGTGGTCCCTGAAAAGGCCCGAGGACAAGTTCGCCTTCCTTCAGCCGGTAAAACCCTACCCAGAAGAACCCGAAAGCCTCTTTCAGTATGGCGGCAATATTGGCGAGATTGGCGATGGTGTCGGTTTCGTCGCTGATGACAGCCGCTATTTGTGGCAGGATTTCTTTGTATCGCTCTTCCCTGGCAAGTCCGGGAGTAAGTCTTAGGTCTTCAGCCATATCAGGTGGTTAAAGTTGGGCCACAAATTTACGGTATTTTCGGAACTCTTCCATGCCTTCCCGGGTGCATAAACCCCTCACATAAGGCCAGATGACGTTGGCCAGCAGCCGCTGACTCCCGCCATGGCGTGAGTCATAAGGGTCTTTTTCAAATATGGAACGGAGGAGCATGGTGAGGGTTTGGGCGCATAATGGGATGTCGATCGCCTGAGAAAAAATCCCTTCTTCTACTCCCTGCTTCATCAGTTCGCGGGTCTGGTTGATGCCAAATGCCTCATCACTGTCCCAGATTTTGGGAAAATAGCTGGAAATGTCGTTAAAAAAATTGGGGTTGATACGGCTGATCGTTTCAATCAACATATTGTAAAATTTCACCAGCATGTCCGCTACGTTTTTTGACTCCTGGCGCAGTGATTCAAATTCTCGGGTAGAGTTGAATTTATACAACTCAAAACACGCCTCAACCAGCCCTGTTTTATCTCCAAAAATCATATACAGCGTCTTGCTCGAAATATTGAGTTTTGCAGTGATCTGCCCGATGGTAACACTCCGCACACCAAACTTCATAAAGAGCTTGAGCGACTCTTTGACGTAGAATTCCTTTTTATCCATATACCCCAAATATACTACAACATTTCACCGATTTCTCCTTTTTGTCCAAGTTTGCGATAGACGCTAAACATGGCCCTGGCTTCTGCTACCAGTTTTTTTTCATCTTCCTGCCAGGCTTCCATTCTCGTAGAAATAATCCGGTTTCCACTCCGTACCAGATAACCTGTGACAATCAACGGCTCTGGGCTGGTTCCCCGCAGATAATCCACCCTGATATCGATGGTTGCGAGTTTGTCTTCCGGAGAAGTGACCGTCGTCATGGCTGTTGCGCCGCCTACCGAATCCATGGCCGTAGCGATAATGCCTCCATGCCAGCGTTTAAACCGAAAATCCCCCAGCACTTCCTCCCGGTAGGGAATCATCATTTTGCAGTACCCATCCCTGATTTCCAGCACCTTGAGCCCCAGAAAACGATGTACCGGAATAGCTTCTTCAATAAATTTTTTGGCAATTTCTTCGGATACCAACATAATGATTTGTATTTTTTTAACCTGCCTCTGCCTGTAAAAATAGGGAAAATATAACATTGTTCAAATTTTCCAAAAGAAATGGTGATATGGTTTTTTACCGGTTTTTATTTATTTGCACAGGTTGGAGAACAGAACAGAAAATATGACTGTGAGCCGGAGCCGGATACTATTCAGGTTATACATAATCCTGCTGATTTTGCCTTGTCTGGAAGTCGCGCTTTGGATTTTGGGCTTTCGCCCATTCCGGCAGGTGAATTATTCCATTCGTTCTGCCCCGGAAGGCTGTCTCATTGCCGATTCTACCCTGGGATTCGCCCTTCAGCCGGGCGCATTTGATGTGACAATTAATGAGGGATTGACGTATCATGCCGTTCATGGTAATGACTCTTTGCGAATAGCCATGTACCAGAAAAACCATGGGCCATTTGTTGATTCCATTTACTTTACCGGCTGTTCTTTTACCTATGGTATGGGCGTGGATGACAGTCTCACTTTTGCGTTTCGGGCGGGAGAATTGTTGCCCGGTTCTCTGGTAAAAAATATGGGTATTCCCGGGTTTGGAACGATCCAATCTTATATCCAGCTAAAAAGACTGATAGCCAAAGGCGAAACTCCGGGTAAGTTTGTCGTCGGATATGCCGCTTTTCACAATGTGAGAAATGCCCTTACGCCTTCCTACCGCCGTGATTTGTATATGGGTTATCGGCGCGCCGATCCTTCGGTTGGGGTTTTGATGCAGGGCGCCCGCATACCGTTTATGGTGGAGGGGGGAAATGAAATCCATTTTTGCCGGTGGGAAGACATTTACAAAAACTGGCCTTACCGGGAGGTGTTTGCTTCGGTCAATTATGCACAGGAACTGCGCGACCGTTATCTGGAAAACAAAACCGATACACGTGCTGTCACACTTCACATTTTTGACCTGATCGGGCAACTTTGCCTTGAAAACCATATTCGCCTGATTGTAGCGGGCATTTCCCCGGATCGTGATACACGCGATATGCTGAAGCTCCTCTCCTCGAAAGGGCTGGAGACAGTGGATATTGCGCCCGATTTAACCCTGGAAAAGTACCGCAATTTTCCCTGGGACGATCACCCCGGGCCGTTGGCGCATGCCTGGTATGCGGCGAGATTGGCAGGATATCTATCAGAATAACAACAAATGGCAAAAATTCTGGGCATATCTGCCTTTTACCACGATGCTGCGGCAGCACTGACAGTTGACGGCGAAATTGTCGCAGCGGCGCAGGAAGAGCGGTTCGACCGTGTCAAACATACTGCCGGTTTTCCCGAAAATGCCATAAAGTATTGCCTGGGCCAGGCCGGAATAGAACCAGAAGAACTCAATGCCGTGGTATTTTATGAAAAACCGTTGCTCAAATTTGAGCGAATCCTTGAAACCCACTACGCATTTGCACCGGGAGGACTGTCTTCTTTTATTCATTCCATGCCGCTGTGGATGGGAAAAAAACTATTCCTCAAAAAACATATCCGCGATGGACTGAATAATATCGGACGGATTGGAAAAAATCATCCCCCGCTATTGTTTTCACAACACCATCTTTCCCATGCGGCAAGTGCTTTTTTCCCCTCCGGATTTGAGCAGGCGGCGATTCTGACCATTGATGGAGTAGGGGAATGGGCAACAGCGACAATCGGGCAGGGGAATGGAAAAAAGCTCATTCTGCACAAAGAAATGCGGTTTCCGCACTCTGTCGGACTGCTTTACAGCGCATTTACCTACTATCTCGGTTTTCGGGTCAATTCGGGTGAATATAAACTCATGGGCCTTGCCCCGTACGGGGACCCCGAATCGCCGCAGACTACGTTTTTTAAGAATCAGATCAGAACCCATATGATTTCCCTAAAAGATGATGGGTCTGTCTGGCTGAATCATGCGTATTTTGGATACGCAACCGGTCTTCGCATGGTGCGCGAAAAACGCTGGCAAAAACTGCTGGGTTTTCCCCGGCGCGAGCCCGAATCCGTGATCGAACCGCACCACAGCAATCTGGCTCTGGCGATTCAGCAGATCACAGAAGAAATTGTGATGAAAATGGCGGTAGAGGCAAAAAAGATCACAGGAAGCAGCCATCTCTGCCTGGCAGGAGGTGTCGCTTTAAACGGCGTAGCTGCGGGCAAACTCCTGCATTCGGGTTTATATGACAAAATCTACATTCAACCCGCAGCCGGCGATGCCGGTGGCGCTTTAGGTGCTGCTTTAGCTGCACATCATATTTACTTTGGCGAAGACCGGATTTTTCCCTTATCTGATCCGATGAAAGGCGCATTGCTGGGGCCGGATTTCACCAACGCTGAAATTGAGCTGGCGGCCCGCATGGCAAAAATTCCTTATGACATAATTGAAGATTTACAGACTTTGTCCGATTTCACCGCTTCCCGGCTGGCAGCGGGAAAAGTGGTAGGCTGGTTTCAGGGGCGAATGGAGTTTGGTCCCCGGGCTTTGGGCAATCGCAGCATTCTGGCAGATCCGCGAAGCCCGGAGATGCAGTCTGTCCTCAACCACAAAATCAAGAAAAGGGAGAGTTTTCGTCCGTTTGCCCCGGCGGTTTTGTGGGAAGATGCAGAAACGTATTTTGAACTGAAACATCCGTCTCCCTATATGTCTTTTGTTGTGCCGGTAAAGGAGGAAAAGCGCAAGGAACTCCCGGCCGTTACGCATCTCGATTATTCGGCACGGGTACAGACTGTTCACCGCGAGACCAACGAGCGTTTCTGGCAATTGCTTCAGGCATTTAAAAAACGGACCGGTTGCAGCGTGCTGGTCAATACCAGCTTTAATGTCAGAGGGGAGCCGATCGTATGCACGCCGGAGGAAGCTATACGATGTTTTTTACAGACGGAAATGGATATGCTGGTAGCAGGAAATTATGTGTTTTCGAAGGAAACTTTACGGTGAATTTGTTTATTTGCCCTAAAACAAAAGCTTATGGAATTTCTCAGAGATTTGTGGGAATATATGCTTGCGCGGCGGAAAATCTGGCTGGCGCCCCTGGTGATTATCCTCGTGATGATGGGACTGATTATGGCCATTGGAGCAGGCAGTGCCCTGGCGCCATTTATTTACAGCCTGTTTTAACCATGGAGAAAAACGCACCAGAGCAAACGACGAGCATCCTTACGACAGCATTTTTTGCCATGAGTCTTTTCTGGGGATGGAAATGGGCGGCTGCGGTTGTCTTGATCACAGGACTTTCAGGCATTTTTTCTCCCTGGCTCAGCCTGCGAATCCATACTTTCTGGATGAAAATTTCGGCAGTTACATCCGCCATTTTCCCACCAGTGATATTAACAGCCATCTATTTTCTCGTTCTTTTTCCATTGTCTGTATTTTCCCGGTTGGCGGGAGAGAAAGATCCGCTGGTTTTAAAAAACAGGAAAGCGCAGATGTTTTTTCCGGTGGAAAAGGTTTTCGGGAAGGAGGATTTTGAAAAGATTTGGTAGATTGTGTTAATGTGAGTCACATTTTTTTCTCAAAACCTTATTGAAGATAATAAATCAGACTTTCTTAAAAAAACGACTGAATATGGAGGGTAAAATTTTCGCTGAAGCTTCTAAGGAAATTATTCGCTCAATCCAATTGGCGATAGGAGGGATTTTTGAACCCATGCAGCGTCGAAGGCTGGCCAGAGCAGATGCAGATGCATTATTGATTCGCACAAAATCAGAAAGTGAGGCCAATAAAATCAAGCGAAAAGATGAAACTCTTGCGATGTACAGCCAGGCTGAGGCAGAGGTAATTACAGATTTGATCAAAAATAGTCCGGATATCAAACAGCGCGCTGCTAATCGTTTTATGCATAAAATTATGGCCGAACAGGAAAATCTGGAAAATATTACTTATAACGCTATTTCTCTTCTTGAATCAGATAAAAGCCGCTCTGGCAGTAAAAAAATTCCGGATGACTGGATATACAGGTTTGTCGATTATGCCAAAGAAATTTCTGATGAAGATGTTCAGAATTTGTGGTCCAGAATTCTCTCAGATCAGGCATCCGGAAAGCATAACTTCAGTATGCATACCCTTGATGTGTTGAGAAAAATGAGCAGGCCAGAAATCGAGATATTTATTGAATATTGTCGCTATTTCAATTTTTTCGGTCTTATTCTGATATATGAAACCCATCTGGGTTTTAATCATAACCTTATGGAGCAGGAGTTTCTGGATTTATCCTATGGTTTCCAGGAGCTACGGGATATTGGTTTATTATATTCTGCCAGAATTGGCACGCCTACGACCCAGGGTTCTCCGGAAAATATTTTTATTTTCGGCAAGCGACAACTCTTCCTGAAGCCTGTAAATTCTGTGGTGATTGAACCGCACCAATATATTCTGACAACTGCAGGAAGAGAACTTTCCAGACTGGTAAAAGGATTTAATATAGAGACACCGGGTGAAGGCAGGAATCAGGAAGTTGAGGGAAAGGTATTTACTGACCATGATATACAGCTTTTTACTAAATATTCGCTTTCTATGCTTGAAGCTTTTGGTTTTGGCGGAAGGTTGGAGGCGCTTTTAGATGATCACTTTGTGCCTGTCGCAGAGTTTGGAATAAAGGGCTAATCATAGCAGCGAGACCCAGCAGAAGAATATCTCAAATTTTGTGTATGGAAATTATCCAACTGTTATTTTTCCTGTATATGCTTGCCGGAAGGTCTCTTCCCGCTCAGGATCATTACGCAGATTCCCTCCGTACCCTGGCATCACAGGAACAAAATGACAGCCTGAAGATCTGTCATATGATGAGAAAGGCGGTGCATCTGTAATGGAATGATCCTTTACCTGAAACCCTTATTCCCACCTGAAAGCGAAATACTTGCAGGGAGTTTCTCCGACATTGGTGATACCGTGAAGATCATGTGATCTTACAAAAAACAGATCTCCTGCCGAGCCGGGAAACGGTTTGTCATTGATCGACATTTCTGCTTCTCCCTCAATCATCAGAATGATTTCCGACCCCAGATGGGTATGCGGCGCATGGCTGGGGCCTTTGTGATTGAGCTGGGTTACGTGCATTTCAAATTGTTTGCACATGGCGGTAGCTCTGTCAAAATAGTCTATTCTGCCCCCTTTTTCATGGGATCTGAAAGGAAGAGAATCTGCATTTACAAACAACTTTCCACCAGCGGAATTGCACCTGTCAAGATTCATTGGGGTTTTGGAGCGAAACATCATCACGTAGTAAGTCAGCGGTCCGTCGCCGATATTTTGCAGCGCCTGCATGGCGAGCGGGGGAATGAGAATGACACTTCCCGCGCCGAGAATGGCGTCTTCTCCGTCCATGGTAAATTTCATGGTTCCTTCCTTTACGATAATCACCTCCTCTATATCTGTCTGGGCATGTGGCGGCGCAGGTTTGGCTCCTTTTTCCTGAGTGGTTGCATGGATTTCCAGATACTCAAAATGGGGCGATGTGCCTTCAAAGATTTTTCTCGATTCACGGCCGGGACTGGTCTTTACCGGGAGGTCATTCCAATGGAATACGCCCGAGGAAATTTCATTCATGGAAGGGGAGGTTAGCAGGCTGAGGAAAAGGAAATAAATGATTGACATAGGGAGGGGTTTTGAGCATGGTCAAATGTAAATAATTTAAAGGAACACACCAACCCGATGAACCAGGGCTGTCAGGATTTTGCAACTGCCATAATTCAGCAATTCTCACCCGCATAGATTCGCAACAGGTTTTATAGATTGGTTTTTGTACCAAACAAATAATGGAAAGCTATGAAAACCACTAAACTACGTTTCGCGATTGCATTTCTGGCGGTTTGTTTTGTCAGTCCGCCATTTTTATCTGCCCAGGGTGGCTGGGTCAAAAATACAGACCCCGTCAACGCTGTCAATCAATATACTTGTGTTCAGTCTTATGCTGGTGCTGCGTTTATTGATATCAATCAGGATGGATATGTCGATATTTTTGCCGCGCCGAGAACGTATTTTCTGAATGATAGCACCGGGTTTTTCCCTACGCTTTATACCTTGCCTTTTAGTCCGTTAAACGCTGCCTGCGGGGTGAGTTTTGCCGATCTGAATAATGACAGCCTGCCCGATTGTGTGGTAGCTGCCGTACAGTCAAAGGTGTTTTTTAATCTTGGCGCAACAGGATTTGCCGATTCGAGCAGCAAAGTGCCGGTTTTTACCAATTATGCTAGTTTTGGCTGCGCTATCGGTAATCTGGATAATGACGATAAGCCGGATTTTGTATTCGCCCATGCAAATGGCTTCCATCCCAATCCCACACCGTGTAAACTATATGTTCAGAAGCCCAACGGCTTTAATCCTGTGAGAATAACCGATTATACCTTTACCAATACCCTGGCTCCATACACCAATCCCTATTGGAGTGATTATGATCTTGACGGTGATATGGATTTGTTTATTGCCAGCGGACCTGTTACCGGAACGCCATTGCCGGACTACTGTTACCGAAATATGCTGGTGGAAACGGGCAAGGATACACTGATCCGGATGGTATCGGAAAAGTTTGCCGCAGACAATCAGGACGGGCAGTGCTACAATTTTATCGACTATGACAATGATGGAGACCTTGATCTGTGCCTGACCAATTATTTTAGTGCACCGACACGTTTTTACCGCAACGACGGAGGGGTTTATACCTCGCTGTTTTTTCCTTTTACCAATGCAACTACCAATCTTGCGAGTTGCTGGGGGGATTATGACAATGATGGCGATCTGGATGTAATTATCACCAACGACAATCAGGCAACACGTTATTACCGGAATGATGGGAATGGCGGATTTTCCTTTCTGAACAATATCAATGGCTTTTCCACTTTTCGGACAAATACCGTAGTCAATGGAGACGTAGATAATGACGGCGATCTGGATTTGTTCGTTCACGGACTCGGTAACGGGGGAAGTACTGCCACCTGCGGGTTGTATATCAACGATACGGTAGCGGGTAACCGTAACTGGGTAAATATCAGCCTAACTGGCGGACCTTCCAATTATTCAGCCATAGGTGCGATTGTGCGAATCAAAGCGATCATCAGAGGACAGTCTGTCTGGCAAATGCGTGAGGTTAATGCCCAAAATACATTTCAGGGACAAAATGACCTTCGCGTACATTTTGGACTGGATGATGCTACCGTAATTGATGCTATAGTGATCCGGTGGCCATCGGGCAATGTGGATACGCATGTAAATTTTCCTGCCAATCAGTTTTACCATCTCTCGGAGGGAAGGGGAGCAGACGGTTTGGAAAGGAATTTAAAAAAACCAGTTGCCCTAAAGATTTATCCCAATCCCGCAGATCGGATAATCCGGATCGACCTTCCTTTTACAATTACCCGTCCGGTTGCGTATTCCATCACAGATATTGATGGCAAAGTTGTTCAGTCTGGAAGGATAGCCCAGAATGACAGAGAAATTGAATTATCCGAGATGGTTTCGGGAAATTATTTTCTGACCGTTACTACTGCTGACGGCACTTTTACAGGTAATTTTGTGCGCAGGTAAAAGACTTATTTCCCAATGTTTTTATATCTTTAGGAATAAATTTTTGGTATGGAGACATTTGGAAGTTTAGATCCACTGCTAAAGACCTTTTGGCTTGTGGCCATTCCCGCGAGCATATTTTTTCTGCTTCAAACCATCATGGTATTTGTCGGCGGGCATTCCCATGATTTTGACGGAGGCAGCGGCGGATTTGATACAGGCGTCGAAGGCGTGGATTCTGTTTTTGATTTTTTTTCCCTTAAAAATCTTATCCATTTCCTGCTGGGTTTCAGTTGGACGGGAATAGCTTTTTTTGGCTCTATATCCAGTCCGTTGCTCCTGATCGGGCTTTCTCTGGCGGTGGGCATTTTGTTTGTGTATTTGTTTTTTGTGGTCATCCGCCAGTTACAGAAGCTGGCAGAAGACAATTCCTTTCAGCTCAAGGAAGTTGTCGGAAAAACGGCAGAGGTATATCTTACCATTCCGGGCAATAAGTCGGGAAAAGGTAAAATTCTGGTGAGCGCCAGAGGTTCGGTACACGAACTGGAAGCCATGACCGAGGGAGAAAAAATTTCCTCAGGAGCCGCTGTGACCGTTGCCAAAATCGAAAATGGAAATATTTTTGTAGAAACCATCTAATAACAAAATATGGACCCCCTGATTATTCTGATTGCAGTCATTTCCATTGTGCTCTTTGGAACCGTAGCTGCACTTGCCTCCCGGTATAAAAGATGCCCCTCAGACAAAATTCTTGTGATTTACGGGCGCACCGGTGGCACTTCTGCCCGGTGTATCCACGGCGGCGGGGCTTTTATCTGGCCGGTGATTCAGGATTATGCCTATCTCGACCTGAAACCACTTTCCATCGAAGCCAATCTCACCAATGCCCTCAGCCGCCAAAACATACGGGTGGACGTACCTTGCCGGTTTACCATTGCGATTTCTACCGAACAGGAAAATATGAACACAGCGGCAGAGCGCCTGCTGGGCCTTACCCATGAACAGACACAGGAACTGGCCAAAGATATTCTCTTCGGACAATTGCGCCTCGTGATTGCAACCATGACCATTGAGGAAATCAACTCAGACAGAGACAAGTTTCTCGACAATATCTCCAAAAACGTGGACAGTGAATTGAAAAAGATCGGCCTCAAGCTTATCAACGTCAACGTAACTGACATCAAAGACGAATCGGGATATATCGAAGCTCTCGGAAAGGAAGCCGCTGCAAAAGCTATCAACGAGGCCAAAATCAGTGTGGCAGAACAGGAAAAAATCGGTGAAACCGGTAAAGCACTTGCTGACAGGGAAAAAGACACACAAATCGCCGAGACACACCGCGACCGCGACGTAAAAATTGCCGTTACCCAGAAAGACCGCGAAGTAAGCATCGCTTCTGCCAAAAAAGATGAGGCCATCGGTAAGGCGGAAGCCGAAAGAGATACCCGCGTAAAAATATCGGAAGCCAATGCCATAGCGATTCAGGGGGAAAACGAAGCCAAAATCTCTATCGCCAACTCCGAGGCGATGCGCCGTGAGAAAGAAGCCGAGTCGCTCCGCGTGGCCATGACGGCAGAAAAAGTACAACAGGCCAAGGCCCTGGAAGCAGCCTATATTGCGGAGCAAAAAGCCGAACTCGCCCGCTCGGAGCGGGAGCGCTCGACCCAGATCGCCAACGTGGTCATTCCCGCAGAAATTGCGAAGCAGCGCGCCATCATCGATGCACAGGCAGAAGCTGAGCGTATTCGCGAAAAAGCCAAAGGCGAAGCCGACGCGATTTTTGCAAAAATGGAAGCTGAGGCAAAAGGCCTTTTCGAAATCCTGACCAAGCAGGCAGAAGGTTATAAAGAAGTAGTGGCCGCTGCTGGTGGCGATCCCACCAAGGCATTCCAACTCCTGCTGATCGAAAAACTTCCCGAACTTGTCAAAACGCAGGTGGAGGCAGTCAAAAATATCAAAATTGACAAAATCACCGTCTGGGATTCCGGCAACGGGAATGAAAATTCTTCCACTGCCAATTTTGTTTCCGGGATGATGAAAACCGTGCCCCCGCTCAACGACCTTTTTAATATGGCCGGACTCAATCTGCCCGCTTACCTCAAAGGCGCTGAGAAAGAACCGGATACAGAAACCAAACATGAGGAAAAGTAAACTTTCCTGTTGGGGTGCTGCGGTATTGTGTCTCCTGATTCACTCCTGCGGAATCAATAAACCCGCAGAATCAAAAGAGGCTGTAACCCCTGCCTCAGCCATTGAGCCAGCGAAATATACTTTTCACGACTCGCTCCGAAACCGGGAAATTCCACTGGCAATCTACCTGCCGGAAGGGGAGTTTCCCGGTAAAGGAAAACCTTTGGTAGTTTTCAGCCACGGCTATGGCGAAAATAACTCCGATAGTTACCTGAGCTATTCTTTTCTGGGAGAATACCTGGCGGCCAATGGTTTCCCTTTTGTCAGTATTCAGCATGAATTACCGACGGATGAGTTATTGCCTTTTGCTGGTGTACCGCAGGTCGTGCGCATGCCAAACTGGGAGAGAGGCAGTGCTAATATTGGGTTTGTTGTGGCGGCGTTGAAGCACGACTTCCCCGACTGGGATTTTTCCCGCCTGGTTGTCATGGGGCATTCTAATGGGGGTGATATGTCGGTACTTTTTGCCCGGCAGAATCCCGCACTCGTATGGAAGCTGATTACCCTAGACAACCGCCGGATGGCTTTTCCCCGAAACCAGACCCCACAGATATACTCTCTCAGATCCAGCGACCAGCCCGCAGATGAGGGGGTTTTGCCGCTGCCCACAGAACAGGAAAACCTCGGAATGAAAATTGTGAAACTAAAAAACACAACTCACAATGAGATGAGTGATAGTGCAGATGAAACGCAGAAAGAAGAAATGAAAAAACTGATTCTGAATTTTGTGCAGGAGGAAAATCCGTAGATTAAACCAGCCCGTTTTGAGCGGCGATTTTTATCAGTTCAGCAGTATTGCGGACATTAAATTTTGCCAGAAGGTTTTTCCTGTGTGTGTCAACAGTGGTTACGCTTACTGAAAGTTGCCCCGCAATTTCAGGATTGGTTTTCCCGGAAGAAATCAGGGCAAGTACTTCCTTTTCTCTCCGTGTAAGTGCAGGTAAATGATCCTTTGACTGGTTTGCCTCGCGGAGCATTTTTGCAGCTTCAAAACTCAGATAGCGGTTTCCGCTATAAACCTGCTTGATGGCCAGCGATAATTCCTGGCGGGTAGCATTTTTCAGTACGTACCCCATCGCGCCATGGTCGAGCATACTGCGGATATAACTCTGCTGATTGAATGTACTGAGCCCAAGCACCCGGGCAGTCGGGTATTTTTGGGTAATTTCGGCGCACAGTTCTGCTCCGTTTTTGTCTGGTAAGCTGAAATCGAGCAAAATAATGTCAGGACTGTTTTTCTCCAGAAAACTCATACAGGAAGCTGCGTGCGAGGCATGACCAGAAAATTCGATGTCGGGATCATCCTGAAGCAGAACCCTTATTCCTTCGATGACCATATGATGATCGTCCACGACAAATACCCTGATTTTATTCATATCTGTGGTGTAAATTCTGCGGTGAATGTGGTTCCTTTATTGATTTCGGAAAAAATTTCCCATTTTCCACCGAGGTAGCTGATCCGGGAAATAATATTTTTCCAGCCCATACCTACCGATTTTTCCAGTTGGCGGGTATCAAACCCGATTCCATTATCTTCTGCGATCAGAAGCAACTTCTTATCCCTGAAAATCAACTGAATAATGGCTGAATCTGCATTGGCGTGCCGGATTGTATTGGCCAGAAGTTCTTGTACAATACGATAAACCGTAAGTGAGATGGACGCATCTGTCTTCATATTTTCGAGCCCGAAAGACTGATAGGTTACCTGAAGGACGCCGCTTCCGGAAATCTCCCTGCAAAGGTCTGCGAGGGATGTCTCCAAACCAAAATGCAGAAGTGATTCGGGCATAAGGTCGTGTGCAACGCGCCGCAACTCCCGGCTTGCGCTGTCCAGCATATCCAGATTTCGGTCAAATGACCCTTTTTCTTCCGGCGTCAGCCGGAGGTTTTCTCTCATGTGACGAAAAGCAAATCCGATACCGGCCATCATACCGCCCAGTCCGTCATGGATTTCCCTGGCAAGCCTTTTTCGTTCCTCTTCCTGACCTCTCAAAACGGCTTCTGAGGCAAGCCATAACTTTTCCTTTTCCATGATTTTTCTTTTCTGCTGGCTGGTGCGCAGAATGAAAACAATCACAATGGCAAGAATAAGCCCTATGCCTGCTGTGAGTATCAGGAGGAACTGATTGATACGGTTTCTGTATTTCTGGATTACCGACGCTTTTTTGAGTTCTTCGATCTGTTGTTGCTGAAAACGGGTCGAATAGCGCATCTCCAGATCCTGAACATTTTTTCGCAATTCTTCCGAAATCAGTAATTCGGATACAGAATCGCTTTTTGCCCTGTACCGGTAGTAATTGTCCATTTGCCCCATACCCAGATATATGTCGGAAAGAAGGAGGAAGGTATGCTCCAACTGGTTTTGAAGATTGTGTTTACGCGCCGTGTGAAGTGCCTTCAGGGTATATTCCTGCGCTTTGTCCCAATCTTTGGCGTCGAGAAAATAATATCCCAGTCCACGGTGATGGATGCACATACCGTTCGGGTCTTCTACTGATTCTGCAAGCTGATATCCTTCCAGATAAACCGGATAAACCAAACTGGTTTTTCCCGATTTCAGATAGACATCTCCCAGGTTGGCGAGTAATGTATTGAGCTTGTATTTGTCATCAGTCTGCCGGCAGATAGTAATGGCTTCTTTCAGACTGGAGATTGCAGGTTCATAGCGGCCAGACTTAATCAGGGGAAGTGCGTAATTGTTAAGTGCAATCAGCAGATTCCACTTGTCGCCTGACTGGCGGGCTAGTCTGACCGAATTTTCGGCATAATTCAGAGCCCTGGGGTAATCATGGATTTGGTGATAGACGTGTGCGATATTGGCATAGACCAGAGACAGGGAAGGATGAGACTTTCGTTTTTCCATCATTTCTGCCACATTGAGATAAAAGGCAATGGCGCTGTCGTATTGGTTTAATTGCTCGAAGGAGACAGCCACATTGTGTAAACATGCGGCCAGGCGTTCCGGGTCGCCATAAGCCCGGGCAATTCTGACCGATTCCAGGTTAAGCGTAAGTGCGGTATCGGCCCTTCCCAGGTAATTATAGACGTAGGTTACATGGGTATAATAGCTGATCACACCCCGGGTATAATTGATTTTTTTGCTGAGTGCAAGGGCCTGTTCATAGATCCTTATAGCAGAGTCGGGATCATGCCCTTCCAGTTCCAGTCCATTCTCCAGCAGTGCTTTTACCTCCAGCGTATCCCGGGCATAACTGGTAACGGGCGACTGCGCAAATCCCCATTCAGATACCAATAGCAAACCGCAGAAAATGGTCGTTATGATTTTCAGATTTCGTTGCATAACCCTGCAAATTACGTCAAACGAAGCAGAATATTTCTCCCCTGAAAACAGGATATTTTTGTTTAAAAATCATGGGTTATGGGGAGGTTGCGGCAATCAGGGATTTGAGAAATTTGGAGAAAATAGTTTGATGAAACGCGAAAGCAAAAAATCTACTGACTGACTATCTACGCATCAAAAATTATGAAAAACAAAAGCTACATATTCCTCATTTGCATGATCGCTCTCCTTACCCCGCTATTTTCACAAAACACATCATTCAGCATTTTTAATTACAACGAACTTCCCGGCTGGCAAAAGACTACCGGAAACGGCTGGATTCAGTATTCTCTGATAAAAGGAAGTTCATGGGTTGTAGTGGGTATTTATGAATCCGCTGCAGGAACTGGCTCTGCCAGAGGTGATTTTCAGGCAGACTGGGATAATCTGGTCGTGCCACATTACACCATTCAACGACAGTCTGCACCGCGTGAGGATTTTGTGAATGGCTGGAAACGCTGGCAAAACAGTGCTTCTGTATCGAAGGACGGGCAGAATTTTACCCTGAATATTTATACCTACTCCGGCAGCGATCAGCGTGCAACCATTATGACTATGGTTAATGACCCTCTGATCAATCCCGAGGCGCAGCGTTTTTTAAAAGGCTTGACGCCTGTAACTATCTCTCCGACAGGCAATGGCAGTTCCCTTCCCCCTGCCCATACAATTCCGGTGGGAAAAGCAGGCGCTTTTCCTGTCCCTGCCCGCAAGCCCGTAACCTTTTCTATGAACGCCGAAGGCTGGCTGGTTGAGGCTACTGACGAATATATTTCCTATTCCCGCCCGGATATTCAAGTGATTCAGTATTTTTTTCGCGCCCCCGAAGACCCCAATTCCAATACCCCTGATGAAGACCTTTTCTGGAGGAAGTTTCTGAATCAATATTTTTTTACCAGTGAGTATCAAAAGTACCCCAACGATATATATGCGTTCTTTGACCGGATCGAATTTGCCTCGGCCTATGCTACCAGTCTGACAGACAACAAACGTTATTTTATCGCATGGCTTGTAAGTAACAAAAGCCTGTGTTCTTTCCTGGTGATATGCAACAGTGAAGCTGTTTACAATCAGTATTTTCCCCATCCCGACAAAATCGATGAAATGGAGCGTTTCAACCATTTTCCCTTAGAAAAGGAAGATCTTACAGGGGTATGGATTGAATCGGGCTTTCAGGGAATGGATGTATATAATATACAGACCGGCGCTTATGGCGGGATGGCTTTTGCCACCAGTGCGGAAGAGTGGACATTCACCGGAAATCAGTTTCAGTTTTTTGCTTCCGGCGCATCGGGGATGGTCGGGGCCATGCAGACCTTTACTGTCAGATACTCGGGAAGTTTTACTTTTTCGGATTATTCGCTCACTACACATGCGGTGGCTACAGGCACACAGCCTGCAAAGACAAGTGAGTATTATGCGGCGGTTAAGGCTATTAAGGGAGGGAAGTTGCTCTGGCTTCAGAACAAACAATACACAGCGCAGATTTCAAATCTGGTGCGGAAGCCCTGATCAGGAAACCAGTTGAGAAACGACCGACAAAATAAATTGTATTCCGGTGGTCTTCGAATTCACAAGGTCGGAGACCATTTTTTTGTATCCTGAATGATTCTGAATCCGTGTTTTTTTCTATTTCTTTCTGAAATCGATGAATTCATCAGGAAGGTCGTAATCGGAAGGTTTTTTATTTAATTCACTGAGTTCATTCAACAAGAATTTCTCAATTGCAGGATGGACGACAAAAAGGTAGTCCTGATTGGCAGGATGTTTTTTGAATAAAACTGTATCAGATGGAAGTAAAAAATAAGGGAATTTATTGGAAAAAGAGCCTATTGAGCCAAATTGATACTTTTTGACCAGATTGAAGGAAGATAGTACTAAATCAGAAAAGTCACCTGAAAGGTTGCCCTTCAGCCCAAATGACTTGTAAATAGGTTCAATTCCCGGGTTTTCTGGCTGCAAAGATATTTTTGGGTGTGAGTCATGGAAAAGGTTTTGAATATCTCTGATACTACCTGAAACCTTGAGAACATCTTCTATCCATTTCCCTTTTCCTATCAATAAATCAGCCTGGTCAATATTATTGCTATAGTACCCGAAGTATTGCTCTGCCTTTATCCGTATTCACTTCCACTCTTTGAAGCAGATCGTCATCATAAAACAGGTTGGAAATCTCTTCATAGCGAATAAACTCATTCAGTTACTTTTTTTCATTGGTGGAATAGTGTGTGCCCAACAGACTCATTAAGGATGTTTCCCATGTCCGATTTAGTTTGAGGTAAAATTACAAAAAATCCCCGTATCTTTGCGGGGCAGTAAACCCGGATACCCCCAAAAAGGATATCCGGGCCTGCTAGTTTTGTATAAAGGAATTCTGACCGTGAAAATTGAAGACATCCTGCATCTCTATCAGGCTGATAATCACCTGATTGATTTTTCTTCCCGGCTCAAAGAAGCTAAAGGCGAAAAGTTTCAGATCAAAGGCACGGCGGGTAGCCAGCCGGCTTTTTTGATTGCAGCGCTGTATCGCCTGGTTCACCGCAATATGGTGGTCATCCTCAATGACAAGGAAGAAGCCCTGTATTTTCACAATGACCTACAGGGACTCATGCCCCGAAAAGATATTTTCTTTTTTCCCGCATCCTACAAACGCCCCTATCAGATCGAGGAAGTTGATAATGCCAACGTGCTCCAGCGCGCAGAGGTGCTCAATGAAATCAACCACACCCAATCGGGCCGGCAGATTATCATCACCTTTGCCGAGGCGCTGAATGAAAAAGTAGTCAACAAAAAATCACTGCAAAGCCACACCTTTGAAGTCATTCAGGGCGCCAGTCTGGGAATGGAGTTTATGGAAGAACTTCTGGACTCTTACGGATTTGAGCGGGAAGACTATGTGTATGAACCCGGGCAATTTGCCATCAGGGGCGGGATTCTAGATATATTCTCATTCGCCCATGACATGCCTTACCGGATTGAGTTTCTGGGAGATGAAATAGATACCATCCGCATATTTGACCCCGTGTCGCAGATTTCGGAGAAAAAAGTGAACCGCATCTCCCTCATTCCCAATATTCAGCGAAGCCTTCTTACTGAAGAACGTGTTTCCTTTCTCGACTATATTTCGCCTTCCACGCTGATATTTTCGCGCAACCTTGATTTTGTCCAGACCGATCTCGACCGCATGTACCAGAAAGCGGAACAACACTACGCCCGGCTGGTAAAAGAAAGTGGCGGCGGCGCAGTCAGCAGCAGCCCTGAAACCCTGTATTTCTCCGGTGACGCTTTTTATAATGAAGTAACTGCTTTTCCGGTGGTCGAAATCTGCCAGACTCCGTTTTTTAAGAAACAGAATGAGGTACTGGAATGGAAAGGAAGCGCCCAGCCCGCATTTCACAAAGAATTTACCCTTCTGGCCGAACACCTGAAAAGCAATCATAAAGCAGGGGTAGGCAATTATGTGTTTTCTCCCAACGAAAAACAGATTACCCGCCTCGAAGAAATTTTTCAGGAAGTAGATAAAGCCGTAGTCTTTCATGGCATTGCAGGTGAATTTCACGAAGGATTTCTCGACCAGCACCTGAAAATCGCATGCTATACCGATCATCAGATTTTTGACAGATACCATCGTTTTAAGACAAAAACCAGCGCACAAAGATCTCAGGCACTTACGCTTAAACAACTGAGAGAGCTCAGCCCCGGCGATTATGTGGTTCACGTCAATCACGGCATCGGGCGATTTGCCGGCCTGCACACCATTCAGGTGGGTGAACACATTCAGGAAGCTGTCAAAATTATCTACACCAACGGAGATGCCATTTTTGTCAATGTAAATGCACTCCATAAAGTCTCCAAATACTCCGGAAAAGAAGGTGCCGAACCCAAACTCAGCAAACTGGGAAGCGGCGCATGGGCGAAAGCCACGGCCAAAACCAAAAGCCGGATCAAGGAACTCGCCTACGACCTGGTTTCCCTGTATGCTAAGCGCAAGGTGCAGGAGGGTTTTGCCTTTCATCCCGATACCTATCTGCAGCGCGAACTGGAGGCTTCATTTATGTATGAAGATACTCCCGACCAGTTGAAGACGACCGAGGATGTAAAAAAAGACATGGAGCAACCGCATCCGATGGACCGGCTGGTCTGCGGGGATGTGGGTTTTGGGAAAACAGAAATTGCCATACGCGCCGCCTTTAAGGCGGCGGCTGACGGAAAACAGACTGCTGTTTTGGTTCCAACGACCATTCTGGCACTTCAGCATTACAAAACCTTTAAAGAGCGGCTCAAAGACATGCCGGTAAACGTGGACTACGTCAACCGGTTTAAATCCTCCAATCAGATAAAAGATACACTCGATGCCGTTGCTCAGGGAAAAACCGAAATTCTCATTGGCACGCACCGTCTTGTTTCCAAAGATGTGAAATTCAAAAACCTCGGACTGCTCATCATCGACGAAGAGCAGCGGTTTGGGGTGAATGTGAAGGATAAACTGAAAGTCATCCGTGAAACCGTAGATACCCTGACACTTACTGCTACGCCCATTCCCCGTACCCTTCAGTTTTCGCTCGCAGGTATCCGCGACCTTTCGGTGATTGCGACCCCGCCGCCCAACCGCCAGCCGATAGAAACGGTGGTGACGCCTTTTTCGCCAACCATTCTACGTGATGCGCTGGTATATGAACTAAAGCGCGGAGGGCAGGTATTTTTTATTCACCCCAGAGTAAAAGACATCACAGAAATCGCAGGCACGGTGAAGAAACTGGTGCCTGATGCGCGCATACGTGTGGCCCACGGGCAGATGGCGGGAGACGATCTGGAAGATGTGATGACAGCTTTTATTGAGGGTGCATTTGATATTCTTGTTTCGACCACCATCGTAGAGTCCGGGCTCGATATTCCCAATGCCAATACCATCATTATCAATGAAGCCAACAACTACGGGCTGGCAGATCTGCATCAGATGCGGGGAAGGGTAGGGCGGTCAAACCGAAAGGCCTTTTGCTACCTCCTGGCTCCGCCAGAGATTGCCCTGACTCAGGATGCTCGCAAGCGCCTCAAAGCTATGGAAGAATTTTCAGATCTGGGCAGCGGGTTTCATATTGCCCTTCGCGACCTGGATATCAGGGGCGCGGGCGACCTGCTCGGCGCAGAGCAGAGCGGATTTATTTCCGAAATCGGCTACGACCTGTACCACAAGATTCTCGATGAAGCTGTAAGAGAACTGAAGGAAGAGCATTTTGCCGATCTGTTTGAGGAAGAAATCAGGAATAAAAAAGTAGTATGGGTGGAGGATTGTAAAATAGACCTTGACCTGGAAATCCGTATTCCCGAATCGTATGTTCCCAGTATCCCTGAGCGGCTTCAGTTGTACCGTCGAATCGCTGCAGCAGAGACCGAGGAAGAACTTCAGGAAATCACAAAAGAAATGACCGACCGCTTTGGCCCTATGCCCCGGCAGGTAAAAGCGTTGTTTGATGCGACCCGTATCAGAGAAGCTGCCAGCAGGGTAGGGGTCGAAAGAGTCGTGTTAAAAAATGATAAGCTGAGATTGTTTTTTGTGTCCAATCAGGACTCCCCTTTTTTCCAGTCCCGCGTCTTTGGAAAAGTAATTGACTATGTCCAGACATTTACGGCCAAAGTAGCCCTGAAAGAAAGTGAGAAGTTCCTTTCGCTGGTCTATGAAAAAGTAAAAGATATAGAATCAGTATTGGATAAAATCAATGATCTGGTACGGTTTGTGCAGTTTGAGAGTGTTGAAAATACGTCGGGGGATACCATTGAGTCCGGCAAATGAATAAATCAGGTAATTGATATTTATAAATTTGATTTTTTCTGAAAGGTGTAATAAAAATGATTTTTGTCATTTGTTTCCTCTCCCGGTTCTGGTAGTATTGCCATGTGAATTAAATCCCATTTTTATTCCCATCTGAATTTGAATACGCGACAGACATTTTTCCATGAACCATAGGTTTACCAAAGCTTACTTGTTTCTGTCCCTTGCTTTTGCCCTGTTGTTTTCTCAAAATCTTCAAAGTCAGTCCTTTACCGAAAGCACACTTTCGGGTACTATCGGAGTTGAACCTACGGTTTTGAAATTTGGCCCTGATGGCCGCCTGTACATTTCCCAGCAAAAATGGCCGCATTCACGTTCATGAAGTAGTCCGCAATGCTGCCAATGATTATTCAGTTGTACTGCCCAATCGAGACGATTGACCTGATCATGAATATCTCAACCATGACGATGACGGAACCCTCAATCCTACCGAAAATACCCGCAACTGACCGATAAGCTGGTCTCAGGCACGGCATCGAATCCGGTGATATATGTGTCTTTCCGATCTCCGATCGGGGCATATGCCCTTCGGGCGACCTCAATCTTGACACCAATTCGCATATTTTCCGCCTTACCTGGAATGGGAGTGCCTGGGGAAAAGGTGGACCTGGCGCGCGGGCTTCCCCGGATCAGAAGAAAATCACGCCACCAATGGCCTTGCCATGCGGGGCGATACGCTTTTTGTCTCAATCGGCGGTTTTACCAATGCCGGCGGCCCGTCCAACTATTTTGCCAAAACCAATGAGTATGCCTATAGTTCTGCCATTGTCAGAATGAGTCTCTCCGCGCTCGATGCGCTTCCCACGCAGACCGACGCGCAGGGGCAGGATTATAAATACAATTTGCCTACCGTTGATGACCCCGACCGCGCCAACGTCAGTGCAACCGCAGGTTATACCGACGCCAATGATCCTTTTGGTGGAAATGACGGACTCAACCAGGCCAAAATTGATCCGGCTGGCCCGGTACAGGTGTATGCCACCGGGCTTCGCAACTGCTATGACATTGTCATCACCAACGCCGGGTATATGTTTACCACCGACAATGGCGCCAATGGTGGCTTTGGCGGTTACCCGGTCGGAGAAGGGCCTCCGGTCGCCGGGGTTTCCAGTGTAACGAATGATTATGACCCGACAGAATCTGGTTCAGTAAATAACAAAAATAGTCTCCATTATGTGACGGGGCCGGGTTATTACGGCGGCCATCCCAACCCAATCCGGGCAAACCCCGCAGGCGCAGGTCTATATACCAATGGCGTATTTCGCACCAGTACCGCAGGACCCAATCCACTTCCTGCCGACTGGCCTCCGGTGCCTGTGGGTATGGCAGATCCGCGAGAGGGTGATTTCCTTATGCCGGATGTAGAAAACGGCGATTTATTGTCGTTTAACCTCTCCACCAATGGCATGGCTGAATATAAGGCAACCAATTTTGGTGGCCTGATTACCGGCGACCTGATCTGTGTCAGTTATAATAAAAAGGTTTACCGGATCAACCTGAATGCAACCGGTAAGGCCGTTACAGGGGGAGCGATCATTATGATATCCAACGCTGGCGATAAACCATTGGGCATAGATACCCAGGATGACAGTGGAGATTTTGCAGGTACCATCTGGATTACCAATCACGGAGACGGCAAAATCAAGGTGTATGAGCCTTCTGACTATTGTCAGGGCACGGGTGCGGCGTCTCAGGTAGTATTTGATCCCTCCGGCAGTGGCAATATCGACGCAACAACCGATGCTTCCGGTTCCATTCAGATTACCAACAACAGTCCGGCAGGAATGAAAATCGAAAAAGTAGTCATTGACCTGAGTACCGGTATGCTGCAGGATATGGTATTTGATCCCAACGGAACTGCCGGGGACAATTTTGCCAAGACCTTTACGCCTGATGCTGGTGCTGCTACTACCGGTTATTCCTCCTTCAACTTTATCTCTCCGCATGACAATGGGTATGATGCAGTAGAAATCTTTTTTACCCATTTTGATCCGGGAGAAACGTTTACTTTCTCGGCAGACATAGATCCTACGACCATCCAGGGAACCATTACACCCGGGCCCAATAATTCTTCCTATGTCTCAGGACTGGAGCTTACGGGGGCTTCGGTTACGGTATATTACAGCGGATGTGCTGAGCATACCACGCAGATTTTTGCTATTCCCGGTGATGTGGAGGGCGAAAAACTGTGTGCAGGAACGCACCCCACGCCCGGACTTACGATGGTCGGACTATCAAGACCGGATGTGACCGTATTTGCCATCTTCTCAAACAGCCAGAGTATCAGGACCTGCCGGAGCAACGGTAAAACTGCTACACGGTAGCTGAGAACGCCGGGTATATCTCCGGCGCAGGATTTGACCTTGATCCCTATGAAGCCAACCAAAGTCTCGTTAATACCAATGTCGCCACAGCCCGTTATAGGTGGTGGAGGAACCGTGGATATTCCCGTTACCCTTACCCTCAGGATGTGTTTTCGGGATACAACCACATTATTGCGGTGATAGAAAGCGGCGGATGTTACAGCCTGCTTCCGCAGTGGCGGGTAAAATTATGTGAAATTCACCTATCCCTGCACTCGAATATACCCTGCATATCGGCTTCTTGGGGCATGCTGGCGACACCCGATGCGCAAACATTTCCTATCGGCTTTTAATGATACGTCTGTATTCTCGGTTGAAAATTCGGTCATTCAGCTGCGCTGGGACAGACCATTAATCTGAAAGTAATCAACCACGATACAGAGCCACATAATTTTCAGGTGCTGCGGGGACAAACCCTTAGTGCCGCAGCGATTGCTTGGCGATTCTGCTACGTATTCGTTTTCCTATGGAACAGAGGGCGTTTTTACATTTTTTACGACAATCTTTCCGGGCAGGACAACAGTTATATGGGGCTCGCCGGGCTGATAGATGTGCAGTTGTATTCGGGAAAACGTGGTTTACTGGAGATATCCGCGAACATGAAAGCATGTGGAACTTTGTGTTGAATACCGGCGGAACAGTCAATTGTCACGACTATGAGCCGGACTACTTTACCGTAAATGGAAAAAGTTATCCCGATCTTCAGGCCGATACCACGGCGATTATCAAAGCCAATGTGGGACAGACCATTCGCCTGGTGATCAGCAATACCGGCCTTCACAAACACTCGATTCACTTCCATGGATACCATCTTGAAATTCTCTATTCCACCAAATTTCCCGCTCATGTGGGAAGAGTAAAAGATTCATTTCCTATTGATCCTTATGAAAGCCTGATTCTGGAGCTTACCCCTGAAAAGCCGGGTACCTTTCCGGTTCACGACCACAATCTGGTGGCGGTTACCGGCGCCGGAGAATATCCCAACGGAATGATAGGCTTCATCACAATACAGTAAATCCATGTTTCGAAAACATATTTCTTTCCTTCTTCTGCTCATTCTTTACTTTTCTCAGGGTTTTGCCCAAACTATGAAAACCTTCGACCTCGTGGCCCGGCAATCTGGCACTGCCATTATGTGGGATGGCACGTCCGTGGATTTGTGGGGTTTTAAGGAAGGTCTCGGAGGAAATGTAAACCTCCCAAGTCCCCTACTGGTTATCAATGAAGGCGATTCTGTTACGCTCAACGTAATCAACCAGTCTTCCATGCCGCACACTATTCACTTGCATGGACTGGATGTATCTCAGGCCAACGACGGCGTCGGCGCAACTTCATTTGATATCCCACCTGTCATGGGCACGGGAACCTATAAGTTCAAAGCTACCCATGCCGGAACATTTATTTATCACTGCCACGTCGAAACGGTCATTCACCTCCAACTGGGTATGTATGGCGGAGTAGTGGTAAAAGCCGCCGGTGGTGCCAATAATGCATGGACTGGCGGGCCTGCCTTTGACAGCGACTATACCTGGGTCATTTCGGATGTTGATACTTCCTGGCACACCAATATTCCTATGAACGGATCGGTGCCCGGCTTTGATCCTCAGTATTTTCTGGTCAACGGAAAATCGAAACAACAACTCAACGATACCACGGTCTCCATTACGGCGGATGTCGGAGATAAGGTTTACCTCCGTATGATCAATATTGGTTATACCCGCAATCGGGTCATTTTCCCGGCTGCACTCAGTGCCGAAATTCTTTCATCTGACGGGCGCCCGCTGCCGGTATCAGAAGTTACCGACACGGTCGATATTTATCCCGGTGAGCGGTATTCGGTGATGCTTGATTTTGCCTCAGCAGTGACCGATAGCATTCTGGTCGAATACTACAATATGTACGACAACAATGTATTGTTCACCAACCGGGTTCCGCTGGGTGCAACTCCGCCTCCCCCTCCTGCTACGGTCAAGTATGATCAGCTCGACGATTTTGGCGATTTTACTACCAAATCATGGGGAAGCGGTGGTCCCAACCCCAATCCGCCTGCCAATGTGTACAGCGGTGGCCCTGCTGGTTCTGGTGATGCCTATCTTGAGGTCACTTCCAATGGCAGCGGCGGAGCGGGTGCCAAGCTCGTGGCTTTTAATACGGCACACTGGGCGGGTGATTATATTGGTGAAGGGATTAAAACCCTTCGTATGAACGTAAACAATTTTTCGGGCCCCAACGTCAATCTTCGGCTTCGGTTTGACGGCCCGGGCGGCACATTTCTTTCGGTAAACCCGGTACAGGTGACCGCCGGTTCGGGCTGGCAGTCGGTGATTTTTCCAATAGAAGCAGCTGATCTTACGGGAGGTGCTGATTATACCGCCACGATGAGTGAGGTATCCAATGTGTGGATTTACAATAGCGCGGGAGCAATTTTCCCAGGCCCGGTGACTTCTTCTGTCATGGGCATTGACAATATTCTTGCCACGGGACCGGCAACAGGTTTCCCGGTGGAGTGGCTTGCTTTTAATGCGCGGCCCAGGGGCAGTAGTGTCGAACTGACCTGGACTACCGGTATCGAACAAAACAACCGGGGGTTTGAGGTAGAATTGTCCACCGGGGATATATTCAACGACTTTTCAACCATTGGCTTTGTTGAGGGAAAGGGCAATTCTGACAAACGCTCCGACTATTCCTTCCTTACTGATCCTCTTCCGCCGGGCGGTTATCAGTTCAGAATCAGACAGGTGGACTTTGACGGTAAATTTTCTTACAGCAATATCGCTTCGGTAGTGCTCAATGGCCAGTCTATGGCTTCTGTTTACCCCAATCCGGTGGTTGATAATGGCGCACAACTGAATGTGAATCTTGCCAAAGAAGAGAAAGTAACTGTGGATATCCTCGATATCTATGGAAGGCATATAGAAACCATCGTCTCGGGTAAACTGGGCAACAATACCCTTTACCTCGACCTCGAAGAATACCTCGATGGAATGTACATTTGCCAGATAACTACCAAAACCGGCAAAATGACCGTGAAGTTTATGGTTTTGAGGGGATAAATGTATGTTTGACCACCCCGCAGCGGAGCATTTTGTCGCCGAAGTAGGGGTTGAGAATGGGTTCTGATTCACTGAGCCAGCCCGCCCCGGTATTGTTAAATGCCATCGGGCAATAATCCTGGTAAACAGTGATTTCTGCGACAGGGAAGTTTCTGATCAGTTGGATAAAAGCATTGGATATTTCAAAAAATGCTTCCCGCTGAACGGAAACTTCCTTTTTTTCTGCCATGATCTTTTCGCTACCCATTGTGATTTTGTGAGATAGATTCTGCCATTTTTGTTTATCCTCCCCCGAAAGTCCGTTTGAAGCTACCGCAGTTACGGCTTGTTTCAGTGGCATCGCAGCCTCTGATGCTTTTTCCGGGTCAGTGGCCACGAGTGCGTTTTTCAGTTCAAAATACGCCTGAAACAGCGGTATCAGTTGTTTGCTGAAATCATGCGGCACAGATTCACCTTTCTTTTCCTCCCCATGCATATCCATTACTTTTGCCGGAGGGTGCATCATGCTGTATTTTCCTGCCAGTTGGGCTGCTGCATCAATTTTAAATGCACCGTTTACCACCACCTGTTCTCCTTCTTTTAATCCCTGGAGAATCACATATTCTTCTCCCAGATCGGGGCCGAGGATAATTTCTCTTATCTGAAACAATGGTGGCGAAACTTCCGGAACCTGTACATACACCAGCGATCGTTTTCCTGTCCACAATACAGCCGTTTTGGGTACGACCAGTTGTGTCGCGTCTCCTTTGCCCGAGGCTTGAATTTTACCATAAGCATACATTTCGGGCTTTAGGACATGCCCGGGATTGGCTACTTCCACTCTGACGCTTAGCGTCCGGGAAGCGGGATTGACGATAGGGTCGATAAAGCTGATTTTTCCGGTAAATGTTTTTCCCGGCACGGAGGGAATGGTAAATGAAACGGCGTTTCCCAGCCTTAGCCAGGGTACGTCTTCTTCGTAGGCATCAAACAAAACCCAGATGCGGCTGAGGTCGGCAATTTCGTAAAGGGAAGTACTTTCGCCTACATATTGCCCTTCGGTAGCGTTGCGCCTGATGATGGTTCCTGAGACTGGAGATATGACCTGCAGATTTCTGATGATAGGTTTTCCTTCTTCTATACCGTCAATGGTCTCTTCGGAAATATTCCACCTTCTGAGTTTGTTGCGGGCAGTGATATAAACTGCGGGGTTCATTTTGCGCAGGCTGGTGGCATCAAAAAACTCCGTTTGAGCGGCAATCAGTTCGGGCGAATACAAATCTGCCAGGGTATCGCCTTTATTCACAAAAGCGCCTGTATAGCTGACCCGAAGCCGGTCAATCCGGCCCGAATAGCGTGCGCTGACCTGAAATGTCTGCCGCTCGTCGGGGACGAGTCTTCCCTGAAGCAGGATTTCCTTTTCGACTTTGCCTTTCACAACCGGAGTTGACCGGATCATCGCCATTCGGGCGGCTGATTCGGAGAGGGAAAGCGAAAGCGAATCGGTGGTTTCATTTCCGTTCATCGGTACGAGATCCATTCCACACAGTGGACAGGGAACCGGCTCCGGCAGGCGTATTTCAGGGTGCATGGAGCATGTCCAGATGACATCTTCCTGCTCAGCGGGTTTTTCGTCGTGGTCGTGTGATTGCCCGCCAAATATCAGCCAGCCGAGAAACAGTCCGGCGAAGATATAGAGCAGGGGGAGAAATTTTTTTATTTCCATATTACTTTACAGATGCAATTTTTTCCTGCCATGCGGCAAACAATACAGGTACAACAAACAGGGTGATCAGTTCCATAACCATTCCGCCGAAAAGCGGAATAGCCATAGACAACATAATGTCTGAACCTCTTCCGGTGGAAGTCAGAATGGGCAATAATGCGAGAATAGTGGTTGCCGTGGTCATAAGACAGGGGCGAATCCGTCTTTTTCCCGCCTCCAGTACTGCTTCCCGGATAGCGGTTCTGGTGGTGGGTCTTTCCCGGTCAAAAACCTGGTGAAGATATGTTCCGATGACTACGCCATCATCTGTTGCGATACCAAACAAAGCGATGAATCCTACCCAGACCGCAACACTCAGGTTGATGGTATGAATATGAAAAAGATTGCGAAGCGAAATTCCGCCCATTTCGATCGCCATAAACCACGGCTCACCATAGAGCCAGACAAGCAGCATGCCTCCGCAGAAGGCCAGCCATATGCCCGAGAATATCATCGCCGAGGTGGCCACCGACCGGAATTGCAGATACAAAAGGCCAAAAACCAGCATGACAGCAAATGGAATGATCATCAGAAGTTTTTTTTCTGCCCGGATCTGCTGCTGATAGTTACCTGCAAACGCATAACTCACGCCCGCAGGTACGCGAATCTTTTGTTGATCGATGGCTTGTTCTATGGCCGCTTTTGCCTTGTTTACTACCTGTATTTCTGCCGTACCGGGTTTTTTGTCGAATAATACATAAGCAACCAAAAAGTTGTCTTCTGCCCTTATCATCTGAGGCCCGGAGGTGTAGCCGATGGCTGCAAGTTCGCCCAGGGGGATCTGAATGCCTCCGGGAGCAGGCACGGGAATACGCGCAATGGTTCCCGGATCGTCGCGCAGTTCGCGCGCATACCGGAGCCGGATCGCATATCGCTCCCTTCCTTCGATAGACTGGCTGACCGGCATTCCGCCTATCCCGACCTCTATGATTTCCTGTATTTTCTTTACGGTAAGCCCATATCTGGCGATTTTTTCTCTGTCAATCTCAATGGTCAGATAGGGTTTGGATAAAATTCGGTCTGCAAAAACTGCCTCAGTCTGCACATCTTCCACATGGCGCAGCGCATTTTCCAATTGGGAAGCAAAATGCTGAATGCTGTCAAGGTTATTGCCTTTTACTTTAATTCCCATAGGGGCACGCATACCGGTCTGGAGCATGACCAGCCGGGTTTCTATCGGCTGAAGCCGCGGTGCGGCGGTGACACCCGGTAGCTGTACAGATGCAATTTCTTTCCATATATCATCGGGGGAATGAATATGGCCCCGCCACTGGCGAAAATAGCTACCCCGGTTATCTTCCATGAGATTGCCGGAAGAATCATAGACAAAATCTCCATTGTCATTGGTCCGGAACCGAAGCCGGTTTCCGTTTGTATCAGTCTTGTATTCACTTTTATACTGGATCAGGTTTTCAAACATGGAGATGGGCGCGGGGTCAAGGGCCGATTCGACCCGTCCGAGTTTCCCTACAACCACGTCCACCTCCGGAATAGCGGCCACGGCCATATCGAGTTGTTGCAAAATTTCCTGATTTTCCTCCATGCCCGCATGCGGCATGGCGGTGGGCATAAGCAAAAATGATCCTTCATCCAGTGCGGGCATAAATTCTTTTCCAAGTCCGGGGAAGGCCGCGCTGAAATATCTATACAGGCTGTTGTTTTGAAAAAATGAAGGCAAAAAACCCGTCATTCCTCCATACCCAAACCATACTGTAAATGTAAAAGCAGTGAGAATCAGTGGGATGGAAAAAAAGGCCATTTTGTGCCGCAGACACCACATCAGCAATGCAGCGTAATGTTTGCGGATAAACAGCATGATGGCAAGAAGACCCGGAACGACAATGGCCGTGAAGACGACCTGCTGCCAGTCGGCAAAACCCGATCCCAGCGGCGACCAGTACCGCGCGAGAATCAGAAGCAGGATGGCCGAAATAAGCCATATATCGGGTCGGGCAAAGCCTGTTTTGCGTATCAGCGGTAGTCTTTTTATCCATTTCCGGATCATCGACTCCCATTTTTCCACCCTCAGGTGATTGAAGGTGAGATGGGCAAATGCCGGGACAATCACTACGGCCATCACGAGTGATGCTGCCAGCGCAAGGGTTTTGGTAACAGCCAGCGGGCGAAACAACTTTCCTTCCGCGCCTTCGAGAAAAAATACAGGCAGAAAGCTGACGATAGTGGTGAGGATAGCGGTCAGGATAGCCGGCGTTACTTCCTTTGCTGCCTCCGAAACCTTGCGCCGGGGAGGAGAATCTGAACGATCGGATTTCAGTTTCTGAAGAATATTTTCCGTTAGCACAATGGCAACATCTACCATCGTGCCGATGGCAATGGCGATACCGGCAAGCGAGACGATATTGGCTTCTGTTCCCAGTCCGCGCATCGCCACAAATGTCACCAGCACAGCAACCGGAAGAAGCCCGGAAATAAGCAGAGAAGCGCCCAGACTTCGAATCATGACGACGATGACCAGAATCGTTATCAGGATTTCAAGGATAAGCGCACTTTTTAGTGTGCCCAGTGTTTCATTGATCAGGGTACTGCGGTCGTAGAAGGGCACAATGGTCAGCCGGGAAATCGTGCCATCGCTGAGTGTTTTTTGGGGAAGCCCCGGGCCTAGTTGTTTGATTTTTTCTTTAATTGACTCTATGACCCGCATCGGATTTGCGCCATAGCGGGCGACAACCACACCCCCGGCAACTTCCACGCCGCCTTTGTCCATGACCCCTCTACGCGGCGCAGGACCGAGTGTTACACGGGCTACCTGCCTGATTTTCACCGGAATCTGGTTGCGGGTGGTGATGACGGCGTCTTCCAGGTCGTGGATGGATTTTATATCCCGAGTCCTCTGACGGTGTATTCGACGCGGTTGATTTCGATGGTTCGTGCTCCCACGTCGAGGTTAGTGTTTTTTACACTTTCTGCAATCTGTCCCAGCGTAAGATCGTGGGCTTTGAGGGCAATGGGATCCACATCCACCTGATATTCCTGAAGAAATCCGCCGGCGGAGGCGACTTCGGCTACTCCTTCTACGGAGGCGAGGGCATACTTTATCTGAAAATCCTGAATCGATCGCAACTCGTGAAGATCCCAGCCGCCGGTGGGGTTGCCGTTGTTGTCCCTGCCTTCAAGTGTGTACCAGAATACCTGCCCCAGGGCAGTGGCATCGGGCCCCAGCTGAGGCTGTACATTTTCGGGGAGTGTGCCGGGCGAAAGTGCATTCAACTTTTCGAGAATGCGCGAACGGCTCCAGAAAAATTCTGTTGTCTCATCAAAAATGAGGTAAATGCTGGAAAAACCAAACATAGAGGTACTTCGTACGGTCTTTACACCAGCAATACCCATCAGGGCGGTAGTGAGCGGGTAGGTGATCTGGTCTTCGATGTCCTGTGGCGATCTGCCAGGCCAGCGGGTAAAAATTATCTGCTGATTTTCGCCCAGATCGGGAATGGCATCTACAGAAATACGGGCCTCAGGGACGACAGCGTTCCATGCATTGGGGAATGGAGAAGTCAGCACACCGCCCGCCAGAATAGCTGCCAGGAGGAGAAAAACGATGGGTTTATGAGTGAGGAAAAAGTGAATTGTCCGGTTAAGCATACAGTAATTTTCACATAGTGGCGAACCCGGAACTACAAAAGCAATATTAGAAAAATGGAAAGTTTATTATTAGGGTAAATTTACGGATGATAAATACTTATTTTAAGCAAAATTCTTACCTAAATTTCTAAATCCTTCTTTATGAAACATTCATTTCCAAAGTTAACACTGAATTGGAGCGGTTTTTTTGTCTTTTTTGTATGTTTTATTGCTGTGTTTTCAGACGTAGAGCACCTGAGGGCACAGAGCGCAACCACCCTTGTCGCAGACCTTGACAACACCCTGATCGAAGATGCAGGCGGATTGCTGAGCAATGGAAGTGGCAACTACTTTTTCTCCGGAAGAACGGGGCAGGCCACCGGGGGCATTCGCCGCGGACTGGTTCATTTTTCTTTTTCATCCCTCCCCGCCAATGCAGTTGTGGACAGCGTATCGCTGATTCTCAACATGACCATGGGCAGTGGTACAGGATCTCAAACGATCGATCTTCACCGGGTAATGGCCTCATGGGGAGAAGGTACATCCGCCGCCGCCGGTAACGAAGGTGCGGGCGCGGCTTCTACAGGAGGGGATGCTACCTGGATTCACCGGTTTTATGATACAACCCAATGGGTAAGTGCCGGAGGTGATTTTCTTGCCAATTCGAGTGGCAGCCAGGATGTGCCTTCTACCGCCGGAAACAATACCTGGGCAGGTGCAGGCATGGTCGCTGATGTCAATTACTGGCTTGCGCATCCTGATTCCAATTTTGGCTGGATACTGATAGGAAATGAATCCACCGCAAGTACTTCCCGGCGGTTTGGTTCCCACAACAATGCAGATGAGGGCCAGCAACCCCGCCTGTTTGTGCGTTATACGGTGGCTGATGCCAGTGAAGACCTGATCAATCACATCGCGCTGGAAGTTTTTCCCAACCCGGCTCAGGAAAGAATCTCGCTCAAATGGGCCGGAAATCTCAGGGGAACGGCAAAAATCAGCATTCTTGATAACCAGGGACGTGAAGTATGGGCAAATACCGAACCGGTTATGCTGCAACAGGGAAACATTCAATTGCAGATACCTCAACTGAGTGCCGGTATGTATCTGTTGAAATTTTCGTCTGAGGAATATAATGTTTTCCG
This sequence comes from Bacteroidia bacterium, assembly GCA_041391725.1. Classification (GTDB taxonomy): domain Bacteria; phylum Bacteroidota; class Bacteroidia; order J057; family J057; genus JAGQVA01. Next base: position 218,999 of record JAWKNL010000005.1, read on the forward strand.
AAAATTAATGGTTCGTTAGGCGCATAAATTGTCTTGAAATCCGAAGCCCAAAGTTATATTTTTGTATATTACCGACAGCCCTGGTGTAACTACCGGGGCTGTGGTTTTCATTTAGTAAATAATCTATTCAATGAACGTATTCACTACCCGACTGCTTTATTCCCTTCTTGCCCTAACAGGAATTTCTGCAGTTTTTTATACTACTTCCTACCGATATGTCCACGATTTGCTCCCCGCTGTTGCCTATAATCTGCCCGCTGATGTATCCGGAGATGAACGCGAATCAGAAGGAGAGGAAGACGAAATTACATTGGAAGAAAGGGCGCTGATAACCCAGGATCGAATCGATTTTGAATTTGACATGCGGAAGGATCCCGCAACCGGGCAAATCCCCGAAGGTATCCGGCAGATGGAACTCGCGCAGGCTTTCCGCGCGCCGGTTCAAAATCCCAGCCAGCGAAGTGCCGCTTTTTCCGTTACCGAAAGAGGCCCCAACAACCTCGGCGGCAGAACCCGGGCCATCGTTTTTGATACCCGTTATGCTTCCAACAGCACCATTATGGCCGGAGGCGTGAGCTCTGGAGTGTATCGCACCACCAATGGCGGCACCACCTGGTCCAAAGTCTCCTCCAATGATGAAATTCATAACGTAACTGCCATCGCTCAGGATACCCGCTCCGGACAGGAAGATACCTGGTATTATGCCACAGGCGAAGCCAGTGGAAACAGTGCGTCTCTGGGTTCTCTTTATTATGGCACAGGTATCTGGAAGTCAACGGACAATGGTTCTACCTGGACTTTTCTGGGAAATTCGAACACCGGCTCGCTCGAAAGTTTTGATGAGTGCGCAGATTTTATCAGCAAACTGGTAGTTGACCCCACCAACGGCGACGTATATGCAGCCTCTCTGGGAGAGATTCTCCGCTCACAGGATGGGGGGAGTACATGGACTGCGGTATTAGGGCCGGGTTGCGCTTCTACTTCCAACATGACCGACATTGTAGTTACTTCTGCCGGACGATTGTATGCCGCTTTTTCAGGTACACTGGCTTCTACCATAGATGGGGTCTGGACTTCCACCACAGGTGATGTCGCTTCATGGACCCGTATTGCCGGAAACGGTACGCCCGGAACCTGGAGTACCTCAGGAAACTATGGTAGGGTGGTTCTTGCGATCGCACCTTCTGATGAAGATATTTTATACGCCCTTTACGATAATGATTTCTCCAGCGACTGTGCAGGCACTGCCGGGGTGGAAGCGGACTTATTCCATTGGGATCAGGGCACAACTACCTGGACAGACCTGACCGCCAATCTGCCCGATGAAACTGGTTGCTCGGATGGAAATGACCCCTTTGCCATTCAGGGAGGATATGATCTGGTGGTAGCGGTAAAGCCAGATAATGCTTCAACGGTTTTTGTGGGCGGAACCAATATTTACCGATCCACCGACGGATTTACTTCTACCGGTAATACTACCCGCATCGGCGGATATGCCAGTGCCGGTGGTTATGCAAAATACACCAACCACCACCCGGATATTCACGTGCTTACATTCGCTCCCAACAACAATGATGTTTTGTACAGCGGAACGGATGGCGGTGTTCATAGTGCGGATATAACTGCCGGTACCCCTTCATGGACCAGCCTGAACAATGATTACGTTACCTATCAGTATTATCATGTGGCCATTGATCCGACAGTGGGAAGTGATTATGTGATCGGTGGTGCACAGGACAACGGTACAACAGAATCGTCCACCGGAACCTCTCACACCGAAATTGGTTCGGGCGACGGGGTAGCCGTAGGGATTTCAACCGGAGGAATCAATTACTTTGGTTCCCAGAATGGTACTCTCCGGCGAAACGGAACTTTTATTACGCCCAGCGGAGCTTCCACCAGCATTTTCGTTACCTATTTTTTCCTTGACCCGGACAATACCGAAATTCTTTATTTTGCAGGAGGTACAGATTTGTTTCGCACAACTGCTGCGTCTTCGGTTGCCTCCGGAACATGGACAACCATGACTGGCGTCGGCGGAGCTGTCGGCGGAAATATCCGCTCGCTGGCGGTTACCCGTGGCAGTGGTTATGGAAGCAGCGATGCCGGCAGGGTATTGTACATAGGCACACAGGTCGGGGAAGTTTTCCGGCTCAATGACCCTGCATTTGGGGCGGCTGCTACAGCGCCAACCGACATTACACCGGGCACAGCCAGTGCCGGGATTGTAAGCAGCATCGCGGTGAACCCCAATGACGATAATGAGATTCTGGTGACCTATTCCAACTACGGTATCAATAGCGTTTATCATACTACGAATGCCAATTCGGCTACCCCAACATGGTCGCTGGTGGAAGGAAATATTTCACTTGCTTCTTTCCGGTCTGCCTCTATTATTGTTGAGGGTGGCATTACCTATTATATCGTGGGAACCAGTATCGGATTATATTGCACCTCAACCCTCAATGCCGGGTCAACCACCTGGACGAGGATTGGCAGCACAAGTATTGGCTATGCGCTTACCAGTTCGCTGGCTTTAAGATCATCCGACAATTTCCTGCTGGCAGGTACGCATGGAAACGGGATGTTTATGGTTGAACCGCCCCGCGATCCGGAGATATATTTTACCCTCACCAGTTCGTCCACCACCGAAACCACAACTTCTACCACCTCCTGCCGCGACTACACCGATATTACAGTTGAAATGTCCATTGCTGCGGCGCCCACAGGAGATGCGACGGTGACCATCAACCTTGCCGGAACGGCGACGGAGGGGACTGACTACGATATTCTGAATCCCAGCAAACAACTCACCTTCCCCGACGGAAGCGTTGCCACGCAGGACGTGGACATCCGGATTTATGACGATTCGGGGGATGAAAGTGCAGAAACCATTATCCTGACCTTTGTGATTTCGGGTACTACCGATGCCACCACAGCCAGCTATAGTCAGACCCATACTCTCACCATCAATGATGATGATACAGGGCCGGTGGCGAGTTTTACCATTTTTACCGAAGATTTTGAAACAGCCATCTCTTTCGGTTCGCTGGGAAGTTCGAGCTGGAGCAGAGGCTTATTTGGCGGAAGTGGATTTAACTACTGGTTTGACGGCGCAAATGGCGGAATGACGGGCTCAGGAAGCGCTTATGTCTCTGATGACGGGGTGAATCCTACTTACGATAACACGGTGGCCGAAGACCCGCTGATCAGTACTCCGCAGATTGATGGTACCGGATATACCGGCCAGGAAATCACCTTTGATTTTAAGTGCAACGGAGAGTCTGGCGCAGACTACGGGCGGTTGTATTATTCACTGAATGGCACAACCTTCTTTCTGATTGAAGGCACCACAACGGCTCCTTATGTAGGAGTAACCTCCGCGACCACCCGCACAGTTACCCTGCCGGGGGCAGTGGATAATACAACTTACTTTATCGGCTGGCGCTGGACCAATAATGCCAATAGTACCGGATCAAACCCCGCCTTTACCATTGACAATGTGGATATTCATACAACCGGCGGTACATCCATCGAATCCGTTCTGAACTCCACCGATTCGCAATACTTTGGCCCTTATGAAACGGTTCACTTTTACGACGGATCAGAAATCGTGCTTAGTCTCACCAATAACAGTTCGTATGACTACGGCTGTACCTCGGTAACAGTTGACAGGGCAGGTACGGGTGCGCAGTCCGCATGGTCTCTCACCGCAGGGCACGAACTGGCAGATAAAACATATCTCGTTACTCCCACCAATAACAGCCCGGGCGGAGGCGATTCATACGACATTACGCTGTATTACACAGATGCCGAGTTTACCGGCTGGGTAGCCAACAGCAACGTGGCCTATACAACCTCCGATTTCAAACTTGTCAAATCTGTAGGGCCGATCAGTGGATTGAGTCCTGCCAATCAGAATGCTACCCTCAATGCCTCGGTTAGTTATGCTGCGTTAGGTTCCAATCACACGTTTACGGCGACCTTTACCGGCGGATTTTCGGGTTTTGGAGGCGGCAACCCCAGTACTCCGCTCCCGGTGGAGGTGCTCGACTTTGCGGGTAAAGAAAGTGAAGACGGGGTAAACCTCACCTGGCGAACCGGATGGGAACTCAACAACGATAAATTTGAAGTGGAGCGAAGCGAAGATGGACGGGCTTTTTCAGCGATAGGAACTGTAAAAGGCTCGGGAACCACCCAAAAGCCCGTTGACTATCATTTTCTGGATGAAACTCCCATTACGGGTGTCAATTTCTATCGCCTGCGGCAGATTGATTTCGACGGAAAATTTGATTATTCAGAGATCGTTCAGGTAAGGGTAGTGGGCCAAAATCGCGTTTCGATTGCCCCCAACCCATTTTCCGGCTTCCTGAATATTGAGATTCTGGCTTCCGGCCCGGCTGTAAGCAAATTCCGGCTTTTTGCCCCGGACGGCAAACTGGTTTTGAGCCGGAATTTTAGCTTTGAAGGAAGGCTGAGTGAGAAAATTGACCTTCCCAATCTGCCTCGCGGTGTGTATATATATCAGATTGAAAATCAGGACAAAACCTATACAGGTAAACTTGTTCATCAATAAATGAAACCCCATCTCCCCGCCCGTAACCGAACCCTGGTGATTGTACCGGCTTACAATGAAGCTGCGGTCATCTGGCAGACGGTTACGGGCCTCCTCCATGCAGGATGGAAGGTGGTAGTGGTGGACGACGGTTCGACCGATGACACAACTGACAGGCTGCGTGACGTCGCAATCCACTATATCCGGCATGAAATCAATCTTGGACAGGGCGCAGCGCTGATGACGGGGATGGTGTATGCAAATAGAGCGGGAGCAGATTTTGTGGTTCATTTTGATGCCGACGGGCAGCACAGGGTGGCGGATATTGACAGGATGATTGCTGTGCTGGAAAATGGCGCGGCAGACATCGTCATGGGGTCGCGGTTTCTGGACAGAGAGAGTCGGAGTAAAGTTCCCTTTTCCCGCCGGATTTTGCTGAAAACGGCTGTGCTGGTAAACTTCCTTTATTCAGGTCTATGGCTTACCGACGCGCACAACGGTTTGCGCGCCATGAACCGCCTCGCACTGGAAAAGATAAAACTTCGGGAAAACGGCATGGCCCATGCGACAGAAATTCTGACAGAGATCAGAAAACACAAATTGCGCTGGAAAGAAATTCCTGTTGAGGTGGTGTATTCACCTTACGCCAGAGGGAAGGGGCAATCGGCGCTGGATGCGCTGGGAATTCTGACCGATCTGATGATTCGAAAACTATTTTTCTGATGAAACCCATTCAATTTATTCTGGTACCGGTACTGGTATTTTTGCTGGCATTATTTTATCGCAGGCTCCGTCGCCAGCCCGTCATGCGGGTACTGGTGATGGTGGTGCTGATTGCCGGACTCATATTTTCGATTTTTCCCGATTCGAGTACAGTCATCGCCAATTTTCTGGGAATCGGCAGGGGCGCAGACCTCATCATGTATGTGGGCATGCTGGGGCTGTCGGCAGTATCTGTACTATTATACCTCCGCACCCTGAAACTGGAGCAGATGATTACAAAGATTATCAGAGATAAAGCGCTGGAGGATTGAGGTTTCGCTCCACTTCCTTGCTTACCCGGTTGCCGAGTCCGTCGTATTCAAACCTGATATGGGTGGGTTCACCCGAGGCGGGGGGAGTATTCATTCACCCAAAAAGAATCCTGGAATTAATGACATTTACTCGCGATATCTTTTCTTTTCGAATATTGACCAGATTAATGCCAAAACAAGTAAAAGAAAAAAGGTAAAAGCAATCGCTAGAGGAGCGGAGATGGTCATTGTAAGCATACTACCGCCAGTATTAGGAGAAACGGGCGTTGAAAGCTGAATAGGATGAAATTTAAATTTTGTTCCAACACCAATAATAACTAAAGAAACTCCAAATAATAGAGCACCTTTCTTCATTTTTTCTCTCATAACTCTAACTATAATGTTTAAATAAGATAATATTGCGATCCTTTAAATAGTCGGCAATTGCAGCCTGGAGAAATGCAAGTTGTTCTATATCCTTTTCTGGCTCTAAAAGCATAATGCTCTTGCCGATTTCTTTTGGGAAAATTCTAAGATCAAACGGCATTTCTTCAATTGGGATTTCCTCGAACGTAGGGAAATACCCGGGCTTATATATATGCTTATATAGGAGCGGGATTTTATCCAGAAGAAAATTTAGCAAAGAACGAGAAAAATAAAATCCCGGGCTCATATACCAATGATTCTTAAGAATAAGGCTTGAAGTAAACGCAAGATAATCATGGGTAACTAACTCCATATAGCCGCCCTCATTAGGATCCCCCATTAGCGAATAACTGACCAAATCCACCCATTTATTGCCAATTTCATTCCTTGTTAATCTGGCTTCTTCCTTTTCAAACTCTGTCCAGGTATGGTCAGTATTGGAAAGGTTATCTAGCATTTCTTTAATAATTCGCTCCGTTTTCAGGTTCGAAGGGTTTTGAATAAAAGATTGGAACTTTGTATATCCTTCTTTATCCAAAATCAATAATGAAACATCCTCAAAACGATCGATTTTCATAACTACTTAATCTGGAATTGTAGAGATAATTTTTTTGAGTCTTCCTAGCTTATTTTTGGAATCTTCATGTAACCCCTCATCAAGTCGGAGATAGTTGCCAGATTCCGTTAACTCATCGAATTTTTCTTTTAACTGAGGACCATATGTGCGATCATTTATTACCCTTTCCCAAGCTTTTCTATCTGTCATAAGGACACCAATATCTGTATCATTTTTGCTACCTCCAGATTGCCTAAATCTGTTACCTCCTCTTTGCCTAAATTTGGGTAGTCTTTTTTGCTGCTAACATGTTTGAATCGAATCTCTTAACAGCAGTTGTTATGGCTTTGTTTCGAGGGAAGCGGGGAAGTTGTCCGTCTAGATCAATCAAACTGACAGGATTATTCATCGTATAATTGTACCCACCCCATCCCGGCATTTTATGCTCGAATACATCCCTACTTAACCACCGCCCTAGCCGCGAATCATACAGCCGCGCCCCAAAATCCAGGCTATTCCCCGCGCCTGTTACCTCCCCATCCGATTCCTTCCCATCCTCTTAGGCGGACAGGTTAAACCCAAACCGATACCCCCCCAAATTCAAAGAACGGCCAAATTGAACTCACCCCCTAGCCCCCGCTCTTTGGAAGAGCGGGGGAAAATGGCTGCATTTTGCGCCGTGGGCACGGGTTTTATGGGGAAATCAGACCGGCGCGGCGTTGGCTAAGGTAACGATTTTTGGGTTGGAAGATGGTACTTTTCGCGCAAACAGTTGGGAAGCTTTTTATGGCAGGTATCAATCCTTGCCCAGTACCTTTGAATCCCGGCAAACAAAGCGTAAATTAATGCCGTAGAAGGAAGTGATTAATTAAATCCATTTATCCATGAGGGCCATTCAACTTTATACGCAATTTCTGCACTGCCGGGCGAGCTACAGAAAAAAGTGGCTGATTATATTGACTATCTCAAATATCAGGCTCAAAAGTCGAACAAAAAAGCTGTCCGTGTGGCAGGATTGGCCAAAGGCATGATCACCATGAAGGATAATTTTGACGATCCGATCGAAGATTTTCAATGAATATGTAAATGGACATCCTTCTCGATACCCATGCGGTAATATTACAGTAATTAATCCATTATCACAGAGATCCTTTTGACCGGATGATCATTGATCAGGCAAAAAGCGAAGGGTTAAAAATCATGACCAAAGATGCGCTTTTCAACAATTATGGTGTTGATGTGATCTGGGAGAAGTAGGAATAGTCGCCATATATCCGATCATTTGCGCCTCCTGATAGGTCGAAAGGATATTGCCGGTGGCATCGCAGTAGGGACAGGTCCGTACCTCGCGGAAAAATTCAGCGTTGCTGACATAAGGCACCCATCACTCCTGAAGTTTATTCTGTTTCAGCAAATATTTCGAAGGTGTTTGTAAATAGCATACTACTTCCCAATTTACATCGTTCTGTCAGGAAAGGAATATCATAAGTCCCAGCCTTTGAGAATTGAACTTCAAAATAATATTCCAAGCTATCTGTTTTTTTTATCTTTCCTTTTGCCAATGGATCCTGTGCAAGTAGTTCGGGGTATCGCAGGTATATAAAGGAGGTATCTATCCCCGGCTCCTCTACCAGATAAACGTATCCATAGATTTTGTTTGAGCCTTTACTTTTCTTATCTATTTCTCTGATTACGGTAAAGGGATGTCCATTATGACCGTTATAGTTCCCTGAAGAGTCGTATCTAACTTTGTAAAAGCATGTATCCTGATAGGTTCTGCAGTAATAAACAATATTACCAATTGAATCATAATCAATAATTGCTCCAAACTCATCTTCATCATAAACTACTTCTTTGTAAAATTTCCCGTTTTCATAGAATCTCTTATAATGATATTCCCCGTCATCCATTTCGCCACTAACAACAGTGTCCTGATCCGGGTTCAAACAGAAGTATGGGCCATCTAAAATAAAAATCTCATCATCTTTAATAAGGTTATATTCACAAATATCGCCATTATCATAATTCAATCTGAAAACATAAGATTCCTTTCCGCTTTTTGTCCTTACATAGATATCCCCATTATGCTTAATCTCCGAGAAATGATGGAATTCCAACCATATTTCCTGATCCCTTTTCTGACAACTGATAAAAACAAGAAACATAAAAGCCATTAGATATATATTTATTCCCAGATCAAGGAATGGCCTGATTTTGGGCATGTTTTTATTTTCAATTATCATCGGGTTTACTTTTTTTAGTTTCGGCAGGCCTTGTTCGATAGATTAATCTTCCTGTTCTGCCAGTCGGAGTTTCATATTCCCATATTGTGTCTATCCTAAATGTATCCAATCTTGTTTCTCCTTCTTCGGGAGGAAGTGAATTTAAAGATTCTCCAGCTGAATTAAGAATCTGAAACGTATCGAACATACCTTTGCTTGCTGCAAAATGCTCTGATAGACTCATCTTCGATAAATCCAGTTTTTTTGTTGCCCGAAGAACTTGATCTTCAAATTCAAGAATCATTCCAGTGAAAGGTTCCTTCCCAATAATGTTCCGTTCTTTTACCAAAACCTGGCTTGCTTTTACTTCTGCAAAAGCTTTCTGGATTTTCCCCCAGGAATTTGCTATTTGTACAGCATCATCAGCAGTAGCTTTACTTGCGGCAAGCAAGTCCAACAGCATATCTAAATTCACTATTTCTGTATGGGAGCCTGTTGATCGTTTTGTCTCTTCACCACCGGTATAAGGCTTACTGCTGGTAAACATAATCCCTCCATTAACCAGATCAAAATCACTATTAAGGGCAAGAAAAAACTTGGGTTTGGCATCCTTAAACCAATCCCTTTGGCTCTGTTTCCCTTGCTCCCATAAAGACATTACATCCCAAATTATTTGTTGCAGGAGGGATACAGGATCCATTGGCTCCGCCCCCTCCAACTCCACCGCATCCATCACCCGATTCTCCGAAAAAGCATACGGCGAATTCCACGGATACTCCGGACTCAACGGATCCACACTCAAAAACCGCCCCAGCCGGGCATCCTCGACGCGGTACTTGTAGGAAACGGCGTTGCCTGTGCCGTAGATTTCGGGATCTGTTTCCTGATTTTGAAACCCAAACCGATACTCACCCAGATTCAAAGAACGCCCCGGCATCGCCGAGCCAAAGGGGTCCGGCGGGCAGGGAAAAACGCTTACCCTTGTCCGTTATGCCACAGCAAAATCGGTGTATTTTCGATGGCTGGGGGAAAAATAGGCGAGGACAATTTCGGATTTGGCAATGCCCTTTTTAACCAGATCATAGGCGATCCCGGTTTCTGTATTATCCTGCTGAATCCATATTTTCCCATCAATGATGTCCAGGTGAAAGACGAGAAAGTGCACCCGCTTCCGGTTATGCCAGCCGATGCGCAATAACTGATAATGGTGGTTCTCCGGGTCGAGGATAAATTCATACTTCAAATCCGGGCTGACAACCTTGAAGTAGGAAGCATATTCATTCATGACCTCATGGATTACTTTCCGGAATTTTTCTATTTTTTCCATGATACAATTTCTTTGGTCTCGGGATTAAAGATAAGAATTTTTACCCGATATCGCTCGATAGACAAGCGGATAAGTTTCTTTTCTTCAAAACGGTCAAAAATTTCGTCGGTTACGGCCAGAAACAAATCTCTTTTTTCATTTGATGCCTCCAACGCAATCAGATAATTCAGATATTGACCTACGGCTTCATGGTAGGCATAGGTCAGGGACGGAGAAAGGAAACTTTTTACCTCGACTGCAATTTTTTCTTGTTCTTTTTCAGCAGCGATAATCCTTTCCGCTCCCAGATCAACGGCAACACCATCTTCTTCAGGCATCAGGGTCAAAGGGTCATGGGTAATCTTCCAGCCCTCTTTTTCCAATGCTTCCCTGACGTGTTGATGAAAAATATCCCGCGCCATTTACTCTTTTGTTTAATCAACAGCAAATTGCAAAATCTTTACCAAAGAAAAATCTTCGCACCTAACAAAAATCCAGGATGTTTTCCCAAAATCACCGAGGTGATAACTTTAGCGAAAGATTGCTGGACGCCCCGGGATCGCCGTGCCAAAGGGAAAGTAGTCCTGCACACTCAACACCTCCGCCGCATACGAGGCGATGTAAAAGACTCCGTCGTAGTCGTCTAAGTTAACACTTTTTTTGTCGGAAACCGTAGCCAAAATGTTGCCGAGATGGTTGGAAAGCTCATAATATTTCAAACTCAGCAGGCGGGTGTGGGTCGTGGCCGGGCCGGTTTGGGGAGTGGGCTTGTCCAGGGTAGTGAAGGTGTAGTCGAAGGTCTCCGAGTTGGGGTCGTCTTCGGTTTTCCATAACTCCATGCGGTAAGTCGCAAGGACATTACCCGTGGCATCCCAGCCAGATATACTGGCATGCGTCGCTTCGCAGGAAGTCAGAATTCAGATTTTAGAATTGAGAAGTAGGAAATAAGAAGCGCACCCGCCATCAACTTCTAAAATCTGACTTCTAAAATCTGACTTCTAAAATCTGACTTCTGACTTCAGAATAGAGAAATAAGAAGCGCACCCGCCATCAACTTCTAAAATCTGACTTCTAAAATCTGACTTCTGACTTCAGAATAGAGAATTGAGAACCTGATGATAGGGCCATGAAGAAAATTAGAATTAAAAAAAATCCCATCCAAAAAGGACGGGATTTTTCGTACACACAGAAGGAGTCGAACCCTCAACCTCCTGATCCGTAGTCAGGTGCTCTATCCAATTGAGCTATGTGTGCTACTCTGTAATGAGGGCACAAATATAGCACTCAAAACATTAAAATAAAATTTTCAGCAAAAATTTACCCTAAATTTCTACATTTCTCAGGATCAGGTCGATGCAGTCGCTGCTGGTGAATTCTTCGGCTTCGGCTTCGTAGTTGAGAATGATCCGGTGATTGAGCACGTCATGTGCGATGGCTTTAATATCTTCGGGAAGCACATACCCTCTTCCCTGCAGGAAAGCATGGGCGCGTGCGCCGAGATTAAGGGCCAGACTTGCGCGCGGAGAAGCGCCAAATTCGATATATTCCTGGAGTTTGGCGATGCCGTATTGCTCCGGATACCGGGTAGCCATAATGATATCGACAATATAATCTTCCAGTTTGCCTGAAAGCTGAATTTCATCGATGATCTGGCGGATTTCAAATATATCTTCGCGGGTAAAAACTTCCTCAATTTCCATATTCCGGGAAGTTTTGGCCATTCGCTGCATAATGGCTTTTTCTTCTTCTTTGGTGGGGTAGGAGACAAAAACCTTCATCATAAACCTGTCCACCTGGGCTTCAGGCAGCGGGTAGGTTCCCTCCTGGTCAATGGGGTTTTGCGTCGCCATTACCAGAAATGGCTGATCGAGCGGGTAGGTATGATCGCTGATGGAAACCTGATGTTCCTGCATCGCTTCGAGCAGGGCACTCTGAACTTTGGCGGGAGAACGGTTGACCTCATCTGCCAAAATGATATTGGCAAAAATCGGCCCTTTTTTCACTTCAAATTTTCCACTGGACTGGTTGTAAATCAGCGTGCCGATCAAATCCGCAGGCAGAAGGTCTGGCGTAAACTGGATACGCATAAAATCCAGCTTGAGGGCTTTTGCCAGGGTGCTGATGGTCAGTGTTTTGGCAAGACCGGGCACGCCTTCCAGTAGAATATGCCCGTTGGTAAACAACCCGATCAGCAGGCGGTTTACCATTTTTTGCTGACCCACCACCACTTTCTCCATCTCCTTGAGCAGCAAATCTACCTTTTCCCGCTGTTTTCTCAAGACGGGGTCTAAAGCACTTTTTCCCTGGAATGATTTTTCTGTGAACAGACTCATTGACAATTCCGCTTAGCTGGATGGTTCATTATTTGCTCAAAATTAACCAACCTTTTTGAGATTATAACCATGTTTCAGGGTTTGTGGCAATAATTACGCCATGTTTGGTCATATTCGGCGGATTTGTTTGTGGCTGCCTGAGTTTTTTTTAACTTTGAAATTGCGCCTGATTCAGGCATGTTATGATTTTTGATTATTGCAAATTTCCCGGATCATGAATCAATCCACTTCCCATATTCCGCTTTGGTCTCCATCTGAAGATTTTATCCGCTCTTCACAAATGTATGTTTATACACAGTGGCTGAAGAGCGAATATGATATGGAATTTGCTGATTATGAGTCGCTTCACGCATGGTCGGTTTCTCATATCGCTGCGTTCTGGGAGTCTGTATTCCAATATTTCGAAGTAATGGCCACCGGTTCTTATACAAAAGTGGTGGACATCCCGGCATCGGGAATGATTGGTACAAAATGGTTTGACGGATTGACTGTCAATTACGCCGAACATATATTCAGAAACCGCAGTGATGCGTTTCCTGCAATAGTCTTTCAATCCGAAAATTCACGCTTAACAGAAATTTCCTGGGCGGAACTAACCTGGCGCACAGGGTCTTTTGCACGGTTTCTCCGAAGTGCCGGAGTAAAAGCCGGCGACCGCGTGGCTGCCTTCCTTCCCAATATTCCCGAAGCTATCATCGCCTTTCTGGCAGTCCAGTCTCTGGGCGCGGTGTGGTCGGGCTGTTCTCCCGACTTTGGTACCGAAAGTGTCATCGAGCGGTTTGCCCAGATTGAGCCCAAAATCCTGATCGCAGCCGACGGTTACCGTTACAACGGAAAAGCCTACGACCGTAAAGAATCAGTCGCTCAACTGATGGATTCTCTCCCCACAGTGGAAAAACTTGTATTTCTTCCTTATCTCAGTCCCGATACCCGTTTTGAGGAAGAACCAAAAGCGGTTTTATGGGAAGAAACCCAGAAAAACCCGGAAGCTCCGGTTGTATTTACGCGGGTTCCGTTTAACGATCCTTTGTGGATATTGTATTCCTCCGGCACAACGGGAAAACCCAAAGCCATTACCCAAAGTGTGGGCGGCTGCCTGATCGAACATCTGAAAGCGCTGGGACTGCATCAGAATGTAAAACGCGGCGACCGTTTTTTCTGGTACTCAACTACCGGCTGGATGATGTGGAATTATACCGTCGCCGCCCTGCTCACAGGGGGGACAGTGGTCATCTACGACGGATCGGCAGGTTATCCCGACCTGAAGGTGTTGTGGGATTTTGCTGTGAAGGCCAGGGTAAATCATTTTGGCGGGGGGGCTGCATTTTATATCGCCTGCATGAAAGCTGGTTTGGATTTGCGAAATACGGGTCTGGAAGCCCACCTGGAATCGGTGGGTTCTACCGGTTCGCCATTACCTCCTGAAGGTTTCCGCTGGTTGTACGAATATGTGAAAAAAGACCTTTGGCTGATTTCCCTGAGTGGAGGTACAGATGTGTGCAGTGGTTTTGTGGGTGGAAGTCCGTTTTTGCCGGTTTACTCCGGAGAAATCCAGTGCCGGATGCTGGGCGCAAAAGTGGTAGCCTTGAGCGAAGAGGGCAGGGAAGTGGCCGACGAACTGGGCGAAATGGTAATCACCCTTCCTATGCCTTCCATGCCCGTTTTTTTCTGGAATGACGCCGGCAACGAGCGGTATTTTTCCAGCTACTTTGATATGTATCCCGGGCTTTGGCGCCACGGTGACTGGATCAAAATCACCAGTCGTGGTACCGTCATCATTTACGGACGATCGGACGCCACGCTCAACCGGGGCGGAGTGCGTATCGGTACAAGCGAAGTTTACCGGGCAGTGGAAAGTATTCCCGAAGTAAAAGACTGCATGGTGATCTGCATTGAAAGGGAGGGCGGAGCGTTTTTTATGCCGCTGTTTGTAGTGCTGAAGGAAGGAGAAATGCTGAATGATTCCTTAAAAAAGCAGATCAACCAGGCACTGAGAACACAGTTTAGCCCGCGGCATGTTCCCGATGAAATTTATCAGACCAATGAAATTCCCTACACGATCAGTGGGAAGAAAATGGAGACACCGGTGAAAAAAATTCTTATGGGTGTACCTGTAACAAAAGCTGCCAGTAAAGATGCGATGAAAAATCCTGAATCACTGGATTATTTTGTGCAATTTGCCCGTACAATCTGAGATTCATGAACCTTCGGACTGTGAATGCATATTTCCTTGCTTTTGGCCTGGCGGCAATGATTTTTTTGTCTGCCTGTAGCGATCCGATTTCCGCTCATTCTCCGATATTTAAGATTCTGTTTACCGATGATTCTACCGCATTCAGAGGGATCAGTATTGGCGAGCAGATGCGTGAGGTCAGGAAAAAAGAATTGCCCCTCGATCCCGAACACGATGACAAATTGGGGGTCAGTTATCTGGTTCCCATTGATTCGGCGACCGAAATGCTGATTGATTATTACTCTGATAATATCCGGAATGAACGGTCGCAGGAACGTGTGGCATCCATCGTCGCAAATATCTCGCTCAATGATGAGGTGAAAACCGCGCAGTTGTACAGTGAAATACAGGATTATTTCAACAAAAACTACGGCATTTACAGCGGTTCTTACGGCGATTACTCGTGGAATGCCGGAACGCGCCTCACGCCGGAAATGGAAGTGCGGCTATTGCTGGCAGAAAACAAAAAAGGCATCACCCTCAATTTTGTCAATACCCGTCCGGAATATCTTGCCGATTCGGTAGCATTTCCCGTATTTAATGATACGCTCCCGGGCCATGTAAATTCGGAATAATCTGAAATAGTAATGAAAATATACACCAAAAAAGGAGACGGAGGCGAAACCTCACTGCTTGGCGGTACGAGGGTCTCCAAGGCTAATTTAAGAATAGAAGCGTACGGCACAGTCGATGAACTGAATGCCTGGATGGGCATGGTGGGCGACCAGCCGCATGCACTGGAATTTACCTCCCAGATTCGCACGATTCAAAACCATTTGTTCTCCATCGGCTCTATTCTTGCTAGCGACCCGCAGAAATCGCTGTTCAAACTCCCTCAAATCACCGAAGGCGATGTGCAGTTGCTGGAGCTCTCTATGGATAAAATGGAAGAAAATCTGCCGCCATTGAAAAATTTTGTTCTTCCCGGCGGACATCCTGCCAATTCTGCCGCGCATGTCGCCCGCACGGTCTGCCGCAGGGCGGAGCGAAGAGTGGTCGAACTGGATTCGCATGAGCCGGTGGACCCGCAAATTATTACTTATCTCAACCGGCTTTCTGACTGGTTGTTTGTTCTGAGCCGGTTTTTCTCACACCTGGCAAAGGCTCCGGAAATCACATGGAATAATTAATGATATGAAAAAAATATTTGTCATCGGCGCCGGTCGTTCGGCTACAGATTTGATTGAATACCTGCTCCAGCATGCAGCAGATAATGACTGGGAGATTATTGTGGGTGATTTCTCCGAATCACTGGCAAAGGAAAAAGTGGCGGATCATCCGCGCGGGAGAGCCATATTTTTTGACGCAAATGACGCTTCCGCCCGAAAAGAACGCTTTCAGCAGGCCTCGCTCGTGGTTTCTTTCCTTCCCTCCCAGATGCATACCATGGTGGCACGTGATTGTCTTACTTATGGTTGCCATCTTGTTACGGCGTCTTACCTTAGCCCCGAGATTGCCGCTATGGATGCCGACGCAAAAGAAAAAGGCCTGGTTTTCCTCAGCGAAATGGGCGCAGACCCGGGCATCGATCATATGAGTGCCATGAACCATATCGATCAGATTCGCGCTGCGGGGGGTGAACTGACCGCCTTTAAATCTTTCTGCGGTGCGCTGGTTGCACCCGAATCCAACGACAATCCCTTCGGGTATAAATTTACCTGGAGCCCGATGAATGTCATCACCGCCGGGCAACATACGGCGCGGTATCTCGAAAATGGTCAATACCGGTTTATTCCCTATCATAAACTCTTTCATGAAACAGAGACCGTGGAAATACCGGGCTGTGGCACCTTTGAAGCCTACGCCAACCGCGACTCCATCCGTTACCGCGAAAAATACGGGATTGCCAACCTGCCTACCATTTTGCGGGCTACTCTCCGCTACCCCGGCTTCTGTGAAACCTGGGCTGCACTTGTTGAACTCGGACTTACCGATCCCAATTATTCCATCAATGATTCAGACCAACTGACCTGGCGGGAATGGGTTTCCTCCTATGTTTCCATTGCGCCGGGAGCTACGCTTGAAAAAAGCATTGCCGACAGTCTGAATATTTCCATTGACAGCCCGGTAATGGAACGACTGGCCTGGGCTGGTTTGTTTTCTGATGAAATCATTGAGCGAAAAAATGCAACGCCAGCACAATTATTACTAGACCTGCTCAGCAGAAAACTGGCCTTCCGCACCGAAGATACCGATATGCTGGTGATGATGGATTATTTCGAATATATGATGGAAGGAAAAACCTATGCACGGGAGGCGTACCTCGTGGTAAAAGGAAAAGACCCCCGGCATACGGCAATTTCACTCACGGTCGGCCTTCCTGCGGCAATCGCCGTCAGGCTCATTCTTCAGGGCAAAATCCAGGCAAGAGGGGTGATGCTGCCACTTCTCCCCGAAATCTACCGGCCGGTGTTGCAGGAACTTCAATCCCTGGGAATCAGTTTTACTGAAAGGGAAAAAGAAATCTCATCACTTGTCTCATGAAAAACGAAATCAGGGTCGGCCTGACGGTTCTGGCCGGAATCGTATTGCTTTACCTTATGATCGCCTGGGCCAGGCGCATTCACTTTTTTGCGCCTGAAGAAAACCAGTATCTGATTCATTTTGAACAGGTAAGCGGCCTGCTGGAAGGCGACCCCGTGCATGTCCGCGGATACCTGGCCGGAAGAGTAATGGATATTCACCCCGAAAAAGATTTTATGGCCGTAATGGTAAGTGTGGATGAACGAATCGAACTGTATGCGGATGCTTATGCAGAAATCAGGGTAAAAGAACTGCTGGGAGGGAAAATGATCGAAATTTTCCCCGGTAACGGGGCGGTTGCCTTTGATAATCAGTTATTCCTCCCGGGAAAAACCTCGCCCGATTTTGCCAGCGCTTTTTCCGGTTTCGGAGATATTACCGGCAGTATTGACATCGCGGGGATAAATAAAATGATCGGGCGAATGGATTCTCTTACTGCCAATATCCAGCTTTGGATGACAGAATCCGACCCGCAAAGGGTGGTCGCTATGGTGGAAGACATTTCAGGAATGGTCGCAAGGGTAAACCGGCTGATTTCAGATGTCAACGACCGGAAAATTATTTATGGACTCGATTCCACCCTGACTACAGTGAATCATTTGCTAAAGAAAACAGAACCGCTGTTTGATGAGGCGGAAAAAATCACCAGGTCAGCAGAGTTTTCTCTGATTCCACGTGCCGATTCGCTGGTGGGACAACTGGAATCCACCCTCAGGTCGCTCGACAAAACGATTACCTCAGTGAATGCGGTGATGGATAAGCTGGAAGAAAAAGATAATGTGGGCGGAAGAATATTCAACGACCCCGGGCTGTCTGCGCAACTCGACACTACCTTATACAATCTGAATAAAGTATTGGAACAGATTCACTCCAAAAGGGTGATTGTGGGAATGAAAAGGAAAAAGGGTGAATAGAAACTGCTGAATGACAACTCTTATTTCCCTTCCGCGTCCTGTAACAGGCCATCATACAGCCAGTTGGCCATCAACTGCCGGTTTTCTTCCACAATGAGCCGCGACTGGTCTGTGCGGTTGCGGATATTTCCCAACTCGATGTAAACAGCCACAGGAAGGGTTTCGCGCAGCATGTGCAGGTCGCGGGGCGTGACTTTACCCTCATATCCCCGCCCTTTGCGAAATTCATCGTATTTGGCTTTGATCATATCGTATAACCGCGTGGCAAAAATCCTGCTGTCGGGATCATCCATCCGGTGGTAAAAATACATGTCAATCTGCTCGGTCCGGTCGTCAGAATCTACATGAATCACCACCAGACGCTGATATCGCACGCCCTGATTCTGATTTTTTTCAAAAAGCATATTCACCTGATCCGATCGCTGAAACAGTCGTTCTGATTGCCCTGCAGGAATTTTCTGATCTACCCACAACGTTTCATCTTTATCACAGGGCAGGATTTCGCCATCTCTGATTCCGTCATTTTCATCGCGGGTAATGATATAGACCGTCGCTCCGTGGGCGAGGAGGTTTCGCGAAAGCCGGAGCCCGACATCATAGGCATATTCGTCTTCACAGAGCGTACTGCTATTCAATGTACCAATAGCGCCGGGGTCAGGCCCGCCATGGCCCGAGACGATATAAAAGACCTTTCCGCTAAGCCGGGTGCTTTCCAGAGGAACCTTCGCGTATTTTTCTCCAAAAATATCATAAGTGCCGCGCAGCGGAATATTTTTGGCCGGTTTGGTCTCAGAAACGGGAGTGGCAGATGCCGTGGCGGGAACCACCTCATCCAGTGGCACAGATTCCTCTTTGCAGTACATCATATGATAGGGAACCCACAATTCGCGGTTGTCGCGGTAGTCGCCCTGTTTGACGCCCGCCTTTAGCATAAATTCGTTGTACTTCTGAACCTGTTCGGCCCAGGGAAGATCGTTTACCCCGGTGGTCGAACGAATGCTTTTTCCGTTGTAGGAATAAAGGAAAATCGGAAGTTTATACTCCCGACCGTTTTGCAAACCCTGATTTTTTTTCAGCCCGTTGATTTTCCGGAACTGCTCAATATTGCAGGGGGTTTTGGCTCTGTAGCGCTCAAGAATGGAATAAATTCCGTCTCCGGTTCCGGCGGTTGTTGATAAATAGCCAGGCGCATTGGCAAACAGATTTCCGGAGAAAAATGCTGCACATAGTAAGAAAACTGTAAAGAATACCCGCATCCGTTGTGGTTTTTGCGAAGCCAAAATATAAAAATTCCCACTAATTCCTGCATATTCGTGGCAGTGGAATCCTTTTCAATCACTAACGAAAACCTTATGCATATCTTCAACACCAACAAGGGAATTTTGGTTCGGCTGCAAACCGGAGACTACCTGTTTGCCGGGGTGAACTGGGATCAGTTTATCAACCGCGACAATCTTCGCGAGGCTGTTTTGGCGGAAACATCTGCCATGGAGCCTATAAATAACGGCAACGAGATACTCCATTCTGATATCCTCGCACCGATCGGAAGCCAGGAAGTATGGGCTTCAGGAGTTACTTATTTCCGCAGTCGTGTCGCCAGAATGGAAGAGGCGCAGGCAGCCGGTGGCGGAGATTTTTACGACCGAGTGTATTACGCCGACCGGCCGGAACTGTTTTTTAAGGCTACCCCTTCGCGTGTTGCCGGGCCGGGAACAGCGGTATATATCCGCAGAGATTCTGTATGGGATGTGCCGGAACCCGAACTGACCCTGATGATTGCTTCCTCAGGACAGATTGTGGGTTATACCATAGGCAACGATATGAGTTCGCGGAGCATTGAGGGCGAAAATCCGCTTTATCTGCCTCAGGCCAAATCTTATGAGCGGTGCGCCGGACTGGGCCCCTGTATTTATGTGCCGGAAAAACCGCTTTCTCCCGAAACAGAAGTTTCCATCCAGATTTTCAGAAATGATCTGGCAGTTTTCTCAGGCAATATTACGCTTTCACAGATGAAGCGCACGCCGGAAGAACTGGCCGGCTGGCTTTTCCGGGAATGTGATTTTCCCGCAGGATGCCTGCTGATGACCGGGACGGGAATTGTGCCTGACAGCGACTTTACGCTGCTTCCGGGAGACAGGGTGGATATTTCTATTGGACAGATAGGGACGCTTTCGAATATAGTCGCCCGCAAAGTTGAAAAAATCTGAATGGGAGTAGGCTTTTTGTCCTGAAATCGTTTTAAAAAATAGCTTACCTAAATTCTGTGTTATGATCAGGCAACTACTCCTTTGGACTTTACTTTTTTGCTGCAATGGGGCATGTGCCAGGCGCAGCCTGTGGTGCTGATTGAACCATTTGCCACAGGCTTTACCCAGCCTGTGGACATCGCCCACGCAGGCGACAGCCGGTTATTTGTCGTTCAGCGAAATGGAATAATTTATATTCTCGACTCTGCCGGCGTTCGCAATCCTGTGCCTTTTCTCGATATTGATGCCCGCGTTCAATCCACCGGTGGCTCTGAAAGAGGGCTTCTGGGACTGGTATTTCACCCCCAATATCCTTTGGTCCCGCATTTTTATGTGAACTATATCAATAACGAGGGAAACACCCGGATTTCCCGTTTTACAAGGACTGCCAACCCCGATATTGCCGATCCCATCAGTGAGGTCATTCTACTGACCGTTGACCAGCCCTATTCCAACCACAACGGAGGCGATCTGGCTTTTGGGCCTGATGGGTATTTGTACGCATCGTTAGGAGATGGGGGCAATGGTGGTGATCCCCAAAATCACGGGCAGACTACTTCCACTTTGCTGGGAAATATGCTTCGTATTGACGTAGATAGCGGCAGCCCGTATGCCATTCCGGCGGATAATCCTTTTGTGCAAAACCCCGATGTAGCTGATGAAATATGGGCCTACGGCCTGCGAAATCCCTGGCGATTTAGTTTTGACCGGCTGACCGGAGATATCTGGATTGCAGACGTGGGCCAAAACCAGTATGAAGAAATAAACTTCCAGCCGGCAACTTCTTCCGGAGGGGAAAACTACGGATGGAGGTGTTTTGAAGGCAATCACAATTACAATCAGACAGGATGTGTAAACACAGGATTTACTTTTCCAGTGTTTGAATATGTGCATAATAGTACCAATGGTTGTTCGGTGACCGGCGGTTTTGTCTATCGCGGAAGCCGATATCCATCGCTGTACGGACATTATATATTTGCGGATTATTGTTCTGGTCGTTTCTGGACAATTTTTCCTGACTCAGTTTCTGGTTGGGAAATATCGGATCAGGGCAAACTGGCTCCCAATTCTACTGTCGGTTCTTTTGGCGAAAATTATAAAGGTGAAATATTTGTAGCGGGAACGGGAAACGGGATCATTTATCATTTAAAAGAAACCTGCCCTGCCTTTTCTCCTGTAGTTACCGTTTCAGGTGATTCATTGATTGCAGAAGATGGGGCACAATATCAATGGTACCTCAACGGAGCGGTCATACAGGGCGCCAATAGCCAGGTATTGATCGCCGCAGATTCCGGCAGTTATTCAGTCGCCGTCACCGATGCCAACGGCTGTACCGGCCTGTCTGATCCTGTGTTGGTTTTGGCTACGGGACTGGATCCGGAGAAAGATTTGTTTTTCAATAATATTTACCCGAACCCTGGTTCTGGTGGATTTACAGTCGCTGTAAATACCCCTTCTGCCGGTATGGTTGTACTGGAAGTTTTGGATACTGCGGGCAGAATCTGCTACCGTGGGCAAACCTTTTTCAGGGCAGGAGAAAACTACTGGAAAGTGAGTATATCGGATATTCCCTCCGGCGTTTACCTGGTTCAGATTCGCCAAAACGGGCGAAGCAGCGCGATACGATGGGTTAATCATCCCTGATGATAATGGCCAGGGTGATATTTCTCTAAAATGGGAATCGAAGGATTGCGGGCAGGAGTTTTGAACAAAATCGGAAAAATCCGATATTGAACCAACCCAACCCCGGAATCTCATGAAAAATCCGATTAATCGAAGATCGTTTATCAAAACTTCCGCAGCCGCAGGTATCGCTACCGGCATTGCTGCCAGTCCGTTTCATATTTTTGCAAAAGGAATGCCCTCCAAAAAACTGGTGGTGGCAATTATGGGCCTGCGGAGCAGAGGCCATGCGTTGACGCAAAATTTTGCGGCCCAGCCAGACTGTGAAATTGCCTACCTCGTTGATGTGGATCAGCGATATTTTGATCCCGCTGTGAAGGTGATGTCTGAGTATCAGAAAAAACAGCCGAAGCTGGAAAAAGATATCCGCAAAGTGCTGGAAGACAAAGATGTAGATGCCATCGTCATTGCCGCCCCCGATCACTGGCATGCGCCCGCCGCGATTATGGGTTGCCAGGCGGGAAAACATGTATATGTCGAAAAACCCTGTAGCCACAATCCGCAGGAAGGCGAATGGCTCGTTGCCGCCTCCCGCAAATACAACCGCAGGGTGCAGATGGGAAACCAACGCCGTACCTGGCCCAATATGCAGCAATGCATCCGCGAGATTCACTCAGGCATTATCGGAAGAGTGTATTACGCCAAGGGCTGGTATGCCAACAACCGCGCTCCCATCGGGTTTGGTAAGCAAACCTCAGTCCCGGATTACCTCGATTTTGACCTCTGGCAGGGCCCGGCCCCGAGAAAACCCTATCAGGATAATATACATCCCTACAACTGGCACTGGTTCTGGCACTGGGGCACAGGCGAATCCCTCAACAACGGAACCCATATGCTGGATCTGATGCGCTGGGGAATGCAGGTGGATTATCCGACAAGGGTCGTTTCCACGGGTGGAAGATACCATTATCAGGATGACTGGCAAACGCCTGATACGCAGGTGATCAGTCTTGATTTTGAAGACGGGAAATCCATGACCTGGGAAGGCCGTAGCTGCAATGGCTACCAGCCCGAAAGTACAGGTGCAGGTGTGATTTTTTACGGGGAAAATGGCACAGTCGTCGTCAGGGGCAATGATACTTATACGGTCTTTGACAACAGCAGTTCGGCTAAAGTTGTCAAAGATGTTAAGCAGGATGATGCACCCGACCAGACCACCAACACCATGGGGCCCGGTATGCGTTACGATTCTCCGCACATCGCTAATTTTCTTTCTGCAATCCGCGATGGCGCGCCGCTCAACAGTGAAATCGAAGGAGGATTTAAAAGCACGCTGCTCTGTCAGTTGGGAAACATCGCTCACCGCACCGGAAGGGTATTGAATATCGACCAGCGAAACGGACATATCATCGGTGACCCGCAGGCCATGGAACTTTGGGGCAGGACGTACGAACCCGGTTGGGAAATCAAAGTTTGATCTTATGTTTCGGGTAAAAAGCATAATTGCCTGGCGAAATCTCCGCTGGTGGGCACCCGTAGTACTTTTGCTGGTTGCCGGAGGGTTTACGGTCAATCCCTGGAAGCAGGTGGATGAATTTCCCGGCCTGCCCGATAACCCTGATTTTAATTATCATATCCGCCCGATTCTGGCCGCCAACTGTTATGTCTGCCATGGACCCGATTCCAGCAGCAGGGAAGCCGGATTGCGGCTGGATAATTTTGCTGATGCAACCGCACCACTGGAAGACGGCGGATTCGCCATCGTTCCCGGCAACGCCGGCAAAAGCGAATTGATTCGCCGGGTCATGTCCCATGACCCCGATCTGCAAATGCCTCCGCCCAAAGCTAAAAAGACGCTTTCTCCCGAGGAAACCGAACTGCTCCGCAGATGGATAAATAAAGGCGCCAAATGGAAAATGCATTGGGCGTTTATTCCCCCGGAAAAACCCTCACTTCCCCGGGAAATCCGGAAATCAGCGCCTTCAGTAATCATTGACCATCTGTTGGATAAAGAGTTGAAAAACAGGGAATTGACTCCCTCCGGAGAAGCGGATCAACATGCGTTGATCCGCCGCTTGTCTTACCTGCTGACCGGACTGCCCCCTTCTCCTGAAACCGTAGCGGCATTCCTGGCAGACAGTACTGCGAATGCTTATGAAAAGGTGGTGGATCAAATGCTGGCATCTCCGCATTTTGGCGAACGATGGGCCCGCCACTGGATGGATCTGGTTCGGTACGCAGAATCTATGGGGCACGAATTTGATTATAATGTCGGTGGCGCGTGGAATTATCGCGACTACCTCATCCGGGCGTTTAATGAAGACGTTCCCTACAATCAGTTGGTGATGGAACATATCGCAGGTGATATGCTCGATTCGCCCCGGAAAAACCCCGAAAAGGGCTGGAATGAATCGCCAGTAGGTACGGCATTTTTTTATATGGGCGAAGGTAAACACAGCCCGGTAAGTATCAAGCAGGAGGAAGCTGACAGAATCGACAATATGATTGATGTCACTTCCAAAACCTTTCAGGCAATGACGGTGGGTTGTGCCAGGTGCCACGACCATAAATTTGACCCCATCCCGACTACCGATTATTATTCGATGTACGGGATGCTGGAAAGTTCACGGTTTACCCCTTTGCCCGTTCACCTGACCGAAGACTACGGTGAAATTCTCACCATGCTCGAAAGACAACAGACAGAATTGCGGAAGTATGCAGGCAATCAGATGCTGGAAGCTTTAGCAAAACTTCCATCCGGTAATCTGAATTTCTCAATCGATCCACAGCCGGAGGGGCCAGCGGTTCGCGCAGGCGGCTCAGAAGACGGAAATATGTATGTAGTGCTGGGGGATTTTCGCAACGGGGATTTTGACGGCTGGTATGCCGATGGTTTTGCCTTTGGCAATAAACCTGCGGGAGGAATGTTTTTCCCTGATAGTCCATCCGGTAAACTGGCGGCTGTTTCTTCTGTAGCTGCAACCACCCGCCGGTACGGGCCAGGGGTTCCCGGCGCACTTCGTTCTCCCAATTTTACCATTTCTCACGACTTTATCGAGGTAAAAGCAGCGGGAAAAAACAGTGTGGTGCGCGCCATTATAGACAATTTCCAATTGATCCAGTGGCCGATTTACGGCGATATTTCCAAAAATATTGACAATCCCGAAATGCAGACCTATCGCATGGATGTTGCCATGTGGAAAGGGCATAAAGCTTATATCGAAATCCTGCCCGGAATATTTGAAACACATACCTACCGCCTTCCCGCCGATGCCTGGATGGATGTCGCATATATAACCGCCTATACAGGGGATGCTCCTCCGATGGAAAACGCCTATCCGGAAGTGAATCCTTCAGATGCCGTTCGCAACTGGATGAACGGAAATGCCGGTGAAGCCGATCTCCGGTGTGTGAACCGTCTGCTGGCTGATAAAAAAATGAATCTGAGCTTTCCCGAAGAACAACTTGCCCGGTGGAAAAATCTCTCAAAAAAAGCGTGGAAACCAGACTACATTATCGGGCTAACGGAAGGCGATTCAGTTTTTAGTCCGGTATTTATCAGAGGAAAAGTAGGGCAGTACAGTGATTTTTCTGTACCCCACCAGTTTTTTGACGCAATAGCAGACAGCACTTTTTCACAAAAAGGCAGTGGCCGTCTGCAATGGGCAAAGGCCGTTGCCAGTCCTGAAAATCCGCTGACTTCCCGCGTGATGGTCAATCGCCTCTGGCATCACCTGATGGGGCGCGGAATTGTCGAGACGGTGGACAATTTCGGCCTTCAGGGAAAATTGCCTTCCAACCCTGCGCTATTGGACTATCTGGCAGTAAGGTTTGTGGAGGACGGGTGGTCTGTGAAAAAAATGATCAGGCATATTGTTTTGTCAAAAACATTCAGGCGTTCTTCAGCGGTTTTGCCGGAAAATCAGGCTGCCGATCCTGAGAACCTGCTCTGGCACCATTTCCCTGTAAAAAGGCTCGAAGCTGAAGCCATCAGAGATGGCATTCTTGCTGTTTCCGGATGTATGGATTCTCTGATGTATGGAGAGCCTGTGCCGGTATATCTCACCGCTTTTATGACCGGAAGAGGGCGGCCGGGACGTTCCGGCCCGGTTGACGGGCGCGGAAGAAGGAGCGTTTATGTTTCTATCCGCCGGAATTTCCTTTCTCCTATGATGCTGGTTTTTGATATGCCGATGCCCTTTTCTACCTTCGGCAACCGCAATATTACCAATGTTCCTTCCCAGTCCCTCACCCTGATGAATGACCCCTTTGTACAGGAAGAAGCCGGATATTGGGCCGAAAGACTGGTGTCGGAAGCGCCGGATTCCAAAGCCCGGATTCGCAGGTTATATCTTCAGGCTTTTGCGCGGGAACCTGATGTTGCCGAAGTAGAAAATGCACTTGAATTTATTGGCAATCAGGCAGATTTTTATAAGACCAGTGATTTGCACGATGTCGGTTTGGACAGATTACTGCCATGCGATGATTAACCTCAAGGAATTTATCCATTTGCTATGAAAACAGCCAAGTGTAACCACAGCATGTCGAGACGGGAAATGCTCACGCTGTGCCGCAACGGTTTCGGATCAGTTGCGCTAATGGGGTTGATGAGCAGTATTCCTTTCGGAAGCCGCCTGCTGGCTTCTGTGGAGAACGCAGCTGCACCAGGCAGCGGTCCGGGGCTTATTCCCCATTTTCCGGCCCGGGCGCGCAGCATTATTTTCCTGTATATGGATGGCGGTGTTTCGCAGGTGGACAGTTTTGATCCCAAACCCCGGCTGGATAAAGAAAACGGGCAAAATCCCTACGAAAAGTTTGAGGTACAGGCTACACAGTTCAACAACATCGGCAAAATCCTGAAAAGCCCCTGGAATTTTCGCCAGTACGGCGAGTCGGGAATATGGGTCAGCGACCTTTTTCCGCATATTGCCACCTGTGTGGATGATATTGCGGTCGTTCGTTCGATGGTATCCGATTTCCCCGAACATACCAACGCCAACTATTTCCTGCATACAGGTATCGGCATTCAGGGAAGGCCCAGTATGGGCGCATGGATCAATTACGGACTGGGGTCAGAAAATGAAGACCTGCCGGGGTATGTCGTGCTCGATGGCGGTCTGACGCCCCCCGGCGGACTTGACAACTTTAAAAGCGGATTTTTACCGGCAACGTACCAGGCTTCCGTTTTTAATTCGGGTGAAATGCCACTGGCAAACATCCTCCCGCTGGAAGCCTCCGAAGATATCCAAAGCCGTAAACTGCGGCTGATGAAACAGATGGATCAGCGACTTCTGGGAAAAATCGGACATGAAGACCAGATCGAATCGGCCATTTCCAACTACGAACTTGCCTGCCGGATGCAGGTTTCTGTGCCCGAGTTGGCAGATATTTCGACGGAAACACGGGCTACCCGTGTTTTGTACGGACTCGACTCCGACGACCCCAATATGCGCAGTTATGCTGCCCAGTGCCTGCTGGCCCGCCGACTGGTGGAGCGGGGGGTGAGGTTTATCGAACTGACCTGCCCGCGGGTGAAAGCCGACCGGTGGGATCAGCATCAGGGGTTGAAGCAGGGCCATGAACTGAATGCGCATGCAGTGGATCAGCCGGTGGCAGGGCTTCTGAAAGACTTGAAAAGCCGTGGGTTACTGGAAGAAACCCTGGTCGTTTTTGCCTGCGAATTTGGCCGCACACCTTTTGCGCAGGGCACCGACGGGCGCGATCACAACCCTTCTGCATTCAGTATCTGGCTGGCAGGTGCAGGCATTCAGGGAGGAACTGTTTACGGAATGACGGATGAATACGGGTATAATGTCGTTGAGAATAAAACCACTATTCACGACCTCCACGCTACGATGCTTCACCTGTTGGGCGTAGATCACGAAAGACTAACCTATCATTTTGGTGGAAGAAACATTCGCCTTACCGACGTGCATGGGAAAGTAATCCGCGGCATTCTCACCTGATCCATTATTCCATCGGATATTTCATTCCCCACTGTGACCGGATCGTATCCAGACAACGCATGATGCGCAGGGTTTCGTCGAGCGGCATAATGTCACTTTCTGTTTTTCCGCCGTGAATGCAGTTCATCACTTCCTGTGCCTGAAACTGAAGCCCGGTGGAGGGGTAGGGGTAGGAATAAATTTTTTCCTCAGAGCCATTTACGGTGACATGCAGTTCAGAAGCTTTCCAGAACAGGGGGACGCGGATATAACCTTTGGTTCCGTGGATCACCGCCTCCCGTGAAGTTTCCAGAGATACAGACGAACTGAGCCGGGCAAGTGCGCCATTGGCATATCCGAAGAGATAGGCAGATTGTTCGTCCACGCCGGTCGCACAAATGGACGCAGTTGAACTCATGTGGACGGGATCCTCGCCAAAGAGCATGTAGGCGTAGGAGATAGGATAAATTCCCACATCTAGCAGTGCCCCCCCTGCGAGGCCGGGGTTGTAGATTCGGCTTGCGGGGTCAAATTCGGAGAAAAAACCAAAATCTGCTGTCAGCATCTGTATATCGCCGATGATTCCATCGCGGAGCATTTGGCGGAGTTGGACATTGGCGGGCATAAACCTTGTCCACATGGCTTCCATGAGAAAACAGTTTTTCTCCCGCGCTTTGGCGACCATGACCTCAGCTTCATGAGTATTCACTGCAAAGGGTTTTTCACATAACACATGTTTCCCGTTTTCGAGGCAAAGGAGGGTATTATCCCTATGCCAGGGGTGAGGGGTGGCGACATAAATAGCATCTACTTCCGGGTCGGCAGCCAGCGCTTCATAGGAGGCGTGGATGTTGGGAATCTGGTATTGGCTTGCAAATGCCTGTGCCTGGGGTAGATTTCTGGATCCAATGGCTTGAATAACTGCGCCTTCCAGCGTCTGGAGTCCCTGCGCAAATTTGTGGGCAATTTTTCCTGTAGCGAGGATGCCCCAGCGAATAGTTTTCATTTTGGGTGTATTTTGGGTGGGATAAGTTGGGCAAAAAACAGGAGAAAATGCAATAATTTGCAATTGGAATAAAATATAACAGTGTTATTGAGGTTGCTAAAATTTACCCTGCACGCAGGCTTTGCAGCACCGGGCAGGGCAGAAGATTAGTTGAAATCCAGGAGTTCTATATCAAACCGGATTACGGCATCTCCCGGAATACCGAATGTGCCATTGGGGCCATAAGCCAGGCCGGAGGGTATAATCAGGATGCCTTTGCTTTCTTTTTTGAAATTCTGGATACCTTCCTGCCATCCGCGGATCAGCGAATAAACCTGAAAACTGACCGGAAAACCCTGAGAGGAGTCAAATTCTTCTCCATCGAGAAAAGTGCCGGTATAGATGATCTCCAGCGTACTTGAGGTAGTAGGGTAGGTAGTACCGGTTCCCTCTTTTTCGATCACATAAAATACGCCGTTTTCAGTCCATTGACCGGCAAGGCCCTGATCGGCTGCATAGTCTTCGATGATTTGTTTGTCGATAGCCAGTTGCTCATCGAAGGTGGGAATATCATCGCATCCGGAAAAAATCAACAGGGCGAAAGTGAGTACAGATAAATACAATAATTTCATGACTAAGGTCTGGTTTGGTTTTTCTGTAGAAACGCAAAATTAACCCGAACCGTACCTGTGTCAAAATTTCTTTTTTGCTAAGGAGATGATTCTGCTGCTTTTCCCTGTATTTTTTTTAGCTTAATGGTCACTCCCGCTTAAATTGCTGTTATGAAAAATATTGTTTACCTCACCCTTCTGATCTTTTCTGCAGTTATGGCCCGATCACAGGACCGGCTCACCGGTTACAATTTTGCTACCCGCTCGGAAGTAATTGCCCGAAACGGAATGGCCGCCACCAGCCAGCCGCTGGCTACTCAGGTCGCCATTGACATTCTCAAGGCCGGTGGGACCGCCATAGATGCGGCCATTGCCGCCAATGCCACACTTGGACTCATGGAGCCGACGGGCTGCGGAGTGGGCGGTGATCTGTTTGCCATCGTCTGGGATGCAAAAACACAACAACTTTACGGGCTGAATGCCTCGGGAAGGTCTCCGCGTTCGCTTACCCTTCAGTACTTTAAGGATCACGGTTATACCAGCATTCCCCCGAGGGGACCGCTGCCGGTTTCTGTGCCAGGCTGTGTGGACGGATGGTTTGAACTGCACGAGAAGTTTGGCAAACTACCGATGAAAGTCGTGCTGGCTCCCGCCATCAATTATGCCAGAGAAGGGTTTCCCGTATCCGAACTCATCGCCTACTATCTGGGTGTGTCGGAGCGGGTATATAAAGACATGCCCAATTTTGCTGACACATGGATGCCCAATGGCCACTGCCCCCGTAAAGGAGAAGTGTTTCAGAACCCCAGGCTTGCCAATACCCTCGAATTGATTGCCAACGGGGGGCGAAAAGCCTTTTACCGGGGAGAAATTGCCGCGAAAATCGCTGCACACATGGAGCAGGTCGGTGGGTTTATTACCCTCGAAGATCTCAAAAATCACCATTCGGAGTGGGTGACTCCGGTTTCTACCAATTACAGGGGATATGATGTGTGGGAACTTCCGCCCAACGGCCAGGGGATTTCGGCCCTTCAGATGCTCAATATTCTGGAAGCATACGACCTCAAATCCATGGGATTTGGTTCGCCCGAATACCTTCACGTGCTTACCGAAGCCAAAAAACTCGCTTTCGAAGACCGCGCTAAATATTATGCCGATCCCGACTTCAACAAGATACCGGTTGACTGGCTGATCTCGAAAGAATATGCCAATGAGCGCAGGCCGCTGATCAACCCCAATCGCGCGGGCAGAGCTTATCCCGCCGGAAAAATCAAAGATGGAGACACCATTTACCTGACCGTCGCGGATAAAGAAGGGAATATGGTTTCCTTTATTCAGAGCAATTTCAGGGGCATGGGATCAGGCGTTGTTCCCGGAGATCTGGGTTTTATGCTTCAGGACCGGGGCGAGTTATTTGCACTGGAAGAAGGCCATTTTAATGTATATGAACCCGGCAAACGCCCGTTTCATACCATCATTCCCGCTTTTGTAACCAAAGAAGGCAAGCCTTTTATGAGTTTTGGCGTCATGGGCGGCGATATGCAGCCGCAGGGCCATGTCCAGATCCTGGTGAATATGATTGACTTTGGAATGAACCTCCAGGAAGCCGGCGATGCGCCGCGAATGAACCACGACGGTTCTTCTTCCCCCACAGGACCGGAAATGACCGATGGGGGCGTACTGAACCTTGAAAGCGGATTTCCTTACGAAACGATACGCGGCCTGGAGCTCAGAGGGCACAAAATAGGTTTTGACTCAGGCAATTACGGCGGTTATCAGGCGATTATGTATGATTCGGAAAATAAAGTGTATTACGGTGCTTCCGAGTCGCGGAAAGATGGTCATGCCGCAGGGTATTAATAATTTTTACTGATGGAACTGAGTTTCTGGGAAGCCGAATCCTTTATCGGGAAGCCTGATGTATTGATTGTGGGCTCCGGAATCGTGGGGCTGAGTGCTGCGCTTCATATCCGGGCCGTTGCGCCGCAGTATAGCGTATTGGTAGTGGAAAGAGGGCCTTTGCCCAGCGGCGCAAGTACACGCAATGCGGGTTTTGCCTGCTTTGGGAGTATGACCGAATTGCTTTCAGATTTGCGCACCCGTCCTGCAGCGGAGGTGTATTCTCTGGTAGAAAAACGCTGGAAAGGACTCCAAAAGCTCCGAAACCTTTGCGGTGATGCAAATATGGAGTTTGAACAATTGGGCGGATTCGAAATTTTTACCGAAAGAGACCGCCGTGCCTATGAGCTATGCATGGAGGAAAAAGCGTCAGTCAACCAGGCGCTGGCCCCCATTATCGGAAAAAAAGAAGTATTTGTATCTGTCCCCGGTAAGATTGCTGGCATGGGGTTTTCGGGGGTAGAAAATATGATTCTTAATGTGTCGGAAGGACAGATTCACACGGGAAAAATGATGCATACACTTCTGCTTCTGGCGCGTGAAGCCGGGGTTGAAATCATCAACGGGCTGGGGATTGCGGCGCTGGAAGACCAGGGCGACAGGGTAGGCGTGGTATGTGAAAACCAGTGGGAATTTTCTGCCGGAAGGGTGCTGGTAGCTACCAATGGTTTTGCTTCCAGAATATTTCCCCAACTCCCGGTAGTGCCGGGCAGGAATCAGGTATGGGTAACCCGGCCATTGGAAAAATGGCCTGTGCGGGGCACATTCCACTACAATGAAGGGTATGTATATTTCCGCAATGTGGGGAATCGCCTGCTGATCGGCGGTGCCCGAAATCTGGATTTTGAGGGTGAAAAAACAGATATGCCCGGCAGTTCCGACATTATTCAGCATGAGTTAGGGCGATTGGTATCAGATATGATCCTTCCGGGAAGAAAATGGGCTATTGACCGAAAATGGAGCGGAATTATGGGCCTGGGAGAAACCAAAAGCCCGATCGTGGAAAAAGTAAGTGAGAATGTGGCTGTCGCTGTGCGCCTCGGCGGTATGGGTGTCGCCATCGGAATGCAGACCGGAGAAGAGGGGGCAACCCTTATCATGCGTTAAAATAAGGGAATCAAACCAGGTGATTTGTAAAATTGGGACATTCAGTTGTAAATTGCGCAGCAATATTGGAAGGCAATTTTTCCTTTGACCATGGAACTTACCCAAATAAATCCTCTCGGTATTTTAATCCTGGAGCCTGTAACATCCCTCACCGATTTCATCACGGCCATTGTTTGTTTTCTCTCATTTATGATCCTTTACCGGCAAAATGTGCAGGGCAAAGTATTCAATCTGATGCGATCCTATTTTCTTTTGATGGGAATCGGGATGACTTCTGCCGCCTTTATCGGGCATGCTTTTCAGTATCTGGTTACCACAGACTGGAAAATGATCGGCTGGATATTCAGTGCAGTGGCGCTGATGTTGCTCGGGTTTTCTTCCGCCGAATATGCACTTCCCTATATCGGAAAGCGCCGTGCAAGACTGATTCAGGGCTTTCTGGTAATACAACTGATCGGCTTTCTGATTGCGATGATCATACCAGCAACCAGAGATTTTTCCACTGTGAAAATCAACTCCTCTATCGGCCTGGTAGGCGTTGTATTGCCGGTGCATGCCTGGTTGTGGCTACAACATAAAGCCGGTGGCAGCCGGATTATTTCTCTTGCAGTGATCTGGGGGATCATTCCCGCCATTGTGTATAACACCGAATTTACCCTTCACAGGTACTTCAACTACCATGACATAAGTCATGTGCTGATGTCCATTTTTATCCTAATTATGCTGCGCGGTGCGCTTGGGCTCCGCCCTGATGTTTCTCTTGTCTCTAACACCCAACACTAAATTATTCCTATGGGAGGTTTACAATATGCTGGTTTTATTATTCCCGTGCTGCTTTTACTGGCACTGCTGGAATACCTCGTTTCCCGAAAAAAAAATGTGGAAACTTATCGCTTCAGTGATACCATCGTCAACATGAGTTGTGGTATGCTGGAACGGCTTTTCGACTTCTTTTATGTGGTGATGATGTATTTCGTATATGCCTATCTGTACGACAATTTCGCCATCGCCCATATCCCATTCGAAGGCCAGCCAATTTGGATTCAGGCACTGGTGCTGCTTCTGGCCTTATTGGTAGCTGATTTTCTCGCTTACTGGCACCACAGACTTAGCCACGAAATCAATTTTCTCTGGGCCGGACATATCGTGCACCACCAGAGCGAAGAACTCAACATTACTACTGTATTCCGCGTTTCGGCTGTATCAGTCATTTACCGCTCCTTTTTCTTCGTATGGATGCCGCTGGTGGGTTTTCCCTCCGGTGTGGTTACATTTGCCGCGGTTTTCATCGGATTGTACCAATTTGTAACGCATACCCGCCTTGTGGGCAAACTGGGCTTTCTGGAGTATATTATGGTTACTCCTTCCAGCCACCGCGTACATCATGGCCGGAATGAAAAATACCTGGACAAAAACTACGGCCATGTATTTATCATATGGGACCGGATGCTGGGTACCTTTGAAGCAGAAGCAGAAGAACCCGAATACGGAATTACCACCGGATTTGAAAGCTCAAACCCTTACTGGGCCTACTTTCACTACTGGGTTGACCTTTTCCGCAGGGCCAGACGTACCAAAAGCTGGAAAGACAAAATCAGAGTTTTCCTCATGCCCCCGGTCTGGGCGCCGGAAGACGACCCGCTACCCAAAGTCAAATATGAAACTGACGAAAACGGAAAACGCAAAAAATATAGCCTCGATCTGCCTTTCCGGCTGCAGTTGTATATCTTTATCAATATCCTGCTGACCTTGGGTCTGTTTGTGTATATGATGATCGAAAGGTCTGAACTTTCACAAATGGCACTGGGGCAGATTGCTGCTATCGTTGCGGTATCTGTACTTAGTTATGGTTTCCTGATGGAAAGAAAACGCTGGGCATTATACGTCGAACTGGGCAGGCTGCTTTTTGTATTGGTAAATGTGCCTGTTCTGTTTTTCGGAATGGATTACGCCTGGCTGCCCAACGTGTTTTTTACTTTGGCCATCGTCATTTTCGGATTCTGGCTTCTTCGGATGCGGGATTATTTTGGCATAGAAGTAAAGCTGGAAGTATAATTTGCACGGATACTGCTTTCGGGTATTTTGATCAGGAGGCCGGAATAAAAGCTTTCTTTTGTATAGGCTACTTCTTTTTGCTCCAATAAAGACTTGTAGTATCTGGGAGAAAATCCCATGATCTGCCTGAACTCTTTTGAAAAATGGGCCTGGTCGTAATATCCGAAAGTCAGGGCTGTCTCGGTCAGTGAGGTAAAGGTTTTTTTGTGGATGGCGTCAAGTGCTTTACACAGGCGGTTGATTTTCAGCAATTCACTGGGTTTTACGCCCAGTTCCTGGTTCATTTTCCGCTGAAGGTGTCTTCGCGAGTAATGAATTGCTTCGGCGAGTGCTACTGCCTGTACAGGCTGATCCGAAATGATCTCTGATTCCCGTAGAAAACTGGCTGTTTCCCTGAAAAGCACAGACTTTGGGCTTTCGGCCGGGTCCAATTTTTCTCTTAAATAACCTTCAAAAATCCGGATACAATTTTCGGGCGAAGGATCTGCTTTCATTTTCTTATACACCATGTCCAACCGGCTGTCCAGCACCCGGCAAGGATTGAAAATCTTGTCGTGAAAATCGCGCATGTAGTTTTTGTATATACTAAACAGTCCTCCAGGCTCAAAAACCACCCGGAACGCCCTGAGGCGGGTGAAATTTCCGGAGAAGTTCAGCCGCGTCGATGGCGGTATCATGCTGCAGGAAGGAAGCCTTATGGTTGTACCATCACCGGTAATCAGCCTGACGGGGGACTCGTTGTCAAATAGAAACACAAAACCCGTTGAGAACCCAGGGAAAAAAGCAATCTCCTGTTTCGGGCTTTTGCAATTAAATTCGATCCAGTCAAAATGGTGGAGGACATTTGCGGTATTTTCCGAAGGCGCCCATACCTGGTAGTTGAAGGAACCTGTCGTATTCATCTTTAGATTGGTTTTGGGATAAAGCATACCTTAAGTTCCTTCCTGAGGGGCGCAGGATGAAACGGCTTTTTGCCAGCGTTGTATGTTCCTCATTATTTTCCACCAAAGAGAGCCGTGCAAGCCAGCTTTTTACGGAAAATCGCCAAAAATTGGAAAAGTCCTTTTCCTGAAATGGAATAGGGCTTTTTTTTTCATGCCGATTCGGATTTTGTCCGAAATATCCAATTACCCCCTGAGGGAACCCCGCATTTTTATATTCGTTAAACTATTGATTCACAAACTGTACTAATCATGAAACAATCCATTCCAACACCAACCAAGTCCTCCGAACGGGCCGGTGAGGGAACCCGGCTGTTCAGAAATCGATGGATTGAGGCATTTACGCGTACACATATCTCAATTCCGCTGATTCTCTTTTATGGAGGTGCCCTGGGGCTGATTCTTTACACAGTTTTTTACACCCCTATTTCTGGTTTTGCAATTGCCGGCCTGTTCTGGCTGGGGATGTTTGTTTTTACTTTTATCGAGTACGCCATGCACCGCTGGCTTTTTCACCTGGTAACAGACACGGCTGCGCGAACGCGGTTTCAGTACGTGGTTCATGGCGTTCATCACAAATATCCCCGCGACAGAGAACGGCTGGTTATGCCGCCATTTGTCAGCCTGGCCATATCAATTACGCTGGTCGGGATTTTTCAGATGGTAATGGGTATTTACAGCTACAGCTTTGTTGCCGGTATAATTTCAGGTTATGCCAGCTACCTGGTGATTCACTACAGCGTACATATCTTTAAGCCGCCGCGCAATTTTCTCCGGAGGCTGTGGACGCACCATGCTGTGCATCACTACCGGGATGACGGGGTGGCCTACGGAGTTTCATCGCCGCTGTGGGATTTTATTTTCCATACCCTTCCCCGGGACAGTAAAAAGGTCAGGAGCCAGGTTGAACATAGTTAGGTTTGCCTGACGAATTTGCCCTGATTTTTTCAATATTTTTCGAGAAAAACCAGTGAATCAGGCCCGGTGCCAGCCATTTTCCCAGGCGCAACCCTTTTCCCATGAGGGACAGGGTTGTGCTTTTTTTGCGTCTGTGGATCATCTTGCTCACAATCTGAGCGACCTGATCAGGGGTTTGCTTGCGGATTCCTTGTCTTTCTTCGAGGTAAATCAGTTTCCCGTCGGCGTCCATGATGACCTTTTGCGGGTCATTTTCGGTAAAGCCCACATAAGCGATGCCTGTATGCACACCTGTGCCTGTCAACTCCAGCCTGAGCGATTCACAGAATGCGGTCAGTGCCTTTTTGGATGCGCTGTAAATCGAGTTGAAGGGAAGTCCGTGAAAAGAGGCAATGCTGGAAATAAATACGATATTTCCCTTTTGTTTTACAATCCAGGGCAGGGCAGCTTTGGTCGGATAAATGGAGCCCAGGATATTGGTTTCGGTCACATTGCGGAATACCTCCGGACTCATGGATTCAATCGAACCTCTTGTTGCAGCGCCGGCGTTGTTGATTAGGATATCCAGTCTTCCCCATTGGTTGATAGCAGCCATTACAATTGCCTCTGCATCTTCCCATTTGCTGATGTCACCGCTTACGGCGATGACATCATAACCATTTTCGCGAAATTGGGCCGCAGTGGTTTCGAGTTGGGACAGACTTCGCGCATTGAGCACAACAGACGCGCCCTGTTGGGCGAGGTTTTCTGCTATGGCTTTGCCTATTCCCATCCGCGAGCCGGTGACGATCGCGACTTTTCCTTCCAGTTTTTTTGATTGCATTTCAGAGAATTTCCAGATTATAAATACCCATTTGCCCGAAACCATTCGTAGGCTTCTGCCGCCGCAGTACGCAGGCCGGTCTGTGGCAGCGCAAGCTCGCGAATAGCTTTTGCCGGGCTGAAATAATGCTCGTCGCAGGAGACCTGAGCCATAGGGTAGGTGAGTTTGGGCGCTTTGCCGGTAATATTTCCGAGGGTTGTTCCGGCAAACCCGATGGTTTTTATGATAAAATCAGGTACAGTCAGTCGTGGTGGTTTTGTTCCCACTACCTCGCAGATTTGGGTAATAGCCTCTTTATAGGAGAGGTTTTCATGCCCCAGAATGTAGGCTTCACCGAGCCTGCCCATGGAAAGCGCATTGGCGATAGCTTCGGCCACGTCTCTGACGTGGACCCAGTTTCTGCCTCCGCCTGTAAAGCCCGGCACCTGCCCTTTGGCAGCGGCAATGATCATGGCACCGCTGCTGGGTTTGGAGTCATAAGGGCCAATCATAAAAGTAGGATTGACTACCACTGCCGGAAGGCCTTTGGATTTGACCGCTTCCATGACCACGCGTTGCCCTTCTACCTTGGTGTCGATATAGTCCATGCCATATTTGGCAGATACACAGGGATCTTCTTCTGTACCGGGTTTTTGTTTACTCCCGATACCAAAAGAGCTGGCACTTCCGACATGGACAAACCGCTCAATACCGGCTTTCAGGGCAGCCTGAATCATATTTTGCGTTCCGGTTACGTTTACCTTGTAGTAAATTTCGCCCCGGCTGGGCCATACATTGGTGTTGGCAGCCACGTGAATTACTTTTTCACAGCCACGGGCTGCTGCTTCAAGCGATGCCGTATCCAGCACATCGCCCTGAAACTTTTCTATATCAAGGTTGTCGAGAGTGGGTACATTTCGCCCCTGCTGGATCAGTACCCTTACATCCAGACCACGGGAAAGCAACACGCGGACCAGGTTGCTACCCAGTAATCCGTCTGCGCCAGTTACAAGAATTTTTTTCATAGGCGGCAATTTTACAAAAAATCTTGATTTTAGTCGAAATTTGGTTTCCTTGCATCGCGATCATCCGGTAGTTACATGGATAAATATCAGCAAACACGGGCGGCAGGCTTTCATAAACGGGGAATAGTAGTTTTAATTTTTGTCGGAATCTGGGCCTGCGCAGTGGCTCAGGAACCGGTCAGGCGCCTGTTTAAGGAAAAAGGTAAATGGGGTTATCTGGATGAGGGCGAACAAATTGTGATTCCTCCTTCCTTTCAGTCTGCGACGCCTTTCCATTTGGGCAGGGCTGTCGTACAACAGAAGCGGAAATGGGGTCAGATAGATACGAGCGGAAAGGTTATTATCCCCATCAGGTACGACCGGTCTTACTTTATTCCCGGTGATGGAGGGCTGATTCTTGTAAGCAGAAAAGGCAAAAAGGGAATTGTTGATACTACCGGAAGGGTTGTTCTACCGGCCCGCTATGACCAGGTTTATCCTTTCTGGATGGGCATCTCCAGGGTAGGCAGATCCGGGAAAATGGGATTTATCGATACCACGGGAAAATGGGTGATTCCAATGAAATACGATAGCCTCACTCATGTGTTTGGCTCCGGGCAGGTGTTTGCTATCGACCATGAGAAATGGGGAGTTCTGGATTTGGAAGGGCAAATTAAGGTACCCTTGTTGTACGATTCTCTCAGCCAAACATCGGTGTCCGGACTTTTTGTGGGATATACTTTTGGAAAACCGGGTTATATCGATACACTGGGGAATGAAATATTTACTTACAGGGAAGAGCTACTCCCTGATCCTCAGCTTTATCAGAAATTTGATTCGCTAAAGAACGCCGTTCACCAACTGGAAAACTGTAGTGATAGGAAGAAGATCGAAAAACAAAAGGCAATCGATATTGCAGTGAGTGCCGGTTTAGCCAGTGATAAAAACACCGATATACGCCCGGATGTAAGAAATGGAACCTGCACATGGAAAATTTCCTCCGTTATTTACACTACTACAAGGGAAGGCGATTGCCGCTTTACCAACGGGTGCACGGTTGTGGTTACAAATACCTATTGGATAGACAGTATAACAGGCGATCTCCTCCATCGGGAAACCAAACGCAAATTATACCCCAACTACGAGTAGCCAGAAAAAATAAATGCAGGACAATTGGTTGTTAGAAAGTGCATTTTTTGGATTTTTTAAAAATGAATGGTTGTTTAGTATTGTAGAATGTTGAAACATAATTTCAGCATTCTAAAATATCTGTCAACCTATGAATGTACAACAATTTCAATGGGAGCCTGCTGTTGGCTGGAGTCCTTCCCTTCCTGAAAATAATGAAGATCGACTTTTGGTAATGTTTTTTGGCGGCAGGGATGTACTGGGTAATGGAAATCTTTACAACGAAATTGCTGCTGCTTTTCCCAATGGTGAACGGGTAGGATGCACGACGTCGGGCGAAATCATGGGTGATGATGTAATGGACGATACGGTTGTAGTTTCGGTTATATCTTTTGAAAAAACACATTTCCATGCAGCCTCTCTGGTATTTTCGGGGGCTGACGATGCCTTTTCGGCAGGCAATACACTAGGTACAAAGTTGTATGACGAAAATCTGAAAGCGGTATTTGTCCTCTCAGACGGGCATCAGGTCAACGGAAGCGAACTTGTAAAAGGGCTGGCACAGGCATTGGGTGAGGATATTGTCATCACCGGAGGCCTTGCCGGAGACGGTACGCGGTTTGAACAAACCCTGGTAAGTCACAATCATGTGCCCGAGCCCGGTCGTATTGTGGCGGTAGGATTGTACGGCGATTCGATTCTGGTGGGACACGGTTCTGTGGGCGGATGGGATAGCTTTGGGCCGGAGCGCACCATCACAAAGGCAGAAAAAAATGTGTTGTACGAACTGGACGGCAAGTCTGCGCTGGAGTTGTACAAAACCTATCTGGGCGAAGAAGCCAATCATCTTCCCGGGAGCGCACTGCAGTTTCCCCTGACCATAAGAGAAAATGCCAGCGTGGGCAGCGGAACGGTTCGAACCATCTTGTCAATAGACGAAAAAGCGCAGGCGATGATTTTCGCAGGAGATATGCCTGTGGGCAACATTGCGCAACTGATGATGGCCAATTTTGACCGGTTGGTCGATGGTGCGGCAGAAGCGGCTGCGTTTGCTTCACATGATGAAATCATTAATTCTGGTGGGGATAAGCTGGCACTTCTGATAAGTTGTGTTGGGAGGAAAATTGTGCTTGGCCAGCGTATAGCTGATGAAGCGGAAGCCGTGGGGGAAGTTTTGCAGGAGAAGTATGGCGACGTGTTCCGAATGGGCTTCTACTCTTACGGAGAAATCTCTCCCCATGTGGAAATTGGAAAATGCGAACTCCACAACCAGACAATGACCATTACTTTACTGGCAGAAAAATGAATTTGGGTATGCACAAGCTTGTTCAACGACAATTAAAAACCCTTCGAAAAAAATACAAAGACCCCGAAGCCCTGCTGGAGGCTTTTGCTGCCATCGTAGGACAGACCTATGATGAGTCTGACAATGAGCGGCGCAAAAAGGATCGGGTGGTGGAGCTTATGTCCAAAGAAATATTCGAAGCAAACAAAAAGCAGCAGCAAAAAAATGAAATTACCATTTCCGCTATCCTGAATAACGTCGTAGATGGGGTGATTACTTTTGACCCCCAAAAAGGAATTCAGACTTTTAATGCTTCCGCCGAATCAATGTTTGGTTATACCTCAGAGGAGATGATCGGCGATTACTGCGTGAACCTTATTGCAGATGATTCGAGGGAATGGTACGAAGAAATGATGATCTCGCTGATGGAGACCGGAAGGGTAGAGTGGAAA
The DNA here is from genome assembly GCA_041391725.1 of Bacteroidia bacterium. Lineage (GTDB taxonomy): Bacteria > Bacteroidota > Bacteroidia > J057 > J057 > JAGQVA01. The sequence goes on from JAWKNL010000005.1 coordinate 260,081, forward strand.
GAAAGCGAAGAAAGGATTCGGGGAAAACGCAAGTCGGGGGAGACTTTTCCTATGGAAATAGCTATCTGCTCGGTAAATCTGGAAGATGAATATTTTTATCTGGCCATAATAAGGGATATTACCGACAGGAAAAACGCAGAAAAGGAACTCATTGACGCTAAAGAAGTAGCAGAAGCCGCCGCAAAGGCGAAGTCGCAGTTTCTCTCTCATATGAGCCATGAGATCAGGACACCGATGAATGCCGTTATTGGTATCACTGATCTGCTGCTGGAGGAAGATTTGACAAAAGAACAACTCGAACACCTGAAAATCCTAAAATTTTCGGGCGAAAATCTGCTTGTCATTATCAATGATATTCTCGATTTCAGCAAAATTGAGGCCGGCAAAATCGAACTGGAAGAGGTTCCGTTTATTTTAACTGAACTTACGGCCAGTATCCGGGAATCGCTTATGCCCAAAGCCAGGGACAAGGGAATCGGGATTAATATTGAAATTGACGAAAGCCTGCCCGATACGTTTATCAGCGACCCGGTACGCATTTCTCAGATTCTCACCAATCTGATGAGTAACGCCGTCAAATTTACCCGGGAAGGCAGGGTCAACCTCCGGATTTTTCCCACCAGGCAGACCAAAGAAGGGCTTTTTGTCAGATTCGAAGTAGAGGATTCGGGGATTGGTATTCAGGCGGATAAACTCGATCTGATATTTGAGAGTTTTACCCAGTCTCAGTCTGACACAACCCGCAAATTTGGCGGTACGGGCCTCGGTCTCGCGATCACCCGAAGTCTTGTAGAACTTCTTGGCGGAACCGTAATGGTTGAAAGTGAGCTTGGAAAAGGGTCCTGTTTTGCGTTTACGATCAGGCTTACTCCGGGCGAAACTCAAAAGCTGCGGGAATCAATCGCTGTTGGCAGCAGAGTCAAATTTTCCGGACTGGAAGGAATCCATGTGTTGATTGTAGAAGATAATAAAGTAAATCAGATTGTCGCCGCCAATTATCTGAAAAAGTGGAGCATCCTGTACGACATTGCCGAAAATGGCGCAGAGGGGGTGGAAATGGTCAAAAACATGAGATATGATCTGGTGCTGATGGATTTGCATATGCCCGAAATGAATGGGTATGATGCTACCCGCACGATTCGGGCATGTACAGAGTCTTACTTTCAGAATCTTCCTATCATTGCTCTTACTGCTTCGGCGCTTTCTCCGGTAAGGGGAAGTGTAATCGAAGCCGGAATGAATGATTTTGTTTCCAAACCTTTCCGCCCCGACCAGTTGTTTCAGACAATGGCCAAATATGTTCTGGACAGTGCAAAGGTAGAGCAGGAGTAGCCTGAAAATATGTATAGTTCTGGCAGAGAAAAAGAATTTTCTTTAGCTTGCCAGTCCATTTAAACATTTTTCAGGTGGGTTCAGATTTATGCGAGATAATTCCAGAGACATATTTGAATCAGATCAGGCGTTTATTGAGACGATGTCTGCTGTAATGTTGTTTACCGGAATTTTTTCGCTCTCTTTTGTTCTGTTGTGTAAAGGTTTTGGCTGGGGAATCTGCGACCTGAAATGGGTGCCACTGTTTGGCGGGTTTGAACTTGGGCGTGCCGATCTGCTCGAAATCAATCTTCCGCTTGCCCTGCTGATTCTGGGAATCGGATTTCGTCTCTATACAGGTTTTGGCTGGGCAACCTGCCTGATTTTACTTTCTGTACTTGCCGGGAGTTTTATTGCCATAGCCTGGAAACTCATTGGAAGTTGGGACGAATACACACAGAAAGTTTTGGCACATGAGATTTTGCCGCAGGATTATCCGCTCCTGGAATCTATCGTAGTGAATATCGTTTTTGCAATTGTCTGCCTGCTCGGAGTAATATATCTTCTGCTTCCCGCAGTCAGAAATATTTACTGGGGAAAACCACAAAACCCTGTCCAAGATTAACCGGATATGTCTCATTTACTGGCACCTTCTATCCTTGCTGCTGATTTTTCCCGACTGGGAGAAGAAATTGAAATGATCAACCGCTCTGAGGCAGACTGGATACACTGCGACGTAATGGACGGGCGGTTTGTTCCCAATATTTCATTTGGCATCCCGGTGATAACCTCGGTCAAAAAGGTGGCACAAAAACCGCTGGATGTACACCTGATGATTGTCGAGCCCGAAAAATATCTTTCCGACTTTAAGAAGGCCGGGGCAGACCGAATTACCATTCATCAGGAAGCAACTGTTCATCTCGACAGTACGCTCCACCAGATACGCAGTCTGGGGTTAAAATCGGGCGTTGCCCTCAACCCCGCAACGCCGGTAGGCGTGCTGAGACATGTGCTTCCGCTGACAGATATGGTCTTGCTGATGACCGTCAACCCCGGTTTTGGCGGACAGGCATTTATTCCTTATGTTCTTGATAAAGTAGCCGAACTGAAAGTTATGATCCAGGAAGCCGGTACCTCAACGCTGATTCAGGTGGACGGCGGCGTAGATACGGGTAATGCAGCAAAGCTTGTGCGAGCAGGAGTGGATGTGCTGGTTGCAGGAAGTTCTGTATTTCGGGCTACAGACCCCGAAGCCGCAATACGTCAGTTGAAAAAAACTCCTGATATGTTGGCCTGACATTGACTCAAAAACTACCCAGAGTCGATAAAATGCTAAAACAATTGACCCGGTACAATCGTTTTTCAACTTTGAGGCCTCCATTTATTACCCTTTTTCGTTAAATATGGTAATTGTTGTTGCATTGGTATGTAAATAGTGCGTTGCATGGTGAATTTGCTTTACTTTCTCGCATCGGTTATCCTTATACATAAGGTAATGCTGGTTTACAGCGTAACCTTCTCCCCCATAAAGGGGCGGCATCCTCTTCTGTCCGGACTTGTGGCTATTGCGATGATTGTGCTGATCATTACGGCTATAAGTTTAGAAAGTTGGCCTGTGCTGGTATTAGCGTTTGCCGGGTATGTGCTGTACAATATGATCGATGCTTCCTGGATTGCGATAAGAAACCGGAGGCCGCCTTCCCCTTATCTTCCGGTGTATGCCCTGATATTTGCGAGTTCAGTTATCTCTTATCAGTTGAACGCATGGCGGTTTTTTACCTTTAGTTATGGCGTTTACTGGATAGCCTCGCTTATTCTTGGAAAAAAGATGCTCAACCGGAGTATTCAATCTCAAAAAATTTGAAAAATTTTTTGGAGTATTTCAGATAATGTTTTTTCTTTGTGTCCCATTCGCAAGAGTAGCTCAGTTGGTAGAGCACGACCTTGCCAAGGTCGGGGTCGCGAGTTCGAATCTCGTCTCTTGCTCCAAACAAAAAAAGCCGCAATTTTGCGGCTTTTTTTGTTTTCTCTCAGCGGATTATTTTATCTCAAACTGATAAGGCATCAGCATATACAGTCCGCTTCCGGGGATAGATTTTTTGATTTCACGGAGGGTTTTCATTTCCTCGTACAGGGGATTCCTGCTGTCAATATACTCAGTAGAGGTTTCCATCATTTCACCGAGGATTTCCTCTACAGGCGAAACTGCTTTCGGCAGGCGTTCCAGGCGGTAGTCATTGCCCAGGGTAGCCATTTCTGCTGCGGCTGAGACTGCGCGGTTGAGGTCGCCGATTTCGTCCACCAGCTTGATTTTTTCGGCCTCCGAACCTGACCATACCCGCCCCTGTGCGATTTTGTCCACAGAAAGGGAATCGGCAAATCCTCTTCCTTTCAGCACGACGTTGAGGAAAGTGCCATAACCCCGCTCGACAGATTTCTGGATATACTGCTTCTCTACATCAGGCATATTAAAATTGGGGTTTCCGAAATTGGCGTGTGTATGGCTTTCCACCTCGTCAAAGGTCAGTCCGAGATTTTTGTTGAAAAGATCTTTGGTATTAAACAGTACCCCAAAAATGCCGATCGAACCGGTAACGGTATTGGGCTGGGCGTATATTTTGTCGCAAAGTGCGGAGATGTAATACCCGCCGGAGGCGGCGTAGTCTCCCATAGAGGCAACCACCGGCTTTTCAGCTTTCAGCAGGCGTATTTCCTCTGCAATGACATCAGAAGCCAGTGCACTGCCTCCACGGCTGTTGACGCGAAACACTACCGCTTTTACGTTTTTATCTTTTCTCACTTTTCTCAGCGCTTCCACGATTGTTTCCGATCCCATACTTCCATCGCTGCTTTTACCTGAAACGATATCACCTTCGGCAAAAACAATGGCAACCTTATTGGAGGAATAATCCGTTTTTTCCGGTGCTTTAAGGTATTTTTTCAAAGAGAGAAAACTGACAGATTTATCCTTCTCAAAACCCAAAGCCGTGCGGATTTCATTCATCATGTCTTCCTCATAAACCGCATCATCGATCAACCCCGCTTTTTTTGCCTGAAGACCATCGCCAAAAACAAAAGCTTCGGCGGTGGCATTGATTTTCTCTACGGTAGTGGAACGGGAAATGGCAACATCTTCTGCAAACACCTGCCATAGATCGCCGATCAGTTTTTCGGTCTGCATCCGGTTTTCGGGGCTCATCTCCTTGAGAAAATAAGGCTCGACGGCTGACTTGAAGGTTCCCACCCTGAAAATCTGAGGTTTAAGGTCTATTTTTTCAAACAGCCCGGTATAAAACATAGGGGTAGAGGCAAATCCGTTAAATTCAAGCATACCGGTGGGGGGCATGTATAGCTTGTCTGCGGTGCTGGCGAGATAATAGCTGTTTTCTGAAAACATCTCAGCGTAAGCATATACAAATTTCCCACTGGTCTTGAAATCGGTCAGCGCGTCGTGAATCGATTTCAGCGAAGCCCAGTTCGTCATAATGGCTGGAGGCAGGGTGAGATAAATTCCCTTAATATTTTCGTCATCTTTTGCCCGCCGGATGGAAGAAACGACCTGAAAAAGTCCGGTTTTTTGTGTGGTTCCGGAAAAAGGAAGCAACTCATCGAAATTAAATTCCAGCGGATCTTCGGGCGCATTTTCCACGATCTGCCCGCCCAGTTCCAGTTTAAGTACAGTATTGGGCTTTACTACTACCTTATCGCCCGATCCGCCGATAGCAGCAGCAATTCCGGCAAAGATCAAAAATAGTATGGGCAGTCCAATCAGAAAGGCAAGTACCACGCCCAGAAAACTTGCAAATACGTTTTTAATAAAATTCATGTGTTATCTTCATTTGTATTTAGGGATTCTACGTTAGAATACCCGATTGCGACGTAAATTTACGGACAATCGCAGGAAATGTAAACAGACGCATCATCCAATTGAAAAATAGCTAGATTTACTAAAGATGATTTTTCTCGGCCTGGGTTCGAATATGGGTGAAAAAGTGCAGAATATTATTTCTGCCCTGGACCATTTGTCCGCAGCAGGTGTGCACACCCTTCGTCGTTCCCGTTTGTTTGTAACTCCTCCCTGGGGTGTCGAAAACCAGGATTCGTTTCTCAACATTGTCGCTGAAGTCTATTATGACGGCAATGCGGAAGATTTATTGCAAATTCTTCTCAATACAGAGCAGACGATGGGTCGCTACCGATACTACAAATGGGGCCCGCGGCTGATTGATATTGATATTCTCGAATTTCACCGCGAGGTGCATAATACCGAAAGTCTGAAACTTCCCCATCCTTATTATCCGCAACGCACATTTGTGCTGGTGCCTTTTGCTGATCTGGAGCCGGACTGGGTGCCTACCGGAGAGACGGACACTATTGCGGAAATTCTGAAAAGCCTCCCTTCAGACGGTATTTTTCCGCTTGACCACTCGGGGTATCAACCCGTTTTTCAAAAGGAGCTATGAGCGGTTTTTACCGGCAGATTCAGATGCTGAGTCTTGATGTCGTGGTAGGTGCGGTAACTTCCGGTGGCATGGTTGCGCGTTTACTCGACGTGGAAATGCCCTGGATTTGGTGGATTGCCCTTCCGGTAAGTGTTTGGGTGATTTATACTGCCGACCATCTGCTGGATGCCTGGCGGCTGGGAGAAAGCGCACATACCGAGCGGCATTTATTTCACCACCACCACTTTCGTGCAATTGCCACCATCTGGCTCATCCTTCTCTTGTTTTGCCTTTTTATCTTGCCATTTCTTATTCCTTTGCCCCTGCTTTGGTTCGGGATGGGAATGGGTGGGCTGGTGCTGATTCACCTCGGGCTGGTGCAGTGGGTAGGAGCGAAAACCTCACTTTTGCTTCATAAAGAACTGGGGGTTGCATCTATATATGCAGGCGGAGTCTGGGGCGGGCCGGTAGCTATGGCCTGGGATCATCTGGAACAAATACCTTTCTCGCTCTTTGCCCAATTTTTCCTGCTGGCACTCATAAACCTGCTGATATTTTCGCTCTACGAAATGGAAACCGATACAAGAGACGGACATACCTCATTTGTCCGGGCGATTGGCGCACAAAAAGCCATGCGCCTGATCTGGGCACTTGGGTTGCTGGTAGTTTTGGCGGGTGTTTTCGGGTGGGAAACAGGTACTTTTCATTACGGTAAAACACAGGTCATTTACGGGATCATGCTTACTATTCTGCTTATGCTGGCCATCCGACAGGAAACATTTCGCCCCGGGGACAAATACCGAGCCTGGGGTGATGCAGTATTTTTACTGACCCTTATGGGATGGTAGGGAGGATAGGCTAAAAGCCTGGCCAGAACCTGCAAAATTTAAAGCTTTAGACCTGTGGCGGCTTGTCGTAGCGCCAGATTCCAATCTGGCGCAAGGGGGCGGGTTGCCGAGGCCGTCGTATTCATACAAGGAATGACAAACCAGGAATGATAAACAAGGAATGACAAATGGAAAATTCCAAAGTAGGACAATCAAACACCAGATGATTCCGAATGGGATCCCATTTGGAATTCCTTGTTTGGTAAGGCAAGATTTGCAATGCCGCTCGCTCAGCAGGAAGTCAGAAGTCAGATCGGAGAGGTACGAAGAAAGAAGTTGGGAAATGTTTGGGGGATGATGACTTACAATTCCCTCCGACCTCACAATTCCATCGGCTACAAAACTCCCAATGAGATCGAACAACATTTAAGGCAAAATTTCTACTTTTGACCTGTTGCAGGAAAGGGGAAGAGGACAAAGGGCAATTGCATAAAAAAGTCTCCTCACACACTCTCTTTATTTTTCCCAGCTAGAATCATATTCAACAAATTCGTCATCTTTTCGATAGTCCACTAAGGATAATAAAGCGGGATTTTCCAATTTAAAACTCCAAATTATTCCCTCATTATTTGATCCCATTTTTATCAATGCAATATATTTATCTCCACCTATTATTTCAATAATAAGCAAATTACAAAATTCCGCGAACCCTTTTTCAACTTTTGTCATATCAATTTTCTGTTTTAAATAAAGTCTCAAGTCATGCGGCTGTAAGAAATTGTAATCTCCCGAAAGTATTTCCAATTTCAATTGTGTCATTTCTTGTTTATTCAAAATCTTAATATCAATTAAAACAATCTGCTTGACCTTCAAATTAAATTCCCTTTCGAATTCCTGCTTAATAAACTTTCCCCAAACCCTTTTAGCCTTTTGGTTTTCCTCTAAATCAAATGGAGATTTAACCAAAAATTTTAATAATCTACCAATTAAATTCATATAATCTTATGCTGAGTTGTACTTTTGTTTGATTGATAGCTATTACCAGTTTCCAGGCTGTGTTAATCTCAATTGATTTGATCCTTCTTCAAATTTAGAAGCAGTCTCTTCAATATTTTTTTTGATTGGTGTAATAAATGATTCTTCAAGAATCATTGGGATATTATCAAACAATTCTGTTGCGGCGTCCTCCCCTAAGACTCCACCAACAATTCCAGCTAGTACTGCTCCTGCTCCTACTGCTAACGGATTTTTGGAAACTTGAAGCATAAAAATAGCACCAGATTCTGAGCCAGCCCAGGCACCTGCGAAAGATCCTGTTTCTGCTACAAATTGTCTGGGTTTGTCCTCTGCATTAAACACATTATTCACAGAATTAATTGTCCCAACAGTTCCTAACATTGTACTTCCAATACCAATTCCATTCCATAGCTTATCGGATTTATAGAAACTTCTTACTCGATCTCCAGCCTTGTAGTCAATCATTTTATTTTCTGTAGAGGGGTGCTCATTTAATGCTTTCTTGAGACCTTGAGAAAAAACCATTTGTTCCCTTACATTGCTCTTTATTTCATATCTCTTTCTATAACCAGCCTCTATACTTTGAATACTTCCCTCATCATACAAAGGTTGTAAACTTTTCGTTCTGACAATATATTTGATCCTTAATGAACCGTTGTACAAAGATATTATTGAACCACCTGTCGCAACACTTGGATATGTTTTCGCACCATCGTTATTTTTATTTGTATTTACCGGCTCCAACCCCTCCAACTCCACCGCATCCAGCACCCGATTGCCCGAAAACGCATACGGGCTGTAAAAAGGATATTTTGGTGCCAACGGATCCACACTCAAAAACCGCCCCAGCCGCGCATCTTCGACGCGGTACTTGTAGGAAACGGCGTTGCCTGTGCCGTAGATTTCATTGTCAGTTTCCCTTCGGCGTCACTCAGGGGATCGCCTGATTTCTACCCGAGGCGGACAGGCTGGAACCCAAACCGATAGTCCCCCAAATTCAAAGAACGCTTGTCGAGCTATCCCCCCGGCCCTCTTTCTTGAGAAACGGGGGAAAGCCGCTGTGGGCTAAAGTAAGGATTTTTTTGCAGTGGGGAAGGGGACAGTTGTAGCATAACTGTCCAACCCGCTTTTGCCTTACTCCCGATCCTGCCAAATCTGCGTACTTCTCCGGTTATTAAAAACCGAAAGGATTCCGACCATTTCTCCGTCAAAATCATAGTAGATACAATAAGTCTTATGGAAAGGTTTATCCAAAAGAATTCGATAGCGTCCATTTATAACCGACTCATACCGGGTAGGATGGGTAAGGATTTTATCAATGGCTTCATCTATCCGAAGATTAAATAAATCGCCATACCCTTTCCGGCTTGCTTAGAGATACGCAATCGCATCCAGCACTTCCTGGCGTGCTTCGGGATGGATCGTAAACAAATATTTCATGAATTACGCATTGACCGCAATTCAGTCAGAAAATCTTCTCCCGGAATACCTTTGACTTTCCCCAAACGGAGCTCTTCCGAACGCCGATCAGTTCCGCTATAAATTCCTCGGTTTCCCAGGGCATTTGTTCATCAGCAACCGTAGGGTGAATCTCTTCCGGCGCTATCCCACGAAGAATGGTAAGCGCAATCCGAATCCGCTGGAAAATCGGCAGCGAACCAATCAGCGAAAGTATTTGTTGTTCTTTCTGTTCGTAGGTCATAGTGCCAATATACGTAAAAGTCAGAAGAATACGCCGTTTTTATCTTCAAAATTACCCTTTTGAAAAAGCATTTCAGGTAAGAAGTGAGCCCGGTTTTCCGGAGTTTAGGGATGAGGTGGCTGACTTTTTAGGGAGGGGGTTAAAATTATCTGTGATGATTGCTGCTTTTCAATCGGTGCGCACTTGGGGAAGAGGACAGATTGAAAGGGAAGAAAACACTACAATGTCTGATCGATTCTCCTTTTTTCAATTTCCTCCACTTTTCGTCCCAAACATGGTCTAAGTATAATTATCAGTTACAAAAACCTTCATCAGATCTTCTATCGAATTAGCTTTTTTTATTTTATCCAAAAGAAAATTTTTATCAGTTATATCTGTCCAATAATTACGATTTTTATTTACTTCCGACTGGGCAAATTTCTTTAGCTGTTCCAAATTGAAATTATTTTCCGTCTTTTCTAAATCAAAAGACACATAAAACATTGGATTAAAAAATTCAAACTTCCAAAAAGGGTTAAACTTATTTAATCTATTAATTTTCTTGATGACGTAATTATCGCCTGCTCGATCAATTATAGTACAATTTAGCAATTTTTGACTTCTTATAGTCAAGTCACTCAAACATATTAATTGATCCTTTGTCTTCATTAATTCTAAGTCTCTTTTATCTGGACCAAGTATTAAAATTGGAAATAGAATATTCTCAAACATGTTCAAATTTATTTTTATCTTGTCCCTGATTGCATTCCTCTCAATCCGACAGAAATTCCAAGGGGTCCTATATAGCTAGGAGTGCCATAGTATAATCGTTGCATTCTATTTAGTTGAAGAATTCTACTATTTCCATGTATGGCTCTATGAATAGTTGCGCCATCATAGAAAACCCCATTTATAGCCCTTCCCCTTATAGGTTTCAAATTCCACATTTGATGTTTCAACCAGTTGGGAGCGATTCCCTGACTCTGGTACAGGAAAGCATGATGAATAGGTTCTCCAGGGCCAGCAAAACCAGATGTATGATAAAATCTTGAATAGTTTGTATTGGGATCCCACCACATACGTGAATTCCAAGGTTGATTACCTTTCATCATCGCTCTAAACCCTCCCTGCGCCACCCCTTTTACAATAGATTTGACTAAAAAAACATCTGATACTGCCATAGTTGTATTAAACGTAGCCCATCCATAACGACCGTCTTGAAAATCATAATAGGCTTGTTTCCCCGACCCCCAAATAGGAACAAAAGATTCTCCAACCCCTACTTCTGGATAATCAGCTGGGTTCATCGTTTCAAAAGGCCCCATTCCACTTTCATCTGTACCCAGGTTTATAAATACGTTTCCATCACCGTCTCGTACATAATTAGAAGCATTGTGTGCATTCGGGTAAGTTTCTCTTAAAACCCTAATTCTATGATCTAAAGATTTCTCAAATCGACTTTGTGCTCTCATATCCACAGCTTCACCTGAACTATATATATGCCCTTCACCTATACTTTCATATTGACCAGATCCACTGTTCCACACAAAATCCATATTTTGTGATTGAAATGCATGCACATTGCCATTCACGTCAGTCATCCAGGAACTTCCTGACGGAATGGAAAGCTCACCGCCACGAGGAGTTGAAACTGTTTCACAATCTCCGTCTGGACAATTGCCAAGAGGATCAGTACTAGTAATTGGATTATTAAAAACGAAATTATACGGGCTTTGATTAGGGAACTGGCTCATTTCAGGGTCTAAACTAAGCCATCTTCCAATTCTCGAATCATATTGTCTATAGTAAGTAGTATTACTATTGCCTTGTCCCGCAATTTCCCCATCTCCCTCCATTCCATTAAACCCAAACCGATAATCCCCCAAGTTACAGAACGCCCCGGCATCGCCGAGCCAAACGGGTAGTAGTCCGTCGCTGTAATCACCTCCGCCGCATACGAGGCGATGTAAAAGACGCCGTCGTTGTCGTCTAAGATAACACTTTTTTTGTCAGAAACCGTAGCCAGGACATTACCTAAATGATTGGAAAGCTCATAATATTTCAAACTCAGCCGCCGCGTGTGGGTCGTGGCGGGGCCGGTCGGGGGTGTGGGCTTGTCCAGCGTAGTGAACGTGTAGTCGAAGGTCTCCGAGTCGGGGTCGTCTTCGGTTTTCCACAACTCCATGCCTGGAGGGACAGGTCGCGGAAGGGACAGGTCGCGACCTGTCCCTTCCGCGACCTGTCCTTACGTCGTGTTCAAACACAATAGTGTGGGTTTCCCCGCCCCGGGGAAACCACTACAATAAAATGCGCGTTATTCCACCACCAGTCTCAGATACTGACGTCCTCTGGCCGTAATTACCTGTATCAGATATACTGCCGGCGGTAGTGCTCGGATGTCCCAGTCAGTATAAGTTGTGCCCGCCTGAATGGTTTTCTGTCCGATCAGCCTCCCATCGGCTGCAATAAGTGCCAGCGTGGCAGTTTCATTCAGCGACTGGCTGAAACTGATTCTGACTTCTGTCTCGGCTGGGTTGGGCTGGAGTTGTACCCTGAGCCCCGGTTCCAGCGTTCCGATCCCCACCGATGGCTCGATGAATATCGTATCAGTATAGGTACAGATTCCATTCACTGTAAGGCTGACCACAAAGGAACCGATGCCGGGATACAGGTGAACAGGGTTTTGCTGGGTTGCGGTCAGTCCGTCGCCAAAACTCCACAGCCAGTCAGTGGCCCCCTGCGACAGGTCGGTGAAAGTTACCTCCTTGACGAGACTGTCCTGTGTGTAGGTAAATTCTGCCGAACTTACGGTTACATTGACCGTCGCTTTGTCGGACAGGCAGGACTCTCCCTGTACTTCCCAGTCGTAGAAGTAGTAATAAAATCCGGCTGGATTGGTGGTTGCAGACGAACTGGTGATACTCACCAGTCCGGGAATGGTGTAGGGATAGCTGGCACCGGCATTGTTGCGGTAAAGATCAGCAAAACTGGTACCTATGCTATAGGTTCCTGCTCCGGGAACCTCGAGGTTCAGGGTAATCCGCTGCGGGCCCGCTGCCGGGATGGAGACGGTGACCTGATCTACCACATTACCGCTGGCATCGGTGTCATCCCAGATAGAAATGGTGCGGTTACCCGGAGCGCCTGCATCAACCCAGACAGAAATCAGCGTAAATCCACCTTCAGCTGTAAAATTAAGCGCGCCGGTAAAAGCATTATTGTGATATCCGCCTGTACCCAGGGTGTTATCAGCAGGGCCTACATATTGAATAGGGGCGACAATGGTTTCCTCCACCAGAAAACTCGTATCTGCTGAAAGTGCCAGTGTCTGGAATACAACTCCGGTGTTGAGAACGTTTCCGTTGTTGTCATACCAGGTGTAGGTTCCGCTTCCATTCACACTGAGCGTGGCTGTTTCTCCTTCACATATCGCAGCATCTGCCACGATGGGTGCGGGTGCAAGCGTGATCGTAACGGTTTGGGTAAGGGTATCGCTTCCCAGTGAGTTGGAGGCTATGAGCACTACGTTGTATGTGCCGCTGGCTGTGTAGATGTGAACCGGATTCTGGGTTGTGTCAGAATTTCCGTCGCCAAAATTCCAGTTCCAGTGCTGGGCAATATTGGTTGATTTGTCGGTAAATTCTATCCGGTTGTTGCAGTTGGAGGTAACGGAGTAAACGTAATCGGCAACCGGCGGCGTAACGGGTTGCAGGCAGATAGGGGGAAGATCATAAGCTTCTATCTGGTCTGTGCGGCTGTTGACACTGCCCTGATCCGCACTGAAGCCCAGTCCGCGACGGGCAAATGCGTTCCAGATCAGGCACTGGTTGGCGCCTCCGTTGTTGATCTGGTCTGCAAGGAGAATGGCATCCCTGCCGTCCACAAAACCCGGCTCACAGGCCTGGAGTTTCATTCCGTCCATCACCAGTTGCATGGCAATATTGTTGCCCCCGGTGCCATTGTACTGGTCTTCATCAAACCCGTACTGGTCGATCAGATCCAATGTCAGGTCCCACAGCATAGTGCACCATACAAAGCCGATTCCGTGCGGCTGTGATACGCCAAACTGGTTGTTGGTGTCGTCGTAGGTATAGGGATTTACAGAAAAATCGTAGGAATAGGGTGCATTCCGGATTCCGATACCAGTAGTAGGTTCGAAAATAGCATAGGTGCCGATTCCCCGGTTGACAAAACCGGTATCAATACTGAGCATAATTGCAAAATAATCGCTCCATCCTTCGCCCATCTGTTCCGCATTACCCAGACAGTCTGTATTGCTTCCCCCTCCGGTAAGACGGTTGGAGATACCATGGGCGTATTCGTGTGCAATGATCCCGTTGTCAAAATCTCCGTCGCGGTCAAAATTTCCCGAAAAATCCTGTAGGGTAACATTCACCGTACTCCCCGCCGCGATCTGTGCACGGATGAGATTTCCATCTGCCTGTCGTATGATGACGGAGGGAATGGTGATGGTGGAGGATGTACCTCCCATCGGAGCAGGATTGCCGCCGGCATTGTTGACAACAATCACGGCAACAGCCCCTGCATTCTGTGCTGCCTGCACTTTGGCGACAAAGGTGCAGTTACCCCGGTTGATCATCACAATTTTTCCGGACATGGCGGCACTGTTGAGAAACGGCTCACATCCGTCGGCAGTATCGGCACCTGCTCCGTCGTTGACAATGACGATATCAGCAGTGATGGGCGTCGGGCCTACGGCGGGGCCAAAATTTGCACCTGCAGTAATGTATTTCCCCGCAATAGCACCGGGGGTATTGACTGTGAGGAAACTGTCGTTGCCTGTATTTGCAGCCCAGAGATACATTTGCATTCTCGGGTTGGAACCGTCTGGCGGTGTGCCAAAGTTGGCGTTATTCAATCCGCCCCCATCCTGTGCATCTGCGAATACATAATCGCCGCCAAGTCCGTTTCCGGAGTAATTGGTCTCCTGAAAATTGCCTGCCTGTTCGTCAAAACCATACTGCCAGGCGTAGTCGTGCATGATATTGTTGAGGTAAAACAGGTTGGTGATTGCTGCATCCTGGTATGCAGCGGGCGGCTGATTGAGATTCAGCGGAAAGTCAAAATCGAGCAGCGCCCCGCCATCAGGACTATATCCTGGTGTATCGTCGTCATCTGCGTCTTCGCTGGCATGTACATTATTTCCTCGGGTAATGGTATATTCTGCACCCGTGATTCCGTCTGTATCATGCCATCCAAATGGAGACGCAAGTGAATCCGCAGGTTCGATTTCAAGGGTGCGCGGGCCAAAGCTGGGGCTTTCAATCCGGTAGCGGAATACCCTGTACTGGCCGGGACTGCCCATAGATTCGGTTTTCTGAAACACAGATTCAACAGAAGCTTCTGGATGTGCATGACTTTCTGTGGGATGACCGGGAAAGGTACATTCCGCCATCCAGTCCACCTTGTTGATGAGGCTTCCGTCAATGGCATTGATCCGTACACTCCACCAGTGTTTTCCGTCTGCGGTATGAATAGAAAGATTCCAGCTTAGAAACAACTCACCTTCGGGCCCCGGGGTGTACATCAACTTTACGGGGAGTCCGGAAGGAGTCCCTCCGCCCAGGCTGGCAATGGCAGATGTTATTGCCTGAGATGGAGAGAGAACAGGATTTGAGCCTTCTGCACGGAGAGATATATTTTTTTCCAGCCGGGAAGTCATACTTACCACTTTACCTTCTTTTATGGCAAAATTGGCTACAGCATTATAAACCGGAATCCCGTTGTATATCTGGCGGATATGGACGTGGGTAAGTCCGTTGTGCCGGGAGGAAAACTGGTCGGTAATTTCCCATTCTGCGACATCTGAGGGCAGAAACCCTTTCTCCGAAGCGTAATTGTCCAGATAAGGCTGGATCAGTCCGTCAACTTTTTGAGACCAGAGAAAAGCGGGAAAAAGGAAGAGAATAAAAAGTACAGGGTTTTTGAGTGAAATAAAGCGCATGATATTTCAATGGGAGAGTGTATGGATGGGTATAAATGGGTATAAACTGGAAATATAAGTATCAGACAACCATTTACCCTAATAATTTTCACGCAATTAACCCGGATTTTCCACATGTTTATGTGATGTCAGGGTCTGGGAAATAGAAAAGAAAATGGATAGCTTGCATGTTCGGAAATCCTACAATATGCGTTTTGCAGCATTTCTACCTGCTTTTCTGGTGTTTTTTTTCCTGTCTTATGCAGGAGCACAGGATTTTACTGTTCGTACTATTGGTCTTTCCGAGGGCCTGTCGCAGAGCAGTATCAATGCCATTGTTCAGGATGATCAGGGATTTTTATGGTTTGCTACCCAGGACGGCCTCAACCGGTACGACGGATACGAATTTGAGGTAATGAAAAATGAACCCTTCGATACCGGTTCGCTTTCCCACAACCATATCACCGCATTGTATTTCGACGCTCGTGGAAATCTTTGGGCAGGGACGACCTCCGGGCTGAATGTATTTCTCCCTCAAAGCCGGAAATTCCGCCGATTTTTTTTAGATTCCAATAATCCATATTCGATTTCCGGGAGCCAGATTACCTGCTTTTATGAAACAGCCGAAGGGGTGTTATGGGTGGGGACAAATGAAGGACTCTGCCGGATGCGTTTGAATACTGTCAATAAAATTGCCACAGATACATTTCTTTTTGAGCGAATACCTATTCCACCCTCCGCTGATGCTCCTTCAGAAAAATATTCGCCCGAAAACATCATCCTCTGCCTGAGTGAGTGGAAAGACACCTTGTGGATCGGTACGCGCAATGGGCTGTTTACCCGGTCCAGAGAAGGTAAAGTTGAAAGATATAACTCCGGTTTTGGTTCTGAAAACCAAAATCCGCTGACAATCAAAGCGCTGGGTGCAGATAGTGCCGGGCATTTTTACCTTTTTACCAATCAGGGGAATTACAGGAGAACGGAGGCCTCCGCAACTTTTGAATCCGGAATTTTTCCTTCACGCCATCATCCCGGGGGCGTTCCGGTTCACCGCTTTCTGTGCGATCGGGCGGGAAATATTCTCCTGGCCACAGAAGGGTACGGGATTTTGCGGTACAAACCCGGAGAAGAAAAACAATGGCCACCGCCCCAATGGATGGGAGAAGAACCAGCAAATATGGCCGACAACTGGATGTTTGACATTATCGAAGACAAACTTTCCCCCGGTACTTACTGGGCAGGCACTGCGGTAGGAGGAATCCGGCATATTCTGAAGAACACGCGAAAATTTTATTCCAACCCCGGACTTGAACCTCAACTTCAGACATTTGTCCGATCCTCTTTCATCGATAGCCGCGGAATCGTATGGCTGGGGCTGGAAAATGGCCTCATTCGCCACGATGAAAAAGCAAATACCAGCAGGGTTTTTCCGCAAGTCAGCGAAAAGTCCCGCATCGTGTACAAATTTTTTGAAGACTCGCGCGGGCAGGTGTGGCTTGGAACAGAAAACGGGCTGTTTGTCGTTTCTGAAAAAGGCGGACTTCGATTCCGGGAAATCTTCCTTCCCGATTCACTCAAAGACCGCCGGATATCTGAGATCAAAGAAGCCGCGGATGGAAAACTCTGGTTGGGAACCGGTTCGTCGCTGGTTCTTTTTGACCCGAAAGAAGACGATATCCTCGCCGTTTCCCATCCATTGGATTCGCTTTTTGGGAAGGGGAAATATGGATTTATCACGGATTGGAAAATGGACAGAAAAGGAAGGCTCTGGGTTTCCTCCCTTAGCGGATTGGTGCGCATCGACCGGCCTGAGCACCTGTTTTATTCTTCCGGTGAGGATTGGGAAATCAAATATTTTCACCACAACCCTGCGGATGTCCATAGTCTGAGAAATGAATCTGTCAGCAATATCGCACTAGACGATTCGGGTTTGGTATGGCTGGGAACCATGAACGGACTGATTCGGGTGGAGGAAAACGATGGGCAAATACGGTTTCATGCATTTACAGAAAAAGATGGACTGGCCAATAATGTCATTTACGCGCTGGCCTTTGATGATCAGACCCATTCCCTCTGGATGAGTACCAACCGCGGCCTTACCCGGTTTGATCCTCACGCCTTCAGGGCAGATAATTACGATATACGAGACGGACTTCAGGACAATGAATTTAACCAGTGTGCGATAGGCAAAAGCAGGAATGGGCAGTTGATTTTTGGTGGATTGCGCGGTTATACCCGGTTTTCTCCAGGCGAAATTACCCGGGATAAAACACCCCCACAGATATGGATTACCTCGTTTTCAGGTGGAGACGGCCAGGATCGGGAAATGCTGTACTATAACCCCGAACCCTTAAAACTCAGATACACCGAAAACACTTTTACCATTGGTTACACCGGACTGAATTACAAAAACACAACCCAAAATATGTATGCCTATCGTCTGGTGCTGGATGGCGATACAGTGGCTGCAAAATGGGTTCAAACCGGAAATTCCCGACAGGCCAGTATTACCAATCTTCCACCGGGAGAATACACCTTTCAGGTAAAAGCCGCCAATAGTGACGGGATATGGTCTGCCTCCACTGCCGATCTTGCCATCGTGATTTTACCCCCCTTCTGGCAGACCTGGTGGTTTTACCTGATTTCGCTTACGCTGCTGGGTAGTTTGCTGGGGTCATTTCATATCTATCGCCTCAGACAGAAAGTTCGGCGCGTGATGGAACTTGAGCGCGTGCGGAAAAATACGGCTGCCGATTTTCACGATGAACTGGGGCACAAACTGACGATTATCTCCCTCTTTGGCGAAATACTGAAAAACCAGTTGGAAGGGGTTTCGGAGAAAAGTCTGCCGCATTTAAATAAAATGATTTCCACTTCCAACAGCCTGTATTATTCCATGAAAGACCTTCTCTGGGTGCTCGACCCTGAAAAAGACTCTTTTCTGGATATGGCCATCTTGCTGAAGGATTTTGGTGATGAATTGTTTGACAAAACAGGGGTGAGTTTTGTGGTCGAAGGCATAAAGGACGAAATGTCAAAGAAAATACTGCCGATGGAACTGAAGCGCCATATTGTGCTGATATTCAAGGAGGTGATGAATAACAGCTTAAAGCATTCCGGATGCAACAGAGCTGCTCTGTCGATGAAACTTGAGGCCGGAGAAACGCTGTTAATTTCGTTTACCGACAACGGAAGTGGATTTGACCTTACCGAAGCCCGGTATGGGCACGGGCTGATGAATGTACGCGACCGGGCGGCAAAAATCGGCGCATTACTCAAAATTGTCTCTGATTCAAGCGGAACCACCATTACCCTGAAAGTCCAATGAATACGCATTCACATACACAACAACCACAACTGATAGGCGTAGCCATCGTGGAGGATATTCGTGATATCCGCGAAGGGCTGGAAATCATCATCAATCAGTCGAAAGACTGCTATTGTGCCGGAACGTATTCTGATGGAGAAACCGCCGTGAAGGCGCTCACACAATCCCCGCCGGATGTCATTCTGATGGACATTGTATTGCCGGGGATCAGCGGCATTGAGTGTGTGCAGATGATCAAATCCGAAGCTCCGGAAGTGGATGTGCTAATGCTGACGGTTCACAGCGATGATCAGTCGGTCTTTCAGTCACTTCAGGCCGGCGCCTGTGGTTATCTCACCAAAAATACTTCGCCCGACAAGTTGCTCGATGCGATCCGCGAAGCGCATGCGGGGGGGGCACCGATGACATCGGGCATCGCCCGGATGGTAGTGGGCTCTTTCAGCCGTTTCCGCAACCCTTCACCCGAACTCACCCGGAGAGAAACAGAAGTGCTGGAACAACTGTGCGAGGGTAAAAGTTATAAAATGATTGCCGACGCCCTGTTTATCAGCGAAGATACCGTCAGGCATCACCTGAAAAATATTTACAAAAAACTCGAAGTTAATTCCAAGTCAGAGGCAGTGATAAAAGCGATGAAAGACCGGCTGGTGTAGTTTTTACTGACAAATATTTTGTAATTTCCCGGCCCTTTCCTCTGTAACCCCTGACTGGAATGAAAAACCTGCCCTTACTTTTATTCGCTTACCTGATGCTGGTCTGGAGCTGCCATCGGCCGGTACACTCAGATTCACACGCAGAAGATTTCCCTAAAGTTTATCGCTCCGTTCTCGACCTGAGAGCCCGTATGGCCTCGGTCGCACTGGAAGACTCTTTCTGGGTGGCTTACGACGCCAAAGACGGCGGTTTGTACAAAGTCTGGAAAGACGGCGTACTGTTTGACGGCCCTGTATTTACCACCGCGCATGGCCCTCAGCCTACCTCTGTCGGTGCTTCGTGGATTTTCTCTCCCGATACAGATCCCTGGCGGCTGGTTTCCGAAGGCGTCGCATACAACCCGGAGGTGCAGTACCGGGGACACAGTACCGAAGGGCATCATGTTTCCTTTCATTTTGAATTAAAAACCGCAGACGGGCGGGTGATCACTGTAACCGAAACCCCGGAAGTTGTGGTCAACAAATACAATGTAAAAGGACTGCGCCGCACCTATTTCACTGAGGGCGTACCCAAAGGAACCTCGGTTGTACTCAATACCTGGATCAGTTCTGTGCGCAATGACCGGGACATCGAGACGACAGGAAAACTTACCTGGAATGATGACCGGGCTACCCGGTTGTTTGACTGGGCTTATATCCTGGAGGGAAGCGCCTCTCTGGAATTAAAAAGCAACTCCTCCACCGAATTTACCCTTTGGTTGTACCCGCAGCCCACACAAGTTCCGGAAAAAGAAACCGCGGAGGATGAAGAAGCCGTACATCCCGGGCTCGCATTGCTCGAAAGAAGCGATTGCAAAACCTGCCATAATGAGACCTTAAAAACCATTGGCCCATCTTACCTGTCGGTGGCAGAAAAATATCCTTTTTCTCTTCAGGTTGTAGATCAACTGAGCCAGAAAGTGATTAAAGGAGGAGCAGGCGTTTGGGGCGACCAGGCAATGATCGCTCACCCCGACCTGATGATGGCCGATGCAAAAAAAATGGTTTCCTGGATTCTCTCTCTCGATGGCGAACCCGAACCCGAGGCACCTGCATCCGCTGAGGCCAATAATGTTATCGAAAAACCTGCACCTGGGCACGGCCCGGTGGTCAATCTGTATAAATCAGAAGATACACTCAACGATTTTCCGAAAATCGGCGACGACGAAGAGCCCGTATTTTCCGGGGTTGTGCCCGCCATTCATTTTGAAGGCGAAGAAATGCCCGATGCACTCAGGCAAAATATCTATGCCCGTTTTTCCGGTATTCTGGATATTGCTGAGGAGAAAAACTATGTCTTCCGCCTCATCAGCGATGACGGCTCCATCCTCCGTATCGACGGACAGGTGGTGCTGGATCACGGCGGATTACACGGCGCTGAGGCCAAAGATGCTGAGATTATTCTCAAACCCGGCAAACATCCGTTCAGTGTGGATTATTTTCAGGGTGGAGGCGGCGCCTCACTTTCCCTCCAGTGGTTGCCCTATGGGGAGGATGGCTTCACCATTGTGCCGAATACGGTTATCCTGACCGACTCAGCAGATCTGAAAACCGCTAAAAAATTTGTGGCTTCTTACGAACTGGTAAACGGTATCCCCGGCGACAGTATTCCGCTGGCAGGCGTTCACCCTTCGTTTACTCTGGCAACCGTAAGACCCTCCGGATTTGAGCCCAAAGTGGGAGGAATGGATTTTCTGCCCGACGGAAGACTCGTGGTGAGTACCTGGGATCCGGAAGGTTCTGTTTTCGTGCTGGATCATATCAAAGAAAGTGTGGACAAAGGCAACCCTGAACTGGTCACTGTCAAACGAATAGCCAAAGGACTGGCCGAACCGCTGGGGCTGAAAGTAGTGGATGGCGAAATCTACATTCTCCAGAAACAGGAACTTACCCACCTGATTGATCGCAATGGAGATGATATGATCGATGAATACCGGACGGTATGTAACGGGTGGCGTGTATCCGCCAATTTCCATGAATTTGCCTTCGGACTGGTATATAAAAACGGGTACTTCTACGGAACCCTTGCCACTGCCATCAATCCCGGCGGGGCGAGTACCCAACCCCAGATTCCCGACCGGGAAAGTGGTGCGCATTTCAAAGGCAGATGGAAGTTTTTCCTTTATTGCCTCCGGACTCCGCACCCCAACGGTATTTCCATGGATCAAAACGGCGAAATATTTGTCGCAGACAATCAGGGCGACTGGCTGCCCGCCTCCAAAATCCTCCACATAGTCCAGGATCAGTGGTATGGCTCGCGCTCGGTTGATTTTGAAGGAACTGCCAACTTAAAAGAAAAACCACCCGTGGTATGGCTCCCGCAGGATGAAATCGGCAATAGTCCCAGCCAGCCCGCAACGCTGGATGTCGGCCCGTATAAGGGTCAAATGATTCACGGAGAAGTAACCCACGGCGGGATCAAACGGGTGTTTACCGAAGTGATCAACGGACAGATACAGGGTTGTTTATTCCGTTTTACCCAGGGCCTCGAGTCAGGGGTAAACCGCCTGGTCTGGGGGCCCGATGGCGCCCTGTACATAGGTGGTGTAGGCAACCCCGGCAACTGGAGCCATATGGGCAAAAACTGGTATGGCCTGCAGCGACTCGAATACAATGGAAATCCGGTATTTGAAATGCTGGCAGTACGAGCAAGAACAAACGGGATGGAAATAGAATTTACCGAACCACTAAAGGAAAATGACGGATTTGACCCCAAAGACTACCTCGTGCAGCAGTGGCGTTATGTTCCCACCGAAAACTATGGCGGACCGAAAGTGGATAAAGAGAATCTCGTGATTAAATCCATTCGGGTCTCTCCTGACCACAAGCGGGTATTCCTCGAACTGCCCGGCATGAAAGAAGGGCATATGGTCTATCTCCACCTGAAAAAACATTTTATCAGCGCCGCAGAACGCGAAATCTGGACCACCGAAGCCTGGTACAACCTCAATCAGATTCCTGCCGACCTGCCCGGGTTTGCCGAATCTGCCCCCTACGAAGCTGTAGCAGACAATCAGCTTACCACCCGCGAGAAAGCAGAAGGGTGGGAGCTTCTTTTCGACGGGACAACTACCAATGGGTGGCGAACCTATAAAAAAGATAAAATCGGTTCCTCATGGTTTGTTGAAGACGGCGCACTCACCATCGGCGGTGAGAAAAAAGAATGGCAGTTTGCCGATGGTGGTGATATTATTTCCAGTCAGGAGTACGACAATTTTGAACTGGAACTAGACTGGAAAATAACACCCGGAGGCAATAGCGGAGTGATTTATCATGTCGTGGAAGCCGATAAATACACCTATGTATGGGAAACCGGCCCCGAAATGCAGGTGCTGGACAATGAGGGCCATCCCGATGCACAGATTGTCACACACAGATCAGGCGATCTTTACGATCTGATTTCCTGCCGTATCGTTACCGCCAAGCCTGCCGGAAACTGGAACCATATACGCATTGTGGTAAACAATGGGAGAGTGGAGCAATGGCAAAACGGACATAAAGTCGTGGAATATGTGTTGGGCTTGGAAGAATGGAAAACACTGGTGGCCGGCAGCAAATGGAAAGATCATCCCGATTACGGTCGCTCAGGCAAAGGTCATATTTCCCTTCAGGATCATGGCGACAGGGTCTGGTTTAAGAATATAAAAATCCGCCGGCTGGGCGGAGTATAAATTTATGCGGTTTCATCACAAAACAGCCGTTATCACGGGTGGCGGTTCGGGCATAGGCGAGGCGACAGCCCGCGCCTTTGCCGCCGAAGGCGGAAATGTGGTCGTTGCAGACATCAATGGCCCGCAGGCAATGGCGGTGGCAGCGTCTATCAGCCAGGCTGGTGGAATTGCCATTGCCGTGAAAGGCGATGTGACTAATATCTCAGATGCCGCCCGGATTGCCAATGTAGCCGTTGATTCGTTTGGTAGTATTCATTTTCTTTGCTGTTCGGCTGGGCTTCAGACCTATGGAACCGTTGAAACCACAGACGAAGAAACCTGGGACCGGACGCTGGGGGTAAATCTCAAGGGAATGTATCTTATGGCCAAATATTGCATTCCCCAGATCAGGCGACAGGGTGGGGGAGCGGTGGTAAATATCACTTCCGTACAGGCCATTCAGACCCAAAAAAATGTTTCAGCCTATGCCGCTTCCAAAGCAGGGGTAATCGCCCTTTCCAAATCCATGGCGATGGATTATGCGAGGGAAAACATCCGGGTCAATTGTATCTGCCCGGGCTCAATCGACACGCCGTTGCTTCGTTTTGGGGCAGCACAGCACGGTCCGTTGGATGAGGTGCTTGCTGCCTGGGGAGATCAGCATCCGATCGGGAGAATCGGTAAAGCAGAGGAAATCGCCAAAACGGTGCTGTTTCTTTTCAGCGATGATGCTGCCTTTATCCTGGGACAGGCAATTGTGGTGGACGGCGGGCTGACAAGCAGATTGTTATAGCAGAATTTTTCCTATATTCCCTTTAAATTCCTCAAAATTGCCTATGATACGACTAACTACTTTTGTATTGCTTTTTTTGTCGGTTTGCCGCCTCGCCGGCCAAAAAAGTGACAAGCAATTTGTTCTCTTTGATGTTACATTTACCTACACCAAAGAAGACGCCGACAATTCCACCCCGAGCAAGTCGCATTATTACGTGACCGATGATTTGCTCAATCCCGACCGCCCGGTGGACTGGACGGCTCCGGTGGATTTCCGAAACGGCACGGTGCATATCCGGGTGGAAGTACTGGAAAAGCCCCCCGGCAATTATCCCACTACCTGGAGCCTGTGTTATATTCCCAACAAGGGGCAAAAAAACAACTACGGATGCACCAGCACGGGTATTTATACAGAAACCGGTGTGTTTGAGAAAGATGTACCCATGACGGAGTTCTGGGAAAATGAATCTATCATCTGGTCTGAGGGTATCCGTAGGATGGATCTGGTCATCAAAGACGACAGCGGCGGACAGGGCCATGCGCATAGAAGACCCGACCATGAGAATTATTTTCCCACCAAAGTGCGAATCACGATGGTGCAGGTAGCTGCCGGAGCCGTGTATGATCCTAAGCTTGTACCAGGCCTGAAAAAGCACTCAGGAAAAAAAACAAAGCAGAGGAAAAAGGCTAATTGAGTTCGTCTTTCATGTCGCAGAGAAGATGGACGATTTTGGTTACGGTTTTAAGGTCTTCCTCTGTTCTGAGCGGTCGGGTGAGGATAAAATTCATCGATTCGCCATCGAGGTAAAACAACCCCTCCGGAAGATCGCGGAAAGTATCGTGTATGCTGATTTTTACATTCTCCGAAAGAATCAGTCCGGCGAAAAGCATATC
Source organism: Bacteroidia bacterium (assembly GCA_041391725.1). Taxonomy (GTDB): domain Bacteria; phylum Bacteroidota; class Bacteroidia; order J057; family J057; genus JAGQVA01. The sequence continues at coordinate 284,641 of JAWKNL010000005.1, forward strand.
ATTGGTTTCAATCACGATATCAGCCCCTATATCATGCCGCACCACAATGGATTTGTCATTGAAACTGATTTGCCTGAGCTCTTCAGAAAGATTTTTGCTGATTCTCAGCCATTTAAGGTTGGGATTGGTCATTGAGACAGAAAAACAGACAAAACCCGGGGCGGAAATCGCGGTGAATGGAATTACTTTGACCGGATAGCCGCGAAACCTGCCAAAAATGGTAAAATCATTGAAAGTGGAATACGCAATGTGAAGACTCAGCCGTTGGGCCAGGTCGCGGTGCAAATTTTCAATCCTGCGGTAGGTTCGGTAAATTCGAAGCCCCCATACGATTAATATGGCGACAACCAGCAGTAGTACGAATAGAATCAGCGGAATAAGCATAAATTTCCCATTTCACCGGTAAAGTAAATGAATCCTGACAATATCACAACGCCCGACCGCCGAATCATTTATGCAATCCCCGGTCTGGGAACCGACGGGCGAATATTTTCGAAGCTGGACTTGCCCTATCAGTTGGAAATTCTCCAATGGCCTGAACCCGACCCTGGCGAAGATCTCCTTTCCTACACGCATAAAATAGCGAGCCAGATTCCGGATAAATCCCCTGTTACCCTGCTCGGGCTTTCATTTGGCGGGGTGATTGCACAAGAAATGGCCAGGATTCGCCCGGTAAAAAAAATCCTTCTGATTTCGTCGGTTATCTCTCCCTCAGAACTTCCATTCCACTTTCAGACGGCACGGCTACTGCCTTTTTACCGGCTTTCGCGCGGCAAGTGGCGTATCAGGATGTTGCCTTACTGGAGTCCGTTGTTTGGAATCAGGGACAGCGGTGAGCAAAAATTGTTACAGGAAATATTTTCTTCCTTTTCCGATACTTACCGGATGTGGGCAATCCACCGACTGGTAAACTGGCGGGGAAGTGTGCACGATGTGCCCATAGCGCGCCTTCACGGAGGAAAAGATAAAGTCTTTCCCCCTGGAAAAATCAGCGGCGGGGAAATTTTGAAGCATGGAAACCATTTTATGATTTATCAGAATGCTGATTTAATTACAGACTGGATTGTTCGGGAAATGGAACCCAACGGCAAATCCGGCCTTACCGTTTGAACCAATCAATTTACCATTCAATACATGCTTTTGGCGGGCGAGCCGATGAGGGGGGAATAAACACGAAAATCAGTGTACTTTTAAAGCAAATCTTACATCTGATTTTTTTGCAATCATCGAAAAAAACTACCCCCAATGCAAAAATTTACCCGTTATTTGATTTTTCCCTTTTTCTTCTTGTACTTTTCTTACATCCAGGCCGGAGTCATCTACGTAAACCATGGTGCATCCGGAGCCGCCAACGGAACCTCCTGGGCAGATGCCTACACCACACTCCAGGCGGCGATTGATGCAGCAGCCTATTCCGGAGATGAAATCTGGGTTGCGGAAGGAACCTATTTCCCAACCAAAAATAACTCCGGCGCTGTGCCTGCTGACGCCCGGCAAAAAACCTTCCGCATTTATAAATCGATTTCCATTTATGGCGGATTTAACGGAACCGAAACCCTCCTCACTGAAAGAAATCCGAAAACAAATGAAACCATTCTGAGTGGTATTCAGGGCATTACAAATGTCTATCAGGTGGTGTACATTTCCAGCACCAGCAATATTATCCTTGATGGATTTACGATCACAGGCGGTATTGCCAATGGAAGTTCGTCTTATTCCCACGGTGGTGGAATTTACCTTTCCAATGCGAATAACGTCTTGCTCCAAAATCTTCTGATTACGCAAAATGAAGGTGGAAACGGCGGAGGAATTTATAATGTCAACACCAGTGCAATCACTGTCAATCAGGTGCGTTTTCGTGGAAATGAAGCGATAAAAGGTGGCGCTATGTACAACGACAACACCAGTTCGATTACCGTAAAAAACAGTGTTTTATGCAACAACCATTCAGAGGAAGCTGGTGGCGCCATCTACAATAAATCGTTGAGTGTCTTTGGACTTATCAATTGTGTCTTTTCTTCAAATAGCACTTTGGGAAATGGCGGCGGTTGTTATAATAACAGCATTAGTGCAATGACCATTACCAATAGTACATTTTATGGGAATAGTGCAGATGGAAACGGCGGAGGGTTTTATGTTGTGTCTTCCTCCAGTTGCGAGTTTTACAACAGTATATTCTGGGATAATATTGACCAGAGCGGAAGTACGGCTGCCAATTCACAAGCCTGGGCCAACAACTCCACCTCTGCTAAAACATCTTACTACACGCTGATCAAAGGGTCAAACGGAAGTGGTGGAAGCTGGAGTTCTGCTTTTTCCGACGGCGGCCATAACCTTGATGCTAACCCTCTGTTTTTTGATATTGACGGAAATGATAATTCCAGTTGCTCTGAAGACGACAACTTTGGTCTGAGCGCAGGTTCACCCTGTATCAATGCGGGTACCAATACCGCCCCCGGAATTACCGCTTCAGATGCAGAAGGCGAAAGCCGTGTTCAGGCAGGAACCGTTGATCTTGGCCCGTTTGAAGGCATTGCTGATGCCGGATTCCCGGTAGAGTGGACATTTATTGAAGGAGATTGGGCATACACCAATTCCGGCCGGGTAGCAGCCCTGAGCTGGGGTACAGCCCAGGAAATCAACAACGATTATTTTGCTATAGAGCGTACGGTTGCCGGGCAGGATTGGGAAGAAGTTGGGCGAATAGATGGTTCCGGTACTACGGATCGGTCTTCGGTTTATCATTTTGAAGATGCAGGCATTCCTGTTGCAGCCGATGGCGTGGTATTTTCTTATCGCATCCGCCAGACAGATATTGATGGAAACTTCAGCTATAGCCAGACGGTAGAACTGGTTGTCGCTGATGCGGGGAAAGCCTCCTTCGCAGTTTATCCCAACCCTGCTTCCGGTCAGGTTACGCTGAATGCCTCGGTTGAGGGAGAAGAAAACCTCGACCTACTGCGAATTTTATCCCTCAATGGTCAGATAATGTACGAAGTCAGCCCTCAAACACAGAAATGGGAAGATACCATAGACGTTTCAAACCTGCCTGCGGGTATGTATTTTGCGCAGATGGTGTTTACCAATGGGCAAAAAAGTATCCGGCTTATGATTCGGTAAATGGGTATAACTGAAATGAAAAAAGGCGGATCAACGATCCGCCTTTTTTATTGATATTTTTGTCACACAATAAAAGGATGGCCTACCTTCATATTTGAAATTATCGGGCTGGTTCTGATTTTGTGTACCAGTTCGATCGAAGGTCGGGCATCTTCGATGCCGAATCCTCTGCCATCCAGAATGGCTTCGTACATCTTTGTATGGAGATCAGTAAAACCTTCTGAGAACTCAATTTCCTCGCCGTCATATTTGATGGAGCGGTAAGTAGGTTGTCCTTTGGCAGCAATTTCTTCCGGAAGATCACTTTTGTCAATGCTCAGAAACCAGGAGACCTCCGCATTTTCGAGTTCCAGCATGCCACCCATTTTTGATTTTTCCCTGAGATACACTTCGCTGTGCTGGGGTTTGCCAAAGAGCCAGATCAGCATATCAAAGAAGTGGATGCCGATATTGGTGGCGATACCTCCTGATTTGTCTTCATCTCCCTTCCATGAGTAATGATACCACGGACCCCGGGAGGTGATATAGGTGAGTTCCAACTGATATTTTTTGTCTCTTTTTTCGGAGTCAAATTTTTCTTTCAGTTTGATCAGCGATTCGTGTACGCGGAGCTGAAGGATATTATAAATTTTTCCCGAACTTTCGGCTTCCAACTCTGCAAGGGCATCGAGGTGCCAGGGCGTAGCCACCAGGGGTTTTTCGCAGATCGCATCACATCCGACGCGCAGTGCAAGGCGGATATGGGCGTCGTGCAGGTAGTTGGGCGCGCAGATGGTGAGATAATCGACACCGGGGCGGTTGGGATCTCTTTTCAGCCTTTCGAGGTGGCGGTCAAACCGCTCAAATTCAGTAAAAAATGCCACATTGGAGGAATACCGATCCAGAATACCGACCGAGTCGTGAGGATCTACAGCCGCAACCAGCCGGTTGCCCGTATCATGAATCGCTTTCAGGTGCCTGGGAGCAATGTAGCCGGCCACGCCGGTAATGGCAAAATATTTCATATGGGGGTAAGATAAAATTGGAAATTGAATATGTCAAGATGAAGATAAAAAGGATAATTTTCTCAGGGAAGTATCGCTGCTAAAATTATTTCTCCCGAATTTCCTCCACCAAAGAATTTTTGTGCTTCGGAAACGAAGGTCAGATTACCGGCCTTCGTTTTTTCCCACCAGTATTCTACCGCTTCGAGAATTTTTTCCGGCTCAGGGCCGGTGATGATATTTCCTCCGGCTTCTACGGTTTCTACCCATTCGGTTTCGGTGCGAAGGGTGATGCAGGGACAGTCAAGGAAAAAGGCTTCTTTCTGAAGTCCACCTGAATCGGTCAGCGCAAATCGCGCATTGCCGACAAGTTCCAGCATTTCGAGGTATCCGACTGGTTCGCAGATCAGGAGTTGTGGCACTGCTTTCCAGTCGGGAAGCATTTTGGGCAACAGATGAAATAGGCGGGGATGAAGCGGAAAAACGATGGGAAGCCGCATTTCGGCAACCTGATTGAGTGTATCGAGGATCGCTTTCAGTATGGCCGGATCGCTGGTGTTTTCGGCTCTGTGAATGGTAGCGACTGCATAACCACCGGGGGTGAGATGCATATCTGCCAGAATCGTGGATTTTTCGGCGGCTATTTTTCGGTTGTGAATGACCGTATCGTACATGATGTCTCCCGTCAGAACAGATACCGACTCCAGGCCTTCATTCCGGAGGTTTTCCATGGCCGTTTCTGTAGGTGCCAGCAGAATATTGGAAATATGGTCCGATACAATCCGGTTGATTTCTTCGGGCATGGCGCGGTTAAAGCTGCGGAGCCCGGCTTCGACATGGGCCAGCGGGATATGTAGTTTTACTGCTGCGAGCGCGGCGGCTGCGGTCGAGTTGGTATCACCGAAGATAACCACCATGTCGGGCTTCTCGTCGAGGAGCACTTTTTCAATGCCTATCAGCATTTTGCCGGTCTGTTCTCCGTGCGAGCCCGACCCTACTGATAGGTTAAAATCGGGATAAGGGATACCCAGATCGTCAAAAAATACATCCGACATTTTTGCCGTCATAATGCTGGCCGGTGTGAATGGTCTTGTGGACAATCTGTTGGTCCTGGTTTTCATTGGCCATGCAGAATGGCTCGGGTAAAAGGAGCAATTTTGATAAACTGGGGCCGTGCCCCAACGACGCTGATAATCTTAAACGGTTTGCTCATAATTGGTTTTATCCGAAATAGTCTTGCGAAAGTGAACAGCATCCTCCTGTAAGAGTTGTGACATTTTTTCTATCAGGAGCATTCTCATGCCCAGAAGCGCGAAGTCTGTCCGGGCTTTTTCTATAGGTTTTTTTACAGATTTAATAATTTGAGGTGAAATCTTTTTCCGCAGATTCCTCCGAAACTGATACAACCAGGTGTGAGAAGTATCGCGGGCGGATTGTTGAATCGGAGAGATCAGCATTTGTTTCATGGAATGGTCAAATATCTCATTCCCGGATACCGATTGCAGGTACTCCAGTATGTAACGACTTACCTTTGGTTGGTTGGCAAAACTTTCTTCCGTTGCCAGGGCCTGACTGGAGGCAAAGGGAACTTTGGGATATTTTTTCCGGATAAGTTCTTTAAAGACGGCCTTCCGCAGGTGAACTTCGGCTGGCAACCCACCCAGAATGCTTACCAGTTGGCGGTTGATATAAGGATTTACCGTCTCTACATATCCGAGTTTGAGATCTGAAAGTGCGGTCTGAATAAAAGGGAAATAAAACATTCTGTCGAGGCGTACACTCCATGCGTTGAGTGATTCATTTTCCCTTTGTTGAAGCGAATCAGGAATACGTTGCCCGGGAAATTCGGAAACCCATGTGGCAGAAAGATCCTTGTAGTCGCGCAGGGTGAGGAGGTAGTAGTTGTACCTCGCTTCAAAAGAATTGCCCGCGCTTCTGAGATCGAAGGTATGATCCCCTCTGATAATCCCGGCATTGCCCGATTCGAAAATATATTTCCAGGTGAAAAAGAGATCCATGTACCCGGTAATCTTATCGGTACGGCCCTCGCCATTGATCAGAAACCTGCGGATCAGCTCTTCAATCTGGTCTGATAGATTTTTAATAGGCAAAAATTCAAAGTCCATACCGATCTGCGAAGCGAGTTCGCTGGCTACAACCGTATCAGAGTCGGGAATAAGAATCGAGCCTGCTTTCCCCCAGCTCAGGCCTTTCATTTGGTTTACGTTGGGCAGGTAATAACATAATCCACGGCTGTCATATCCGCCAGAAAGTAACATCGTCCAGTATTGGGGGGTCAGTTTTATATTACCCACCGACTCCCTCAGTGTCTGATCGTAAAAGGTTTCTAATTTGGAGTGGGGAATGTGATTCTGAATAAAATGTATCGGATGCGTTTTTACATTGATTTTCCACTCTTTCCGGTCAAGCGTGAGCGCACTGTTTCCCTGAAGGTATTGAATACGAGTGTCCCATGAAAGGCCGGGTCCTAATGTACCCGAAGACAGGAACCACGGATACACATTTTCATTGGGCTGATAGTTTTCGAGAAAATGAATGATTGACCGTTGAGAAGTGGAAACAATCAGCCGCTGCGAATCAAAATAGTACCATACGGTTCGGGTTGCCAGCAGGTCTGTCAGTACTTCTATGGAATCATTATTTGCTCTGAAAATCACATAATTCCCATCAGGTGCAGGGCTTTCCGGTTTCCACCAGGTTTCCTCTCCATCAAATAATTTTCCCAGACAGACCGAGTCTTCGTGGTATTTCAGGATTGCGGACGGATTGAGAATGCCCCAATGCAGATTTCCCTGACTATGGATCAGGGGCGCGTTGGGGTTCATATCATCGGGTAGCAATCGTTGAAATACTGAATGTATTTTCCTGGAAAAGTCTGGAATTTTGGAGTCTCTGGTACAAATCAGAAGAATTTTTGACATGTAGTTTTGTGTATAATGAATTCCTGTGCTTCATTAATTTAGGGAAATTATGAATTATTTATTGATAAATCATAGACTCCGTCTTGGACTGGTGGGTAGAAAAATCCTTTGCTGCCCGGAGGCAGAGTACGGCACGAAATGCTACCAGATTCAAATTGATTTCTGCAGGCAGGGCTTTTTTGCCAAAACTCTTGATATTTTTGATCCCGAGCCGCTCCTTCAGGCCTTTGAGAAATTTTTTCTTCTCGCTTTTCTTGTTAAGATCACTGTTTGCTATCCTCAACCGGGAAATCAGAAACTGGAGAATCTCATCCGGGAGAACATGCTTATTCAATCCTGCCTTCAGTTCCCGCTCAATAAAAGCCACTGCCTCAGGGGTAGCAATCAGATCGGCAATTTTATGGCTGGCATTATAGGTAGCAAATGGAATATCGGGGGTTTTTAAAGTGACAATTTCCTTAAACAATACCTTTTTAAACCTGTACTCGTCAGGTAAAGAATAGGCATTTTCAATCACCGGCCTGCTCAGAAACGGCGAACACATTTCCAGATAACAGGTCTTAATGGTATTGAGCGCAGCCTGAAGATACGGAAGCCGGAAGCTGTGATACAACCTTGCACTCCAGTCTATGAGCGACTCCCCTTGTTTCAGCCAGAGGCCTTCAGGCCATGTGAGCTTGGCAAGACCGTATTTCTCAAAAATGCGGGTATTGCTGTACTGATCCAGCCCGATAATACCATTTACTTTGATCGTGTCTTCAATAGAATGGATATTTTTGGTCTCATATACCTGGTCTGCGCGCAACATTCCCTCTACGCCGGATTCGAAAAGCTGGCGCCAGAGATCAAGCCCGTCGCTATAGCCGGCAATGTGATCGGTGCGACCATCGGAGGCGGTAAAGAACCGATTGAATAAAGTTTCAAACGAAACTTTGGCATCAAGGGTAAAAAAGCGGAAAGGGAGGTTGAAATGCTCGGTCAGGGATCGGGCTACATAAGCATCGCTGAGGTGATGGTCAAGTACATTTGACAATCCCCAGGTCACACATTTAATTTTCCTTCTGTTGTGAAGATAAAGCAGCAAAGCCCGGCTGTCGTATCCACCTGAAAGCGATATTACCCATTTATCTTCCGGAAAAGACATCGACCCGATGGTCTCCTCCAGTACCTCATCTGTAAGATTGCGGTGATAGGCCAGTTCGCCTTCCTGAATATTCAGCCCGATCTCGGGGGTGGTGGCTGTAACTTTCCAGTTCTCCCGGTCGAGTACTACTGTACCATCCGGAGAAACGCTTTTCAGCCTTTTATCCCAGGCAAAACCCGGGCCGAGCGTACCGGTCGATAGCATCCAGGGAAGTACGTCCCGGTTGAGTTCAAATCCATTCAGAAAAAGTAAAATCGCCCGCTGGCTGGTGGATGCGATAAAAGTACTGTTGTCATGGTAATACCAGATGGTCTGAGAAGCCACCATATCTGTTACCAGTTCGACATGCCCGGCATCAAATCTGAACAGGGAAAAAGAACCGATAGGTTTGGGGTCAAATGGCTTATCCCAGCGGACGCCATCGTCTGCAAACGCTGCTCCCAGGCAAACAGCGTTTGCCGTTTTACCTACAATGGAAACAGGGTTTATAATTGCATACTCCAGATTCTCGTCCACAGCCAGAATTTCTGCCGGATTCGGAGTTATATTATCGGGTATTATCTGCGAAGATATATATGCTCCAAGTTCAGGGGAAAGCAGTGGTGCAGTATCTTCCTTTCTGCAGATGAGAAGGAATTTTGCCATGGCTAATTTTTTTGTTGCTGGTTGAAAATGCTGGTAGAAAAATGGTACAACTCGTCGAAATACCGCTTGCTCTGCAGGGAAAGGAAACCAATTCCCAGGAATTGAAGCGATGCCAGCAAGGTGATCCCACCTACAACAAATGCATGGGGTTTTAGATAAAAAACGGCTTTGACAGCTTCGGTAAACTGGTCATCAAATCCGCCGGGAGGAACCTGTATATCGGGATAAATCTGAATCGTGTGAATGAAAATCCATCCGATCATATACATCGACAGAATAAACAGAATCAACCCCACGCTCATAAAAAATGCATAGGGGCGGAAAATAAAGCCCGTCATCAGCCCTGCGAGTATGCCTTTCAGCACCCGGATGCTGGATGTGCGGGTCTGACCCAGTTCTTTCTGGAAACTCCAGTCGAGGTGTGCCGGAATCTCCTCGATTCTTGCTCTGATAATCAGGCCTTTGTAGATGATTTCGGGGTTAATCGAATACGTATTTGACTTCAGGTTGAGCTTTTTGAGAAAGGATTTTCTGTAGGCCCGGACCATACTGGTGAAGGTGGAGATTTTTTGAGGCGCAACCAACTTCATGAAATAGTTGACCACCTTGCTCATCATCAGCCGCGAACCGGGAACAGCCGTGTTTTTTCCTCCTTTCATATAGGGGGAGGCAATGACCATGTCGGCTTCGGTTTCTTCCAGTTTGGTAAGCAGGCGCTCGATATGATCCGGAGAATAACTGAGGTCCAGATCCATGACAATCACATACTCTCCATTGGAAATTTCAAAACCGGTTTTCATCGCGCCACCGAGGTTTTTGTTGACATTGTGGTGGTGCACGACTACCTGCGGGTGATCTTTGGCGAAGTTGTCGGCGAGTTCGGCTGTCCCATCTTTACTTCCGTCGTTTACTACAACGATTTCGTAGTCAAAACGCGCAGAAAGGCTGTCCATATATTCGCAAAGCCGGGCGAGGTTTTTTGTAATAATGGCCGACTCATTATAAGCAGGCGTAATAATGGACACCAATGGGCGTGAGTCCATAGAAGCAACGTTTACAGGATTGACCAAGGCAGTGGATTGGGGGCTCATTGCCATATTCAGATTTGTTTAGCTAAATGCAATCAGGAAAATTCCAGCACAGATGATGCCAATACCGATTTTGCGGTAGTTGGAGATTTTTTCATTGTAAATAAGTCTTGCACCAATAGGTACCAGTATATAATTGAGACTGAGAAACGGAAACACATAACTGAGTTCCATGCTTGAAAGTGCCAGCATCCAGAATACCGCAGCCACCCCGTTTAACAACAGTCCTGCAATAATATGACGCTGGAAAAGCATCTTTATAACCTTTTGAATTATACCGGCATCTTCCGAAGTATCTTCAGGCAGGGATACCCCCTTTTTAAAGGCAAACTGTGAGAGGGTAACCAGAATGATGCTGCTGAACAGATAGATATGTGGATTCATGACAATTTTATATCTTTTGACATTACAACAACACCCGAAATAATCACCAGCGCTCCGACTACCCGGAGCAGGTTGATTTGTTCATCAAACAGTATCCAGGCGCCAATAAAAATCAGAAAATACTGCATCGTGCCTGCCGGATAAGCAAAACTGAGATCCAGTTTTGTCAGGCAGAGTATCCAGAATACGACTCCCAGTCCATATAAAGCCAGACCCGCGATAACCGGCAGGCTGATCATACGCAACAGGTAATCAGTAATCGGCGCGTCATCCGGAATTTCGCCCAGGTTGTGCATAGCTGATTTCAACACCAGTTGGCCTGCCACGCTGATCAGGATATCGATGATGAGGTAGATGATACCCAGCATCTGATCATTCCGCTTCGAAGTAATAGCCTCTGCTCCTGTCATAGTTATGCGGTTACAACGTCCAGTGTTTTTAATTTTTTCTGCCCGGAAACTGCTTCATAGTGGCCCTGCATGGTGCGCAGTTCGTAATTGTTTTTCAGTATCCGGAACATCTCATGCATGACCCTGAGTTTCAGATCGCTTTTGACCCGCATGGCAGGAAAAAATGCCAGATCCTGTGTATCATCAAAACCGATAAAATCCAGCGGGTGAAGCAATATAGAAGGAGCTGTGCCCGTCAGTTTGCACATGGCAATGGCAAAACGGAAGAAGGCAATTCCCAGGTGATAGTTGAAGGTGCTCAGATACAGGACATAACTGGCGTGGATAGGCACTTTAATACCGGCATGGTGGTCCTGGTATTTCGGTGAGCTGCATGCCATCGAGGGTCCACTTATAGGGTTTCAGGGGACGGAAGCCATCTTTCCAACTGCCAAACAGTCCTTTGCGCTGTTCTCTTTCTTCTTTGCTCAGTTTGCTGGTAGAAAGAAAATAGGCTCTGGCCAGCGGATTGAGGATATTGGGTAGGGTGGAAGCATCGTATTTGTACCCGCGTTTGGCCAGTACCCGCAGTACATTTTCGGAAAAACTGGATCCCGGCCCGCGGAAACCTACGGGCCTTACACCAGTTACCGTTTGATATGATCCTCCGCGAGTGCCAGTTCGGCGTTGATTTCTTCTTCCGAATAAATGTGCAGCCACGGGTCGTGGTGAAAAGTGTGATTACCTATATCATGACCTCTGCGGGAGATTTCGGCCAGTACTTCCCGGTTATGTTCAAAGGCCGCATCCTGTGCGACGATAAAAAGGTGATTTTGGTATCATGAGCATCCAGAAAGTCCAGTATTCTGGGTACGGCATAAGCGTGATAGGAAGGATAAGATTCCCATCCCGGGTCGCCGTGGGTTTTCATATATGTCCACTGATCATCAAGGTCAAGAGAAAGGCTCGCGATCGGTTTGCTCATAGTCGGTAGCTAAAATTTTAACATGGATTTTGCCGGGCGGAGAAGTTGGAGCCAAACTGCTCTACGAATCTTTCTACATGCCTGGCAACAGAATTATTATTTAAAGTATCATTGACAAACTGAGAGGTATTCAGCACAAAAAAGTCGGGATGAAGGGTCTCTGTTTGCGGTACGATCTGAGAGTAATTGAGAAACTGTAGTGGCTGAACCTTAAATGCACGGTTGATATGAACACTTACAATTTCCTCGTCTTTGAGGTCGGAATAAAGGGTTTTACCCCTTAATAAACCATTCCTTCAGTTCGGCTTCAGGCTTTTTCAGCACGGGGTCGGTGGAAAGAATATATTTGGGAAAATAGGTAACCTCATGACCACCGGTTTCGGCGGTGTCCACCAGTGTACTCATGCCTATGACTCCGGTAAAGGGAATCCGGCTATCGGCGAGATTGAGTACATAAAATGGGGTCAGCGGTTTTTTTGTCGCCATGACCATACAAACTACGCCGAGGTATTCGATTTTGTCGAGGTTACCGGTGATTTCGACCAATGTGGGGTCTGCGACCTGCTGGAGTACATTTACCGGACTGGTAAATACTACGCGGTCAAAGTGTTCGGTTTCACCATCAGCTTCAATTACCAGCCCGCCATCGGGGTGAGGGGTGATGCTTGAAACTGTGGTTCCTTTGGCAACGGTAGCGCCTTTTTGGGTAAGCACCTTTTCCGCCTGCTCAAATACAGTTTTATATCCGCCTTCGACGTAACCCATCTGTTCCTCCCTGGCGGAATCATCACCGCGGGCCTCAAACAGCCGTTTGATATAAGTCCAGATGAATACTGCCGAAACACGCTTGTAATTCTCTCCGGAGTTTGGCCAGCAGCAGGGGCTTCCAGAATTTCTCGAAGGTCTTTCTTCCTCCAATTTTGACCAGCCATTCTTCAATGGTGATTTTTTCCATCGACTTCCAGTCATTGATCCGGGAAGCATACATGATGGTCAGGGCCAGTCTCACTTTGCTGACAATGCCCAGCGCGGGAAGAGGAGAAATTCCTTCGAGTTGCTGATGGAATAAAACTTCTCATTGACATAATATCCGGTATAGGTTTTTTTCCAGCGCAACTTATCCTTCAACCCGATGGATTCAAGATAATTGAGCAGGTATTTGTCCCCGGGAAGGATCACATGATAGAACCTGTCCCAGGTAAAATCCCCGAAATCGTGATAAGTCGCCAGTCCTCCCAACTGCTCATCCCGCTCAAATACCTTTACATAGGTATTTGCTCCCGCCAGCTTTTGAGCAAGTGCGAGGCCCATAAAACCTCCGCCGATAATGCCTATTTTCATACTGCTAATTCCTGTTCAATGATTTTTTTCTGCCATTCGAGGGTTCTGCGCATTCCTTCTTCGAGACCGACCTGCGCTTTTACGCCCAGTATTTGTTCTGCTTTGGTGGTGTCAGGCACCCGGCGCAATACATCCTGATACTGACGTCCCTGAGCGATCTGGTCGTAAGGAATGATTTCTACTTTAAGTTCGCCGGGAGTACCGGAGATTTTTTTCAGCAGCTCGGCGAGCCCGAGGATAGTGATCTCCTGATTCGCACCGATATTGAAGATTTCGCCATTGGCTTCGTCTTTCATAGTAGCTGCGTAAATACCTGCCACGGTGTCTTCCACGAAGGTGAAAGTACGTGTCTGCTGACCATCGCCGTGAATCGGAATTACTTTGTCTTTGAGGATACAGTCGATAAAGACGGACTGAGGACCACCCCACCAGGAAAGGTGCTGATTGGGGCCATAAGAACCAAAAAAGCGGAGGAGAACTACCGGGAAGCCGTAAGACTCCATATAAGCCAGTGCGAGATGCTCGTCAAATAGTTTGGACACGGCATAAGCCCAGCGGGGAACTTTGGAATTTCCGATGACGCAGTTTCCTGTTTCTCTGAAGGGAATATCAGGACTCATGCCATATACATCGGAGGTCGAGGCCAGCACGCATTTGGTTCCGGTTTTGCGGGCAAATTCGAGGAGGTTTTCAGTTCCTTTGGCGTTGACCTGGAGGGTGTCAACTGCCTTGCCATAGCGTGGGATTTTGAAGGCGGCAAGGTGAACAATCACGTCGAAAGTTTCTTCCAGTTCTTCGAATGTAGATTCATGGATGATGTCCTTTTCGAGGAAAGTAAAGCGGTCGTGGTCCAGATATTCACGGATATTGTCGAGTTTTCCCATGGAAAGATTGTCGATTCCCCAGACACTGTGACCTTCTGATATCAGCTTTTTGAGGAAATTGGAACCGAGAAAACCGGCAACACCGGTAACAAGTACTTTTTTAGCGTTTTGACCTGTTGGCATAAATAAAATTTATATTTATTAAAATGAGGCAACCAAAAAGGAAAATGTAACGAACGGATAAAGGAGGGAAAAGCAAGTCAAAAGACTCAATTTACTCTCCAAAATTCATTCCATAATTAGTCAATATTTTACATCTAATTAGATATGCGGGTATCCGGTAGTCATATTTGGCTTGTAAATGGTCAGATTGCTGCCATTAACCGGAGGCCAGCTTTATGAAACTGAATTTCAGTACTTTCTCCGCATATACCTTACACGCATCATGTACTGGAAATTCTGTGTTGAGACGGTTTCATAGTTTTGCTCCAGAAATGATTCCAGATGATGGTGGCCCAGATCAATATTTTGATTCGTTTTCTTTTCGTGGGTAACCATCCAGAATGTTTCCGGGTAATTTATCTTTTGGGAGAAGTATTGTTCTACCTGCTCATCGTTTTGAATAACCCAGTTCTTGTGATTCCACGCTTTTGTAAAGTCGATATCAACCGGAAACTGATAAAGAAAATTGTCGCCGTGGTAATGGTGTTTTAAAACCAGTTCGTGAATATTTTCAAAGATGATCACAGGTTCTTCGTTCTCCTCATGCTCCTCCAGGTAAGTTGCAATTCCCTTATAGTCTTCTGTTTTAATGGTGGGAACAAATATCAATGGCGTTACGATCAGGTACAGAATCAGTAATACACCGGCTCCGGCATGGATCAGCCAGGTTTTGGAAGGTGTAAGGGTGAATGCTGTAAAGAAGACAAATAGTGTGGGTATGGTCAGCGAGTTCATATATTTGGTCTGAGCAATGGATTTGCCCAGCAAAAAGTGAATGGCTGTAACAAAAATCAGAAGTGAAGAGAAAATGATCAGCATTTTGCTCTCTTTGGTCTTGAAAAAATAGCGGAGGGGCTGAAAATTTACAGCAATTGCGATGAGCCAAACCAATGCCACCACCATAAGAAAGACTAGCTTAAGGACTTCTGGCAGATTATATATATTATCCATGCCCAGGATAAAATTCTCAATTACCCCAAACATAAACACGATACTGGATAAGGGGGATGAAAGTTCATGGGCCTGGTGTTGGTTTTCAAATTGGCCGGGAATAAACGGAATAATGGCTGCCAGTGCGAGAGCGGGAATGATCATGTCGAGCAAATATCTGCCTACGGAGCCCCATTTGCGGGATAAAACCAGTACTACGCCATTTGCTGCAAGTAAAAATCCGGCAAAATAATGTGTATATAAGCCTATCACCGCTAAAACAACGTATAGCCACCGGGCTTTCCTGTCATTTTTTTCCTGAAGATACCCATCGAAAAAATAAATCAGCAAAAGCGCAGACAGAAGAATCAAAAACGCATAACAACGCATATCCACCTCCTGTATCATCACCACAGGATTAAACAGAAAGGTTGCTACCAGCCAGAAAGGTGCTACATTTGGCAAATACCGTTTCCCTAATGCCGGAAGCAACAGGGCTGCTCCCACAATGGAAAAAACCGAAAACATCCTGCCCCAGAAAAAATTCTCTGAACCAAAATTCCATAACGACAGTGCGCCAAAATAAAAGGGAGGATAGTTTTCAAATTCAATTGCCCGGTGTACCGCGGTTGTGAACCCCTGCGAAATGGTCGCAAGTGTATAACCCTCATCACTTCTTAAAGGGAGGTAAAAGGATAAAAATGCGGCGAGTACAAGGTTAATGGCAATCGGGACATACATGGCCTTCTTTGCCTGGATCCAATCTAATGCAGTCTTTGCAGAGGTATTGTAGTACATAAATGGGTTGCAAATATGGAGCAAGATAGAAAATGAATAAGTCTTTTTTTGTCAACAAATGCCTGAAAGCTTAACTGACGCCATGAATCAGCAGATTTTTTACATGAACAGTAATATCGGCAATTTTTATATGGCACAAATTAAATACCGTAGTCGATACAATTCCCATTCGCGAATCCTTGTACCAATCCGCGCAATCCTCACAGACTGCTCAATGCCCGATTTTTACTTTTGGTGCTGAGAAATTACATGTTCACCGGGTAATTTTAGACCCGGCAAAATATTGTTGTAACTTTATTCGGGTTTGGTATAACTATTGAACCATGCTACTCAAATTTTAGTGTATTTTATGAACATATCCTGGTACTTAAACCGACTGAAGACCATGTCTGTACCTGAACTGGCGTTCAGGGTCGATCAGATGCTCAACCGTCGGATCAACAAAATGAAATTTCAGGGCTATTTTCCGGAAAAGTCGCTCGTTTTCCTGCCCGAAAAAATCCTTGACACTGAAAACATATCTTTCCCCTCCGAAGACACCCACTTTGAAATTCTGGGATTGGACTGGGATTATTCAGAAATGATTGACTGGCATAAGGATATTCGCACCCAGGGTGTGTTTCCACGCATCTTCTGCCGCAACGTCAATACCCGCTCCGATGAAAACGGTATTGCCAAATATGTCTGGGAACCCAACCGCCACCAGTTTCTCACCCGCCTGGCCATGCAGTACAAAACCACCGGGGATCGCAAATTTTTAAAACTTTTTCAAACTATCCTCGAGTCCTGGATTGTCGAAAATCCTTACCTCATCGGGGTCAACTGGTACAGCAATATTGAAGTTAATGTCCGCCTCATCACCTGGCTCCTCTGCTGGGAAATCCTGGATGTCAACTCAATCATGGAAGAAGACGCTTCTTTTGATGCCTTCGTCAAATCGCGCTGGGTTCCTTCTATCTACCTCCACTGCAAATACAGCCACGATTTCCCCTCCAAATTTACCTCCGCCAATAACCACCGGATCAGCGAAGGGGTAGGGCTGTTTATCGCTTCTGCTTACTGGAAATTCCCTGAATCTCCCAAATGGAACCGCGAAGCAAAAAAAGTGGTCGAAACCGAACTCCGGAAGCAACATTCCGCAACGGGCGTCAACCGCGAAGAAACCTCAGAATATATTCAGTTTATCACCGACTTTTTCCTGATCGCCCTGGTAGTGGGAGAAAAAACCGGGAACAAACTTTCCTCCGATTCTTACACCATTTTCCGTGGCATTCTCGAATATGTCTATCACCTTATGGATATAAGGGGCAAAATCAACCACTATGGTGATGGTGATGATGGCCGTACCTTTATTCTGGAAGAAGATAAAGAACATTTCAACAATTATAGCTCACTTCTTACATCGGGCGCCATTATATATGGTGAGCCTATGTTTAAGGCCCGCAGCAATGGCTTCGATCTCAAAAATCAGGTGCTTTTCGGGCGTGAGGGAGAGGCAAAGTTTGATAAAGTAAAAGATGTCTTTCAGCCCCGGCAATCGAAGTTTTACCGGGAAGAAGGGCATTTCCTCTTCCGAAAAGAAGAAGGTGGGGGAAGAGAAATTCTCCTGCATTTTGATGTCGCACCGCTGGGCTATCTCGGTATCGCCGCTCACGGGCACTCCGATGCACTTTCTTTTTATATGGGCGTCGATGGGCAGTTTTATTTTATCGATCCGGGAACCTTTTCCTATCACACGGATATGGAATGGCGAAACTATTTCATCAGTACCCTCGCACATAACACCATTTGTGTGGACGGCAAAAACCAGGCCCTGCGCGGCGGTCCGACCATGTGGACCGAGCACTACACACCCAAGGTGCTGGAAGTGAAAGAGTCCTCCGCTGTGGAAACCGTTTCTGGCTCTCATAACGGTTATGAGGCTTCAGGAGTGAGACATACCCGCCGGATTGATTTTGACAGGAAGCGTAATTTGTTTCTCATTACCGATTCTATCGAAATCACCGATCAGAAAGAACACGATTTCCAGATTCCACTTCACCTTCATCCCGAAGTGAATATCGAGGAAAAAGGCGAAAACCGGTTTTCTCTCCAGCAGAAAGATGCCCGTGGCGTCGAGCTGATCCTGGACAAAAAACTCACTTATACCATTGTCTCAGGCCAGACACATCCGATTCTGGGATGGTATTCTCCTTCGTTTTATAAAAAATCACCCTGCCCGGTGATTTATTCGCAACTGACTGCCTCACAATCCTTTGAAATTACCACCGAAATCCACGTCAATGAGAGTACTGATTGATATTAATCATCCCGCTCACGTTCACCTGTTTAAAAACTTTGCCTGGGTGATGCAACAGCGCGGACACAAAGTGTTGTTTACCACCCGGGAAAAAGAAATTTCCCACGTCCTCCTCGAAAACCTGGGATTCGAATATATCTGCCTGGGAAAACACTACAAAAAAGCATTGGGCAAACTCTGGGGAATCGTCAAATACGACGTGCAGCTTTGGGGCGTAGCGCTCAAGTTTAAGCCGGACATTTTTATCAGCATGGGCTCCATTTACGGATCACACGCTTCTTTTCTGGTGGGAAAACCCAATATCCTCCTCCAGGATACCGAACATGCTACCCTTCAGCATAAATTGACCGTCCCCTTCTGCGATGTAATGCTCAATCCGGTGTGTTTTCACCGGGAACTAAACCCCAAAAAACAGATGTTTTACCAGGGGTATCACGAACTGGCCTACCTTCACAAAAATTATTTTGAACCTGATCCGGCCATTCTCGGCGAACTGGGCGTGACACCCGGAGAGAAATTTGTGATTGTCAGGCTTGTATCCTGGACTGCCAACCACGATGTCGGGCACAATGGAATTTCGCTGGAGAATAAAATCAAAGCAGTAAAGGCATTTGCCAAGCATGCAAAGATTTTTATTACCTCTGAGGAAAAACTCCCGGAGGAGTTGCAGCCATATCAGATCAGGATCAAGCCTGAGCGGGTTCATCACGCGTTGTATTATGCAAGCTTGCTTTTCGGAGAAAGCGCGACCATGGCCTCCGAATGCGCTATGCTGGGTACACCTTCGATTTTCCTCGACAACGATGGCCGTGGTTACACCGACGAACAGGAAGAGAAATACCAACTGGTGTACAACTTTACCGAGTCGCCCGAAGATCAGGAAAAGGCTATAACCAAAGCGCTCGAAATCCTTCAGATGGACAATATCAAGGAGGAATGGGCACGTCGCACACAGAAAATGCTGGAAGAAAAAATCGACGTTACGGGCTTCCTGGTGTGGTTTGTCGAAAACTACCCCAACAGCCTGAAGCAATGGCGGGAAAATCCCAACTACCAGTATGAGTTTCAGTAAAAAGTGAATAAATAAAAAAAGCGGCCATTGAGCCGCTTTTTTTGAGTATATTTTTTATGTAGTCTCGATCTGCCGCCAGCTTCCTTCCCGGTGAAGTTTGAGGAAGTATTTCATGCCTTTGGAGATGCCCCTTTCTCCCATATGAAAGCGCGCGGAGGAAAATCCATCCTGAATTTTCAGGAAAAACATTTCCCTTTTGGTAAGGGGACGATAACTGACCGGGTTCACCATTTCATAGGAGAGTTTTTTCGCCTCGGTGCAGACCAGCTCTTCAATTCTCCTGAGTTTATTTTTGGGGATGCGATCGAGGAATTTATTTTTATTTCCAGCGATAATGGTTTTCTGTCCTTTGGCTTCGCCAAGGTTTTCGGTGACGCGCTGCAGTTTTTCCATGCCCGGCTCATAGGAAAGCCCGGCAAATTCGCTGATCTGTCTCAGTACGGCAGCCGGATTTTCGAGCAGGTCTTCATACCTTACTTCGAGGTAGTTGGCATTGCCGGCTGCTTTCTCCCGGATCGACTTCATGGTTTCATTCCAGCGATGGGCGGCGCGGTACATGCTTCTTCCCCATGCATTCTGTACTGACCATGCATAGTCGCGCGGGTCGCGGATAATATGTACAAAACGCGCTCCGGGAAACAGTACCTGAAGCAGATCATAATGCAGGATATAACCCGGCGTTTTGTCGCCCCATATAAAGTCGCCCTCATTGTCAGGCGCCATCAGGCGAAACAATACTTCAAAAAATACTGCCCAAGACAGCTTATCTGCCTGTGAGCGAATGTACGCGGCCGTAACCTTTTCGGCTTTTTGCGGATAGTTGCCAAAAAACTTGGTGGTGCGAAAGGCTGCAACAGCTTTCTCCAGATTGACTTCCTGATTGAGATCAAAATCTATCCCCAGAGTTCGGATCATCCAGGGAATGAGGTGGCTTTCATGTGTAGGAATGGAAATGCGGGAGTGGTTGTTGACCAGATCGCGGAGGAGTTTGGTGCCGCTTCTGGGCATACCGGATATAAACAAGGGACCGTGAAACGAGGAAGGTTTTGCCATAGTATGAATGGGCCTGTTATGCAATATGTTCGAGGATATGCGCTGCGCGCTTATCCCATGTATAAACGTTAAAAAAGTCGTGTTGTGCGTTTTCCGCAATTTTTCTTCTCAGTGCGGTATCCTTGCGGAGCCGGCGGATTTTGTCTGCCCATGCCTGGGGGTCGGTGGGATCCACGAGGAGGGCATTTGTTTCGTCGGTAAGCACTTCGCGCAGTACCGGCAGGTCTGAGGCAATGATAGGTTTACCGCCGCCCATGTACTCAAACAATTTGAGCGGCGACATCCAGCTTCCGATGTCGATTTTTTTGGTTCCGACAATTACATTGGGCTGGTAGGGCATCAGCATGACGTCAAACTCAGCCATATAGTCATAGACCTTTTCGGGAGCCACAAAACCGTGAAAAATCAGGTTGGAAGCTTTTACTTCATTTTTCCATTTTGTAATGTCTTCGGGATTGCCGCCCACGACGTGAAATTCAACCTCGGGCAGGAGGGGCGGGAGTTTAGCGATCATTTCCATTCCCTTGCCGGGGTAGAGATGGCCGATATAACCTACTTTAAATGTGTTTTTTTCGGGGAATGATTGCTCGTTGAGAATCAGTTTCTCCGGAATCTGCGCGCCGTCGGCGCCATCGTGCGCTACGATAATCCTTCCTTCGAGGAGTTTTCCATATAAACGCAGATATTCGTTTTTCAGCGCTTCTGAAATGACGACGAGCCGGACAAATTTCCGGTGGCTGAATATTTTTCTCTGGAGATAGGACTGAAACCCGTCGGAGGGCGGAGTGTGTGCCTCAAAAGCAAAAGGTTTGCGGAGCAGTCCCAGCATACTGAGCGCACCGAGCAGATAGCGGTCGCGACCGTAAATGGTACCTTCCGCCTGCTCTTTTCTGAGCCGGATCAGTACAAGTATCGAGAAGAGAATCCGGCTGACAAAGGGCACTCTGGGCAAATGAATGCTTTCTATCCTGAAAGGTTTTTCAATGCCATAGTAGCGGAAAATATTTTCAGGTCTTTCCTCTTTGGGCGGTTTCCGGCAATAGAGTACCACATCATTTCCCTGGTTGGAAAAGGCCTGGCACATTTTCATTACCTGAATACTGTTGGCTTTAGTAGAAGGGATCAGTGAATTGCTTAAATAGAATATTCGCATGAATAGTTGTGAACATAGGTTTTCGCAATAAATATAACGCTGCAAAACTAAAATTCTGATTGAATTCGGGCTGTTTGCAAACGCAGGTGTATGGGCGGTAAAAATTTGCTCTTAAATAGATAAATCCTTTCTGAAATATAACATTTCATTTCCTTCGCCTTCGGTACTTTTTCTTTGGAAATACCCCTGAGTCAATAAATTTTTTGTACAAAACTTTCATTTCCCCAAAAAATCTAACACACAACAGGCCCTTTCATTGATGTTATGAAAATGGCGGGGTATTGACACTTACTCCGAAAGCCGTATATTAGCCTCAAGGTTTAGTTCAGCAGGTCAGAACAAGTGCCGCTGAATGATTAGGTATAGGTTAATAACGTAAAAAATGTTGAAGCAACGGGCTTTTCCGCCAAACTTGCCGGCCCCTTTCTGTATATCCCCCATCCATAAACGAATGACGATTTACCAGGTGTCACCCTGATCAGGGATCTGACATCCGGTTATTTGTGTTTCTGATTTTCCCTCATTTATAAAAAAACAAACCAGGCTAATGCTGCAAACCGTTAGCAGGGTCGCTTATTCTTTCACTTTACCTGTTAAAATCATTCATGGAACGTTTAATCACACTCTGTTCTTCTGAATTTTTCAAAATTTAACTGCTATGTATTCAAAGATGCAAAGACAAACCCTTGCTCTGGTTTTGTGCTTACTGCAATGCGTGTTGTTTACCAGTCTTCAGGGACGCAATTATTACATTGCTTCCAATGGAGACGACGGCAACAACGGGCTTTATGCCTCCAATGGCAGCGGCGGAAATGGCCCGTGGAAGTCAATTTCCAAAGTGAATTCTTTCTCATTTAAAGCCGGAGATTCTGTATTATTCCGCCGTGGCGACACCTGGAACAATACCGCCATAAAAGCCAATAATTCGGGCAGCTCCGATAATTATATCGTTTTTGGGGCCTATGGCAGCGGAAATAAGCCCACTTTCCTTTATCAGGGAATGAACATCGATGGAAGCTGGATTGCTGTCGAAAACCTGATTTTCCGCAATACTGCCTCCAACGGTATTGCCCGTGTCAGCGGGCAGCACCTGATCATCCGCAACTGCGAAGTATATAGCGCAGGGCAAAACGGAATCCGTATCAAGGGCCTGGGTTTTTCCGGGTTTGAGGATATTCTGGTGGAAGGATGTTATGTCGAAGGTTCGGCGGTGGACAATTTTACCTGCCACAAAGGTGCAAGTAAAGCTGAGGCTGGTTATGGAATTACCTTTCGCAACAATATCTCCGTAGGCGCCGGAGAAGAAGGTTATGATTGTACTACCGGTAGCCAGATTCTGTTTGAAGGCAACAGCTCTCACGACAATACGGATGGCAGCATCGTTACGGGCCACGGCGTGCATGATGTCGTGGTGAGAAAACATTTTTCCTACAACGACGGAGATGCGCTGAAAGTCAAAAATACCAATAACATCCGCTACGAGTATTCGGTTTTTCTGGGAAACAAAAACCTGATCAAATTTTCGGAGAACCCCGGAGAAGGTGCTACCCGCAATCTGGAAATTTACAACTGTGTTTTCTGGCAGACGGGTACGGCTACCTTTCTTTCTGCGGAAAAAACCTCGGGCCCGGTTACATTTAAAAACAACATCTTTGGAGCGGCAACGTCCTCACCCACATTCACCCTGAAAAACAGCGAAAAACTTGGCAGTGGCGGTAATTTTACTTTTGATTTCAACTTTTATTATAAGCCCAATATCACTGGTAGTACGAGTTTTTTCTCCTCTGGCGGAAAGGCGTACTCTGTTCAGGATCTGAAATCTCAGTTTGGCAATGAGTCCAACGGCCTGTTTGGAAACCCCGAGTTCATCAATGGTTTTTCCAGCTTCAATGATGTGGCCGACTTCCTGATTACTGCCGAATCTCCGCTGATCAATAAAGGTGTATCCGTGGGGGCTACAGCCGATTATTTTGACAACCCCATCGAAACCGGAGAAACGCCTGATATCGGTATCACCGAGTTTGGTTCTACCGGCGGCGGTGGTGGTACCGGTGGTGGCGGTACAGGTGGCGGCGGTGGTACCGGCGGTGGTGGTACCGGAAACGAACTTCCCGTAGAATGGCTTTCTTTTGATGCCAAACCCGACTATGTTTTCAACAAAGTCGTTCTCGAATGGGCAACCGCAAGAGAAACCAACAACGTGGAGTTTGAAGTGCAGCGTTCGCTCGACCAGATCGTCTTTGAAGACCTGTTTTCAGTGGCAGCAATTGGCAATTCGACCACCACTACCGATTATACGGCAGAAGACCTTTCGCCTGTGGAGGGAACTATCTACTACCGCCTCAAACAGACTGATATAGACGGAAACTTCTCCTATTCGCCCGTTGTAAAGGTCGATTTTGACCCTTCGGTGAATGCCAAAATTGAAGCTTTCCCAACTGTGTTGTCAGCTGGTTCGACGATAACCATTACCGTGCCTATCGAAGGGCCCGTTACCGTTATCGCAAGGGTATTTGACACAAGCGGTAAAAAGCTCGCTTCCAAGCAGATAAGGACCGAAAGTGGAATGGTGAAGTATCGTCTGCCAGACTTTATTCCACCCGGGTATTATATCCTGGCTGTTGTTGCGGGGACGGAAACGCGGTCTTTTCAGATCTGGATACAGTAGCGCCCGATAATACATCAAGGCAGATGTTTTCCAGTCTTCTGGCAACAACATTTGCGTGAAATCTCGCTTTCGCATAGTGGAAATTGTGGGTGCTGATCTTTGTCCGAAGGTTCTGATCCTCCAGCAATTGCTCGATCTTCTGAGTCAGGAGTCTGGCGGTAACTTCTTCAAGGATCAGCCCCATTTTTCCATCTTCAAAAAAGTCTTTAATACCCGCATTGGGAGTAGTGATTACCGGAAGGCCACAACCCATTGCTTCCAGAAGAGAGTTAGGCATTCCTTCTCCGTGGGTAGAGGGAAAAAGATAAATATCTGCATGGTGAAAAGCGTCCTTTTTGGCCGATTCCTGCACAAAACCCAGCATTTCCACATCTTTCAGCTTATGATTTTGGATATGCGTTTCAACCTCTTTATATGCGCCACCGGTACCAGCGATCGAAAGCGTGAGGTTGGGAAAACGGGGCTTCAGCGTTTCGTAGCTTTCAAGGATTTCGAAAATGCCTTTATTTCGCTCCAGGCGCGCCAGAAAAAGAAGATTGACTTCCGATGTATCCTGAAGTTTTTTGATGATCTCTACTTCCGTCAGCCCGTCAACCAAACGCTGATCTACGACCGTTGTTTCCTGATATACTGGTTTTTTAAAGCCCCAGGATTTTACTTTTTCGACAAACTCCTCCGCCAGCACGATTTTCGCATCTGCTTTCATGAAGGTACGCTTCATAAACCACCAGTATTTGGTAGTAGCGGTTTTTTCAAAGCTCGGTGACCATCCTCTCCAGAAAACCACAACCTTTACCGGAAGAAGAGACGCAATAAAAAAGAATATCCCGTCGCGGAAAAATCCTTTAAACTCCAGGGAAGGATTGAGCAGCACCAGGTCGGGGCGGGTTTTACGAATAACCCGGAAAAACTGAAAATAATCAGTAATCATCCGGAAGGCCGTACTGATTTTTCCTTCTTTTTTTCCTCTTGACCCGTAGGTAAAATAAGCTACCTCCTGAGTAAACTGATGTTGAAGAGCAGTGTAATAATTGGCTTTTCCGCCAATTACATTCAGATCGGGAACATTGATAAGTATTCGCAAAACTGTGGGGATTATTTTTGAGTTAAAATTTATTATACTGTGGTTAGTTCTTGTGAGGAAACTGCCTGTTCGGCTGTTTCTCGTTCCCTGATTTCCTTTGCAGGGATGGGGTAGGTCATTACCACGACCAGCAGACCCATTACAGGCTGGAAATACAGGTTGTCAAAGGTGATATACATACAGGAAAACAATGCGTAGGTAATCCTGATGATTTTAAAATGTGGCAGTTCTCCCACAGATGCCGGCGGGCGCCAGAAGCCGATTGAAACGAGGAAAAGTATCTGCAGGATCATCCCCAGAATGCCCGTTTCGGCGATATACCACGAAAGTGCGGTACGGCCAATGTCCCACCCGGGAAACAGCTTGTCGAGTTCGCCTTCGGCTCCTCTCATGGAGTTTTGGGACGTGCTCCCCGGGCCTCTGCCCAGCAATACGTGGAAAGTACTTTTTTGTATCTGTTCAAAAGCTACCATTACTGCAGCTCCCCGTTTCAACTGCCCGCCTTTGGCAAATTTGCCTTCTGCCGAGTCATCACCAAAAATATAAGCTTTGTAAAACTCGGGGTCCATCATTTTTTCTGAAGTGGTCTGCCCGCCATCCGAACTGTACGCCTCGTCCTGATACCCCGCAAAAATGACGCCTACCACTGACAGAAATATAAATCCTCCAATGAGTTTAAGCATGTGTTTTTTTACCACCTCAAATCCTGTCTGGGCTATGATCGCTCCGATAATGATGAAGAGGAAAATAAATACTACCTTGTCGTTGGCGAAGGCGAATGAACCGACAATCAGCAACAGGGCGACAGGTACAGAAACCGGCAGGTTTTTCATCGGCCTTTCCTCAAACCAGTAAACGATAAGGATGGTAATACAAATCAGTTGGTAATAGTTGAACCCTCCGTCAGCTGCGAAAAAGCCGGTGACCATGTCCGGAGAACCAATATGAAGCACCGCCACAAAGACCATCCGCTGAAATATGGCATAAAACCCCGACAAAATTCCCGTAATCACGATAAAACTCATGATGTCTTCTTTGTCGTAATATTCATATACCACCCGGAAAATAGCAAAATAGGCAAACATCATCAGGTATCCCCGTTGCGGGAATATAATGGAAAACGGCTTTACATAATTCAGCAGCATGGACAAGAGGGTCACCAAAGCGATGCCCGAATACACTGCCATCGGCCCACGTGGAAAGCGGATTTTGTTGATTTTAAATAGCGCAGTGCCCAGCGCTATGGCAACCAGCGCAAAAAAAGCAAACCAGTTGAGGTTAAAGGGCCCTTTTACTCCGAAAAACCGGGAGAGATAACCCAGCGGGGTAAAACACAGGATGTAGCCAATCCAGAAAATGGTTTTCTTGTTTCTGAGGATAATCAGCCCCAGCAGAATGACCACGATGGCCCCTCCTATGGCGAAAAACATTTCTATCATTTCTTTGGGTTTGTGGGGTTGCTTTTTGCATAAAACTGCTGGTTCCAGTAGTACTGTGGCGTAAGCAGGGCAGAGGTCACCGGGTGAAATCCGTTTTTCATCCAGGAGTGGTCATACACGATTTTGCCCTGCCGTGAAGGGTCGTTTTTCATCCGGTTTCCATAGATGTCGTGGTAAACCGAACCACGGGGTTCTGCTGGTGCAGGAGGTAGCTCCATAAACCGAAACAGGTCGTCTTTTACCGAATCAAACCTGAATACCAGGTCCTCATACACTACAGTTTTATATTCATATCCGCTTTGTTTGAGGAATCGCATATTTCTCAGGTTGGCATTGAGCCAGCGGTAACCTTCATATACATTTCCGTAGTGTTTCCTTCCTTTGCGGATATTGGTTTTTTTGACCGAACCCAGCCAGCTACGGATATCTCTGATAACGAGAATGACTTTTATTTTATGATTTGGGTAGTGTGCAGACTGGTAGTATTTCCGGAGAAAATCCAGTGATTTGGAGGCGTCCACCATGGTTGTACCCGGAAAGGAGGATTCATAGGCCGTCAGAATGGCATCGAGTGCCTCCTGCCGGCTTGATCCTGAAATTTTTTCACGTAGGGGTCCCCAAACGGTGCAATCGCTGATGGTTTCTCCGCAGGAGCAAAGGGGGATATCTTTTTCTTCGACGCCGCTTTCCAACTCCTTCAGCAATTTGGCTACTTCTCCCATACCTACCACCTGAGGATGAGAGGATAGCACC
Source organism: Bacteroidia bacterium (assembly GCA_041391725.1). Lineage (GTDB taxonomy): Bacteria > Bacteroidota > Bacteroidia > J057 > J057 > JAGQVA01. The sequence continues at coordinate 311,957 of JAWKNL010000005.1, forward strand.
ATTTGCAGAAATGTCGATCCGCTGTGACCAAGTCCGAGTATATAGACAATATTCATATTCAAAACGTCGATTTGAGCACAGTTTCCAATGTATCTACTGCCGCACCAATTTCAAAGTTGGCTTTGGCAAATGCCTTACAGCGATCCGAAATCGCTTGCCACCGGCCATGATCTGCAAGCAAAGTCTCAATCCATCGCTCAATCTCTTCCGGATCATTGCTTACCAGCCCGAGCTGGTGGGTGGCGATCATTTCGTCGGGATCTACAAAATAGGAGATCACCGGTACGCCGCGTTGCCAGGCTTCAATGAAAGTATTGGAAAAACCTTCATAATCACTTGTATTCACCAAAAACTTTGCCCCATTTAACTTTTTGTGCACTTCTTCGGGCAAAACTTTTCCGTGAAGGACAATTTCGGCGTTTTCCTGTGCCTTTTGTTTGATCAAAAGACTCAACGGGTCATTGCCCAGTCCGCCGATCATTTCAAAAGAAAGGCCTTTGCCTTTGAGATTATCGGCGAGCGCAGCAAACCGCTCCGGGTGTTTAAAATCCTGCATACGGCCTATCCACAAAATGGTATCGCTGCGCGGGGTCAGGCGATCGTGCGCCGGCACCGGGTGTGCGTTGTAAATTTGTTTTCCGCGTAAACCCAGATTTTTTTCAAGCAGTGCCTCCTGGTTTTGGGTCTGCGACAGGATCAGATCAATTTGAGGAAGCGTACGGAAAAACAGCCACTCATTGATTCGGTGAAAAGCCTGGATAAAGGGAGAGCCGTGGCGTTCAAGTTCGCCTCCGGGGGTGAGTTGCGAATCACGGGAAAAAGCCCATACCACTTTTCCCCCAGTGCTGCGGGAAAAAAGGTTGAGCCAGAACAAATAAGAAATATTTGCCCGGGTGTACCAGTAGTCGGCGCGGATTTCCTTCATTTTACGGCGTATGGCCAGAAAATTCATCCATTTAAGGTAGCTTTTTCGAGGAGGAATAGGATGAACCCATATTCCGTCCATCAGTTCTGCTTTTTTCTTTTTTGACTCCCTCAGGTAATGCACTTCCCAGTTGCGGGCGGCAAGCTCACGCGCAAGGTAATAGCACTGGGTTTCAGCACCACCTGTATATTCGAGGTGAAAGTGGGGGAGGACAAAACAGATTTTCATTTCAGGGTGTGCTAAATTATCAGTGAATTTGGTATTTGGTATTCATCTCAAAGTCGCCATACTGGTAGTGGTCGATGCCAAAGGCTTCGAGGATTTCAAAGGTTCTTTTCTCTTCTTCGGGAGAAATTTTGGCTTTCCATTTTTCTACCAGCCAGCGGCGGTTTCTTTTGATTTGCTCGGGGTCGAGCAATACAGCCTGCGATTCTTTTTCCGACTTGCGGGAAGAAGCCGAGGCTTTATTGATGCGGGAAAGCATTTGTTCCGGGTCTTTAAATCCCAGTTGGGAGACCATATGTGCAACCATTTTTTCCGGCTCCAGAACCAACTGCTCGTAGGAAATAAACAGCCAGTCGGGTTGCATCTGGCGCAGTGGCATAAGGTTTTGCAGCGTCCAGTCGAGCACCGCTCTTTCGTAATCCGTACCTTTGTTGAGGATATCAACCCCGGTTTTATACTCTTTGTCGCTCAGGTTTTTTCTGAAATCAGAATACAAAAATGAAGGCAGCCGCGGGCTTTTGCTCCGGGAGAAGGAAACCGGTATCGGGTGGCGAAGGAGATAGACGATTTGGCCGTCAAACTGTTCCTGAAACCAGCCGATAAAATCTTCTCCGGAGAAAAGGATTTTGAAAATGATACGGTCTGTTTTCAGATGCCACAGATCGGAAAACGGCGCAGGCCGCTTCCAGCGCAGATCATTGTCTTTTCCCTTGAGAAACTCCTGAACATAGCGGGAAATCTGCCCGCGTTTGGATTCATCAAACATTTCGTTCCACTCACTAAACCCCAGATGATCGCTGACCACAGGGTTGCGGAGATTAAAGGGTTCTTTCACCATTTTGAACCCCGGTTGAGCCGCGATGATTTCGGTCAGCCAGGTACTTCCGCTACGCGGAGTGGAAAAGAGGAAAACGTTTTTTTCCTTTCCGGGGTTATGAAAAGTAGAGCGGTGTTTAATGAATTGTTTAACCAGTTCCATCGTTGTTCTCAGACTTTATTCCAAACACTCAGATCACGTCCCACGAGATTTCCCAACATTTCATTTTTGTTGCCGTAGTAATTGTCTATCAACCACTTACGGGTTTCTTTTGTCATCGGCGGCAGGGTAGCCCGGTTCATATCTTCGAGCCGGGTAGCCAGGCTGCCCAGATTTACCTTGCGTGAAGCTTTGGACAGATAATACAGCGGCTTGCTTTTTACCAGCAGCTTTTTAGAGTCAGAGGTATTTACCCGCTGGTCTGCAAGCGAAGGATCAAACGAAGGATCCACCCCGATAAATTCAAAAATCTGGCTCAGAAACCCTGCACTGTCCTTTTTGATATCGTCAAAAAACATGACCAGGAGGTTTTCTTTGGGGAAAATGTCATAATAACGGCTGAGATGCTCAGCATAAAACCCCTCTTCAATAAATTCGGGTTTTGCCATTACTTTTTCTTCAAAAGACAATCCTTTGTTTTCAATAAACTTGCCCCGGGAGTTCCAGTAACGAGAATACAGGCGGTCCACCGGGTTGCGGAGCGTTACGATCATCTTGATCGGCCCCAGGTGGTCATATATTCTTTGTGCAACAGGTTCGCGGTGGAGATAAGCAGGTGTGGCTTCACCGACAGCTTTAAAGCCGGATGCACCTTCAAAGAAGTTTTCATAATACCCGATTCCTTCTTCGTAGAAACGGTCAAAAAAGTGGATTTCTTTTTTAGAGGGCATAAAAACTTCGGGGTGCTGGATAAGATTTTTCTGTATCCATGTGGTTCCGGCTCTTGGAGCTCCGATGATAAGGAAATTTGGAAGCATAACTGCCTGGTATGATTGGTATTGCTATTAATCAGAATAAAAAACTCAGAATACAAACTGCACAACCTTTTTGACCTTTTTGGGTACGAGGTCGAAAAACAATGTCCGCTGTGCACCGGTGAAAATGGGATTAAACTTCATCACAAAGAAATACAGCACCGTTGCAAAAGCCGCGAGGACATACAAATTGATGGGCAGGTTTTCTTTCATGAGATAGATTACCCCCGCCGTGATCAGGGTGTTGAGCATCGATTTTGCTGCTGATTGCCAGGGTATTTGTACCTCAATATGTTTGCGGGTAAGGTAATAGACGATCAGGTTTTTCAGGAATACGCTTGCAGCTGTAGATATGGCCATTCCCGTAGCGCCATACAGATAAGCAAGCGGAATACCCGTTGCGATATTAAAAATAATCGACAGCTTGGAGTACAGCAAAATCATGGGTTTTTTGATGGCCTGTGCAACCATTCCCAGCGGGATGGAATAAAAAACCAGAAAGATCAGAAAGACAATCAGCGGGAAATAGGCATCCGCAGTATAGTCTTTTTCAAATACCAGCACAAGGAAATCTTTTCCCAGAGGCAACAGGATCGCCAGGAAGAGAAAGCCAATAATATTGTTGGCATTAAACATAAACTGAAACATCCGGTTTACTTCCGCTTCTTTTTTCTCACTGGAATCGTATCGGCTGAAAAAAGCAGGTTCTGACACAGGCTTAAACATCTTTTCCGGATAGAAATCCATCAGTTTGGTAAGCACCCGCGTAGCCAGTACGTAGATGGCTACCTGCGTGGGATTGGACCAGTAGCCGAGGATGTAGCGGTCGATATCCGTTCCCAGAAATGAAGTGCCTATTTTATTTACATAACTAACCCGGCGGTAACTTTTTTCTTCGTCAGTTTCTTTGAGTTTTCGGGTGAATACCATGCGCCAGTTTGGCCAGGTTGAGTTGAATACTACAAAAGAAATACCGATGATAAAGTAGATGGTATCCACAACAGAGAATGCATACATAAAATAGAGGAAACTCTGTTTGGTCTGAATCCCCCAGATAATGGATGCCAACCGAAGCGCCTGATACGCAATACGCGAGTACAGCATATGTTTCTGCATAAACCGCGCATTCAGCATCTTCTGCACATACACAAAACCAAAGGTGGAAATGAGCGATCCCTGGAAGGCGATAAAGTGTACTTTATACTGGCCAATCTGAAACTGGGGTGCCCAGAAATCATAGGTAAAAACCAGAATCAGTGCAATGCCCGCAGCCAGAGACATATTGGGTATAATAATCTGCCAGAACCGGGTGCCGATTTCTTTTTTGTCTTCTATCGACGGAATAAACCGCGTGATATAGTTGTCCCATCCCATTGAGATGGCAATATTGAGCATAAACGGAAGTCCCGTAAACAAGCCCATTGCCCCGTATTCCACCTCGTCGAGATATCTGACAAGATAGACCATCCCAAAAAGCGAAATAAACAGGTTGAATATTGAAATCCCGATAGAGTAGGGTAGCGACTGCTTTACTTTCTTTTTTACACTCACAATGAATGATTTAAGCTAATAAATCTGTGATGAATTACAGTGGTTATAATTGATATTTTGTGAGAACTATTGATGGCATTTTTTCCATTCACTGAACTTCTTTACCCCTTCTTTGAAGGAGGTTTCTGGCTGGTAACCAAGAAGTTCCTGTGCAAGTCGAATGTCTGCAACTGTCTGTGGCACATCTCCGGGTTGTTCCGGCTGACGGTCGATGATCGCCTCCACGCCCAGCTCTTCCTCAAGATAATGGATCATGTCCTCGAGGTAAACCGGATTGCCGTTAGCCAGATTAAATATCTGGTAATTGCTTCCCTGAAAATGCATGGCCTTTTCTATGCCCTGTACTATGTCGCCCACAAAGGTGTAATCCCTTCGGGTTGATCCATCTCCGTAAACCGGGATAGACTTGCGGTTGATCATTTTCTCTGCAAATTTGTGGATTGCCAGGTCGGGACGCTGGCGCGGACCAAATACAGTAAAAAACCGCAGTCCAATAAATCTGATTCCGTAAAGATGACTGTAAACATGCCCGAGCAACTCGCCGCTTACCTTGGTGGAGGCATAGGGGCTGATGGGCTGCAGGACTGCATCGGCTTCACTCCCACGGAACGCGTTGGGGCTGATCCCATAAACGCTGCTGGAAGAAGGCAAACACAAATTGCCGGATATTCCTTTCTCGCAAACTCCAGCAGATTCTGGGTGCACTTTTACATTGACATCCTGGTATTCCGATGGGTTTTGGATCGAAGGTCTTACGCCTGCTTTGGCGGCCCGGTGTACGATGACATCAAAAGTCGCCCAGTTGATCCAGCAGTTCTGTATCCCGGATATCTCCTTCAATGAGTGTGTAGCCCGGTGAGGACAAATGACCGGCAATATTTTTCTCTTTTTAATGCAACGTCATAAAAAGGGTCGAAGTTGTCCAGAACCGTTACTTCCCAGCCATTGCCAGAGAAGAAGGTCCACCAAATGACTTCCGGTAAACCCTGCGCCGCCAGTTACGAGTACGTGAGATTGGTTGTTGATTTCTGTCTAATTTAAGATTTAGCTGTAATCAAGGTTTCAATTTGTCTCATGGTATTTCCATTATGGGAGCCGGGTTTGTTGTTTTGTTTCCTGTGGGGTGATAATAGGAGGAATAGTACCCGTATTTTTTGTTTCCGGGGCCTTTTTTCACACCATTTACCACTACATAGAGATTTTTTAATGCCTTATTGGAGCTTGCATTTTCAATTTCCCTGAGGAATTCCCATTTCGAGTGGTTCATTCTGACTACATAGAGGTTTACATCCGAATGGGGGGCGATAGCCAGAAAATCTGCTACCAGTCCTGTCGGCGGAGTATCCAGAATGATGTAGTCATACATTCCACGCAGCTTGTCGAGCAGTTCTCTGAACTGGTCGAGCCCCAGCAACTCACCGGGATTGGGAGGCACCGGCCCGCTGGTGATGGCATCGAGGTTGGGGATACCTGTAGGTTGGATGACAGCCTGAAGGCCAGCCTGCTCTGTCAGGTAATCGCTCAGCCCGCGATTGTCGGGAATTCCCATATTAATGGCCAGCATCGGTTTGCGCATGTCAATACCCAGGATAATGGTCTTGGCGCCAGACATAGCCAATACATAGGCCAGATTGATGGCACAGAAGGTTTTTCCTTCGTTGGGTACGGTAGAGGTAAATGCGATAACCTTGCGCGACCGGTCGGGAGCCAGATACTGAAGATTGACTTTCAGGTACCGGAACGACTCAATTACCGCCGCATTATTGGGATTTTCGAGGTCGATTTTTTTGCTGTATTTGGTTACGCCCTCGCGAATATTGCCTACCACCGGGGTAAAGAGTTTGCGTTCCAGTTGGTTCTGATCCACAATGGTGGTGTTGAGCATATTCTGGGTGCTGATAACCAGTGTAGGGATCAGGAGGCCCAGTACAATACAGCCAACAAGAATAAAGGGGATATTGGGTGCAACGGGGCCACTGCCGACCATTCTTGCCTCATCGAGAATTTTGCTGTCGGAAGTATTGGCTGCCTGAGCGATACCGGCTTCCGCTCTGCGCTGGAGCAGGTAGTTGTACAGGGTTTCGTTGAAGGTGAATTTGCGGGTTACCTTGATCAGGTTGCGCTCATCACGGGGCAACCGGCTTACGACAGCCTGCGCCTCCGCAATCCGGCGGTTGACGTCGTTGAGCGAATATTCGGTGGATTTAATAATCCCGCGCACGTTTTCGCGAAGATTATTGACGTTGTTGGCGATTTGCTCGTTGAGAATCTTCAACTCGATGTTGGCTGAATTGGCACCACCCAGGGAGCGGGCAATTTTTTCGTTGTTCAGCCTCTTGAGTTCCAGTACCAGGTCATTCAGAATCTGGTCGCCGATGCCCAGTTGGGAAGGTGCAACGATGGTCTGGATATTCGATTCTAATTCCAATCCGCGTTGTAAGTCCTGAAGATAGTTGATGCGAACGCTCAGCGCAGCGCGATCAGTCTCCAGGGTCTGGAGTTTGGCAACTGCATTGGAAGCGGTCAGGTTGAGGTCCAGGGTCTGCTGGCTTTGCCTCAGATTGGTCATCTGCTCTTCTGCACCTTTGAGCGAATCGGTTACAACATCCAATTGGGCATCAATAAAGTCAATCGTCCCGGTAGCAAACTGATTTTTTTCGTCCAGTTTGGCCTGAATATACGTCTTACACAGGGTATTGAGGAAATCTTCTTCCTTCTGAATCACATTGCCTTCGGTAGAAAGCTCAATCACCGTGCTCTCCTCCGAAATCGCCGAAATTTCCAGACTGTTGATGTATTTAGTTGTCAGTTTATCCGGATCGTGCATCATAAAGTACAGTTCTCTTTCTTTGAGAGATTCGACATTGCTGGCATTGTCGCCTTTTACCAGGAGGAAGGAAAAATATTCGGTAGCACATTCTTTCCCATACTGGCATGCCTGCTTGATTTTCAGTTCTTTGCCTTCCACTTTTCGTGTGCTGCCGTCAGGCATAAGAATTTTATATTCCTCTGCTTCGATTTCCACTTCGTATAGCTGATCGGAAACGGCACGGAAAGTAATTGGTACATCAATAATCTGCTCCTGAGTTTCATTGGCAATGACAGAAAAAGGAGCTTTTTTGTAAAGTTCCTTGTCGCTGAATCCTTCCTTTTCAAAATAAGAAACCTGAAATCCCAGATAGCGGATAGGTTCACTTACCAGATTGAAGGATTTAATGACAGCAATTTCATTAATAAGATTCTGGTTGTTGCCAAAAAGCTGGATTCCGCTTTCCATAAACTGGTTACTACCAAACATCTGATCTTCTTTTCCAAAGTCAATCAGCATGCTAGCTTTTACCTTGTAGGTAGGAGCGGTAGTCTGGATGGAAAAAATACCAAGCGCAAGAAACAGCGGAATACAAATCGCAAAGTAATACCAACGCTTCAGCAATGCGTCGAGCAGGCCCTGAATGTCCAGGTTTTCACTTGATTGATATGGGGACGGTGTCGGTTTCAATTTTTTACTTGTTGTTGTTGTTAATAGTATTCATCACAATATTGACGATCACAAGCATCACAGATATGGCTGAAAGCCCTACACTGATGGGTCGTGAGTTCAGGTTGAATGCCTTGGCTTTAATGGGCTCTATGTAAATAATATCGTTGGGTTTAACGAAATAATATTCCGATGAAATCAGGTTGGCGTCTGCCAGGTCAATATAAACGGTTCTGGCGCCGTTGCCTTCTTCGCGGATCAGTTTTACTTTCCGGATATTGGCGTATTCGGTGATATCGCCCGAAAGGCCCAGTGCTTCAAGTATGCTTGTCTTGGTATTAAATATATATAACTGTCCCGGCCTGCGTATTTCTCCCAGAAGAGTAATCCGGAAGTTGGCAAGCTTTACGCTCGCAGAGGCATAGTCCAGGTAAGTGCGGAGCCGGGAGTTAATCGTGTCCTGCACCTGGTCTGTGGTTTGTCCCGCTACATGCATATCTCCGATAAGCGGAAGGTTGATCATACCGTAGCTGTCCACAATATAGCTGCTAAGGTACAGGTAGGAGCCAATATTGGCACCGCCGCCACCGCCACCACCGCCGCTACCTCCTCCGTCGCCGGAAGAGTTGAAGAAGTTGATGGTGGAGTTTTCATAGTTACTAGCTTTAATATTTAGTTGATCAAAAGGCCTCAGGCGGTAATTATCGCCAAGATAATCGCTGTAATAAGACCTTAAAGAGTCAGGGACAATTCCTTCTTCTGTTGGTTGTTCCTGGAGGAAAACCAGGTTTTTAAAGTTCACACAGGAGGAAAGGGTCGTAACTGTTAAAGCCAAAAGGAAGATTAACAGATTGTTCCGGTTCATAAGTAAATGTGTATATCGAATTCGGGTTTGAAGGTACTCTAATTTGCGAAACTTTTGCTTCTGTTGTATTCCAACCGGTTACAAATTGCGAACAGACGGCTTACCTGATGCCATTACCGGTAGGCAAGTTCTGCACGATTCTATCAAAACCAACGCCAAAAGGTTGTGAATCTTTCCCCAACGGAAACTTTTTTTTGAACACCAGCCTTTCATGGGGCAGGTTATATTCAGATGGAAATTGTCTGGTCTGCATTTTATTAAGGCTGGAATAATTTTTCCGCAAATCGTTATTGTATGCAATTCCGGCCTGATTCTTGCGTATTTGATTTAATGCTATTCACTTTAACAGCCCAATTTTACCTTTCAAATGACAATTCTCTCCAGTCATTCAGGATGTTAAAATTGCACGGGTTATGTTGTTAAATTTACTCCATAATTCACTAAACCAAACTTCTCGGATATTTTGATCAATTATTATCCTAAACTGCCTTCTTATTTCCTATCACTATGAAACTTTCTATGAATACAAAATCCCCCATCTATTAATCAGCCATGAAAGTAAAAAAACAACGGATTATCTTCGGATACATCTTCCTTGAGCTTTTGCTCCTTTGTATCTCTAACCTGTTAATTCTTTTCTGGTCGCTGAAAAACCACGTGAATTATGACCTCAATCCAGTGGTTTTCACAAGAACTTCTCTGCTACTCAATTTCGTTTACCTTTCTTCCTGGATTCTCACTGTATTTATCAACAATGCCCAGGATGTGTATTTTAAAACGCGTATTGCCACCAGGGCGCGAATTCTGGGCGTAGGTTGTTTTATTCTGGTCGGACTTTCGGTAACTGCCATTTTTCTCTCAGGCATCAGCCTGGCGTTTATTGAGATGTCGCTCAAAACAGTTGTGCTGTTTTATGTGCTGAATCTCATTACTTTTGAGCTGATCCAGATGTCCTTCAGCCATAGCAAACGCTATCAGAGCTTTGGCGCCAAAATGCTGGTACTGGGTGCAGGGGAAAAGGGTAAAGAAGTGCTGAACTTCGTAACACAAAACAAACATCTGGGTTATGATGTGGTGGGTTTCCTCGATGATGACTATCCATCTTCCAATGGTATCAATCTTCTGGGGCGGATGAATGATCTGCCTAAAGTGCTCGATACAAAGCCCGTAGATGAGATTGTCATTGCACTGCCCTTTGAAAAGCGGGAGGAAATCCAGACCGCTATCCACGTCGCCGACAACCGCGGTATCCGCGTCAATCTGGTTCCTGAGTTCCCCCCGGAAATCGAACACAGCTACAAAGCTTATAGTATAGGCTCTATGCCGGTATATCAGTTGAAGCAGATTCCGCTGGACCACTTCCACAATTTTATTCTCAAAAAATCCTTCGACATATTATTCGCACTGGGTGTACTGGTTTTCCTGTCCCCCGTATTTCTGGTCATTGGGCTTCTTATAAAACTGGGTTCTAAAGGGCCGGTTTTCTACAAGCCGTTGAGAAAAGGTCAGGCTGGCGGAACCTTTGTTTGCTATAAGTTCCGTACTATGACCGATTGTGATGATGTGGCAAACGGAACCCGCTCCACCGTTGTCAATGATCCCCGCATCACTGGCATTGGCAAATACCTCCGCAAATTTGACCTGGACGAGCTTCCGCAGTTTATCAATGTTCTTAAAGGAGATATGAGTGTGGTTGGTCCACGCCCGCATCGTCTCAACCTGAATGATGATTTCCGCGAAGTGGTCAACGAATATATGGTTCGCCATTATGTAAAACCTGGTCTTACAGGCTGGGCGCAGGTAAAATGGCTGGAGAGGACCGACCGAAACCGAAGAGCAGAAGCGGCAGAGAGTAACCCATGACCTTTGGTACATCAATCACTGAGCCTTCATTTGACATCAAAATCATTTTCCTGACTGTATTCAGCAAAAAGACCCGTCAGAACGCATTCTAAATAATAAATTTCTTTACTATTTCAGGAGAAGCGCCTTCGCGAGAAGGCGCTTCTTGCTTTTGGTTATTTGCTTTTGGTTGTTTGCTTTTGGTTATTTGCTTTTGGTTATTTGCTTTTGGTGTATATCTCGTTGGATGGGTCGCCTCCTGCCTGTATATAGGCCACGAGGTCTATGATTTCTTTTTCATTGAGTCGGTTGAGCAGCCCTGTTGGCATGGCCGAAACCTGCGAAATTTCCCGCGATGTTATGTCTGCCACAGGAATCGTCAGCTTCTGGGAAGGGAAATAGGGATTTACATTGATTTCTACATTGGAAGCATCTTCTGATATAATTCTTCCGGTAACTCGGGTGCCATCTTTTTTCGTGATCATCGTGGAAGCATACTGATCTGAAATTACGTCACTGGGCAACATGATCGATACCAGAATTTCGCCTCTCGAAAACCGTGTGCCCGCCTGTGTAAGGTCAGGGCCAACGCTGTTGCCTTTGCCTTTCATGGTATGGCAGGAAGCGCAAAGGGCAGCCTGAAACATTTTTTCTCCGTTGGAAAAGTCTTTGGGCTGGTCATTGGATTGCCAGAGTGCGCCTTCGGCTTCACTGAAATCCCAGTTTTTACCTGGTCCGACAGGCTGAGGCAAGTTGGCAAATAGCTGTGACTGCTCCGCTTTTATGGTACCCGATACTTTGGCAAGCAGTTCGGATTCGCTTTCGGGAACTCGAATGAGTGCGTTTTGGCGGATCACATCCAGAAACCCGCGGTAGTTTACTCCGCCCGATTTTTTCATGGCTTCCTGGAACCAGAAAAAATACTTCTCACGCAGGTCGGGCGTCCACCCCGCCTCAGCGTAGCTGAGGTGCTGCGCCACGGCGATCGCCGTGGCTGGTGGCATATTTTTGAGCATATCTGCGATCTGTGGGCCGTATTGCTCGCTTCGTGTTGCGATTTCTTCGTTGATAAGGGCGGTATTATTGGTCGCAGAATTTGCGTCTTCGACCAGGTAGTTTACACCTTTTTCTACCACAGACGCATCTCCCAGCCTGATCAGAACGGGCAGGGCTTCGCGCGCAATCATGGGGTCTTTGGACGGAAAAAATGGGGCAAGCGAGGAAACCAGTTTCGGTCGTGTGGCTTCTTCCGGATCGCCCCAGCGACACAGGGCCAGCGCTACCACCCGGATATATGATTGATGCAGGGTGCCGGGAAGAGAAGACATGGATTTTTGCGCCAGTTTGTCATAAACGGCTGATTTCCAGTCAGAAGACCCGAGTCGTGCTGCAGATAATGCCGCTTCCAGAAATACCTGATCGTTGTTCTCTGCCAAAAGACGGTCTTTCCACTGCGCTGGTGGAAACTGCTCCAGCAATACCCTTGCAGCATATCGCACAAACCGGTCTTCGTGGCTCAGATTTTCCCATGCGATGTCCAGATCTCCGGGTGCAGGGTTCTGATGTTTGCTTTCCAGCGATTTTCGGG
>JAWKNL010000006.1:0-209177 GCA_041391725.1 Bacteroidia bacterium
ACGCTAAGGATCACTCGGTTTATGGTACTTTTCAATACAGAGCTTGCAATTGCTTTTATGTTTGAAAATCTATTCATAATGTTAAGTTCTTGTTTACTTACGTATAAAAATTCCTTTTGAATTTAATAAAACCTATGCAAAACAGAATTCATACGAGGAATTCTCTGTACACGACAAAAGTATTAGGAACGTCCTCCAATTAGGGGCAGGGCAAAGTGTTTTTTTGCCATTAATCTCGATGGGGCCAACCTGTTAGGTTCGCATACCCGGACCTAACAGGTTGCACAGGGTGTAAACTACGGCAAAGTGAAGATAATCAAATACTTACGCCGATTGATATAAAAGGTCGCCATCCGCCAACCTAACAGGTCGGAGGCTATAATGCGGGGCATTTTTCTTTCTCAAGTTTTGTCATGTACTGAGCGGGGAATTTTATTTTTTTCTATAACGGAAGGTTTTTTTTGTCAACCCAAAATTCCTTTCCTGACGAATAAACGATATATTTAACCTAAAATCACCGTATGTCCGATCTCGCCCTCGCCCGTATCCGCGAAAACAAAACCCGCCACGCCCGCGGCGAAGACGCCACATCCCTCAACCTCGCCCGCTGTGGCCTCACCGACTGGCCGGATGAGCTGTTTGATTGCGTCTGGCTGGAGGAGTTGATACTTAGCGACTGTGTGTTTAATCATGAAAGAAGAGCATGGGAGATGATGGTGGAAGATGGGCCGCACAATGAATTGAGTTTTATTGACCCACGGATCGTTAAACTCAAAAATCTGAGAAAATTATATGCGGGGGGTGGTGGTTTTCTTATTAGTGATTTTGATGAGACCTTAATGTTTTTAGATGCGTGGAAAATCTCAGATATCACTCCTTTAGCAGAACTATTGCAATTGCAAAGTCTTTACATTTGCACCAATGAACTAAAGGAAATCCGAGTTCTGTCTCGCCTTACGAAGCTGGAAACCCTTAATCTCAGTGGTAATGAACTGATAAAAGTAGATGCTTTATCCAGCCTTATGCAGTTACAAACCCTTGATCTCAGTTCCAATCAGTTAATCGAAGACAGAGCCTTAGCCAAACTTACGCAATTGCAATACCTTGATCTGAGTGCGAATCAATTAACGGAAGTCAGTGGACTCGCCGAACTTACTCAATTGGAGTATCTTGATTTGAGGGAGAATCAATTAACGGAAGTCAGTGGACTCGCCGAACTTACGCAATTGCAATTTCTTGACCTGGGTGAGAACCAACTTACTCGCATTGACTCACTTTTTTCTCTTACCCGGTTGCAGACCCTATACCTTTACAATAACAAACTCACTGATATCACAGTACTTTCATCCCTGGCTCAGCTAAAGTACCTCGACTTGGAGGGGAATCGACTAACTAATATCGACTCTTTGTCATCCCTAACGGAGCTACAGCATCTTGACCTGAGTGAGGATCACCTTACAAATATCAACTCCCTGTCCTCCCTGAAGCAGCTACAACACCTCGACTTGAGGGGGAACAAACTCTCCGAAATCGGCGTCCTCTCCCACCTGACCCAGTTGCAGACCCTCGACCTACGAAACAATCGGTTAACCGAAATCGGCGTCCTCTCCCACCTGACCCAGTTGAAGACCCTCAACCTCAGTAGCAATCAACTCTCCGAAATCGGCGTCCTCTCCCATCTGACTCAGTTGCAGCGTCTTGAACTTAGTTATATAAAACTCACCACAATTCCCCGATGGCTGATTGAACTCCCCGTGTTGAATCTTCTTAACCTCTACGGAACACCGGTTAATCACCTTCCTTATGAAATTATCAATCAGGGAAACAGATATAATAGCAATTGTCTCTCTGATCTGCGCAACTGGTTTTACGATCTCGAACAAGGAAGCGTGCGAAATGAGGAAATCAAAATCATGGTGGTGGGAAATGGTCGAGTCGGAAAAAGCTGTATCATTGAAAGACTGGCAAAGGGAACTTATACCAAAGATAAAAAATCTACCCACGCGATCCAGTTGGAAACCTGGGAAACGAAACTCACTGATCCGGAAGGAAAATCAAAGCCCGTAACCCTCAACTTCTGGGACTTTGGCGGGCAGGATATCTATCACGGTACACACCGGATATTTATGCAGAGCCGGGCACTTTTCCTGCTGGTCTGGGATTGGGAAGGGGAAACCGAACCAGGTCGCGCTGCGGAAGAAACACAGGCTGAGGGGTATCTCCACCGAAACCAGCCTTTACCCCACTGGCTGGATTATATCCGATCGCTAAGTAAACAAAGCCCCGTCATTGTGGTGCAAAATAAAGTGGACCAGCATCGGGCCAAACCTGTACCCCACCGCGAAGTGATGGAGGGAATATATAAAGTTTTTGATTATTTCTCCGCAAGTGCTGAAACCGCAAGAGGAATCGAAGATTTGAAAAGCGGTATTTTTGACGCTATTCAGACTATGCCTGAGTGGGATATGGAAATGCCTGCCTCATGGCATAATGTCCGGCAGGCTGTACGCGACTTCGCAAAAGAAAAAACCGACATCAGCCGGGATGAATTTGGTCATCTGTGTAAAAAACATGAGGTAAGGGAAGTTTCGCAGCCCTCACTTCTTCGATATTTGCACGATACCGGGGTGCTTTTTTATCAGGAAAAATTATTCCACGACCGTATCATCCTCAATCAGCAATGGGCGATTGAAGCGGTTTATACGCTTTTTAAAAGAGATAAATGGTTTTGGCGTCTGCTGAATAAAGGCAATGGGCAGTTCAATTTTGAAGAGTTAAGTAGTTTCTGGCGCGATGAAAAACAATTTGATGAAAGCCAAAGTCAGGTAGCCTTGTCTTTTATGCTCAGTTGTGAAATATGTTTTCGGCTGAACAAAGACAAACCCAATGAAAAGATCGAACCCATTTACGTAGCACCGCAGTTACTACCTGAAAAATTTTCATCCTCTGTTCAAACCTTTTGGCAGGACAAAAAGGATGGGTTATTTATCAGATTCCAATATACCTATCTGCATGAAGTGTTTATTCAGCGATTTATCGTAAGGGCAGGCCATCTGGCTTTGCCACAGCATCTTTGGCGAAGAGGTATCTGGTTTACCTGGGACCATACTCATGCGCAGATTTTTGCTCACTATGAGGGAGCGGCCCAGAATGTCGGCGGGTATATATTGATACAAGTCAGTGGCCCGCGACAGGCTGAATTGTTGCATCTTATCCGCAAGGAATTTACCCAAATACATCCCAAAGAACTAACCTATGAAACCAGTATTTCGCTGAATGGAAAAACATTTATATCACTGGTAGAATTGGAAAAATGCAAACTAGGCAACCTCAATGAAATTGTCGCACAAGATGGCAGCAAAGTGAATCCCAGTGATTTCGGCGACTTTTTCTACGACCCCGAAAAGATTTCCGGGCATTCCGGTGTGGGCAAAAACCCGGAGAAAGGCATTAAAGATCTGAAGGCTGATCTGGCACCTGCTTTGATCTCGCCAGCGCAAAAACGGGAATGGAAAATGATGGCTGCAAACGGACAACTAGGGGATGTACTAACCATTTTGATGGATATTGTGAATTCCAATGATGTACTTGTTCTCGTAAATAGAAACAGACAGTTGAAAGACCGGATATCGCGCAATACAATATCAGAAGCAGAAAGACTGGTGGAGGAAAATAAAATCTTTGAAGCAGTTATAGGATTTATTGATAGCCTATGAGGTGCCGCACATTAAATAACCCCAAATAAGCAAATCCCACCCCTTTCTCCGCCTTATATTTAGCGGTTGTATTATTTATGACTATATGTACAAATTTATACCAACCGTTGTATTCTTTTCATTGGTTTCGGGTTTTCTGTTTTCCCAGCCCGCTGTAACCCCTGCCCTTGAAGTGCTCTCTTCCTGGCCCAATGTGCGCGACTTTAATCTTTCAGCCAGTGGAAACGAGGCGTATGTCTCGCTGCAAAGCCTGGCGGGAGATGTGTCGGTGATCGCCTGCCTCAAAACTAAAAAAGGCAAATGGCAAAAGCCGGAAATCGCCTCCTTTTCGGGCAAATACCACGACCTGGAACCTTTCCTCTCGCCCGATGGATTGCGGCTTTATTTTGCTTCCAACCGCCCGCTGCCCGATAGCGCAGACAAACCTAAAGATTACGATATCTGGTTCGTTTCCCGCAAAACCCTCAACGCCGATTGGGGCAGCCCAACCAATCTGGGATCAGCGATCAATACTACTTCTGATGAGTTTTATCCCGCCATTACCCTCAGCAACAATCTCTATTTTACCAGCAACAGGGCGGGAACCAAAGGGGAGGACGATATTTTTTTCTGCGAATGGAGGGATGGCGGCTATAGTCAGCCGGTATCTTTGTCTGATTCCATCAACTCTGCCGGGTATGAGTTTAATGCCTATGTAGCGCCGGATGAGTCGTACCTGATTTTCAGCGGCTACAACCGCGCTGACGGACTGGGCAGCGGAGATCTATATATCAGTTATCGCGGCAAAGACCACTAATGGACAAAAGCCCGTAACCTGGGCGAAGGTGTCAATTCGAAATACATGGACTATTGTCCCTATGTCGATCACAAAAACCAACTACTGTATTTCACCAGCAGAAGAAGTACTCCGGCAGCAGCAGCCCAGTTTGAAACGATCGACCAGCTCGGCAAGGAACTCAACAAGTACGAAAACGGCATGAGCCGGATTTACAAAGTCTCAGCCAAAGGGTGGATGAACCAATAAAACACCTATAGCACCAGCGTTACATCTTCTCCCGTGATATCCTCAGCGATAGATACAAATAAGTACCAAAGCAGAAAGTCAAACAGAATTTCGCTCCGGGGGTCTGTAGTTATGATTTTGGTGGATATATTACCTTTTGTGGAGTCAAGGCCATAGGCCAGTATGTCTTTGTCCTTATAGGTGATGGCATATTCCGCCAGGGGGTTGTTGCGAAGGACAAGTGAGTACTTTTGGTTGTTGTATTCGAGGACAGAGGCGTTGGAATACCACTTTTTGGGGTAGGTTTTGAGGATGATCTGGCGGTTTTCGTCGCGTATTTCTATGCGATTTTTCCCAAAACCAGTACGGGAGATGAAGTATTGTTTGCGGCCGAGGGAAATGGCGGCAGCCGAGGCATTTTTATGTGAAATTTCTATTTTCCCTGCTTCTTTCCCCTCAACTTCAAAAACATATATTCCTTCTCCGATTTTGATCCAGTTTTTTTTCATAAAAGAATCATTGGTTTAGCTTTTCTTTCATGATACGGTTTTTGTTTGTGGGTAGTTTTAGCCCCAATCTTTATACGTAAAAAGCTCCATTGTGCATTTCTGCTGCAATGGAGCCAGGTATGTACTCAAAGATTTATTGAATTACCAGTCTGATAGCCTCTGTAAAGCTGGCAGTTCGCAATAAAGCAATATAAATGCCGGGCGTAAGCTGGCGGTTATTGAAATCAAGGCTGTTCCATTGGATGGATTGTTTTCCTGCGCTTAGCCGTTGGTCAATCAGGGTGTTGACAACTGCACCATTTATATTGTAAATGCTGATATTTACTTCTTCTGTTGCAGGGAGAGAGAAAGTTAAAGTAGTCTGGTCGGAAAAAGGGTTGGGATAATTGCGGAAAGTAGTAGCTGGCATGTCTATATCATCGATTGCCGTTCCGATGGTCGGAGTGGTATCATTGACGGTGAGTACAGCCACGCCGCGACTGAGACAACTAATCCACAATTCATAACCTTTTTCAAGGGTTTTTACTTCGATGTCTGCAATTTGTGCGTGGGTAAGCCCACCGTCTTCGACGGGGAATATGCCAAAGCCTGTGCTATCATACCAGCATAAGCCGATCTGTGTGGCGTTGGCACTGCCAAAATTGGTAAACCACAGCCGCCCGTCGGGGGTGTAAGCCAGCGGGGTGATGTTTTCGCCGTTGATGGCGCTGTTTGCGGGTGAAAAAAACTGATAGGTATTGTCGTTGGCATTCATGCGAAATAGTCCCTGGTTGGAGCCAACCCAGGCAATGCCGTCAGGGGCTGCCATGACAGTTGTTAGCACATCACTTTGGGGGTCGAGTTCGGGTAAGTCATCTACTACTTTGCTGAAGGTGTAGGTTCCGTCCGTGCGCATTACCTGATAGCCGGAGCAGGCCCAGATTGTGCCGCTTCTTGTAGGATCTGTAACGACATTTGCACCTAAACCGAGAAAATCAACCGGTATCCATGTATTATTGTCATAATAGTCGAGCGAAAAATATTCGCCGATATTCCAAAGGCGTCCTTCCGAATCTTCGGTAAGACCTTTTGAAACTGCGACGGCGCCAGTCAGTTCATAAAAATTGTTTCCATTCCAGCCGTGAATGCCGTTGAATGTGGGGTTGAATATTACGTCGCCATTGGATGGCCTGCGGTATATTTTCTGGGTATTATCAGCCGGAAAGGGGAAACCATACCCCATGCCATAATTAGACTCATTAAATGGAATCCAGTTTTGCCCGTCAAACATTTGAAACCCACCTACACCTGGCCCACCATTACCTGTCATCCAGACGTTTCCTGCTGAGTCTATGCTCATGTCTTGTACCCAGTAGTCAATTTGAGAGGAATTGGAAATGCGGTGGCGTTGCCATTGGCCGGTGAGGGCATCTCTTTTGGCCGCTCCGCCGATACCGCTTACCCAGATATTTCCGGCTGAATCTATGTCCACAGCCGAACTAAATCCGCCCTGCCGCCAAATGCCTTTGTTTTGCCAGTTAGTTCCATCAAATTGAAAAACATTGCTATTCCCGTCTATCAGCAACGCTTCATGATTGCCAAATGCTTTAAACACCCAAATATCGGAAACTGCCGCCGGTTGGGAAGGCGAAACCCAGATTCCATCAGGTTTGCGATAGTCAAGTGAAAATGGATCGCCCGGTGTGGTAAACCGTAATGCCCATAAATTGCCTTCATCGTCTTTACAATCATTTCCCGGAAGGGCCACCACTTCGCCCGCTACTCCTGACTGGGGCAAAGAAGTAAATACTTGTGTATCACTGTCGTAAGTGATCATGGTGTTCCATCCTTCACCGTCTATCCATACTACATATCCGCCGTTGGGTTTTGTCTGAATGGAAAGTTTTTCGCATGTGCCGATGAGGCTCGGCCAATTGTCTTGAGTGGTACCATAACCCCAAAACTTCCAGTTATTGGTTGCAGGATCGAAGCGTACCAGTCCACCAAATCCCCACGAAACTGAAAAAACAGCCGCCCAAACTGTGCCGTCAGGGGCAATGTCAATATCCATCGTTCTGCCGCCTGGATGTACCGAATTGTTGACACCCCAAAATTGGATAGAACTTCCACCAATGGCGGGATCATACTTGAGGATTCCACGCCAGGTGGCCATCCAGAGCGCGCCGTCTGCGTCTTCGGTAATTTCGTTGATCCGGGAAGCCCCCACATCGTAAATGCTGCCTATCACGGGGTAATCAACATTGGAATAATTGACCCAGCGGTTGTCCGCCTGGATATATTTGGAAAAACCACCTTCTTCCCAACTTGGGGTGTAAGCAGCGATATAAGGGTCGCCGTCATGGTCAATCCAAATGGCTTCTGAATAGTCTCCCATGATGCCTGTGTTGCCGGTTGTGTAATATCTCCAGGAATAATCGTACATCGGTTGTGACCGGGATATCAGGGATAAAATTAAAATTGTAATAAATAATAAAATGCGTTTCATCGTGATCTATTTAAGTTGAAATTTATATGTCAAACATACCGTAAGTCTTTCCTTACAAAGAATTAATGTGATCGAACCAGGCAATAGGGTGAGCAGGGTAGTCTAAATCCAATCAGTTTCGGGAAAACTAAAAAGCTTCATTGCACATGTCTGTAACAATGAAGCCCTGGCTGTTAATCTGATAGTTGATTAAGGTCTTATTTTATTTAATCATCGTCATCTTTTTCGTGGTGCATGGAAGGCCCGCCAGTGGCAGATGACGAACTAACTTCCGTATGCCTGATTTTCCCGCCGAGATAACCGGTTCTGGCTACAAGCCCAAAACTGATCAGGGAAACAAACAATATAATTACCGCAACCGTTCGGGCCAGTGGCGAATTCCGCAGGGTTATGAATAGCCCAAACAGCGAAAAAACCCCCAGAACAATCAGCGATATCAATGCGATGAGGGCAAATTCTTCATGAGCCTCGATCATATTGGAAGCCACTCCCTGAATATCTTCCACCACCTCTTCGGCACCTTCACCTGTGAGGTAGGCAATACCTGCGCCCATAGCCGAAATAATAAACAAAAAGTACGACGCGATCTTGGTCTGATAGCTTTTGGTCCAAAGACCATAAGTCAACACCAATGCACCCAATATCGATCCAAAAATCGGAAGATGGGTGATCAATAGATGCACATGTGCCTGATTCATACTGCGCTCATTTTGCGGGAATGTCCATCTTAAAAAACTACCCGCAAATGACTTAAATCAGGAAGGGATATGACAAAAATACGGCTGCCCCGTTTTTTTTCAGGCTCACCGCTTCGCCACAATCTCAAAAACTCCACTGCCCAGTTCGAATACCTGTCGTTTTCCGCCAGCAAATTTTTCGATGCGGAGTGGCGAAGCGGGCTGTCCGTCAATGTGGATTGAGGTAAATTCTGCCGGCAGCCAGATTTCTGCTTCTGCATTGCCCGGGATGGAAACATTCATTCTCCATCCATCTCTGCTCTGGCTGATCTCGCAACCAATACTCCCTCGGATGCAGGGCATCTTGATCGCTGCGTGTTCAAGACTTCCGGGCTGCGGACTGATGCGAAACCTGCGGAATGCAGGTTCCAATGGCTCGATGCCCATCAGTTTGCGGGCGGTGATGTTGGCGGGAGCAGAACCCCATGCGTGATTCCAGGTGAGGTTGGGTTTAAAATATTCGTCCCAGGCTTCAGTGGTCATCGAAGATCCTACCCGGATCATATTGCGCCAGCTCCGCAGGCTGTCTGCTGTCATGAGCGACAGCGCATAGTCAGCTTCGCCTGCCTGATAAAGTGCATCAAGCAGGTGTTGTGCGCCATAGACACTGCATGCCATTCCGCGGCTTTTGACAAATGTGGCTACGCTGGGCAGGTGCTTTTCCGGAACCAGCCCAAAAGCCAGCGCAAACATATTGGCGTGGAGGCTGGCGTGGTCAGTAGATTCTCCGTCTTTGAATATACCTCTTTTTTTGTCGAAAAAGGTCTTCATATAGCTCTCCTGATGCAGTGCCGCCCTATCTGAGAAAAATTTCTGATCTGCCGCATGGCCTGTTACTGTTGCAATCCGCTCCATCAATACCAGCGAGCGGTAATGAAAAGCATTTACGACGGTATTAAAATCGTTATAAACATAGCCGTCTGTTTCTCCTCCGGGTTTCGGACTCGCATTGGAGGGCGGCGCCTGCCCGGGTTTAGGGCCTTGCGGCCAATCGACAATATCCCTGAACTGCTCCACCGGGCCGGGAAATTTGAGGCTGGTGAGAAATGCCTGCGTCTTTTTCCTTTTAGGGTGCTGATTAGTCCGTTGGGTTCTGCCAGGTCAATCAGCGATTTTCTTTTCAGGTCTTCGTAGCGGTTGTGGAGGAGATCGGCGTCGCCGGTTTGCATATAATCTTCCCACGCCATCAGGATCGTATGCATTTGCCACTCTGTGGGCCAGGAGGCATGGTCGAGCAGGAAGTTGACGGTATATTTTCCGATAGAATACTCGCGATCGACGGTATAATGTCCCAATTGCTGAATGTAGGCGTCGGCTTCATAGGGCATTCGCTCGCGGTTGCCATCGGCATATACTCCCAGGAATGGCGTAGCTTTCAGGGTGTATTTACACAGGTTCCAGACTTCATTGAGGTTCGTGTCTGAACAGGAAAAGCTGGCAGCCTGGTCGTCAAAATAATAAAACAATGCAGCCTGCTGCATGTGGTTGATCTGGAAAGAATGAGCTTTGCCTGTTATTTCGACATACCGGAAAGGCAATACTTCGGGGTAATGCGGCGCGAGTTTTGGGTGTGGAGATACCGTGAGGAGGTCTTTGTGCAAGCCGGAGTACATAGTGGTGGGTCCCTTTTTTGAGGGTCATTTCCACCTTTTCATAGCCGATATTGGATTTGCCCGGGTCTTTATGTACGGAAAAGTTTTCATATTTTCTTTCGCCCAGATGGACAGTGATGGGAGTATGGTCTTCCGATGTCGTAGCGGTAAATTCGAGGATGCCGATGGCAGATTTTTCGAAACCGGCCAGATAGATTCCCGGAGCGGGTGTTTTTACATACAGCGGATCAAAGCGCTGAAAGGATGCGCACTGCCGGTCTTCAGATACCCAATTGCCGGTTCCCAGTTCGACCCAGTTGCTTTGCCCCGGGTAGTCGAGTCCGGAGCGGTCGAAGTTTCCTGTGTGGAATGCCTGAGGCATGCTGTAAACACTTTCCTGTCCGTCTGATGCCCATATTTTTACCTGCCACCAGTAGTTGCTGAAGGAAGCCAGTGGTTTGCCTTCATAGGAAATATTGACCGAGCCCGAATCCTCCGTTTTACCGCTGTCCCACAGGTCTGCTTTTCCCTCCTGAAGCAAAAAAGGCGAAGAAGCCACAAGGATGTGGTAAGCTGATTGTTTTCCACCAGTTTGAGGAAACACCCACCCAAATTCTGGTGAAGGATCAGTAACTACCGCTGCTTCAGGGGCTCTGAGGAGTTCGCAGGTAAGGTCTGTGGGTGGTGGCAGGATTTGGGAGAAACCGCGCAACACAAATAAAAGACAAAGCAGAAAATGGGAAGATTTTTTCATCAGTGAGGAGGTGTAAGCAAAAACGTAACCGGTAATTCAAACCTTTTTCTCCAGGCATTTTCGGAGTGGTCTTCTCCCCGAAATTTCAGGGTTTGCCAGTTGAGTGTGTCATACCCGTGGTGCTGCATCACAGTGTCTATCCGCAGCTGGAAGGGCTCGTACATAGCGTCTAGGGTTTCTGTCCCGTAGTCAAAATAGATTTTATGTGTGGCAGGATCTGGTAAATGCGCACGCATGTAATCGGCAAATGCCTGGGGAACGGGGTTGTTTTCCGCTACAAAAATACCCGGCCAATGGGTTGACAAACACGCCGCCCCGCCAAATATGTCGGGATATTCGCAGATTGCATACATGGAGATCAGTCCGCCCATGCTCGACCCTGCGATAAAGGTGTTTGCTCTGTCTGTATAAGTGGCGTACGTACTGTCGATATGAGGCTTTAACTCCGTCGTCAGAAATTTTAGATACAGGTCTGAAGACACCTCCGCAGCAAACAAAGGCGTTTCTCCATTTCGTTTTGCCTCATGAAGCAATGAATCGCGAAATGCAACCGGAAGGCTTTCAAATGGCTTTTGCGGGAAATATTCGGAATGTCTCAGACTGCCGCCATTCCAGACGCCTACCACAATGCACGGCATGATTTTTGTTCCGCAATCAACCGGCTGATGGTTTCGTCCACTCCCCATTCCTGTTGGTTCCAGGTGGTGCTGCGTCGTACAACATTTGCCCATCGTGCATATAGAGAACCGCATACTGTTGTGAGGGGTTATAGCCTTCAGGCAGCCATATATCTACATTCCGGGCGGGAATATATTGGGAGGGGAAGTTCTCCAGCCGCTCGATCTTTCCGGCAGAAGGGGCCGGCAGGTTTGATTGCAAATTTTTCTCAGCACATCCGGCAAAAAGAAAAAAAGCGATAAGGGGGAAGAGAAATACTTTCATGGACTCGATTTCTGTTTCGCCAAAATATCTTCTTTCCTGTATGTTGACAATGTTGATCCGCTTACTCCTTATTCCTAACATAAATCAGTTTCACATTTCCCCTCTGGTTTTCCCGCTGGTCAATTTCAAATTTGTTGACAGACTTAATGAGCGGCGTTAGTTTCTGGTAGCCATAATTTCGGGAGTCGAAGTTGGGTTGTTTTTTCTGCAAAAGGTTGCCCACGTCTCCCAGAAATGCCCATCCCTCGTCGTCGGCGAGGTCGGAAATCGTCGCGGCGATCAGTTTGATCACCTTGGGTGTGATTTTGTCCACGCCATTTTTACCGACGGTTTTTTCCTTCGAAACGGCTGACTCGGTTTTAGGGATTGGTTTTCGAGGATTTCGAGGTAAATAAATTTGTCGCAGGCTACGATAAACGGATCAGGCGTTTTTTTCTCCCCGATTCCATATACTTTCATTCCCGCCTCCCGCAATCTTGTCGCCAGCCGGGTAAAGTCGCTGTCGCTCGATACCAGACAAAATCCGTTGACTTTCTCCGAATAGAGGATATCCATTGCGTCGATAATCATCGCCGAGTCGGTGGCATTTTTGCCTGTGGTGTAGGAATACTGCTGAATGGGCGTAATCGCATTCTCCAGGAGCAGGTTTTTCCATTTGCCGAGATTGGGTTTGGTCCAGTCTCCGTATATGCGTTTGATGGTCGGATTTCCGTATTTGGCGATTTCCTCCATCATTTCTTTTATATAAGCCGAGGGAATATTATCCCCATCAATTAATACCGCAAGTTTTATATCTTCCATTGGGGCCTTGTATATAGGTGTACAATTTAGTAAAACTTCGGCACTATACGCCTGAATTGTACTCCTTATCTGGCAACTATGATCAATGTCAGCCCCAAAACATATAGAAGCAGCATGACATTGAGTACTTTTCCTGTTCTTGCCGGCGCTTCTTTAAATTCTTTCCAGATAAAAATACCCCAGCACGCTGCAACAATGGTAGCTCCCTGTCCCAGTCCGTAGGAAATAGCCGGGCCGGCTTTGTCAGATGCCAAAATACTGAAAGACATCCCGATGCACCAGATAATACCACCCAAAATGCCCATCAAATGATCTTTTCTGCTGCCCTCAAAATAATTTTGAAAGGACAAAGGCGCTCCGGATATGGGCTTTTTCATCAGCCAGGTATTGAAAATAAAATTGCTTAACAAAATGCCTGCGGAGAAAACAAAAACTGCAGAATAAGGGCTTAATTTTCCGGGTATTGGTTGCGAAAAATCGGGAAACATGGAATTGGCGACATATTTATAAAAAAGACCCATGAGCGCACCTGCTACCAAAGATAGAATCAAACCCCGGGAGGGTACGCGATTTTGGGTACTGGCCAGTTTGCGATAGGCGTAGGCGTTGAGGAGGATTGCGATCGTGATAAGTCCTACTCCGCCAAATAACAACACGGCATTTCCCACAGGCGCATCCAAATAATTGACGATAACCCCAATAACCAGTGCCAGTCCAATTCCAACGGGAAAAGCTACCGACATACCCGCTATGGCAATCGCCGCTACCAATAAGATATTGGCAAGATTAAAGAGAACTCCGCCCGCTATGGCTGAAAACACACTGGACGAATCTGCTTGTGCCAGGTCGTCAAAAAAGGTCGCCCCTGTGTGCCAACCGAACCTGCACTGATACCCATGAGCAGCGCAAAAGGATAATACCCAATACATAATCCCAGTAAAACAGCTCAAAACGCCAGTTCGATCCGGCTAGTTTTTGAGTATTGGCCCATGATCCCCATGCCAGCATAGTGATGACACAGAAACCTACAGCCAGAGGATAAGATTCCAGAATAAACATACCATGAAGATATTAGAGTTGATGTCTATAGGGCGCTGAGGCTTGTGCCCCCATTTTTTGAACGGAAAATGCTGCGGCCTGGCAGGCAAAACGGATCGCTTCTTTTATGTCCTGGTTCTCCAAAAGTGCTACGGCAAGTGCGCCATTAAAAACATCACCTGCGGCTGTGCTGTCCACTGCATGTACCTGGGGTGCGGGTATATGAAAGGTTTGTTGAGAATCGGCATAATAGGCCCCCGCTGCACCCATCGTCAAAATCACCGCCTGGCAGCCTTTTTTCAAAAGGATCTGGCACGCATCCGCTGCAGACGGGAGATCTTTAACCGGTATTCCGGTCAACAAAGAGGCTTCCGTCTGGTTGGGGGTGATGAGATACAGATTTTGGTAAACGGCTGAAGGAAGTAAAGCCGCCGGAGCCGGGTTGAGAATTAATTTTTCACCAAAATGCTGTGCCAGGAAACTTACCGAAGGAAGGGGTGTTTCTAGTTGGGTGAGGAGTAAATCTGCTGCCTGCAGCGCTTCAAAGTGTTTTTCCAGCCATGACACTTCCAGGAGTGCGTTTGTGCCGGGAGCAACCACGATCTGATTTTCTCCTTCTGCATTTACGGTAATTAAGGCTACCCCAGATGCTGCACCAGGAGTAGTTTGGACAAGCGCGGTATCTATTCCCTCGTTTTCATAATTTTTAAGCGCCTGTCTGCCAAACAGATCATCGCCCAAGGCGCACATAAACGCTACATTGCCTCCGAGCCGGGCTGCCGATACTGCCTGATTTGCGCCTTTCCCTCCGGGAAACATAAAAAATCTCCCCCAGAATGGTCTCTCCAGGCACTGGAAACCGGTCAGTTTTCACAACCATATCGGTATTAGAACTTCCGACCACTACTAGCTTTTTCATGGGAGCTGATAGTTTTTCATCCGGAAATAGAAGTCTTGCAAGATGGCTTCTTTATCAAAATTTTCCCAAACCTCTATTTTTCTTGGATTGTCGGGGCGCTCTTCCCATTGATCATTTATGAGTATGGGGGCAGGAATGGTTTTTTCTCTGCCCATTCCGGATTTTTACAACTGCTACTGCCACCATATCAAAAAGTGCCCGGGAGGGAGGGTTGCCGTGCAGGTCTATGTGGCTGAACAGGTCCAGAGAATAATCCCCGAAATGGGTGAAACTACCTCCATTTCTGCCCTCCACTGGTTTTTCGGCTAACGGGCCTGCACCGGGCATTTTGTCGGCAATTTCCTGGGGTGTTGCCCGCACAGCATCCGTACCACTGGGTTTTCCATATCTTACGGTTACCATCTCAAAAGGAACCGGCGTACTGAGCACGTAGTTCATGGCTGCGGTATCATTTTCCTGGTTATATTCACCGGGTTCGGGATAATTGCTGCCCAGCCATACGATTCGGGTGCGGTTTGCCAGATCGGGATCATTTTTGAGTGCACGGGCCACAGTGGTAAGTTTACCTACAGCGATAATTACCGTACCGGGGTTTTCCCTCGTCTTTTGAAGCATAAACTCCACCGCTTCCAAGCCATCTTCAGGAAGGCTATCGATCTGCGGATAAGAGGCATTGGCGCCTTTTAAAAGAGGGATTTTTGCATCCAGATTGTATAGCGCCAAAATCCGTTGCGCCTCCTGGTATTGTTGATGGATATCTCCGCCATTTCTGGTCGCATTCACAGAGACCCCAGAATGTTAAAAACGTCTGCATTGCTGAGCAGATAGGCGAGGGCATGCTGGTCGTCGAGTTCGTTGTTGGCATCAGTATCAAAAATGACCGGAATTTTTGCCTTTTCTTTGGGCGTACAGCACCACAGGGCGCTTATCAGCAGAAGGAGATAAGAGTACTTCATAGGCTGGCGTAGCTAATGGTTATTGTTTGTGTTTCCTAATTTAGAGAAAATTGGCATCCACACAACACGCTCACAAGCTCATTCCCGGCTAATCGCTGATTTTACCATCATTCGTATTGATAGGGTTCGTTTCCCTCTGCGAGCTTCCTTACATTTTCCAGAACTTGTTTCATGTATGTCGTCCAAAAAGCTTCGTAAACAACCAGTTTAAAGGATATAATAACACATTGTTTGCATGAAGGCTATAAGCGTAATCAATCTGGATTTTATTTTTTTCAATTTCGAGGGTACTCCACTCACCGACAAATTTGAAAAAGCCCAAAACCACGATTGAAAATCGTACACCTCAATTTTCCAATATTTGTTTTCAATTCGCTCAATGACTTTGTCCATAGAAACAAATCCTCCTTTTTGGATAAAAGATTTGGTCGCGTAAGCCTTTTTCGTACCGCCGGGTTTTCCCCAGTTATGTTCGTCAGAGGTTCCGGTAATTCGCGGCATGAGCCCCATTCCTGTATGAACCTTCGTTACATCGCACAACATGGGTGCTTTGAATGCCCTTTCCAAAGAGCAATGGTAAACGGTTGAAACACTGGTTTTGAAAATCATATTCTGGTATTAGATAGCCATTCAGCTTTAGCACAAAAGTAGTCTGGTTATCTGGCTAGACACGTTCACTTAAGTTAAGAAATAGTACAGAATTCTGGGGTTTTTGCTGAATTCTCGCCTTCAGTCTGCTCAATGATTGCGGTTGAATGCCTAAATAACTTGCGATTTGATTTTGCGGGACACGCGCCAACAGACCGGGGTTGTTTTTTAGCAAATTCAGATACCTCTGTTCAGGTGAGAGAATCTTAAACTCGTCCAGATTTCGCTCTTGTTTAATTAAGAGTTGTTCGGAAAACATTCTGCAAAGGATCTCAAATTTTGGGAATCTGCTTAAAACTTCAGCTTCCATATCAATGTTTGCGACTGCAAGGAAAGTATCTTCCACACAGCTAATAGCATATTTCGATGGCGCCTTATCTAAGACACAATGCGGTGTCAAACCTTCCAGCTCTGTGTAAAAAGCCGTGGTTTTTTCTTCCCCTTCTATCATGTAATAGACGCGAATACACCCTTTTAAAACTAAATAAACGTTTTGGGATTTTTGTCCTTCGCTCAGCAATATTTTCCCCTTCTTCACATAGCGGATTAAATCCAGGGAAGTGATAGCATTGTGTTCTTCCTCAGTAAGAGAAATGTATTTTGAGATAAAGTCAAAAAGTAAATTCTTTATTTCTTCCTTTTCTTTCATATGACTATCTAATCGTGATTGTATGCCTAAATGGCACTAAACCGGTAATGTAAAGATGCTGTCCCTCGCCCTTAATGGATCCGAAATGGGTGGAATATACCTCTCCATCCAAACCATTGGTACGCGCATGTTCGTGTTTTCCCGGGCCGATTTCAATGGTATCACTTCCGACGGTATATTTCGCAAATCCATCGTCCAGGAAGAAGTCTTTCTCATTATCTCCCTGCATAGCACCCTCAAATATTCCGCCGTCCTTAAAACAAAGATCCAAAGTAATCTCCACATTTTCAGCTCCAGTCACTTCTATCTCGATCTTGAAGGAATTTTCAATTTCTTCGATTACAATTTTCGATTCCAGTGTCAGGGTCGTTTTGGGTCTGGATTCAAAATCCATTTTGCTCCAAAATCTTCCGTCAAGAGAGGGGCTTAGCAGATAATCTCCTTTTTCATTTCTTTTTTCCTCAGGCATGGGATGATAATAGTATGCCTCTTTCTTTTCATGTAAGGTATATTTATTCCCTTCCTTTTAGTCCGGCACTTCTGACGTAGCCAGTGTTAAAAAGAAGTGGAAAGGCGGGCGTATTCCATTATAGCAGCGCCCTTTCTGAATGTAAAAAATGTGGGATTACATGATCTCCCGGATGCCACCGTAAGGGGCAGATCGTTGCCGCCAAAAATGGAAACGGTGATGGCGCCTCGTTTGATTCTGACCAGGTCTGATTCTGTAAAATGTTGTGTGTAGGTCTCGGGTAACGGTTTCCCCTTAGGCATTTCTTTTTGCAAAATTTTACTGCTCATAAAAAAGGCAAAGCTCTGCTGATAATATATCTGTCGAAATCACCAAGGCGCTCAACCTCGCGTGCAACTGATGCAAAAAAATCGCTTTTTTCATGGATAGCCATATATCTGTAGGCCATATAATTCAGATAAACGGATATCGGCCTGAACTGATCCTGTCTTCTTGAATCCAGGCTCACCAGTTCGCCATCTGGTTCCATATAATAATAAGTGGCAGTTAGATTTCTGGAAACGATCTCAAATAGTTCGGACGGTTTAATATTTCACCCATTGTGATAAAGGCCTGATTTTCAACCACCGCATAGTTTCTGCTTCTTTCGGGATAATTGCCATCTGAATTTTGATAAATGCCATCAGCCAGCCATTCTTCTATTCTGGCGACGTATTTTTTGTCTCCGAATAATTTGTAAAGTTTGGCTAAAGTTGCGCTTATTTCCCACCGGTGATTGGGGGTATGAACGCCACCTGTTCTGATTCCTTCACCTGCTGCCAGCAAAAATTCATTAAGTTTGGTTTTTACTGCGGCAATTTCATTAGTTTCTTTTTCCTTCAGAATCAGCGCTGCGGGATATAATGAATCCAATACAAATGCAGTATCAGGAGGCGATTTTCGGTTTCCTCCGAATCAAGCGTACCATCCGGATACTGAAACGCCCGTAATTTGTCTATGGTACTACTCATAGCATTCAGAACCTCATCTGAGCCATAATACAAGGACTTTGGATGAGAAAAAGCGGCTGTCAGCATGGAAAATGATTCGCTGAGGTTGCGGTAGTATTGCCTTTGCCGGGTCGATGACAGGGTTTTAAGAAATTGTTCGACCGATGTGTCGTTGGCTTTCACCAGGCGGCTTAACATCGCTTCATCAATGGAATCAGTCTCCGTGAACGACGCGCCAAAGAGATTGGGTGGGTTAAATGCGGCTATGACAGCCAGAGAGCCTGTTTTAAGAAACGCTTCTCTACTTATCTTTTTCATTTTTACGTAGCTTTAATTGAGGAATAGGAATATCTTACCCGATAAATCTAGGAAAAAGGAGGGAAATGGAGGTCGGAAATTTCATTTTAACCGGCAGTTTTGGACAAGAAACCTCAAAATCACAGCCTGCAATAAAAAAGGCCGTCCCATATAGGGACAGCCTGTAAACATCCGGAAGGAGATATTTGAAAGTTTTTCTTTTGCTAGTGGGTAATTACCATACGCTGGTTTACTGACGTTTTTCCCTGTGATACAGAAAGCAGGTACATACCGCCGGACAACCCGTTGACATCCATCTTCACCGTGCGGCGACCGCTGATACCGGGCAGCATCTGCCGGCGTACTACTTCGCCATTGATGCTGATCAACTGAATCATCACCGGTTCATCTGTGCCGCTGCCAATCTCTACCTTAATCACATCGTCTGCCACAGGGTTGGGATAGGCACGTACTTCCAAACCAGCCTCACTACCAACACTTAATTCTGTTACATTTCCTGCAGACGATCTTCCGTCCATATCCACCTGGGTCAGACGATAATAAACACGGGTTACGCCCAACTGCTGCACCTGCCTGTCTGTATATTCGTATTCTGTTGTTTTCGAAGAATATCCCACGCCCTTCACTTCTCCGGCCTTTTCAAATCTGATCCCATCCACCGAGCGCTCAATATCAAAATGATGGTTGTTGATCTCTTCGGTGGTCGCCCAGCTGAGTTTTGCGCCTAATGTCGTCATCTCTGCCTTAAACCCGGTGATCGTAGCCGGCAGGATATTGTCCACCATTACCGTCACCATCGCCTCGTTGCAACATCCTGACGGATGGCAGATTTCGTATTTAAACATAACCTCACCCACAAATCCGGGAGCGGGCACAAACTCTACCTGTCCCGAAACATTGATGGAGGCAGTGCCCATCGTCGAAGGCGGAACCGTGGTAAGGGCCATGTCAGCAGCACCCGGAGCAAATCCGGTGTTGTTGCTTACATCATTGGCCAGGACATTGATCGGATAACTGCCCGAATTGGCCAGTACAATTACCTGATCGTCATTGGCTATCGGAGGGTTGGAGCCTGTGCGCACTTCGCGAAACTCTACATCGTCTATCGCCAGGTCATTGCCTGCCCCACCCCATTTTCCGTTTTCAATGGCTATATTGAGTGTAGTCACTCCGGCAGGTACGGTATAATTGTAGCCGAAATAATGCCACTGCCCGTCGTCGGGAAGATTGGGAGAAAAGCCAATCAGGGTGTTATTTACCAGATAACGAAACCTCGGACGGGATACAGCGGCCCCGATATTGAGATTTTTGTACCACGCACCGAAACAATACGTTTCGCCGGGGGTAACGGCCACAGTTGTGGCCCAGATATCCATATAACTCCCTCCTCCGTTGGGATTCTGGGCAGGAAAATCTACAACCAGCATATGACCGTCGCCGTTGTCATATGTGTGGTCATTTCCACCCCACAGGAAATAACAGATATTTGGATCATTGAGAATGGTGATTCGCCCCCAGAGATCCAGCGTGCTGGCCGGAGGACATACAATATAAGACAGTTCAGAGGTAAATCCCACCAATGGATTATTGGGATCAGTGATTTCAGCCTCAAAACTTCCGTTGGAAATAAGGTTTGGACCTTTGCATCCTCCCGGGGAGCAGGTGCCCTGTGCTTGCACAGACACAAGGCTCCCCAGACAAAATGCAAACATTAACGTCAAACCTTTTCTTACATTTCGTAGTTGTGTTAAATCAACAGGCAAGTTATTTTTAAACAATATCCTTCTCATTCGCCAGTTCAGTCTCGCGTTTATTCAATTTTCGGTCTCTTATTTATTTGCTGTTGTCGGGTATGGTTGGATGTAAGGTTTAAGGCAAATGTTGTACCAGCGGGCGGTAATGAAAGGCTTTGGAGTGCTATATTTTCGCCAATAATAAAATTATAGGCAAATAGTCATTTCATCTTGCGGAATAGTTCAAAAACGGCAATGGCTGACGCCTGCCGGAGCAGATGTCAGCCATGTAATAAAAAGTCGGAAAGTGAATTAAAAATCGAACTGGATAGTCCCGCTCTCTCCGGCATCAAATCCCCACCTGCGGAGAATCCGCCTGTATTTCCGCTCCTGATCGTCGTCCAGCTTTTTTCCGTTTACTTTAAAAGCATCATCTGTAATCCGGATTTTGACTTTTTCATCCTCTGAATTAATCAGTCCGTCTTCCAGCATCATGCCTCTGAGTTCACGCTGCATGGATTGGTGACGCTCCATTTCTGCGTGCATTTTGTGTTCGGCTTCGCGCATTTTCTCGCGCATTTTCTCCTCCACCTCCTGCATCTTTTCCTGCTGTTCGACCATACGCTGTTCCTGCTCCGCTCTGATTCTTTCCTGCATCTCTCTTATTTGCAGCATTTTCTCCCGCTCCATATCCACATGGCGGCGCTGTATATCGCGCTGATTACGCGCTATTTCACGGGTTCTTTCCAAAGCTGCCATTTCCCTTTCAAGAGCTTCTTCATGACGGCGGGCTGCGTCTTCTATGCGTCGCTGAAATTCTTCTTCTTTCCTATCGTCCCATTCTTCATTAAAATCATCTCTCAGCCGGTCGCGTGCTTCTTCCAGCTTTTGCCGGGCTTCCTCCATCGCTTCCCGGTAGGCATCATTTCCTGCCAGGTCTGCTTTTGCCATCATCTCCATTGCCTCAGCCAGTTGTTTTTCCCTGGCCAAATCTGCATACTGACGGCTGTGTTCGCTGAGTTGTTGGGCATAGTCGCGCCAGTATTCTCCCACCTGCTCGCTCCATTCGCGCTGCTCTTCCTGATATTGCTGCATCGAGCGCCTGAAATCGGCCATTGCTGTGCTGTCTGGAAGATCTGAGTTGAAGAAGTTTTCGGGAAACTCCGGGAATTCGGGCATTTCAGGCATTTCGGGCATTTCACCCCATCCGCCTTCAAAATTCACATCTCCCGGGGGAGGCGTATCGATAACTGAATAATATTCGGGATAACCGATCATACCCGGAATGGCGGGAATACCTGCCATCAGCGGATATTCATCTTCTCCCATAACATACGCATGGGGTGTGAAGGTTTTGGCTGTCTGGGGCATAAGCCAGGCGACTGTGGTCAGGCATATTACCAACACCAGCCCGAATACAGATTTCCCCTGAAGCTGCATTTCTCCTGCTTCCGGTACGAGAATACGCTTAATGCGGCGCAGCAGGTGTTTTTTGTTATCGGTTAGGCGCATGGCAAACCGCAGGTTTTCGAGCCGGTTTTCTTCCAGATCTGCCAGTACTTTTGCGTAGGAAAGCGGATCGCCGCAGTATTTTATTACCATGTCGTCGCAGCAGTGTTCCCTTTCTTCCTGAATATGTGCCGCAATCCACCAGTAAGCCGGATGGTAAAACAACACCGCCTCCGCCGCTGATATCAGCAGGTTGATCAGAAAATCATTGCGGCGGATATGGGCAAGTTCGTGTACAATAATGGCCTCCAGTTGTGCGGGAGAAATGCCGTTGAGCATGCCCGCCGGCACCAGAATCACAGGTTTCAGATGCCCGATCACCATCGGCACCGAAATCCGGAAGGATTCATATAAGGTAACACCTCTTGATAACCCCAGCCGGTCGGCCAGTTTATTTATTTTCAGTTGCCAGTCGTAAGACACCGCACGAACGCCCCGGGTGCGCAGCCGGTGCACATAATACAGGCCGCCTGCCCATCTCAGCGTGAAAAACAAAAATCCTGCTGCCCATAAAACAGATACCCAGGGCATAAAAGGGCGAATTGTACCGGTAATTGTCCCCAGATGGAAGCCGCCGGCCGGCTCGATAAGTTCTATCGCTTCAAATTCATTTTCATATACTACTACCTCTTCTTCGTAGCCATAGAAAATATACCTGTCGTAAAGGCTCCGGTACTGCGAAACGAAAGTACCAGCCATCCAGGTCATCATCGTTGCCAGTGCAAGGAGAGAGAGCGAATACCGTGATTCGGGGGTGCGGTATTTCATCATGGAAAGGAGGATTCCCAGGGCTGCCATGACGACGAGTCCCTGCCAGAGCGAGTGTAGAAGCGTCCATCCCAGCGCTTCAGTAAGGATTTGGGTGAAAATCGGATTTGCCAGATACATAATCAGCCTCCTTTCTTTTGGTTGTTTTCCAGGTCATCAATAAATCTGCGGATTTCGTCGAGTTCTTCGGGTGTCGTGCGATGACTACCCAGCGCCTGCATAACCAGTTTCATCGCCGAACCCTGAAAGGTTGTGTCGAGAAAGCGGTCGAGTAGCTGGCGCTGCGCTTCTTCTTCGGAGACAAGTGCGTGGTAAATATGGGTTTTCCCGTCCCTGCTGCGTTCCAGCAGGCCTTTTTCATACATGATTTGCATGAGTTTGAGGGTGGTGGTATAGCCTACCTCTTTGTCGGTACTCAGCATATCATTGATAAAACGAACGGTCGAAGGTCCGTGATCCCAGAGGATGCGGAGGATTTCGAGTTCGCCATTAGTGGGTTTTGTCATTGGTTTATTTTTTGGTTGCGGGTGTGGCCACCACCCAAACTACGAATAAATTCGTAATACAAGTATATACGAAAAGATTCGTAAATACAAGTGGGGGAGGAAAAAAATTTGGAGAAAGCCCTGAAAAGAGCGATAGTTTGAACAGAGGCGACCTGTTAGGTCTAAGCAGTATTTAAAATTGTTAAGACGTAGTAAATAAAAAATCAGAAAATGATTACTTAATGATTATTTAATAAAAGATACCCCCACGAAAAGGGGTTGCGAAAAGGGGTTTCTCGCGAAGACGCCAGGATCGCAAAGAGTACAATTGCGAAGAGTACAAAGGAATTGCGGAAATTTAGAAAATACGGAAAAAGAAAGGTTAAAACCGTACGTCAAACCGACCTTCGGAAATTGTGTATAATGCCAACCTGCCTCCCAACAAACATTTCAGCCTGTAGTTATGTTATTTTGCAAACCAGCAATAATTCCCTATTTTGATCCCTGTTAACTTACAAATGACTACTATGGCAACGCTCACAAAGACGAATCTCAAAACTCCCCTTGAAATGCTCTACGGATGGGAAAAATCCCAGCCCGAAAAAGTGTATATGACCCAACCCCTCGGAAGCCAGTACCTCACCTGGACCTGGGGACAGGCAACCGAAGAAATACGCAAAATGGCAGCCGCCATTGAGTCCCGTGGTTATGCACCCGGCAGCCGCATTGCCATCCTCTCCAAAAACTGCGCACACTGGATCAGGGCCGACCTGACCATCATGATGAGCGGACATATCTCTGTACCCATCTACCCCAATGTCAATGCAGGAACGGTCTCCTATATCCTCGACCACAGTGAAGCACAGCTCCTTTT
This sequence comes from Bacteroidia bacterium, assembly GCA_041391725.1. Lineage (GTDB taxonomy): Bacteria > Bacteroidota > Bacteroidia > J057 > J057 > JAGQVA01. The sequence continues at coordinate 23,895 of JAWKNL010000006.1, forward strand.
TGTAGGCAAACTAGATGCCCACGACTGGAAAGAAATGCAAAAGGGCATCCCTGCCGGACTGGAATGTATCAGTTTCGGAATTTATGACACCCTGCCCGGTATGGAAGGATATACCACCTGGAATGATACCATCAGCCAGCACCAGCCGATGGCCGCCAACCCTACCCGCGACCTCAATGAAATGATGACCATCATCTATACCTCCGGTACGACAGGTACTCCCAAAGGTGTAGTGCTCAATTTTGTCTCGCCGGTTTTTGCCATCGAGGCTTTTAATGATATTTTCAGCCTTACCAAAGCAGATAAGTTTTTCTCCTATCTGCCTATGTCCCATATTGCCGAACGCATGCTCATCACCATGGGAACGCTTCGCTGCGGCGGTTCAGTCAATTTTGCCCATTCGCTCGAAACCTTCAAAGACGATCTGGTAAAAGGCAGCCCGACCATTTTCCTCGGTGTACCGCGTATCTGGGCCAAATTTCAAAGCGGGGTACTGGCCAAATTTTCGCCTTCCAAACTCAATCTCCTGCTTTCCATCCCCATCCTCAACAACGTCATCCGCAAAAAAATACGCGAAGCACTCGGCCTCAGCAACGCCCGCGTTTGCCTTACCGGTGCAGCCCCCATGCCCAAAGCCCATCTGGAATGGTACAAAAACCTCGGCATCTCTATATATGAAGTCTATGGCATGACCGAAAATGCAGCCTATTCCCACTCCAATCTCCCTGGCCAGTACCGCTTCGGAACCGTAGGCAAACCGATGCCCAATCTTGAGATGAAAATCACTGAGGAGGGCGAAATCTGCGTCAAAAGCCTCGCCAATATGGTCGAATACTACCGCGAACCCGAAAAAACTGCTGAGACCATCCGCGATGGGTTCCTCCATACCGGAGACAAAGGCGTAGTAGATCCCGACGGATTTGTGCGCATCACCGGCAGAGTAAAAGATCTGTTTAAAACTTCCAAAGCCAAATATGTAGCGCCCAACCCGATTGAAATGCTGCTTTCCAAAAACGAATATATCGAGCAGGTTTGTGTCGTTGGTTCCAATATCCCGCAGCCAATTGCCCTGGTCGTCTTGTCTGAAAAAGGAAGGGCAAAAGACCGGGAAGAAATTGCCGCCAGCATAAAAGAAACGCTCGCGGAGGTGAATCCCCAACTCGAACACCACGAAAAACTCCAAAACGCCGTGGTAGTTCAGGGCGAATGGACTACCGACAACGGTATCCTCACCCCTTCGCTCAAAATCAAACGCGGCGCTGTGGATGACAAATACGAAGCGCACTACGAAAAATGGTATGAGACGGGTAAAGGCGTTGTCTGGGAATAACCCTTTATGAACCCATCTATAGGAATATGTCTTTCAGGGGGCGGTACCAGAGGTATCGCCCACATTGGTGTACTCCAGGCGCTGGAAGAAAATCAAATTTCTCCCGACTTCCTTTCAGGTGCCAGTGCGGGTGCGCTCGTAGGTACTTTATATGCAGCAGGGTATTCGCCCCAGGAAATGCTGGAGATTTTCAAAAACTCCTCCCTTACCCGCCTGTTCAAACCTACGCTCCCCACCATGGGATTTATCGACAATTCCTATATCGATGAAATGCTGGGGGAATACATAGAAACCGACGATTTTGCCGCACTAAAAAAACGGATGTTTGTCTCGGTGACCAATCTCACTACCGGCAAATCGGAAATCATCGGGGAAGGGCCTCTGTTTGATGTGGTCGTAACTTCCACCTCTATTCCCATTCTCTTTAAAAGCCGTAAAATGGGAGATTTTGTCTATGCCGACGGAGGGTTGCTCAACAATCTTCCGGTGGAGCCGCTGGAAAATTATTGCGACCGGATTATCGGGGTGAATGTATGTCCGGTAGGCACTGTCGATAATTTCGAAAACCTGATTGATATCGGGTACAGAACCCTCGATCTGGCCATGTGGAGCAATGTCAGGCCGCGACTCCTGCTCTGCGATGTGGTGATCGAGCCGCAGGTGGGGAAAATGGGCTTTTTTGACCTGAAAAAAGCAGATCAGATATTCGAAGAAGGATATAAGGCTGCCATGGAAAAAATGCCCGAAATCAGACGGCTGGCCGAGGGAAGATTTACCCGTACCAATCCTTACCGCAACCGCTTCAGGAAGACCGGGGTAGATACACTGGAAATGAAGGAACCAGCCAGTTTATGGGCCAGGATCAAACATTTTTTTCAGTCTCTCTGGGATAAAATACGATCTTTCTGATAGGGTATATCCTCTTTAAGCACATTGAGGAAACAGTAACAACACCTCCAAAAGCTATTTTTCATGTCCCGTAACGCTACGCTACTTTTCCTTTTTCTGACCCTGAGTTTTTCATTTCTCTCCGCTCAGAAATCAACCCCTCCGGTACTTTTCAAATCAGGAACCGTAACCTTCCCCCAAAATCTGGAAAAATTTATTTCCTCCCCCAATGACCGGAATCACAAGTTGAATGGCTTTTTTTACCGCTATATCCAGTTTTATGAAATACCGGGAAACGAAGCTAAAAAACATATAGAAAACAACGGAATCAGGCTTATCGCTTATATTCCTCACAATACCTGGCTCGCAGCTATTCCCGAAGGTCTCAACCGTTCTGCCCTGAAAACGATGGGCATACGCAGTATCATCACCCCCACCGCTACCGAAAAAACAGATCCCCGCCTCGTCAACGAAAGTCTGCCCTGGTGGGCCGTTCGCGACAATATGATCCTGCTTTATGCTCAATATTATCCGGGCGTTTCGGCAGTTCAGGCCGAATCTGCTATCAGAAGTATCGGTGGCACAGACATACAGTTGATTGACGGTGAGTCCACCATGCTTATCAGAATTCCGCTGGATCAGATTTACAACCTTGCAGGGCGGCCGGAAATCGCCTATATCGAACCCATCAACCCTCCGGGCGAACCAGAAGACGACGGAGGTCGCACCCTGCACCGGGCAAATGTACTTGACTCCGATCACTCCGCAGGAAGAAAATACAACGGAAAAGACATCAATATCCTTGTCAGAGATGACGGGGAAATAGGGCCGCACATCGACTTCAAAGGCCGTACCACCCAGATCAACGCAGCAGCCCCGCTCTCAGGTACGCACGGAGACATGGTCGCGGGTGTATTCTCAGGTGCAGGCAACCTCAACCCTACCACCCGCGGGGCGGCCCCTGGCGCACATATTTATGTGATCGATTATCAGGCTGCATTCACAGACAATACGCTCGCACTCCACCAGAATGACAGCGTCATGGTTACCAATTCGTCATACTCCGACGGATGTAATACCGGTTATACCACCGGAACCCAGCGGGTGGACAAGCAGATATACGACAACCCCAACCTGCTGCATGTGTTTTCGGCAGGAAACAGCAACGGCTCCAACTGCGGATATGGTGCGGGCAATCAGTGGGGAAATATCACCGGCGGCCACAAACAGGGGAAAAACGTCATGGCCGTAGCCAACCTGTATGCCGACGCAACGCTGGAAACCAGCAGCAGCCGCGGCCCTGCTTATGATGGACGCATCAAACCCGATATCGCTGCCCACGGGCAGGGGCAGATTTCTACCGACCCCAACAACGGCTACTCTCCCGGCGGCGGAACTTCTGCCGCCGCGCCCAGCACCGCCGGTGTGGTTGCACAGCTTTATCAGGCATATCGCGAACTCAACAACAACGCGTACCCCGAATCGCCGCTGATCAAAGCCTGTATGCTCAATACCGCCAATGACATCGGGGTTCCCGGCCCCGACTACCAGTACGGATGGGGAATTGTCAACGGACTGAGGGCCGTGCAGACATTGGAAGAAAACCGCTATTTCAGTGATGTAATCTCCCAGGGTGATACCAATACCCATACCATCACCATACCTGCCGGCACCAAAGAAGCGAGAATTATGGTTTACTGGCTGGATAAAGAAGCCAACCCCGGAGCCGCCGTCGCCCTTGTCAACAACCTTGACATGACCGTAACTGACCCATCCAGTGCGGTGAACCTCCCGCTTGTACTCAACCCGGCACCCAACCCCGTTACACTCAACCAACCCGCAGTTCCCGGCGTTGACAACCTCAACAACGTCGAACAGGTAAGACTGACTGACCCTGCCGCGGGTACTTATATGCTGGATGTAAAAGGAACTGCCGTTCCTGTCGGGCCACAAAAATACTATGTGGTGTATGAGTTTATCCCCGACGAAATCACGGTCGTGTATCCACAGGGAGGAGAAGGGTTTGTGCCCGGCGAAACTCAGCGCATACATTGGGATGCTTACGGCACAACTGGAACATTCACCCTCAGCTACTCCACCAATGGTGGAACCGTATGGACCAATATTGCAGGAAATATCTCAGGCAGTACCAGAATGTACAGTTGGACCGTACCCAACCTCCCCACCGGCCAGGCAATCATCAGGGTCAACCGCGGTACAATCCTTGGCGAAAGCGAAAATCATTTTACCATCGCAGCCGTTCCTCAAAATATTCAGGTCAGTGCCGCCTGCCCCGACACTTTCATGATTACCTGGTCTGCCGTGCCCGGTGCTACCGGTTATGATGTGTTTTTGCTGGGAGATAAATATATGGATTCGGTTGCCTCAACAACTACCAACAGTATTACCCTTACCGGCAACTTTTTGCAGTTGGAAAACTGGATATCGGTCAGAGCTACCGGCCCGCAGGGACTGCGCGGACGCCGTGCCAATGCCGTCCAATACCTGCTTCCCGCCCCCTGTCCCAAAGACGACGACCTCGCATTGCAAAGTTTTGGTTCTCCCGGCTTCCCGATTCTTTCCCAGTGTTTTGGCGATACCACTTATTTTTCCGTCAACATTCAAAACACAGGAATCAATTCGCAGTCAGGATTTGCCGTCTCCTATCAATTGGGAAATAACCCGATAGTTACAGAATCCTTTTCCGGAACCCTTGCTCCCGGCGCTACAGCACTCCATACCTTTAGCCAGCCGGAAATCTTCCCGGCAAACACATCCTACAACCTTGTCGCATGGGTAACCCTGACCAATGACCAGGATCCCGCCAATGATCAGGCAGATATTTCTTTTTTCACCCAGCCTTCTTTTGTGCTTTCCATACCCTTTGTAGAAAATTTCGAAACACAACCCAACTGCGCTACAGGAAGTGATTGCGGGCTTACAGTATGTACCCTCTCCAACAACTGGGTAAACGTCACCAATGGTGCCGGGGATGATATTGACTGGCGGGTGGACAACGGCGGTACCCCTTCTGCCAATACAGGCCCTTCGATTGACCACAACCCAGGAAATACTTCGGGAAAATACCTTTACACCGAAGCTTCCGCCTGCTTCAACAATGAAGCTCAACTCATCAGCCCCTGCATCGATTTGGCAGGTGCGCCCAATGCGGTTCTCCATTTCTGGTATCACATGCTGGGTGCCAATATGGGCGAACTGCATATTGACATATTTGACGGCACCAATATCTATCTGGATGTGATTGCCCCTCTTTCCGGCGATCAGGGCAACTTATGGCAGGAAGGACAAGTCAGTCTCGCGGGGTTTGACTCGTTGATTCAGGTTCGGTTCAGAGGAATAACAGGAAGTAATTTCACCAGCGATATTGCCATCGATGACATCAGTATCACCAACCTGGCCTCGCCACCAGTAGCAGATTTTTCGGCGGACAAACAACTGGTCTGCCCCAATCAGGCAGTAAGTTTCAGTGACCTCACCCTTCAGGGAGTCTCTGGCTGGCTTTGGAATATTACACCTTCTTCCTTTACCTACACCAACAATACCGACAGCACATCCCAAAATCCACAAGTGATTTTTACCCAGCCGGGAACTTATACAGTGAGCCTGGTAGCTACCAACTTTTACGGGTCGGACACCATCGTAAAAACAGGTTTTATCGCAGTGAGCGCGGGCAGTCAGCTTCCCATTACCGAGGATTTTCAGTCAGGCACTTTTCCTCCGGCAGGATGGAGCCTCGAAAACCCCGACAACAGCAACACCTGGCAGTTGATTTCTGTGCCGGGCAGTACCGGGGGCACTACTCAGGCGGCCTATATCGACAACTTCAGCTACAATGCTTCCGGGCAGGAAGACATTCTCACCACCTTCCCCATTGATCTTACCAGTTCGGTAAGCCCCATGCTGACATTTGACGTGGCCTATGCCCAGTTTAGCGCAAGTTTTGCCGATGAGTTGAAAATTGTTATTTCTACCGATTGCGGAGAGACATTCAGCAGCATCGCTTACAGCAAAGCAGGACTGGTACTCGCCACGGCAGGAAGTCAGAGCAACGCATGGACACCAGCTAATGCTGGTTCATGGAGAAAAGATTCCGTAGATCTCACCCCCTACGCCGGGAATCCTATTGCCGTGCAATTTATCAACCGCACAGGTTATGGCAACAATCTCTACATCGACAATATCAACATTGAGGAGTTGTTTGTCGCACCTCCACAGGCATTTTTTACCCTTCCTGCCGGGCCATTCTGCGTAGGTATGCCGGTAACTTTTACACAGAGCTCCACAGGCAACAGCCTTCAGTACAACTGGCAGTTTACCGCTGATGCTTCCATGCAGAGTGCCACAGTTGCCGGGCCGGTAACTACTACATTTTCCACTTCGGGCCCCAAAACCATTACCCTGATTGTAAGCAATCCGGTAGGAATCGATACACTGACACAAGTAATACAGGTGGAAGATCAGCCGATAGCTGCATTTGCCTATACCCTCAACGGTGTCAATAGCGTGGATTTTGTCAGTGGTTCCAGTGCATGGGATAATCTTTCCTGGGATCTGGGCGACGGGACAACTCAGACAGATACCTCTTTCACCCATGCCTATCTCGCAAACGGAGATTATACGGTCGTACTCATCGCCTCAGGTATATGCGGGTCAGACACATTTGTACAGACCGTTTCCATTTCAGGAATTACGCCGCCCGACGCGGCATTTACGGCATCTGTGGCACAGATCTGCGAAGGCGACACCGTAAACTTTACCGACAATAGTACAGGTATTGGCATTAGTGGCTATAGCTGGACGTTTGGTGACGGCGCATTCCCTGCAAACGCTGGTACGTCTGGTCCGCACCAGGTGAGTTACAGTTTTGGCGGGACAAAAGATATTTCGCTGATTGTATCCAATGCCGAGGGAAATGATACGGTTACCTTCTCCCTTCAGGTCGATTCTCTCCCGGTTGCAGATTTTTCACTTACCCAGGCGGGAGGATTTCAGACCTATCTTTTCAGCAATCAGTCGCTGGCAGGTGCACAATACATGTGGGATTTTGGCGATGGCAGTACTTCTTCCGCCGCAAATCCGGTTTATACTTATACTGTGAATGGCGCATACACCATAACCCTGATCACCACCAACGATTGCGGAGCCGATACCGCCTACCAGACGCTGGATATTACCAACGTGGGAATTGATGACTGGGAAGACAGTGGCATCAGCATTTACCCCAACCCCGGGCCGGGCGTTTTTGATATAAACTTTGGAGAAGAATGGAAGGGAAATGTTCAGCTAAGCCTCTGGGATCAGCGGGGAAAACAAGTAATGCTGCGTGAAATCAGTATTGTAACAGGTGAATACAGAGTGGACGCAGGCAATATCAGCAAAGGAACGTATGTACTGATGATCCGGTCGGCAGACAGGCTGGTTACGAAAAAAGTGGTAGTTGATAAATAAACGACAATATTTGATTAACTTTGCAGTCAGAAAAAACTGAAATACCGAATAATGAAACAAATAATTTATCCCATGATTGCAACCCTCATAATGGGTGCATGCAATAACACCGGGAAAATCGCCAACAGTTCTAAGGAAATGGAAACCAAAATGGACAGCATTTCCTACGCATTGGGGCGCGATCTGGGCAATAGCCTGAAAGGGCAGGAGATTGAGATTAACAGCGAAATGGTCTATCAGGGGTATAAATCCATTTCTGATGGACAGGAGCCGGCGCTGACCGAAGAGCAGGCGCAACAACTTCTGATCTCGCTACAAAATGAAATCCGCCAAAAACAGCAGGAAGCCATGATGCAGCAGCAGCAGCAAATGCAACAGCAGCCTGCTACCAAATTTCAGGTTGGGCAAGCTGTACCCGAAATTTCTCTTCCCACCCCTTCGGGTGAAACCATGAGCCTGAGTGAGTTGAGAGGCAAAGTCGTTCTGATCGACTTCTGGGCGAGCTGGTGCCGCCCCTGCCGCGCCGAAAACCCCAATGTCGTACGGATGTACAACAAGTACAAAGGCAAAGGTTTTGAAATCTTTGGTGTCAGCCTTGACCGCACCAAAGACGCATGGGTACAGGCAATTGAGCAGGACAAACTCACGTGGCACCACGTCAGCGACCTTCAATTCTGGGGAAGCGAAGCCGCACAGGCTTACGGTGTAAACGCCATTCCTTATACCGTGCTTCTGGACAAACAAGGAAAGGTCATCGCAGAAAACCTCCGCGGTGCATCACTTGAAAGCAAACTCGCAGAACTTCTGGGAAGCAACTAAACTTCCTTAGTTCTGATTCATATTTTGTTTGATTTCTTTCAATTTTTCGCGATCCCTGCCGGCGTCATCCACCTGTTTTGTCAGTGTACTCATTTCAATGACAACAGCGCCTGCGGGGATCGTTAATTTTTGGGCGTCTGTTTTGCCCGATTTTACGGTTTGTTTCAACGTAACCGGAGCACCGCTTCTGAGATCGGTAGTCTCAATTTCCAGTGGGAATCCGCTGATACCAGGTACGTTGAGAAAACGGCCTTCTCTGCGCAGCGTTACCGGAGTCATAAAGTCGGCAAGGTGCAAATCTGCAAGAGAAGCCGCCACCCACAAGGTCGCTGTGAGTCCCCCCTGATTGACAAGAAATTTTTCGCAGGTATAGCCATCAATTTTGCGGGTTTCGCCGGTAGCTGTAACCTCAGCCTTGCCCATATCGGGAAGCGCAAACTGAGGGTCACCGAGGTTATACCTTGTCACCTGCGCCTGAACATTGGCTTCATTAATCACCAGATATTCGCCGGTGGTGCGGTTTACAACTGTGCGGGTATTGGCATCAGTTGCATTTCCACCGGAAATAACAGCAGCCTGATCACCCTGAATATAGAAAGTAGTGATCAGTCCCTGGTATAGTGAATGGGACATAGTCACAGTACCTTCAAAGTTTTGAGCAGCTACCGGACAAGCCAGTGCCAGAAAAACGACGAATACAGAAGAGAGGATTTTCATATCAGGAAAAATATTTTTCTTGGATTTTAAGCAGTTTGTCTTTGTTGAGCGGCTTGATGATATAATCTGTAACAGCTTCATACTGAGACGACCGCTCTATATCTTTACGATAAACCGAGGAGGACAGGATAAAAAGAGAAACCTTGTGCGGAAACAAAGGTTGCAGCGTTTTGTACTCCTCCAGAAACTCCCAGGCATTCATCGCAGGCATATTGATATCGAGAAAAACTACATCCGGAAAATTATCAGGTTCATTTTTCAGAATTTCAGCCATGAGATCCAGCCCCTCACGCCCGCGGGTGCAGTAGCTCGCCTCTTTTGCAATTTTCAGATCGCGAAGGTTTTTGATGCAAATAAAATTATTGACTTCGTCATCATCAATAATCAATGCCCGTCTAATAAAGGTCATAACCAGAAGTTGATTTTTGGAAACAACAAATCTTGTCCGTGAAAATAAGAAAAAAAAATGATGTTAGATAATTCATATTCCGATCATTCCTTTCTGCACTTTTCGGCACAGTTTTCGTTATTGCTCAATCAGGATTTTACCCCGAATCCTTTACCTGTTGTTATTCCCAAAGCGTTTCATTTACCCTGTTTGCTCATTTTTTCATTTACCAAACGCTTTACTCCATGTACCTGACTATCCATGATGAAACTTCTACCGGCAGTATTCTCAATCAATTAAAGGTTGAACTTGGCAGAGACCGTATCAGTATCTACGATCTGATCCGAACACGTGTGTTTCACGAGGTAAACCTTTACAATCAGAAGCGCCCTGATTTCTTTTACGGCCTGGTACAGCCCTCCTGTGCCGAAGTGGTGTTTAATGGTTACAAGCTGGACAAAAAACACAAAATTGACCCGGAAGTACAATTTCAGATCGCCCTTGAAGCCTTTTCGCGAAAAGAGTTTCTGATTATTGTGGACGAAAAGCCCGTTCACGATCCGGAGTTCTGTATTACCTTACAACCTCAGTCCAGGGTTAGTTTTCTCAAGCTCGCTGCCCTTGTAGGCGGGTAAGTATTTCGCCAAACTTACTTTCAATCTTTTCGAAGCCGGAATTATTTTTAGGGAGGAAATATAAAAGACTCTGCAATGACCGAATTCTCCCCTTCTATCCTGCTCGTTGAAGATAATGCGATCAACCAGAAAGTCGCGGCACAAATGCTAAAAAAAATCGGCTATGCGGTTGATCTCGCCGACAATGGCCTCAAAGCAGTCCAGGCGCTGGAACACGCATCCTATGATCTGATTCTGATGGATATACAAATGCCCGTCATGAACGGGCTGGAAGCAACCCGGGTCATACGCCAAAAATTTGCCTCCTCCGGCCAGCGCGGGCCTGTTATTATTGCCCTTACCGCCAACACACTGCCCGAAGATCAGGATAATTGCAGAGACGCAGGCATGGATGATTTTATCTCAAAACCCGTCCGGAAAGAAATTCTGGAAAACACCATTTCCCGCTGGCTTTCTTCATAACAGATTTTATAACAATCCATCAGACGCACACGTTAAAGTGCCATGCGGCTTTTTCCAATTCTTTTTTTTCTGGTTTTCCTTTCTGTCAGTACCCGGGCTCAAAAACTGCCTCCCGCTGTTTTATCACCTGCCCAGATGCAGGAAGACCTCGATACGCTTCGGTCTGTCCTTTTCCATACCCCTACCGATCCGTTTTCATTTATTTCCCGCGCACACCTCGAAGCGTGGTTTCAGGCCATTGAAGACAGCACCCGGGAGCCCCGGTCTCCCATCTGGTTTTATCATCAACTGAACCCGCTGGTTGTCAGCCTGAAAGATATCCATACCCGAATCTCCCTCCCCTGGTCAGCCAATCCTTATGCAAGGTCTGGCGGATATTATATTCCACTGAAAATCAGATATCTAAACCAGCGCGTTTATGTGACCGGCGACGCCGGTAATCACGTGCCCACCGGTAGCGAACTTATCGCCATCAATGGTATTCCGGCTATTCATATCGTCAGAAAACTGCTCTCAGAAAACTACTCCGACGGCGATATCTCCGGCACCAGAGTTCGCCTCATGGAGGAAGGTTTTGCCAGCAACCTCCCCCTGTTTTTCCCTCCAGACAGCATCAACGCTCTCCAGATCAGACCGCCTGAAAGTAACAAAGATTCTCTTGTGTTTTATCCGGGAGTCAGAAAAACAGCAAAACCACGCAAAACAAACCCCGGGTTTGGCGATCTGTTTGAGCTCAGGCTCATCCCGGAAGATCAGACCGCCGTGCTGAGAATTGGCTCTTTTGTCAAAGGAAATGAGCTTCGATACAGAACCTTTCTGCGAAAGTCTTTTCGGGGCATCCGAAAAGCGGAGGTCAGCCATCTCATTATCGATGTCAGAGGAAACAAAGGCGGTTATATCATTCGGGGGCCTGCACTGCTGGCTTATATTGCTGAAAAACCGTTTTTCTACGCCTATACAAGTATTGTCAGAGCTAGTCCGCTCCTGAAAAAAAATATCCGGAAGGATATGCTCATGCCCTCTGTCGTCATTCCTGTGTTTAAAAAGTGGGTGGGAAAAGAACTCGTGAGCGGATGGAAACAACCCTCCGGCAATCTCGATACCCTGGTCTGGGAAGCCACACGGCCCAAACCTGAAAGACTTCGCTTTTCGGGAGAGACGTTCCTCCTTACCGACGAATTATCCATTTCCAATTCCTGTATGCTCCACCACGCTTTTGCCTATAATGATATGGGAAAAACCATAGGCGCAACCTGTGGTTGTATCGAATCGGGGACTTTTGGCAATTCGGTTGCTTTTACTTTACCACACAGCCAGATCAGGGGAAAAGTTTCAACCGTAAGGCTCATTACCCGCCCTGAGGATTTAAGCATTCCTGCCACAGGACTTGCGCCAGACATAGTGGTCGAAGACACGCCTGAAAGTCTTTTTTCAGGAAAAGACACACAACTGGATTTTACCCTGCAACTGATCCGAAGTCAGTAGCAGCTATTGTACAATCAGTGACGTGTGATACATCCGCTGCTCCAGTTGAAAACTGACGGCATAAATTCCCCCCGGCCATTCACTTACATCGAGAATCATGTTAGTAACATCGGGGTTCATCTTTCCCTGCCACATTACCTGTCCCGACATATTGGTGATTGCCCATGTTCCGGCTTCATCCGTCCCAGTTGTTTCCCCAATGCTAAGCATTACCTGATCCTGTGCCGGATTGGGATAAACCATGATCTCAAAATCACCGGGTGCAACCCGCAATTCTGCGAGTGAGGAATAGGTAAATTTTCCATCCATATCCACCTGCCTGATCCTGTAGATAAGCGATTTTTCACTCCGAAGAATACCCGCATCTCTGAACATGTAACCTGTTGTATGATCGCTTACACCTGCGGCAGCAAGTTTTCCGATAGATTCAAATGGTTCGGAACCTTCTTTTTTCCGCTCAATTTCAAAATAATCGGTATTCAGTTCGCGTGCAGTTTCCCAATAGATCGTGGCATCTTCCCCATCGGCTGTGGCTGCCAAGCTCAACCATTCGACGGGAAGGAGTGCGCTGCCGTTATCTAGCGTCCAGATAAACTCAATCCCATCACCACCTGTACCCTCTACACCGGTACCCGTATAGGAAAAGGTCACACTGGCGAATGTACCCTTCACAACGATGGTGCCGGCAGCAGTACCCAGATTTGCACTTTGCAGGGCTTCTCCGTACGCAGTAGTTGTAACATCGGGGGTACGAAAAAACGTTGTGCCGGTAACCTGAAAATCGTCGGTACCACTCATTCTGACCAGCGAAACGGCAGGAGTTTTAACCGTAAAAATGGCACTACTGGCTATACTCCCACCCCATCCGCCAATACGGTCAACATGGAGTACCGGATTTTTTACCGTTTCGCTGAAAGCAAAAGTAATTTCACCGGTTCCTTTGTCATCGGAAGGAGAGTCGATATCGGAGGTTCCCGATTCGGGATTGCGATCCCAGGTAAAAACGGTCTCCAGCGAAGTTTTGCCCTGGATGGTGCGCTTCCAGAAACTCCCGCTACCAAACGAGCCGGAAGGCGTGGCCGAGAAGCGCGCATTTCCGGAATAAGTAATATTTGCTGTAACCGCTATTTCGCCGCCGGGGGTAGAAGCTGTATAAGGCCCATAACCACTGCCTGCCCAGCTTCCCGTCTCTTCCAGGTCTCCGATAGGTAATATCAGGCAATCCCAGCTATTTTCGCAGTCAGGGTCAGCACAATCGATCAGGCCGTCTCCGTCGTCATCTGTTCCGTTGCCACAAACTTCAGTGACTGTCGTCTCGGTGATACCAAAAATTCCGGCCAGAATAATCGCGGCCGCCAATATACCGGAGAGGGTTAATTTCCAGCGAACATGTAGCGAGGGAATAAGCGTGTTTCGGTTTCGCGGCTTCAAAATGCGTGGTTTTCTGATGTGGGAACGGGCTATCGATCAATTAAATAGCCATTGCAATATCACACCTGATCACCTGCTCACAAGTTGAATTTCATGGGGATTCTTTCCTGTATATTTTTCGGAAAAATTTTCCCCGATAACGAACAACAACCTGATAATCAGCAAAATAATACTCCCCGCTCGCAGGATTCCAGCAATAGACTTTCAGCGTTTTATCTTTCAGGTCATCGGGGAGCCTGATGGTTTGTGATAAAACCTCCCAACCGCCTTCTTTTTTTTCTTTTACCGCCTCTACACTTTGCCAAAAATCTCCTGCCGAAACCACCAGCATAGCCTGTCGCTCTGCTTTATGCACTGTTTTGCGCATGACACTTACAGAGACCTGATCGCGGCCTGTTATCCCCTCAAAAATCATTTCCATCGCAAAGGTTTGCCGGGGTAAAATGTGCATTTGCTTTTCGTTGAAAACAAACCGGCTTTCCAATGGCCTCGCCCACATATACAGCAGACCTGCGGCAAAAAACAGCAGTCCGAGTACTATTAAAACGCGATAAAACTCCTTTTTAATCGCCTGAAAATGAACCGCTTTATCTACTGATGGCTCCCAAACATTACCTGTTGACATATCGGTTGTTAGTTAAATACTGATCGCCTATTTTTGCATTTTCGCCAAAGCTCGCCTTATGGTATTCAGCAGTATTATTTTCCTTTTGTATTTTTTTCCGGCATTTCTGGTGCTGTACTTTATTTCTCCTCAGAAATGGAAGAATGCGGTTGCACTCACCGGAAGTTCTGTTTTTTACCTGTGGGGCGCACCGGTTTTTTTCTTTTTGCTGATGGCCGGACTGATTGTGGACTTTTACCTCAACCGGCTGATCTGGTATTCGGATGGAAAAGTAAAAAAACGGCTCCTGCTGCTGGTCATTTTCATCAATACTGCGACACTGGTCGTCTGTAAATATCTTGATTTTTTTGCGGAAAATCTCAATACTGTGCTTTCCGTTTTTTCATTTGCGCACATTCCTTTGCCACACATTCTGCTTCCGGTAGGAATTTCTTTCATCACTTTTCAAAAACTGAGTTATACCCTCGATATATTCAGGGAGAAAGCACCGGTACAGGAGAATTTTATCAATTATGCCCTGTATATCCTCCTCTTCCCACAACTCATTGCCGGCCCGATTGTACGATACAATGAAGTAGCACAACAGTTGTCTGACCGCAAACTCACTGAGCATATTGATTATAAACTCGCTGGTTTTTTCAGGTTTGTCACCGGCCTTGGAAAAAAAGTACTGATAGCCAATACTTTGGGTGAATTTGCAGATCCATTGTTTGCCCTGCCTCCCGAACAAATCAGTACAGGAATGGCCTGGCTGGGAATCATTTCCTATTCCTTTCAAATCTATTTTGACTTTGCCGGCTACTCGGATATGGCCATTGGCATCGCCCTGATGATGGGTTTCCGTTTTGCAGAAAATTTCCACTTCCCCTATATCGCCCAAACGATCACAGAGTTCTGGCGCAGGTGGCATATTTCACTCGGCAACTGGATGCGCGATTATCTGTATATTCCGCTTGGCGGCAACCGAAACGGCGAATGGCGCACTTATATCAATCTTTGGATCGTGTTTCTTATATCGGGATTCTGGCACGGGGCTTCGTGGAATTTTGTGGTCTGGGGCGCTTTTCATGGGTTTTTCCTTATCGCTGACCGGATTTTTTTAAGGCAATGGCTTCATTTTCTCGGACGAATACCCTCAGTTATCATTACCTACGTCACCGTACTGGTTGGCTGGGTGTTTTTCCGGGCTGATAATCTTTCCTATGCCTTTGGTTTTTTGGGGAGAATGTTTGCCTTCGAAAACTTCCACACAGAGCTTTTTGCAGATACCCGCACATTGTCCATTCTGATCATTGCCGGTGTTTTTTCATTTATGGGGCTTTCAGCTAAAATCGAGCAGATGCCGGAAAAAATTTACTCAGGAACAGAAGCCAAGCCTATAATCATTTTCAGAGCAGTTGCGGCATCCTTCTTAGGCCTCGTCTGCCTTGCAGAACTATTTGCCCGAGACTTTAACCCCTTCATTTATTTCAGATTTTAATGAAACACAACCTAAAATACCTGATTCTGGGTTTACAGATGGTTATTATACTGATTCCGGCCATCTACGTATCTCTTCTGCCTTCTCAAATCGGGGAAGTCACTATAGACCAACTGTCAGGCAGTTTTTACCCTACCCGGAAACTACCGCTCAAACTTGATACCTGGTTTTCAGGGCAGTATGTGTCCAGGATGAATGAATATGTAAAAGAAAATTATCCAGGAAGACCCTGGTTTGTCAGGCTCAACAACCAGTTGGATTACTCATGCTTTCATCATTCATCCAATGAAAGAATTGTCGTAGGAAATAACGGAGAACTGTATGACAAAACCTATATCGACGCCTGGTTGGGAAAGGATGCAATTGCAGCGGATTCGGCAGAATCCATAGTCCGGAAAATGTCCCATCTTCAAACATACCTGCACAATTTCCAAACCCAAATCCTCGTCATCACGCCTCCCGGCAAACCTACTTTTATGCCAGAATATATCCCGGGACACTATCAGAAAAATGAGCAAACCGCTACAAACAGAACCCAATTTACCCGTCTTCTCAACCAGTATCACATACCCCATCTGGATTACGCCCAATTCCCGAAAATCCAAACGGCAACGACGATTCGTCTTTACCCCAGAACAGGGCTTCACTGGAGCCATTGGGGTGCAGCGATCGCGGCAGATTCCATGCGGAATAAAGTCATTTCGCTTACCGGCCAGTATATTCGGAGATGACCTATCAGCCCGAAACCTATTACCAGCGGAATGATACCGATTGGGAAGTCGAACGTGCCATGAACCTCCTGTTTCCCATACCCGATAATAACGCTATCCGGCCTGTATATCATTTTGAAGACGGGGATACCACTTACCACAAACCACGGGTTATCGTAATCGGCGACAGCTACTACAAAATATGGTATGATCAGGGTCTTCAGAAAAATCTGTTTCACCCGCAATCGCAGTTCTGGTATTATGGCCTCGAACTATTGCCGCACAGGGAAATCAACGGCGAGCGCGCTTCTGTCATGTCTCTCGATGTAATCGATGAAATGAAACAGGCCGATCTTGTGATTTTCCTGAATGCAGAAATCAATCTCCCCCGGCTGGGGTTTGAGGTTTGGGATAAAATTATTTTCTGACTTCTTGTGGAAAAGTGAAAGGTAACTTGTCTTTCATTTACAGTTAAGGTTGCACGCAGACAAGTTATTTCACTTTAATCACATCATAAAATGAAAGCTTTTGTTAGCGTACTTATTGCGTGTTGCCTGCTGACTTTACTCGCTGCAACCTTTCCAAATCCTTCAGATTCCCCGAAAACTACTCCTGACGGGACTGAAATCGTCATTCAAAAGGGCCTTTCCTGGCTTGTAAAAGCACAGGCCGAAAACGGAGGCTGGGGAGCCGGAACGCACGCCAGCCAGCATATCATGGATCCGAAAGCTGTACAGACCGACCCTGCTACAACTGCTTTTTCGGCTATGGCACTTCTCAGGTCAGGAAATACCCTTCATTCGGGAGAATATCAATCCAATCTGCGCAAATCCCTTGAATACCTTCTTGCCGCAGTTGAAAATTCTTCGGATGAATCCAACAACATTACCGCCCTGACAGGGACACAGCCGCAGGTCAAACTGGGTCAAAACATTGATGTTTCCATGACCTCGCGGTTTTTCACCCGCGTTCTTCCTTTTGCCGCTGACGATGAAGCACTTACTGCACGTATCCACAAGGCACAGGATAAATGCCTGGCAAAAATTCAACAAATGCAGAATTCAGATGGCAGCATTCAGGGGGGAACCTGGGCCGGTGTACTTCAGTCTGCTGTCGCAAATATCGCCCTGGAAGAAGCCGTTGAAGCCGGGTACAAAGTGGACTCTGCGGTGGTAGTCAGAAGCAAAGATTACCAGAGGATGAATCTGGATGTAACTACCGGAGCGGTAGCCACAGAGCGCGCTGCGGGCGTACAATTGTATTCCCTTTCCAGCACCACACGTGCCACGGCAAAATCTTATAAGAAAGCCAAAGAAAAACTGGAAACCGCACGCGATGAAGGCGCATTTGGCGATGAACTTTCTCCTGCGGAG
This sequence comes from Bacteroidia bacterium, assembly GCA_041391725.1. Lineage (GTDB taxonomy): Bacteria > Bacteroidota > Bacteroidia > J057 > J057 > JAGQVA01. The sequence goes on from JAWKNL010000006.1 coordinate 41,707, forward strand.
GAGATTGAGGTCAATGAAGTAAACCTCAAAAAAGCGGGGATGGATGACGCAGAGGTGAAGGCAGTTATGGAGGATGTCCGTACCAATGAAGTAGCCAGAAAGCAGGTTCAGACCGATCAGGTCATGGCAGGTTTTGGCAACAATGGCGGAGAAGAATTCCTTTCTCACATGATGACCAGCGAGTCGCTGGTGCTGACCGGAGGCGACGAGTGGGACAACTGGAACAAACGTATGAAAACCATGATGTCGGGTATTCAGAATCCCGATGGAAGCTGGTCAGGGCATCATTGTATTACCAGTCCGGTATTTTGCACTGCGGCAGTCATTCTGACACTTACGGTCGATCAGGATCAGACGATGGCTACCTACCGGAGATAAGATGAACCGAAAGCTGATTTTTATATTTCTGGCATTTTTTTCCTGCCGGGAACCCGTAACTTTTAAGACACCGCTTCAAAAGGCGGTGTCTTACCTCTGGTCCCGGCAGGCCCCTGATGGGGGCTGGCATAGCCCGGTGTATGGTATCATGAAGGGTGGGCAGGCACATACGCCTTTTGTTTTGTTTGCCCTTATGCAGGTTCCCGAAGAGGTCTGCCCACTGCCGGAGAGACAAATGAAAAAAGCGCTGGCGTTTATCCGGAGCCATATCAATGAAGATGGCGTAATCGGGCTGGCAGTCCCTGAAATACCTGAATACCCCAATTATGCCACCGCCTATGCGCTTCGTGTATTGATACAAAATGGAGATCCTTCTGACCGTGAACTCATTGAGCGAATGAAGCAATATCTGATTGGAGCGCAGTTTACCGAAAACAGAGGGATAGGGTCGGAAAATGTGATTTACGGTGCGTGGGGTTTTGGCGAGCCAGACCTTGCTCCCGGCGTTGCGGGACATGTAGATCTTTCGCATACGCGAAAAGTACTCCAGGCCCTGCAGGCTTCCGGCTATCAGGATTCTGTCGCTTTGAAAAAAGCCATCCGCTTCCTTTCCGTTTTACAAAAAACCACCTACCCGCAGCCCGATCCCCGGCATTATCAACAGCAACTGGCCCCGGGAGAAAAACCGCTTCCCGCCGATGGCGGATTCTATATTTCTCCACTTGCCTATAACGCAAATAAAGGCGGTGTGGAAGCGGAAACAGACAGCGGTACCATCTGCTTCCGCTCCTATGCGACGGCTACCTGTGATGGGATTCTCGCGCTGCTCGCATGTGGTATGGATAAAAACGACAGTTCCGTAACACTTGCTGTACAGTGGCTGGAAAATCATCCGGAACTCAGTTATGACAGCGGAATACGCGAAGATGACCCGGAACAATGGCGCCGGGAAATGAACATCTACCACCTCTGGGTCCGGTCAGAAGTGTACCGGGCGATGGGATTTCCGGAGGGTTTTTCAGATAAAATCAGCGCTATCCTTTACCATTACCAGCGACCTGATGGGGCATTTGTCAACCCGCCCGCAGGAAGAAATAAGGAAAATGATCCTTTTCTGGCTACAGCTATGGGTGTAATGGCGCTGCTTTAAAAAGGTTATCCGTTTTCAGAATCAAAGGTATTTTTTCCCACAAACAGTTTTTTCACGATCTCACCCGCTTTATCCGCAAAAAATACCCCGGGATTCAGGGTAGAAGTGAGAACCCAGGTGTGAGTAGCATCTTCATACGCCCTGATTTCGACAGGACCTGCGGTAGTCTGAACAATCATTTGAAAAAGAGGGTTTCCTGAAACAGAATAACCATCAGCAAATACGCTACCATTGAGAGTTGAAGCAGTTCCCAGCCATTGGGTTACTGCCGCGGTATTTACCGCCGAAGAATCGCTCATCACCCAGTTGTTGTCAGCACCTTTGACAAGCTGAAAAGAACTGTCGGCAGGATAGACAAACGACACAGACATCCACGCAGACTGCGGCCCCTGAAGAATGGTTTTATCGCGCCATTCGCTGCTGTTTCGGTTAAATGTGGATTCGAGGAAACCATCGACCAGATAGACTTCAGATTCTCCGTTCTCCCTGATATAGGACATCATGCCTGTCTGCTTAAATTCATAGCGGCCCAGGATCAGGTCGAGGGATTTTTTTTCGCCCGAAAACACTTCTATATGAGTACCGGAAGAATCTACTTTGTATTCGTTCCATTTATCTTTACTTCGGCTGACCAGTTGCCGGGCATCGAGAAAGGCAATGGCTCTCAAAGCGTTGGTTACCATATTTTTTCCTGTACGGCCTTCATTATTTCCTGATAGTCTGACCATCCATTCCCCCTCGCTTTTCGAAAGCACAACTGGTGTAATTTCACCCGAAGGCGTAATCCGGATTTCACTCACCAGCGTTGTATCAAGTGCAGAAATAGTTTTTTTGAAGGTACGCGTTGTTTTTCCTCCGGCAACCATGGATAAGAGGTATAAACCCAGGAGCGAACCAAAAACTATGATAAGTTGCCGATTACTGAAACGTTTGAACATAATTTTCAGGTTTCATTAACTAAAATCCTCTGCCATCCACTTCAGGCGTTTTGCTCTTTGACGCTGGAAGCGGAAAATGCCAAATACAATGACGATCAGTATGGGAATAAAGAAGTTTCCATACTTCACCAGGCTCCGCAAAAATGCAGTTTCATCATCCTCCTGAATCAGTTTTTCAAGTGGCCGGGACTCCACACCGCTATTCCGCAAAGCGATCAGGCCGGTGTCATCTGTAAGCCAGTCAACTGCATTGACCAGGAGGTTGACGTTATTGGGTGAGATCTGTTGCTGCGGCGGGTTTAAAGGAAAATCACCATCTCCCACTACCACCATGCGGGTTGATACCTCACCGCCAAACTTCCCTTCGGCAGCAACTGCAATATTCTGAACGCCATAGACAAAATCCTGCGTAGTCCATTGCTTATCGGGATTAAAAGAAGTAGGGGGTGCGATTTTCCCGCTCTGATCCGTAGTCATAGCCAGGGGTACGATCCTTACAGACGTGTCCTTTCCGACAATATTTACAGGGCTTCCAAACTGAATGATCACCTCCTCCATTCCCTGTGTGATGGGATGATCAGCAAAATTGCTGATCGCAGGAAAATAAGGAAAGGGTACGGGCTGTGAAACCACAAAAAATCCCTGCCTGCGCTGAAGACTGATGGTGGCACTTTTTACATCGGTAAGGAATGCCTGTTCTACCAAAATCCCTTTTTCAATGAGCCACGAATCGAGGCCTGTATCGATTTTGTCCCAGGCTCTTTGAGCCTGAAGATCACCACCTACAGCGTTTAGCCCGACGAGAAGTCGCCCGCCACTGGCCAGAAACATATCGAGAGAAGCGAGATCTTCCGGCGAAAACATCTGATCTGGTGCGAGAATGATCACAGTTTTAAATTGTGTCCAGGCATCGGCTCCCTGTGAGAGGGAAAAGGTATCGACTTCATATAAGTTGGTAAGCTCTTCCATTGCCTGCTGCAACTGGTCGAGGCCGGGTTCGCCGTGTCCCTGCAGGAAGCCGATTTTGGGTTTATTGGTAACAGAGAGCTTTTTTATGTTGGAAGAAAGCGCATATTCCATTCCCGAAGCAGATTGCATGAGAGGAATTACTTCCTGCTGACTGCCCATCCTGATCTGCACACCCATATAACCTCTGACCACTTTGATCTGATCTTTTTCCCTCGCAGAAATATCCAGGGGAAATATGCCTGCCTGCAATGCTTCCTGCTGGGTTTCTTCGTTGTCGCCCGGATCGATAAACTCGTATTCGATATTGGGGGAAATACTCTTATACTCCGCCAGCATATCTTTCAAATCCGAACTTGTCTGTTTGAGTTCGGGCGGAAGATTGCTGGAAAAATAAGCGGAAATGGTAACCAGATCATCCAGATTTTTCAGAATGTCCTGGGTGCTTTGGCTGAGGGTATAACGTTGGTCAGCGGTAAAATCGAGGCGAAAAAACACCCTTGCCGCCAGCAGGTTCAGCACCACAAATATGCCCACGTAGAGGAGCAGTCTTATCGTAACGGTTGATTTTGTGATTCTCATCGTCTTTCGCAAATTAATCCACTACATTCCGGGCGGCCAGTTGAATTTCTGCCAGTACCAGACTCAGCAGCGTAAGTGAGCCAAAGTATATCACGTCTCTGGAATCAATAACACCACGGGTAATAGATGAAAAATGAGTAGAAGCGCTCAGATAGTTAAGCGTTGAGGCAAACCCGCCGGAGGTCACGCTGCTAAACAATCCAAATATCCAGTGGAAAAATATCCCGGTAACCAGTGCCAGTAAAAATGCCACAATCTGATTTCCCGTTATGCTGGAAGCAAAAATCCCTATACTGATATAAGCAGAACTCAGCAGGAGCAGCCCAAGATAACCACACCATACGGCGCCATGATCCACTGGCCCAAGCCAGGAAATGGTAAAGTAGTAAGGAAGAGTAAAAACCAGGGCGACGCCTATGAGCATCATACATGCGAGGTATTTGCCTGCAATCACCTGCCCGTCGGTCACGGCGCGGGTAAGAAGGGTTTCCAGCGTTCCTACACGTTTTTCTTCAGCAATCATACGCATGGTCAGCGCTGGTATAAAGAAAAACAGCGTCCAGTAGGCAATCTGGAAGAATGGCTGCATGGTAGCTTGTTTGATATAAAAAACATCGGTGCCAAACAGCCAGGTAAACAATCCGCTGAGTCCGAGAAACACGACCAGCAGGATATAGGCTACCAGCGAATCGAGAAAAGTCCGGAATTCTCTTTTAGCTATGATCCAAATATTTTTCATAATCGGTTATTTCAGGGTTAACTCCCGGAAGATGTCTTCCAGGCGCTCCTCAACGGGTGTCATTTCTGTCAGTACCCATTGATTTTTTACACAAAGATGAAACACTGCCTCGCGGGTTTCCAGCCCGGTTGTACTCGTAATCTGAAACCAGTCGGGGCGGGCGTGATCGGTTTCTACCATCGATACACCGGGAAGACTGCGAAGCTGTACAGCAATATCCTCGCCTTCTTTTGCCCGGATACGCACATCGACCAGATAACGCCCCTGTGCCTGACGGCTTAATGTGTCGGGAGTTCCGTCTGCCACAATTTTCCCGTTGTTGATAATCAATATCCGGTCGCAGGTAGCTTCCACTTCAGGAAGAATATGCGTACTGAGAATGACTGTCTTTTCTTTGCCGATTTCGCGAATCAGGTTGCGGATTTCGACAATCTGGTTGGGATCAAGGCCCGTGGTAGGCTCGTCAAGAATCAGAATCTCAGGATCGTGAATCAGCGCCTGCGCCAGTCCGACCCTTTGCCTGTATCCTTTGGAAAGTTCGCCAATTTTTTTGTGTTTTTCTTTGTTCAGCCCGCATCGGCTTACGATTGAGCGCAGGCGGGAAGGCATTTCCGAAGGGCTTACTCCCTGTATTTCGGCCACAAACTGAAGATATTCCAGCACCGGCATTTCGAGATACAGCGGATTGTTTTCAGGCAGATACCCTATATGTTTTTTGATTTCCTCGGCATTTTCGAAAATATCGAGATCGCCGACTTTTACAGTGCCTTCCGTTGGGGCAATAAAGCAGGTAAGCACTTTCATCGTGGTCGTCTTACCAGCACCGTTGGGGCCCAGAAAGCCAAGGATTTCACCTGTTTTCACCTGAAAGGAGATGCTATCCACTGCCTTTTGGTCACCGTAGTTTTTGGAGAGATTACTAACCGTAATATCCATTTCCGGGTTCTAAATAATAGCTGTTGGTGATGACAAAAATATAGGCTGGCACCGCTATTGTCAAGCCGCAAACGTTAATGGTTTGTTAAAGTCGGCCTTTCCCCCCCTCTATACTTTAGACTTTTGAACCGAGCACGGAAATACGGTAGGAATACAGATTCACCATAATAAAAATAAACGCAGTGAATGCCAGCAAAGAAGAGCCGCCATAGCTAAAAAACGGCAATGGAATCCCTATCACAGGCATAAGCCCAATGGTCATTCCTATATTGACCATGACGTGAAAGAAAATGATTGACAAGACACTGTAGCCATATATTCGGGCAAACCTGGTTTTGGAGTTTTCGGCCAGAAAACGCAGTCGCCAGACCAGAAGGAAAAAAAGAATAATCACCCCACTTGAGCCGATCCAACCAAATTCTTCTCCTATCGTGCAATAGATAAAATCCGTAACCTGCTTGGGAACAAATTTGTATTTGGTATAATTCCCCTGAAGATACCCTTTTCCGGCAATCCCGCCCGAACCAATGGCAATTTTCGACTGAATCACATTATAGCCTGCCCCCTGCGGGTCGAGGTTGGGGTCAAACAGTACCTTTATCCTGATTTGCTGATGGTCGGCCAGTTTGGTCACCAGTTTATCCACGCTTACAGATACGGTAATCAAAAATGCAATTGCCAGAATATGCACAATCAGGATACGCAGCCAGTGTCGCTGGTTATAAAAATAAAGGAATGATACTACCCCAACTCCGGCTACACAGGCAGCAATCAGCAGCAATTTGCCCACTGCAAGTGTAACAATGGCAACCGTGCCCGTAAGAAAAAGCAGAATCGGAACCAGCGGATTCAGCCCTTCTCTGAAAAATACAAGTAAAAAACTGCCGAAGACCAGCGCAGAGCCTGTATCGTTTTGCAGGATGACAATCACCGCAGGAACAATCACCATCAGGCCTGCGACAGCCAGTTGGCTCAGGTTATTCATCGAAAAATTCAGCCGGGACATATATTTGGACAAGGCAAGGGCCGTAGCCAGTTTGGCAAACTCAGAGGGCTGAAACTGGATTCCTCCCAGCACAATCCAGCTTCTGGCGCCATTGATCTCCCGCCCGACAACCAGCACCACCAGAAGGAGCCCGATACTGATCGCATAGGCAAGATAGCTTGTCGCTTCTATGAACCGATAATCAAGGGAAAGGATAATCATGGCAAATACCAGGGCTATCCCAATCCACATCGCCTGCTTTCCATGAGTTACAGACATATCCAGAATAGAAGTATGACCGCCTGCCGAAGAGACCGCATAGATAGTCATCCAGCCAAAAATCACCAGGCCGATAAAAAGCAGAATCGTAATCAGGTCAAAATCGAAGCGTTTCCTGTCCAAAACGATTATTTTATAAAATTGGCATCCAAAATTCGCCTGTACTCAAAAGTTTTATCTTTAATTTCTTTGCGAATATATTTTTCAATCATTACACTAGCCGTAGGAGCAGCCCAGCTTCCGCCGCCGCCTGCGTTTTCCAGCACAACTGCAATGGCAATCACAGGGTTTTCTTTGGGAGCAAAACCGACAAAAACCGCATGGTTTTCTCCATGTGGGTTCTGCACAGTCCCCGTTTTCCCACAGACCGGAATACCCGGGATATAAGCCCTGCCTGCGGTACCTCCATCCACTACCTTCTCCATGGCATCCACCACAACTGCGAAGTGCTCATATCTTATGCCTGTCCGGATGGTATCGTAAGGCACCCGGTTCCAATGGGCATCATTCACATCTTTTGTAGCCTTAACAAAGTGGGGCGGAAAATATTTTCCCCTTCCGGCAATCATGGCAACCATATTGGCCATCTGAAGGGGCGTCATCAAAATTTCGCCCTGCCCGATGGCATTACTGATGATATGCGTAGCACTCCACCGGTTTTTACCGTAAAATACCCGCTCATTGTCATAGAGATCAGTCGAAGGCAGGTTTCCATCCTTTTCGTAGGGAAGGTCCACTTTGAGCTTCCGGCCAATCCCCATCAGATCCATGTATTGGTACCAGGTATTATAGGCTTCGTAAATATCTTTGTATTTGGGTGCATTGAGAAAATCCATGTATGTCGCTGCAAAATAGGAGTTGCAGGAGTATTTAATCGCGTTTTCCAGTTGCAGTGGGGAGACGTGCAGACGGCAACCCGGCTTTCCGTGATTTCGCTTAAATCCTCCGCCACAACTGTAATAGATCTCAGGATTAATTATTCCCTCATTCAGAGCTGCCAGTGCCACAGGAAGCTTGAAAATAGAACCCGGAGGATATTCGGCCATCAGCGGCCTGTTAAACAGAGGATTCAGCGTATCGAGTTGCAGCTTTCTCCAGTTTTTCTGCAATTCGCTTCCTGTCAGCATCGCAGGGTTATAAGAAGGGGCACTGATAAAGGCGAGTATCTCCCCTGTTGAGGGCTCTATCGCGACAATGCTTCCTTTTTTATTGTGCATAAGCAACTCCCCGAGTGCCTGAAGTTCGGTATCTATTCCCAGCATTACCTCCCGGCCCTTGATTGCGGGTTTGTCCTGTTTTCCGCGGGCATAGCTGCCTACCTCCCGGTTATGCACATCTTTGAGCACCTTTTGCTTGCCCTGAATCCCACGAAGCGTCGAATCATGTGCTCTTTCGATGCCCGATTTTCCGATCAGGTCACCACTGATATATTTACCCCCGGAATTTTCGATTTCGCGGGCATCTACTTCGCTGATATAACCCAGAATATTGCCACCTACCGGGTAGCGATAGTAGCGGGTAGTACTTGCGGAGAATGAAAACCCGCCAAAATTCCACAGTTTTTCCTGTAATTTTCCGTAGGTTTCGGGGTCAATATAACGGGCAAAAACTGATTCTTTCAGCATGGAGTGCTGACTGGCTCTACCAATAATATCATCAATCTCTTCCTGGGTCATCCCCAGAAGTTCGGTAAGCACCGTTGTATCCGGAATAGACAATTCCCCCGGAGTAATCATGAGGTTGAATGTAGGACGGTTGCTTACATAAATCTCACTATACCGGTTGTAAATATTGCCTCTGGGTGGAATAATGGACTTGGTTTTCACCACATAGTTCAGGGCTTTTTTGGCATAATCGTTATTTAGCACCTGAATTGTAAACAGACGCCAGATAAATATCAGGAATATAAGCCCGATACCTGCAACAATTATTCCGCCCCTGATCCTGAGATTGTCCATTTATTTTTGATAAAACAGGTAGCACAAAATATACGAAATAAAAAACGTATAAAGTGCACTTGTGAGTGTTTTCAATAAGGAAAGCCAGAAAAACTGGAATGAAAATGCTTCAAGCAAAAAATAAGTCAGGTGATGAAGGATAATTAAAGGGAGTAAATACCATACAAACCAGACGCCGGTCTGGTTTCTCAATGTAATTTCGTCGGGGCTCCGGTAGTTGGTCGTACTAATAAACAATGCCACACGCCCCCGCGCTGCGACTGCCATAAGTGAGGAGAATGCGTGAAGTCCTGTGGCCGCATGGTCTGAAAAAATATCTACCGACAACCCTGTCAAAAAGGCAATAATATAAAGTACCGGAATGGGGAGCGAAAAGGGGAGTGTGAGTAAAAACAATAAATACACCCAGGGAGTCGCCACATGAAAAAGCGTCAGGTCATTTAATACTGTGACCTGAAAGAAAACATATAGCAGAAACGCCGCAATATATCTGAGTGATCCATACATGCTATCTGAGATTTTGTTCCAGCGAATCGAGAATGGCCTTATTCCCGGAGGAAATCAAATATACACTTGTCAGAGAATTAAAGTTGGCAGCCAGTTCCATCTGCGCATTATAGAATCCATCCTGTGTCTGTTTCCCCAGCCGGGAGATTGTACCTACCAGATAACCCGGCGGAAAAATCTGGCTATTGACCGAAGTTACTACTGTATATCCCGTATCCAGTTTTGCGGTCTCGGGGATATATGTCAGATATGCATGCCTGGGATCGCCGCCCCGCCACTCAAAAAAGCCCACATTCATATCTTCATTTTTTGCATCGCGGCTTATTGTGTTGAGGCTCAGCTTAAAGTCGATATTCAGGGCACTCAATGCAATACTATATCGTTCACTCACGCGAATTACCCGCCCCACTACCCCCTCAGGAGAGATTACCCCCATATCCATTTCTACCCCATCTACAGCCCCTTTGTCGATGACAATATAGTTATAGGTTTTATTCGTCGAATTTTTTATCACCCTTGCAGGTATAAAAGAATAATCATTCCGCTCGGACAGACTGTCGGCCATGACAACATGTGTGAGAGAATCTTTTCCCATGCGGGCTTCCATCTGAGCCAACTGATTTTTGGATTGGAGCAACTTCTCCCGCAACTCGATATTCTCTTTTTTGAGGATTTCGTTTTCCTTACCCAGTTCAAAGTAGTACTCTACCGCAGCGCGCCGCTCATAATACGAAGCCGTAGTCTCCATCAAAAAATCGCCTACCTGATGCCGCTGGTGATCATTATAATTGACAATCATATAGAGTGCGATTCCTTCCAGAATCAGAAACAGAATCGAATTTCTAAATGAAGATAAAAATGCCAGCAGGCGAAACATAGGTCAGTTCTAGCTCATAAGGTACTTAAACTCATCAATATTTTTCAGGGCAATACCCGTGCCTCTTACCACTGCTTTCAATGGATCTTCGGCAACATGAATGGGAAGTTTGGTTTTCTCGGCAAGACGAATGTCCAGTCCCCGAAGTGCAGCGCCCCCACCTGTGAGATGGATTCCGCGCTCGTATATATCGGCAGAGAGTTCCGGAGGTGTATTCTCAAGCGCCTTGAGGATCGCGTCCTCAATTTTGGTGATAGATTTATTCAGCGCGTGAGAAACCTCGCGATAAGATACAGAAATCGTCTTGGGAATGCCGGTCATAAGGTCTTTCCCTCTGATTTCGATATCAACGGGAGGAGATTCCAGCTCAGGAAGTGCTGCGCCCACGTCAATTTTAATCCGCTCGGCACTGCGCTCACCGATAAGCATATTGTGCTGCTTGCGCATATAGTCGAGGATGTCGTCGTTGAACTCGTCTCCGGCGATCCGAATACTCTGATCAGTAACGATGCCCGAAAGGGCGATCACAGCAATCTCTGTAGTACCACCCCCAATATCCACGATCATATGTCCCGTTGGTTCTTTTACATTCAACCCGATACCAATGGCAGCGGCCATAGGCTCAGCAATCAGATATACTTCTTTGGCGCCCGCCTGTTCAGCAGAGTCTTTCACTGCGCGTTTTTCTACTTCAGTGATACCGCTGGGGATACAGATTACCATGCGGTAACTGGTTGAAAACATTTTCTTCCGGTTGCTGATCAGTTTGATCATGCCACGGATCATATGCTCTGCTACTGTAAAATCCGCAATTACCCCATCCCGGAGCGGGCGGATTGTCTTATATTTTTCGTGGGTTTTTTCATGCATTTGCTGGGCTTCATTGCCAATGGCAATTACTTTTCCCGTCATTCGATCCACAGCAACAATAGATGGCTGGTCAACCACCACTTCATCATTGTACATGATCAGCGTATTCGCTGTCCCAAGATCAATAGCAATGTCTGTAGTAAAAAAATCAAAAAAGCCCATGTATTTTTATCCTCACAATAATTTTTAATGCTTAAAGTGCCGTATTCCGGTGAAAATTAAGCACATATCCTTACTTTCACAAAAATTAATCGTCTCTTCGTCGCGTACTGATCCTCCCGGTTCTACAACTATTTCCACCCCTGACTCAAAGGCGATCTCCACAGAGTCTTTGAAGGGGAAAAATGCATCAGAGGCCAGCACAGATCCTTTCAGGTCAAACCCTTTTTCCGTTGCCTTTAATACAGCCTGGCGGAGTGCATCCACCCGGGAGGTCTGCCCTACTCCACTGCCTATCAGTTGCCTGTTTTTGACAATTGCAATGGCGTTGGATTTCAAATGCTTGCACACCGTATCACCAAAAACAGCGTCTGCAAGTTCGCTTTCCGAAGGCCTGCGGGAAGTTTTGATGACATATTCTTCGCTGTGAAGTAGGTGTGCGTCACGATCCTGAACAAGAATTCCGTTAACCGCAGTTTTTATCAGTTTTGAAGGTTGTTGCACATGAATACGCTTCAGCAGGATACGGTTTTTCTTCTTAACCAGTATCTCCAGCGCATCTGCCGAATATTCAGGGGCAATGAGCACTTCAAAAAATAATTTATCAATTTCCAGCGCTACTTCCCGGCTGATCTCCCGGTTACAGGAAAGTACTCCCCCAAATGCAGACACGGGATCCCCTTCCAGCGCTTTTTTCCAGGCATCCAGCACATCGGCGCCAATGGCACATCCACAGGGATTGGTGTGTTTGATGATCGCAAAAAACGGCTCAGCAAACTCATCTGTCAGTTGCAAAGCGCCGTCAATGTCCACCAGATTGTTGTAACTCAGCTCTTTTCCGTTGAGTTGCACAAACTGGCTTTCCAAATCTCCGTAATAGTATCCTTTCTGATGCGGGTTTTCACCATATCTGAGAACGACAGGCTCCGGATACGAAAGTTTCAGACTGGAAGAATCAGGACTCAGATAGCGGAAAATAGAGGCATCGTAATGAGAGGAAGTATCAAAAGCAGCTCCTGCAAACAACTTCCGCTGAGCAGTGGTGATCACCCCATCCTGAGTGCGGAGAATTTCAGTTAGTGCCGCGTAATACTTCTGAGAGGGAATGCAGGTTACATACTCAAAATTTTTGGCTGCTGCGCGAATCAAGGCGATTCCCCCTATGTCAATTTTTTCTATAATATCCTCTTCGGAAGCACCACTTTTCACCGTAGCTTCAAATGGATAGAGATCAACTACTACGAGATCTATTACCGGGATTTCATAGGTATCGAGCTCTGCTATATCTGTATGATTCTCCCGTCTGGCCAGAATACCACCGTGAACCTTGGGGTGAAGCGTTTTTACTCTTCCGCCAAGAATGGATGGATAGCCCGTAAGATCCGCAACTTCTACTACATTGCTCCCCAGCCCGCGCAGATATTCGGCCGTACCTCCGGTAGAGTAAACGACAACGCCGCGGGAATTCAGCTCCCGAACCAATGGCTCCAATCCCTCTTTATGATAGACAGAAATTAATGCCGTCTGAATGCGAATATTTCCCTCCATAACGTATTTGGACCGTGAAATTACAAATTTTTATCGGGGTTCCGTAAGTTTTCGCACACTTTTTTAATCACCTCTGGAAAATACTGATGCTCAAGTTTTTGTACTTCTTTTTGAAGGTCTTCCGGTGTCCAGTGAGGCTGTACCTCAAGGGTAGCCTGAAACAGCTTTTCGCCCTGATCATACACCTCGTTTACATAGTGGATCGTAATGCCGGAAGACAATGCTTTGTCGTCAATAACATTTTTGTGAATCTTCATACCATACATCCCTTTTCCCCCGTAAGCAGGAAGGAGTGCCGGGTGAATGTTGAGAATCCGCCGGGGGAAGGTCAAAACAGTTTTTTCAGGAATCAGTTTCAGATAACCGGCAAGTACAACCAGATCCACTTTGTAGCGATACAATACTTCATTGAGAAGATCTCCATCGGTATATTGCTCCTTTGAAAGGATTTCAACGGGCACCGTCCAGGTTTTTCCAAATTCCACTACCCCGGAAAGCGGGTTATTGGTCACCAACACCGCGATTTCTCCCTCCCGATAGTCCCTGAATCGTTCGAGAATTACCTTTGCATTGGAACCTCCGCCGGAGGCAAAAATTGCGATACGTACAGGAGAATTTACAGCCACACTTTTCTGATTTCCCGCAAAGGTAAGCATATCTCCCAAAACAAAAAGCCGTCCTCCAAAGAGAACGGCTCCACATGGAGGTTTTACTGTCTAATTATTCATGAGAATAAAATTGAACGGTACATTTACCCAAAACTGAATAGGTTTTTTGCCCTGAATAGCTGGGGTAAACCGCAGTTTGCTGATATGGGTTTCTACCGCTGATGAAAGGATAGGATGGACATCCTTAATCACTTTATGTTTTGAATAATTGCCTTTTTTATCTACAAGAATCCGGACCACCACCATTCCCTGTATGCCCGCATCTCTGGCCATAGTCGGATAACCAATTAGTTTTTTTATGTCGTCGAGGTTTACTGCCTGGGGTTCTTCATCGGGTACCAGAAAGTCTTCGATTCCTATTTCTTTTTCTACGATTACGTCGGGAACTCCTATTTCATCCGCAACTTCTCCCGTAAAAAAAACTTCGTCTGTGCCGTCCTGGCTCTCGACTCCTACCTGCGGCACTTCCTTCAATGCTTCAATCGTTTCAATGCTGACTTCGTCTTCCACGTCTTCTTCAGGTGTGGGAACCGGGATGTTGTAGGCAAGTGTGCGAACAGGTTTTTCGACCTGAGGCGGTGGCGAAATTTTAGGGGATTCCTCTTCAATTGACGGAGGCTGAGGAATAGCTACCGGGTTTTGAAAAATCACTGATTTTTCCTCTTTTACATCGGTTTGATAAAATCCCAGACTCCTGGCCATAAGCGGCCCAAAGGTGAACAGAATTGCAGAAAGCGCAATGATAGCCGTACCGGCCATCAGGTGAAGCGGGTAGTTTTGGCGGAGCCAGAATGCGCCGTAATGTTGTTCCCGGCCTTCGAAGACCATTTCGTCAAGTGATGCTGTGATTACCTGTGCCATAATTTTTGGGTTAAAAATCGGAAAAAACAAGCCCTGCCTGCGGCACGTAAATGCCGCAGAATCAGCGCAATACGCAGATTTTTTGCTTTTTTATTAAGACAAAATCATGGCTCCATTTCCATAAATGCACAAAAAAAAAATGGCACAATTGGATACTACGAAAAAAAAGAAGGAGCCTTTTGGGCTCCTTCCATTTCGATTTATTTAATAAAAATAATTAATCAGAGATCACAGGATAAGGGTTGCGGGCAGAATTGTCGCGCCCATCCATTCTGTCTTTGTACTCTTCCAGATCGCCGACGAGGATATCGTGGTATTTGCGAAGACCAGTACCGGCTGGTACAAGGTGACCTACAATTACGTTTTCCTTCAGACCGCCGAGGTCGTCGGTTTTAGCAGTAATTGCGGCTTCGCTCAACACCTTCGTGGTTTCCTGGAAGGAAGCTGCTGACAGCCATGATTTGGTACCGAGTGATGCACGTGTGATACCCATCAATACCGGCTGGCAAACTGCAGAACGGGCCTCTCTGGCTTTCACGAGTTTCAGATCCTGACGACGGAGAACAGAGTTTTCGTCGCGGAGTCTTCGCTGAGAAACGATCTGACCAGGTTTAAGGTTGGCGGAGTCTCCCGCATCCTCGACAACGAGTTTGTCGAAAATCCAGTCATTTTCTTCCTGAAAATCGAGGCGGTTCACGACTTCCTTTTCGAGGAAAATAGTATCACCAGCATCAACGATTTCTACCTTCTGCATCATCTGGCGTACAATCACCTCGATATGCTTATCGTTGATTGGTACACCCTGCATACGGTAAACCTCCTGAATTTCATTTACGATATAAGACTGAACCGCACTGGGGCCCTTGATAGAAAGGATATCCTTAGGTGCAATCGCGCCATCGGAAAGCATTTCTCCGGACATCACATAGTCTCCGTCATGGACGAGGATATGTTTGTTGAGGGATACCAGATAACGTCGTTCGTCAGAACCATCAGGGGAGATTACAAATACTTCCCGGTTACCACGTTTGATACCACCCAGTTTTACCACCCCTTCAATAGCCGTAACTACAGCAGGGTTGGAGGGGTTTCTCGCTTCAAAAAGCTCAGTTACGCGCGGCAGACCACCGGTAATATCCGCAGTACCACCACCAGAGCGTGGGATTTTCACCATGATCTGGCCACCAGTAACGGCCTCTCCATTTTCAACTACCAGGTGAGCTCCTACGGGCAGGTTATAGCTTCGCAGTTCTTCGCCTTTCTGGTTGAGGATAATGATGGTAGGGTTAATCGCCTTATCGCGGCTATCGATGATTACCTTTTCTTTGTGGCCGGTTTGTTCATCGATATCTTCCAGATAGGTTACCCCTTCTTTCACATCATCGAGCTGTATTTTTCCATCAAACTCTGAAATAATTACAGAGTTGTAGGGGTCCCAGCGACATAGCAGTACGCCTTTGTCCACTTGTTGCCCATCGTTCACAAAAAGACTTGAACCATAGGGAACTTTATTGGAGAACAGGATACGCGATTGTTCATCAACGATTTTCAGTTTACCTGTCCGGCTGATGATAATCCGGTCTGGTTCGTCATCGTCTCCTTCTCTTTCCACAAAGCGGACATTCTCAAGTTCGACACGACCAGGGAATTTGGATATCAACTGGCTGGCAGAAGCCACGCGCTGTGCAGTACCCCCTACGTGGAAGGTACGGAGCGTAAGCTGTGTACCAGGCTCACCAATGGACTGAGCAGCAACTACACCGACAGCTTCACCAGATTCTACCATCTGGTTATTGGCCAGGTTACGACCATAACACTTGGCACAAACTCCCAGTTTGGATTCACAGGTAAGCACGGAGCGAATTTCCACTTCTTCAATCGCAGTTTCCTCGATTGCATTAGCTACAGCTTCCGTTATTTCTTCTCCGGCGCCAACGATCAGAACATCCGGATTAAGCGGGTCATACACATCGTTTACGGCAGTCCGGCCAAGAATACGTTCGCCGAGTGGTTGGATCACATCCTCATTTTCTTTGAGAGCAGTGATGGTAATGCCGCGAAGCGTTCCACAATCTTCTTCCGTAATGATTACATCCTGAGCTACATCCACAAGGCGGCGGGTAAGGTATCCGGCGTCAGCTGTTTTAAGCGCAGTATCCGCAAGACCTTTACGTGCACCGTGGGTAGAGATAAAGTATTCCAGTACTGACAACCCTTCCTTAAAGTTTGCAAGGATCGGGTTCTCAATGATTTCACCAGCAGATCCCTTCAGGGTTTTCTGAGGTTTGGCCATCAGCCCACGCATACCTCCCAACTGGCGAATCTGCTCTTTCGAACCCCGTGCACCAGAGTGAAACATCATGTAGATGTTGTTGAACCCGTCTTTATCTTCACTCAATTGCTTCATCAGCGTTTCGGTGAGGCGGGAGTTGGTATGTGTCCAGATGTCAATTACCTGGTTATATCTTTCGTTTTCTGTAATCAGACCCATGGCATAGCTGGCTGCTACTTCATCGATCTTTTCTTCGGCTTCTTTGATGAGAATGTCTTTTTCAACCGGGATGATCACTTCTCCGAGAGAGAATGACAGTCCACCTTTGAAGGCCTCCTGGAAACCAAGATCCTTGAGATCATCAAGGAATTTAACCGTCTGTACAAGCCCTACCCGCAGGAAGATATCCATGATAACCGTACGCATGGTTTTCTTGGACAAAAGGATATTGACATAACCTGCGCCTTTGGGTACGATTTTATTAAATAATACCCGTCCGACAGTAGTCTCAATAATTTCTTTTACAGGCTCGCCTTTTTCATCGAGAATCACTTCTCCGTTGGCATCGTACTTGAAGTGGCGGTACTTAATATAGGCATGTTTGGCAACTACGCCTTCATTGTAGGCGATTTCAACTTCTTCGGAGCTACCAAACAGCAGACCTTCCCCTTTTTGTTTGGGGCGACCTTTGGTAAGGTAATAAACCCCCAATACCATGTCCTGTGTAGGAAGGGTAATCGGCGTACCGTTGGCAGGGTGAAGAATGTTGTGGCCGGCCAGCATAAGAACGATGGCTTCCAGACATGCTTCATTGCTCAGAGGCACGTGTACCGCCATCTGGTCACCGTCAAAGTCTGCGTTAAAGCCGGTACATACCAGCGAGTGAAGCTGAATAGCCTTACCTTCTACCAGGCGGGGCATAAATGCCTGAATACCCAGTCGGTGAAGGGTCGGAGCACGGTTGAGGAGAACCGGGTGGCCTTTGAGTGTATTTTCGAGAATATCCCAGATAACAGGGTCGCGACGGTCAACGAGTTTTTTGGCACTCTTCACCGTTTTTACAATGCCCCGCTCAATGAGTTTACGGATAACAAAAGGCTTAAACAGCTCAGCAGCCATGGATTTTGGAAGGCCGCACTCATACAATTTGAGCTGAGGCCCAACAACGATCACAGAACGGCCGGAGTAGTCCACCCTTTTACCGAGGAGATTCTGGCGGAAACGCCCCTGCTTACCTTTCAGCATATCTGAAAGCGATTTGAGGGCGCGATTGGAATCAGATCTTACAGCATTGACTTTCCGGGTATTGTCAAACAGCGAGTCAACCGCTTCCTGAAGCATACGCTTCTCATTGCGGAGAATTACCTCAGGCGCTTTAATTTCGATCAGGCGCTTGAGACGGTTGTTCCGGATGATTACCCTACGGTAGAGGTCATTCAGGTCAGAGGTAGCAAAACGGCCTCCTTCCAAAGGCACAAGCGGGCGAAGTTCAGGCGGAATGACAGGAACGATTCTCACGACCATCCATTCCGGTTTGTTTTCCATTCTGCGGTTGGCAGAGCGGAAGGCTTCGACCACTTTCAGGCGCTTCAGCGCTTCATTTTTTCTTTGTTGAGAAGATTCAGAAGCGGCTCGCTGGCGAAGTGTATAAGAAAGATCGTCAAGATCAATCGTACTAAGCAGCATTTCGAGCGCCTCGGCTCCCATTTTGGCTATAAACTTCAGTGGATCTTCGTCAGGAAGAATCATATTATCCTTCGGAAGGGTTTCCATAATATTCAGATATTCTTCTTCGGTGAGGAAGTCCATTTTCTGAATACCCTCATTTTCCATTACTCCCGGATTAATGACCACATACCTTTCGTAGTAAATGATCTGATCCAGTTTTTTGGAAGTAAGTCCCAGCAGGTAGCCGATTTTGCTTGGCAGAGTACGGAAATACCAGATATGCGCCACAGGCACAACCAGTTGAATGTGCCCCATGCGCTCACGGCGTACTTTCTTTTCAGTAACCTCTACGCCGCAACGGTCGCAGATGATTCCTTTGTAACGAATCCGTTTGTATTTCCCGCAGTGGCATTCGTAGTCTTTCACCGGGCCAAAGATTCTCTCACAAAACAATCCGTCTTTCTCCGGCTTGTATGTCCGGTAGTTAATGGTTTCCGGTTTTAGCACCTCACCATTTGAACGGTTCAGAATCGCTTCCGGAGAAGCAAGGCTAACGGTGATTCTACTGAAATCACTGGTGATTTTGGTGTTTTTAGCAATGGGCATGCGTTACCTCCGCTAGTTTGTTAAATAATATTAATATCCCTTGAGGGGAAAATTCATCGTTTACTCCAGAGTAACCTCCAAAGCGAGGCCCCTGAGTTCATGGATCAATACGTTAAATGATTCCGGCACTCCCGGTATCGGAAGGACATCACCTTTAACAATTGATTCATAGACTTTTGCTCTTCCTACCACATCGTCAGATTTGACTGTGAGCATCTCCCGCAGAATGTGTGCTGCACCAAAAGCTTCGAGTGCCCACACCTCCATCTCACCAAAACGCTGGCCACCAAACTGTGCTTTACCACCCAGAGGTTGCTGGGTAATCAGCGAGTATGGTCCGATGGAACGGGAGTGCATCTTGTCATCCACAAGGTGAATAAGTTTAAGCATGTAGATCACACCTACTGTTGTAGCCTCGTGGAAGCGCTCTCCGGACTGACCATTCAGCAGACGCGTAACCCCGTATTCGGGAAGATTAGCTTTTTTGAGATAATCATTTACATCATCTACGCTTGCTCCGTCAAAAATAGGAGTGGCAAACTTCAATCCCAGCTTTTTACCGGCCCAGGCGAGGATACTTTCATACACCTGTCCCAGGTTCATACGAGAAGGTACACCCAGCGGGTTAAGTACAATATCCACGGGGGTTCCGTCATCGAGGAATGGCATATCTTCCACCGGGACAATCTTGGCAACGACCCCTTTGTTTCCGTGGCGGCCAGCCATTTTGTCTCCGACTTTCAGTTTACGTTTTTTGGCAACATACACTTTTGCCAGTTTCAGGATACCGGAAGGCAATTCATCCCCAACTCTGATCTGATACTCTTCTCTGCGGAATCGGCCTTCAATGAGGTCGTACTTGCGCTTGTAGTTGCGGAAGAGAACTTCTATACTTTGGTTGAGGTTATCATCTGCTGTCCAGTCTGCAGGAATTACATCCAGGAAGTTAAGCACCTGAAGTGCCTTCTCGCTAAACTTCTTGCCAGAAGGTATTACCTCTTCGTTGAACTTGTTTTTAACGCCTTTGGATTTCTCCTCACCCAGCAGCGCCAGAAGCTTGGAAACCATCAACTGATGTATTTCTGCCAGCTCGGAAGTATAACGCTCCTCCAGGGTAGTCAGCATTTTTTTATCTCTGACTTTGGCTTTTGTCTCTTTCTTTTCCTTGGAGAAAAGCATTTTGTCGATAACAACACCATTGATGGAAGGCGGAACCCTCAGTGAGGCGTCTTTAACGTCTCCGGCTTTATCGCCAAAGATTGCGCGCAGCAGCTTTTCTTCTGGCGTGGGATCAGATTCTCCTTTAGGCGTAATTTTACCAATCAGGATATCACCGGGGTTAACTTCGGCTCCAACACGGATAAGTCCGTTTTCATCGAGATGTTTGATGGCATCTTCACTTACGTTGGGAATTTCCCTTGTAAGTTCCTCCTCCCCGCGTTTGGTATCTCTTACCTGAAGCTCAAATTCCTCAATATGTATAGAGGTATAAACGTCTTCAGCTACAACTCTTTCTGAAATTACGATGGCATCCTCAAAGTTGTATCCCTGCCAGGGCATGAAAGCAACCAGAAGGTTCTTACCGAGTGCGAGTTCGCCATCTTCCGTCGAATAACCATCCGCGATCACTGTTCCGTTTTCAACCCTTTGGCCGACTTTGACCGTTGGGCGCAGGTTGATACAGGTATTCTGGTTGGTACGGAGGAATTTGGGCAACTGATAAGTTACCACATTCGAATCGAAGCTGATAAGATCATCGGTTGGGTTCCGGTCATATCTGATCACTACTTTCCCGCCATCCACAAAATCCACAACACCGGCACCTTCAGCCTTCATCATGGAGCGGGAATCTTCGGCAACTTTGCGCTCGATACCTGTTCCAACAATGGGTGCTTCGGGTTTGAGTAGCGGCACTGCCTGACGCTGCATGTTTGATCCCATCAGCGCACGGTTGGCATCATCGTTTTCCAGGAAGGGAATGAGAGAAGCTGCCACAGATACAATCTGATTGGGCGCTACGTCCATGTAGGACAACACATCGGGTTCTACTACCGGGAAGTCCCCCATTTTACGGGCCTTTACCTTGTTGTTGACGAATGAACCTGCATCCGTAATCGGTGCGTTGGACTGAGCGATAATGGTATCATCTTCTTCCTCGGCACTCAGATAGGTAGCAGATTCGGCAACGAGCCCATCGACCACTTTCCGGTAGGGAGTTTCGATGAAGCCCATGGGATTAATCTTGGCGTAAGTACAGAGAGAGGAGATAAGACCGATATTGGGTCCTTCAGGTGTTTCGATCGGGCAAAGGCGTCCATAGTGTGTATAGTGAACGTCCCTGACCTCAAATCCGGCTCTTTCACGGGAAAGACCACCAGGGCCCAGTGCCGAAACCCTGCGTTTGTGGGTAAGCTCAGAGAGCGGGTTTGTCTGATCGAGAAACTGGCTCAGCTGGTTGGTTCCGAAGAAAGAGTTGATCACGCTTGAAAGTGTACGGGCGTTGATCAGGTCAGAAGGCGTGAACACCTCGTTGTCGCGGATATTCATTCTTTCCCTGATCGTACGGGCCATACGGGCGAGACCTACACTAAACTGAGCGTACAACTGTTCGCCCACAGTTCTTACACGACGGTTGCTGAGGTGGTCAATGTCGTCCACGTGTGTCTTACTGTTTTGCAGTTCGACGAGGTACTCAACAATTTTAATAATATCGCTTTTTGTAAGAACCTGGCTGGTTTCTTCAAAAGTGTTATGAAGTTTCTTATTCAGGCGGTAGCGGCCTACTTCCCCGAGGTCGTAGCGCTTATCGCTAAAGAAGAGTTTGTCAATCACTCCACGGGCGGTTTCTTCATCCGGTGGCTCAGCATTGCGGAGTTGCCGGTAAATCAGATCCACTGCCTCACTTTGAGAGTTGGCATTATCCTTTTGAAGAGTATTATAGATAATAGAATACTCGGCTGCGTTGGTGGATTCAGCCACAAGGATCATAGAGGAGACACCCGAATCGAGAATCTGCTCAATATCGTCTTTGTTGATGATATGATCCCGCTCAAAGAGAACCTCATTGCGGGTAATGGACACAACTTCACCTGTATCTTCATCGACGAAGTCTTCGGTCCATGTGCGCAGAATCCTTGCTGCGAGCTTGCGGCCTTCACATTTTTTGAGGTTAGCCTTATTAATTTTGACTTCTTCGGCGAGGCCAAAGATTTCGAGAATATCTTTATCAGAGCTATATCCAATCGCTCGCATAAGCGTAGTCACCGGGAATTTCTTTTTCCGGTCGATATACGCGTACATGACGTTGTTTACGTCTGTGGAGAATTCAATCCATGAACCTTTGAAGGGAATGATACGGGCAGAATAGAGTTTGGAACCGTTGGCATGGTAAGACTGGCCAAAAAACACACCGGGGGAGCGGTGGAGTTGGCTGACCACAACCCTTTCAGCACCATTGATAATAAAGGTGCCGTTTTCGGTCATATAGGGAATATTTCCCAGATAAACCTCCTGAGTTACCGGCTCAAAGTCTTCGTTTTCCGGGTCCGTGCAATAGAGAAAGAGTTTAGCTTTCAGGGCAACCGAATAGGTCAACCCCCGGCCTTTGCACTCTTCAATAGAATAACGGGGCGGGTCGATATAGTAGTCCAGGAACTCAAGAACAAAATTTTCCCTTGCATCGGTTATCGGGAAATTTTCCTTAAAAACTTTGAATAACCCTTCTTCTTTCCTTTTGTCAGGCGGGGTGTCCACCTGCATAAATTCTCTGAAAGACCAAAGTTGAACATCCAGAAAATCCGTATATTCAATTACCTTTTTAATCTTGGAGAATGAAATCCGGTTGGAATCTTTTGTATTAGCCAATACGATAGAATTTTGTGGGTGAAATTAAGGAAACGCGCGCAATGTAAAAGCAAAAACAAATCTTAGGCCATAATATAGGGGAATAGACCTGATTACACCGAATCAGGGTCTATCTTAAGGGGTAGAGGCATAAGACCCTTAAAGGGCATATTACTTCAGCTCTACCTCAGCACCAGCTTCTACGAGTTGAGCTTTGATGGCTTCAGCCTCTTCTTTGCTCACTTTTTCTTTTACGGCAACAGGAGCTTTGTCAACCAGTTCTTTTGCCTCTTTCAGACCAAGGCCGGTAACAGTTTTAACAACTTTTACCACATTGAGTTTACCTCCGCCTGGGCTTTTCAGGATAACATCAAACTCGGTTTTGCTCTGCCTCAACAGCGCCACCGTTACCGCCATCACCAGAAGGTGCAGCAGCAACTGCTACAGCTGCAGCAGCCGGTTCAATACCGTATTCTTGTTTCAGTATGTCTGCCAACTCGTTTACCTCTTTTACAGTCAGGTTTACCAGTTGTTCTGCGAATGCTTTAAGATCTGCCATTTTCTTAAGCTGTTTAAATAAAAATTCTTATAAGTAAAATAAAACTTTTCAATGATACCCGGGCGTTCAAAATCTTGAAGGAAGCCGCCCGAGAGATTAAGCCTCCCTTTCAGAAAGGGTTTTGAGGATTCCTGCCAGTTTATTTCCACCAGACTGAAGGGCAGAGATAACATTTTTGGCGGGACTCTGTAGCAATCCAATGATTTCGCCGATGAGCTGATCTTTGGATTTCAGTTCGGTAAGGGTTGTAAGCTGATCATCACCTACAAAAACGGCTGTATCGATTACAGCAGCTTTGAGTACGGGTTTGGCGCTTGTTGCCCTGAATTTTTAATCAGTTTTGCTGGTACGCTGGGGTTTTCAGCGGTAGCGAAGAAAACCGAGGATGGATATTTAAGAGAGCCATATACTTCTGACAGATCAGCACCAAGATTTTCTACCGCTTTTTAATGAGCGAGTTCTTGATAACCTGCATAGGTATATTGGATTCAAAACACAATCTTCTCAGTTCGTTTACCTGGGCTACCGTCATTCCTCCGGCATCAGCAATGTAGAAGTTGGGATATTCCTTCAACTTCTCAGTCAATTCTTTGACAAATTGGATTTTCTCGTCTTTCGTCATAACTTACAGTCCTTGAACGCTGGATTTTTCTACTTTGACACCGGGGCCCATTGTAGAAGCCATGTAGATCGATTTGAAGTAAATACCTTTAGAGGTAGTGGGTTTCATCTTTTGCAGGGTTTGCAACATTTCGGTTGCGTTGTCTGCCAGTTGGTCGGCGGAGAAAGATACTTTCCCGATTGCAACGTGAATAATGCCCGTTTTATCTACTTTAAAGTCGATTTTACCTGCTTTTACTTCCTTTACAGCTGTACCCACATCCGGGGTAACCGTACCACTTTTGGGGTTGGGCATGAGACCACGGGGTCCCAGCACGCGACCGAGCTTACCTACTTTAGGCATGACATCAGGCGAACAGATAATAACATCTATATCGGTCCATCCATCAGAAATTTTCTGAATGTATTCGTCAAGCCCTACATAATCAGCACCGGCATCTTTAGCGGCGGCTTCCTTATCGGGAGTTGTAAGTACAAGTACGCGAACAGACTTACCCGTTCCATGGTGTAAGGTCGCCACACCACGCACCATCTGGTTAGCCTGACGGGGGTCCACGCCCAGACGGACATGAAGTTCTACAGACTCATCAAATTTGGCGTATGCAACTTTTTTGATAAGAGCACAGGCATCGCTCAGCTCATAGAATTTTTCACTATCGACCGTGCTGGTAGCCTGTTTATGCTTTTTGGAAATTGTCGCCATGATCTTAATTAGTTTTCTTCTCCCCAGGGAGGTGTACCTTCAACGACCAGTCCCATACTCCTTGCTGTACCTGCGATCATTTTGGTAGCGGATTCCACCGTAAAAGCGTTGAGGTCAGGCATTTTGGTTTCTGCAATTTTCTTGCAGTCATCCCAGGTAACCTTGCCTACTTTTTTGCGGTTGGGTTCCGGAGAACCACTCTTAATGTTCGCTACTTGCATCAGCATTACAGCTGCCGGTGGGGTCTTAATGACAAAATCAAACGTTTTATCCTTATAAACCGAAATAAGTACCGGCAGAACCTGACCTTGTTTATCCTGTGTCTGGGCATTAAACCTTTTACAGAATTCCATGATATTCAGCCCTTTCGAGCCGAGTGCAGGTCCAATTGGAGGAGCAGGATTGGCCATGCCGCCCTTCACCTGAAGTTTCACATAGGTATCAATCTGCTTAGCCATCTATATTAGCAATTAGACATTGATGGTTAGCGGTTATTGAGAGAGAAGCTAAAGTTGAAAAAGTAGTCATAATACTGAATCAACCTTCAAACAACAACCAGTAACAAATTCTTAATATTCTTTTTCTACCTGGAAGTAATTGAGTTCTATGGGGGTATTCCGTCCAAAGATTTTTACAACCACTTTCAGTTTTTTCTTATCCTCATAAATTTCGTCAATCACACCTGTAAATCCATTGAAAGGACCAGCCATGACTTTTACGGGTTCTCCCTTGATGAAAGGCTCTTCCGGCATTTCGCCTTTTTCGTTCATCTCATCAACTTTTCCCAGAATCTTATTGACCTCTGACAGGCGAAGGGGTACAGGATCACTACCTCTTTTTCCACCGAGGAACCCAATCACGTTAGGAACTTCCTTTATGATTGGAATCAACTCACCAGCCATCTCGCACTCAACGAGGATATAGCCGGGGAGAAAGTTTCGTTCGCGCAGTTTCTTTTTTCCGTTGCGCATCTCAAATACCTTTTCCGTTGGGATGAGGACCTGACTGATCTGATCACCCAGCTTGAGACGCTCAATCTCACTCTCGAGGTATTGTTTTACCTTCTTTTCTTTACCGCTAACTGCACGGATTACATACCACTCTTTCGCCATCTCACTCCTGCTTATTAGTTAAACAAGGAATACAGACCACTCATGCCGGAATTGAACAGAAAGTCCATAGCGGCAATGACGAGTGCGATCAAAATTGAGGCAATCAGAACTGTTACCGTACTGCTCTGTAACTCATCCAGTGTAGGCCACTGTACCTTGTACAAAAGCTCGTCTGAGTATTCCTTAAAAAGAGCTCTGATTTTTTCCATTGTCATTTTATTTGCACGGGCGGAAGGACTTGAACCCTCAGCCTACGGTTTTGGAGACCGTCGCTCTACCGATTGAGCTACACCCGTATCTGAGTACGGCCCTTAACAGGCCTTCCAAAAAAAGTAATCAACGGACATCCGTGATGGACGTCCGTTGATGATTATTTCAATTATTCAATAATTTCACTTACTTTACCGGCACCGATGGTACGACCACCTTCACGAATAGCGAAGCGAAGACCTTTTTCCATAGCAACCGGGTAGATCAGATCTACATTAATCGCTACGTTATCACCAGGCATTACCATGTCCACACCTTCAGGGAGTGTCATCACACCGGTAACGTCAGTAGTACGGAAGTAGAACTGCGGGCGGTAGTTGGAGAAGAACGGAGTATGACGGCCACCTTCTTCTTTGCTCAGTACATAAATCTCAGCTTTGAATTTCTTGTGAGGTTTTACTGAGCCTGGCTTAATAATTACCATACCGCGGCGGATTTTTTCCTTTTCAATACCACGGAGGAGAAGACCTACGTTGTCGCCAGCTTCACCTTTGTCGAGGATTTTACGGAACATCTCAACCCCTGTTACGGTAGAGGTCATTTTCTCAGCATCGAGACCGATGATTTCTACCGGGTCGCCTGAGTTGATGATTCCTCTTTCAATTCTTCCGGTTGCAACAGTACCACGACCTGTGATAGAGAACACGTCCTCTACCGGCATAAGGAAGGGCTTTTCTGTGTCGCGTGCGGGAGTCGGGATGTATTCGTCCACTTGATCCATGAGTTCTTCAATTTTGGCTACCCACTGAGGCTGACCGTCGAGGCCACCAAGTGCAGAGCCCTGGATTATGGGGATAACATCACCGGGGAATTCATAAATGCTCAGAAGGTCGCGGATTTCGAGCTCAACGAGTTCGAGAAGCTCTTCGTCGTCCACGAGATCCACTTTATTCATAAATACTACCAGAGAAGGTACACCTACCTGGCGGGCAAGCAGGATATGCTCACGTGTCTGAGGCATAGGACCGTCAGTAGCAGCAACTACGAGAATAGCACCATCCATCTGAGCGGCACCGGTAACCATGTTTTTCACATAGTCAGCGTGTCCGGGGCAGTCAACGTGGGCGTAGTGGCGTTTTTCAGTTTCGTATTCAACGTGGGCTGTATTGATAGTGATACCTCTTTCTTTTTCTTCGGAGCGTTGTCAATCTCGTCGAAGTTTTTCACTTTCGAAAGACCCTTTCCAGCAAGTACCTTCGTGATTGCAGCGGTCAGGGTAGTTTTACCATGGTCAACGTGGCCGATCGTACCGATGTTCACGTGTGGTTTGTTCCGTACAAAATTTTCCTTTGCCATCTTTATAAAGCTTGATTCAAAAATATGCGTTAAAAAAATCTAATATACAGGATTTGAGCCAATGACCGGACTCGAACCGGTGACCCCCACCTTACCATGGTGGTGCTCTACCAACTGAGCTACATTGGCACCTTTTACAAAAACAGAGCGGGAGACGAGACTCGAACCCGCGACCCTCAGCTTGGAAGGCTGATGCTCTACCAACTGAGCTACTCCCGCTTTTAAAGAACTTTGGTCTCAAGGAAGAGTTGGTATTTCTTCCTTCTGTTGTCAAAGGGTGGGGAGAGCAGGATTCGAACCTACGAAGGCTAAGCCAACAGATTTACAGTCTGCCCCGTTTGACCGCTTCGGTATCTCCCCTTAAAAATGAGCCGGTGGACGGATTCGAACCGCCGACCCGCTGATTACAAATCAGCTGCTCTGGCCAACTGAGCTACACCGGCATTTGATTTATTCTTCTGCTGGAGCAGTCATTGGAAAAAGCACTGCAAAAGTAGAAAAGTAAATCAGACAAATCAATACATCAAGAAAAATTTAGTTATCCTTGAGTTCTTTGATCCGGGCCTTTTTACCGATTTTATCTCGCAGATAAAAAAGACGTGCGCGGCGAACCTTTCCTCTGCGAATCAATTCAATCTTTTCAATGGAGGGTGAGTGTATCGGAAATATCCTTTCCACACCTATTCCACTTGAGATTTTTCTTACAGTAAACGTCTCCGTGCCTCCTTCTCCTCTACGCTGGATACATACGCCCTTGAACTGCTGGATACGCTCCTTATTTCCTTCTACAATTTTTACGTGTACGTTCACCGTGTCACCTGCTTTGAATTCGGTTACCTCGTCGCGTACATATGCTGCCTGAACCAGTTTTATCAAGTCTTCCATTGGTAGATTTCATTAGACGGAGGGCAAAATTAAGACTTTTCCGGCATTCTGCCAAACCAAAAAGAAAAAAGACGAAATTTTTTATTCCAATAAATCCGGACGGCGCTCGCGGGTTTTGTCAAGTGCCTGTTTATCACGCCATTCCTCGATTTTCCTGGCATGCCCTGATAATAAAACCTCCGGCACTTCATGCCCCTCAAAGACGGCAGGACGCGTATATTGTGGCGCATCCAGCAGGTTATCCTGAAAAGAATCAAACAAAGCGGAGCTCTCATCTCCCAATACACCGGGCAGCAGCCTGCCGATAGCATCCGTCAATACCAGCGCAGGCAATTCGCCGCCTGAAAGCACATAATCTCCAATAGATATCTCTCTTGTCACAAACAAATCCCGTGCCCGCTGATCGAGCCCCTTATAATGTCCGGAGATAAATAAAAGATTTTCGGTCAGAGAAAGCTGATTGGCGATTTTCTGATCCAGGCGCTCTCCGTCCGGGGTCAGGTATATTACCTCATCATAATGCCTTTCTGCCTGCAACGCGCGTATGGCCCGGGCCATGGGCTCAACCATAAGCACCATCCCTGCCCCGCCGCCATAAGGATAGTCATCTACCTGCCGGTACTTATTTTCTGCATAATCACGCAGATCGTGCACATGTACCTCCAGCAACCCTTTGTCTTGTGCCCGCTTTAATATGCTATGCTCCAGCGGGCTGCTCATCAGTTGTGGCACACACGAAACTATATCAATACGCATGGAATCACTAATCCAGGTTTACGGCAAAAGTGTCAGCTGCGTTCATCACCTGAATGGGGCGTTTCAGACTCTCCTCAAGAGAAATAAACGTCTCTGTGCGCTGAATACCGCTGATCTTCTGCACTTTGTCATTCAGAATATTGCGCAGCTCCCGTGTATTCTTGCTTACAATCTTCAGAAAAATCGAATACCGGCCTGTTGTATAATGAATCTCCGTAATCTCAGGTATCGATTCCAGTTGCTTGGCGATATGATTGTACATCGATGCATCCTCCAGAAACATTCCCACAAAGGCACAAATGTCGAAGCCCAGTTTCCCGGCATCTACTTCGAGATGAGACCCTTTTACAATCCCCAGTGTTACGAGCTTTTTCATCCTTACATGAACCGTACCTCCCGAAACGTCCAGTTGTTTGGCAATTTCTGTATAAGGTGTCTGCGCGTCTGTCATCAACATTGACAGAATCTGCAAATCCAGTTTGTCAATTTCTAAATTTGTAGCCATATTTTTTATGCAATTTTTTAATTATTGAAACAAAAATGCATTTTCATTTAAATATTAATAAAGTTTAGATTTTTTTTTAAATTTTTTTGAAAATATCCCAGATTCTATTAACTTTGTCTTAATCAATCATCAAAAAAGTTCTTTTCAACTATTCTGTAGGGTGATGAAACTGGCAGCCATGCCCTCTGGTCTCGGGGGTGAGGAGCAGGGGAAAAATCCCATTGGGGCTAACCCCCTCGTGAAGGTTCGAATCCTTCCCCTACAGCAGTATCTAAAGCTTAACTCAAAAAAAGTCCTTCCTCACCGGGAAGGATTTTTTTTATCCTAAACCAGAACTTCTTTTGTTTCTTTCAACCAACGAATGCCGCATTAACGTCAGATTTCTCGTGGCAATTTAAAAAAATAATTGTATTTCCGCTATATCTTTATAAAAATGAAAAAAATATGTGTGGAAAATACAATTAAAGGAAATGATAGTATCTGGCTGATTATCAATATCCTTCGCAACAACCTATATTACCTTCTGAAAATCGCGATACCTTTTTTCTGGTTATGCGCAGGATGATATTGTCACTTTCTTAATTTACTTCCCTAGAACCCGTTATTCTCTGAATACATCGCCGGAAATACGTCTATGGATTCGTAAATAGTGTCCATTATGAGGGTACGCACATTTTCCCTCATCAGCAGGTGGTTGTTGGGATAGGGAAAGGTCCGGTTGGACAGAAATACATAAATCAAGTCACTCACCGGATCTACCCAGACACAAGTCCCCGTAAACCCTGTATGGCCAAAAGTTGAAGCAGATGCCTGGTCAGATACCGGAGACGCCGCCCGTGATGAGATTTCGGGTTTGTCCCAGCCCAATCCCTTACGGCTATAATCGAGATGACGCCGGGTAAAGTATTCTATCGTTCCCTGCCGAAGATATCGCTCACCGCCATATACGCCTTCTGATTTGACCATAAGCATTAGTTTACCCAGGTCGTATATATTGGAAAATAGGCCGGCATGGCCCGCGACGCCCCCCATTATTGCTGAAGCCGGATCGTGCACAAATCCTTTGACAATGGTGTTCCGCCAGGTAGTGTCTGCTTCTGTCGGCGGGCAAAATGCGCCAAATCCTTTTTGACCTGGATTAAACATAGTACGGCTCATGCCCATTGGCCGGAATAAATATTCATCTGCATATTCATCCAGACTGGTTCCGGCAACAGATTCTACCACTTTTCCCAATAGCACCATACCAATGTCGCTATACCTGACCCTGCTGGTATTGCGCACCTCCACGGATTTTATTTTTTCCCATACAAATCGCTCAAGCGTATCTGTTGCAAACAGCAAAGGTGCTATCTGAACTTCTGCCACACGGGAGGGTGAGTAGGCATAATAGACCGGATTTAAAAGATGTCTTCCGGGTTCTTTATAGGTCTGGGTGTAAAACGGAATCCACGAAGGCAGACCTGCATTGTGCTGAAGCAGCCTTCTTACCGTAAGCCCTGCTTTATTGGTACCTTTGAGATCGGGAAGATAACGGCTGATCGGGGCATCGAGGTCCAGTCGCCCCTGCTCTACCAGATGCATGGTACACAGCGTTGTCGCGGCCACTTTGGTGACCGAAGCCAGGTCATACATCGTTTCCCATGTATCTACGGGGTAACCCTGTCGGGTATAATCCATTTTACCGAAAGCATTTTCATAGACAATCCGGTTGCCTTTCATCACGAGAATCGCACATCCGGGGAATGCCTGCCGCTGCACATAGTGCCGCGCAATGGAATCTATTCTGGCCAGGGTGCGGCTGTCCATTTTTTCGGCTTCCGGCATAGCAAACCCAAAACGTATCGGCGCTTCTACCACGACCCCCATTCCCTGTTGAAACTGCGCAGAAGCAGTAACAGGCAGCCTGCCATCCACTTTGCTTCCGCCAAATATCGCCATGGCTACTGCGCGCTGCGCGGCGCCAACTGCTTCATACCCCACTACTACGGCGTCTTCTGATCCGAAAAACCTGAGTGCATAGGGGTTGCCAAACAACGCAAGAATGGTATCGGGAATTTTTGCCGCTATTTCTCCGGAAAGTTCCTTCGCAGCAGTCGAAACACCAAAATTATCGGTCGCCTGGTTGTTCATTCCCATTACCGAAATAATTACGGTATTGTATCCACCCAACTGGCTCAGAAGGCGGTTTTTGTCCTCGGCAGAAAAATTTCTGTTGAGATAAAAAAACTTCACTTCTCCGTATTTCTTTACAGTCTGTTCGAAAGTCGTTCCACTTCCTGCTCCGATTTGCACACAGGCGATTTTCCGCTGATCGAGATTCCTCAGGGGGACAAGGTCTTCCTGATTTTTCGCCAGGGTAACCGCAGCTTCATACAGTTTGATCCGCAGCAGGTCTGATTCTACGGAATTGACTGCTTCCAGTGCTTTTTTTTCGTCCAAAGACTTCCATTCGGCCAACCCCACGCGATATTTGGCTATCAGAATACGCCTGACCCGGCTTTCAAGATCAGTTTGGGAAACCCGGCCATTTTCAATTGCCTCTTTTATCAGCGCTGCTGACCGGGGGATATCCGAGGGAAAAAGCAGAATATCATTTCCTGCTTCAAAAGCGTGAAGGGATACTTCTCCGGGGCTGTAATACTTTGCGACTCCGTGCATATTTAATGCATCTGTAAAAATGAGCCCTTTAAAGCCCATACTATCTCTCAGTAAGCCCTGCACTACTTTGGGTGAGAGTGTTGTCGCGAGATTCGGGGTAGGATCGAGCGCTGGTACGTACAGGTGTGCGACCATAACGGCCCCTACCCCACCCTCTACGAGGCGGTTGAAGGGATATAACTCCAGTGTATCCAGGCGCGCAAGATTGTGAGGGATAAGGGGAAGGTCAAAATGAGAATCCGCATCGGTATCGCCATGTCCGGGAAAATGTTTGGCACAGGCAATCACGCCGTGATCCTGCATTCCGGAAGTAATCATTAAACCTTTCCGGGCTACATTATACTTATTTTCTCCAAATGAGCGGTAGTTGATTACCGGGTTATCTGCATTGTTGTTGACATCCACATCAGGTGCAAAATTGACGGTTACCCCGACCGACCGCAACTCGTACGCCATACGGGTGCCCATGTGATAGAGCAGCGAATCATCGCGTATGGCCCCCAGCGTCATATTTTTGGGATAGTTTGATACACCTTTCAGGCGCATACCCAGCCCCCATTCTGCATCCTGTGCGATAAGCAGAGGCACAGATGAGCGTTTTTGATAGCGGTTTACCAGACGTGACTGGCTTTCGGGATCTCCCTGCATAAAGATTAGTCCGCCCAGATGCTGGCCTGAGATCATTTTTTCCATTGCCTGGTAGTGCGCTTCGTCTTTATTGGAGAAGGTGGCGATCATAAAAAGCTGGCCAATTTTTTCCTCCAGTGTCATTTTGCGCATGAGACTGTCAGCCCACATTTCCGCTTTTGCCTCGTCCTTATTCTGAGAATAAAGGAATGAAGGGGAAAAAATCAGGGAAAAAACAAACACAATAAAACCGTGCAAACATTTCATATGATCGCTTTCTTGAAGATGATACAGAAGTCCTTTGTCAGGAATACCCCGTTTACAACGAAAATAGAAGAATTTGCCCAAAAAGAAAAACCTCATTTCACCGGTAACGGCTCGGGAGGAAATACTTCTATTGCGGATCCGACTGCAAGCAGCGCACAATGGGGAACCGTCTCGGCCAAAAAGGCCCATTCCTTGCCATATACCACCCCAAAATCCACATCAAGCTGATAATCTTCGAGGTTAAAAATCTCCCATTCAGGGTGTTTTACCTCATATTGAAGCGGTTTTCCGGCTCTGGTTATGCCAACGCCCAGATCGTGTTCCTTAAAATAATATTCCACACTATCTGATGGCGGAAGGCTGCGATGATCAGAAAATCTGGCGATAATATTGTGTTCTTTGCCTCCGCAGGAAAAAGTATGGGTAAGTGTGTGAGTGCCATTGTCTGACTGAATAGAAGAAACCATCGGCACGGCCTCGTAGGGCTCATTGTAGAGCCTTCGCGCAACCAGCGCGATACAATACCGGGGAACCAGTTCTTTCCAGAACATCACCCCGCGTCTGCCATTGTGTTTGATATAGTATCTCAGGTTGATTTCGGGAAAATTGACGTGAAAAGGAATTTTCAGGCCTTTTACTTTTGTATTTAGAAAATCAAAAGCTACCACACTGGCAAATGCATGCCCGTTTTGAACATCAAGCTCGACCCCGGGAGGAACGTGGGGCAAAAGCACTTCCGGGGGAACGGGAAATGTCACGTTCAGCAGATGAGACCAGGTAGCTGTCAGAAAGGGCATAAGATGTCAGTTTAGGAGGAGTTCGCCGATAGCAAAACAGGCAAATACGACAGAGGCGATTCCATTGGTGGTAAAAAATGCCAGGTTAACTTTTGATAAATCGTCGGGCTTTACCAGAAGATGCTGATACACGAGGAGGAAAAGGAAAACCGCTGATCCGATCCAGAATATCCATCCGCCACCGATGGCTACCCCAAACAATACGATCATGGAAGCAGAGAGAAAATGTAGAATCGTAGAGACCAGCAATGCACGCTTTTTACCCAGAAAGGCAGGGATGCTGTTGAGGGAATGGCTGCGGTCAAACTCTTCATCCTGGAGCGCGTAAATAATATCAAACCCGCTTACCCAGGTCAGTACGGCTACACCGAGAATGATAGGTTCCCACTGA
The DNA here is from genome assembly GCA_041391725.1 of Bacteroidia bacterium. GTDB lineage: Bacteria > Bacteroidota > Bacteroidia > J057 > J057 > JAGQVA01. The sequence continues at coordinate 75,947 of JAWKNL010000006.1, forward strand.
AAAACTCCGGTTACGGCAATAAACGCCCCTACAGGAGCAAGCGCAAGCCCAAGTCCGAGCACGAGATGGCAGAGTGCGGTAAATCTTTTGGTAAAGGAATACCCCAGAACCACCAGTAGTGCCACCGGGGAAAGGAAAAAACAGAGAAGGTTGATAAACCACGTGGTAGCGATGAAAAGCAGCGAACTGATTACCACAAAAGTCAGGGCACGTGAAGGAGAAATGGCGCCAGAGGGAATTTCGCGCATACGCGTACGATCATTGGCGGCATCAATGTCGCGGTCAATATACCGGTTGAACGCCATCGCCGCACTGCGGGCAAATACCATGCAAAGTACAACAAGAATCAGCGACACCCACCAGGGCTTGTCTGTCTGTTCGCCCTGAAGGCTCAGCACCCGGAAGCCCAGAAAAAGCCCCAGTAATGCAAACGGCAGGGCGAATATGGTATGGGCAAACTTTACAAGAGAAAAATATTTCTGCATATCCGTTAATACTATTGCGAAATTTACATTTGTACAGCACAATATCAAACTATTCGCCTGTTTATTGGTTTAGAGTCCATGAGAAAGAATGTGTGGTATATTGTGGTGTGCAACAGCGTCAATCCTAAACTTAAAGGGATGGGATGCTGTTCGGAACGAGGATCAGCCGAGTTGTTACAAGCATTTCAGGATTTTGTGGTCAATGAGAAGCAGGATGCACATTTTGTGATCAGACCTACGCCCTGTCTGAGCAACTGTGGAAATGGTATTTCTGTGCGAATGCTCGACGACATGATCCTCTACGGAAAGGTTACACCAGCGGATGTACCCGAAATTGTCACCCGCCACTGCTATAAAGGCGAGATTGTCAGAAGACTTCACATAGACGGAGGAAAATCGTTGGTTGACTGAATTGCCGTTTTATCCCGAAACCCTTTTATATTTGCACTTTCGTCAACATTTATCCTATTCCCATGCCCCTGTTATCCGAAAGAGCAAAAATTATCCCCGCATCTCCGATACGGAAGCTTGTACCCTTTGCCGAAAGTGCCAAAAAACGCGGCACACATGTGTATTACCTCAATATCGGCCAGCCTGATATCGAGACACCTCCGGCGTATTTTGAAGCCATAACCAAAGCTGACATCAAGGTACTGGCATATTCTCATTCGGCGGGAAATGAATCGCTCCGGCGGAAAATCATGGATTACTACCAAAGGCTGGGGCATAATGTTGACCTCAATCAGGTAATCGTTACCACTGGTGCTTCAGAAGCGTTGAGTTTCGTATTTGCCAGTTGCATGAACCCGGGTGATGAAATCATTGTACCCGAACCTTTTTACGCCAACTACAACAGCTTTTCCATATTCTCCAATATCAACGTGGTACCTATTACCACCAAAATTGAAGACGGATTTGCGCTTCCTCCCATCGAAGCATTTGAGGCACTTATTACTCCCCGCACCAAAGCCATTCTGATCTGCAACCCGGGCAATCCTACCGGTATTTTGTACCCGCAGGAATCTTTGGAAAAACTCCGCGATATTGTGCTCAGGCACGACCTCTACCTCATCGCCGATGAGGTTTACCGCGAATTTGCCTATGACGGTCTGACTCACCATTCGGTGCTGGGGCTTGAAGGTGCAGAGGAAAATGTGATTGTAACAGATTCTATTTCCAAGCGGTTTTCGGCCTGCGGGGCCCGCATTGGCTGCGTGATATCACGCAACAACGGGATCATGGACGCCGTGCTCCGCCTCGCCCAGGCGCGCCTTTCGCCTCCTACCTTTGGCCAGATCGGTGCCGAAGCGGTTTACGACCTGCCGCAAAGTTTTTATGATACCATCACCGCCGAATACGCAGGCCGCCGCGACCTGTTATTGTCCCGGCTGAGTCAGATGGAAGGGGTAATCTGCCCCAAAGTGACCGGAGCCTTTTACGCAATGGTAAAACTGCCGGTTGACGATTCGGAGAAATTCTGCCAGTGGATGCTCGAATCATTCAGCCACAATGGCGCTTCAGTCATGATGGCTCCGGGAGCGGGATTTTATGCGACAAAAGGATTGGGGAAAGATGAAGTCCGGATTGCCTATGTCCTGAATCAGGCCGATCTGGGTGCCGCCATGGACTGCCTTGAAGCAGGTCTTAAAGTTTACCCCGGAAGAAAGGTAGCAGCCGAGCGGGTCTGACCTTATGCCTACCCTGTATATCCATATTCCTTTCTGCCGGCAAGCCTGTACCTATTGTGATTTTCACTTTATCACTTCCCTGCGCCAGAAAACAGAAATGGTGCAGGCGATTGCAGATGAATTGATTTTAAGGAAGGATTTTTTTCGGGGGAATAACTCCCTCCGGAGCATATACTTTGGGGGAGGTACACCCAGCGTGCTGGAAAGCAGTGAAATCGCCCTTATTCTTGAAGCAGCAGGGAGGCATTTTTCTATTGAACCAGAAGCAGAAATAACCCTTGAGGCCAATCCCGATGATCTCTCCCGCGAAAAACTCCGGCAACTTCGCCATGCGGGAATCAACCGGCTGAGTGTGGGGATTCAGTCATTTGAGGAAAAAGATCTTCAACTGATGAACAGGAGCCATTCTGCGTCGCAGGCAGTTCAGTCTCTGCATAATGCCCTCGGAGAGGGTTTTTCCAATATTTCTGCTGATCTGATATTTGGAATCCCGGGGCAGTCACTGCAGGAATGGGAACAACACCTTCTTCAGCTAATATCACTGGGTGTGCCGCATATTTCGCTGTATGCACTGACTGTAGAGGAAAAAACCGCACTTGCCTTTCAGGTAAAAAAACGACAGACCATTTTGCCGGAAGATGACTTTTATGCGAAACAGTTTCTTTTGGCGCACGATCTTCTTACCAGCCACGGTTATGCGCATTATGAATTGTCCAACTATGCGCTTCCCGGTTTCCGTTCACAGCACAACAGCGCCTATTGGGAGCAGATTGCCTATCTGGGGCTGGGGCCGTCTGCGCATTCTTTTGATGGCACGCAACGAATGTGGAATGTAGCCAACAACCAGCACTACCTTACCGCATTGAATACAGGACAGACGGCCATTGCAGAAACAGAGATACTCACACTCAGAGACCAGTACCACGAATATATTATGACCCATCTGCGAAAGGCTGATGGAATAGACAGTCAGCTCATCGAAAATCAGTTATTCAGGGGTTGGGAGGATACATTTTCGGAGGAAATCAGGTTGTGGACAGCCGAAGGAAAAATGATAAAAACCCCTGCGGGGTATCGTCTGAGCCCAGAAGGGTGGCTTGTTTCGGATCATATTATCCGTGATTTTTTTATGGATTGAAGATAAATAAAATGAATTCCTAAATTTGACACCAAATTTCAGGGTATGTCCAAAGAAAACCAGGAGAATGTATTTAATCTGCTCAACCTTTTTAAGGTAGTACAGAAGTATCTTTTGTATATAGCAGGCGTTGTCGGCTTAGCCGCCATTATGGCATTTATATTTACCATGCCATTCATTTATCCCCCCGAATTTAAGTCCAGCACCATCATTTATCCTACCAGCCCCGAGCGGTACGATGTAATCAATCTCTTCCACGACGAGCCGATCCTCTTTTTGTACGGAGAATCAAAAGACGTCGAAAAACTAGACAATATTGCCAATTCGGAAGAAGTGAAAATGTTTGTCATTGATTCACTCAATCTCTGGAAACCCTATGGCATCGACAAGGAGAATGACGCATCTCCCAAGTTTTATGTATTGAGAAACTACGACGGCATGGTAGGAACCGTAAGGGTAAGCGGAAACGGACTCCTGATCGAAGCCCATGACGTCGAACCCCAGCGCGCTGCCGATATCGTCAACCTGATCATCCAAAAAACCGATGAGGTCAATAAGCGCATGCTGATGCAGAACAAGGCTTCTATCTTGCAGATGTACCAGGAAGGTTACAAACATCTCGAACGCCAGCTCAAACTCTACTCCGACAGCCTGCGCAATGTGCGGAAACGTTACAATGTATTTAATACTGAATATCAGACAGAGGCCCTGGTCGATCAGGTAATGGCCGCCGAAGCCGAACTTGCCGGTGCGCGTACCCGCGCACGCATTGTAGGAAACAGTTTTGGGAAAAACAGCGGAGAAGCCCACAAGGCCAATGAGGATGTGGAGATTCTTCAAAGCAAAACCTTTGCACTCACCAGCCAGCGCAGTGGCTCCAGTATCAACCTCGAAACATTCCGCGAAGGCGTGGATCAGGTGCTGGCCCTGGAAGAAGTATGTGAATACCTTGCCAGAGACCTGAAAGATGCCCGTGAAAAAGTAGAATATCTCGATATGATGGACAGGGCAAATTTCACGACCCTGCTGATTCCTGAGTATGCCAGGCCCGCCGACAAAAAGGCGCGCCCCGTGCGGTGGGTAATTCTCGTGGCGACGATCCTGCTATCTTCACTGGTTGCCATTATGGGAGCGGTGCTGGTGGACAAAATTACCGATTCGCTGGCCAAACGCGAAGAGTAACCGATATGACCCGCCTTTTATCCCAAATACCCGTCTATATCTGGCGATATCTTGCACTTGCAGCGATCGCTCTGCTTACGCTGGGGTCTGTTGGGATGGCGCTCAGGCTGCATATATGGCCGCTCTATGCTGTACCGGTAATGGTGGTTGCGGCGCTTCAGGTCATATACAACTATCGCCCGCTATTTTTCCTGATGATATTCTGTATTCCGGTTTCGATCCAGTATGAATTCGGGACAGCTTTTTCCATAGACATATTCTCTGAGCCGCTGATGCTGGTATTCCTGCTGATATTTGTGTTGAATGTACTGGCGGGCAGGCAGTTTTCATGGAAAGGGAAAATTTACGGGTTCCATGTACTGCTGTTTTTGCTGATATTCTGGACATTTTTTACCACATTCACCTCCGAATTTCCGATGCGGTCGCTGAAATTTCTGATGGCTAAATTGTGGTATCTGGCCGCTTTTGTTTATATAGCCGAAAAAATCATCGACGGGCCAAAAGCTATCCGACAGGTTTTCTGGGCATTTTTTTTCCCGATGATTCTGGTGGCTACAGGTGTTACGATCAGACACGCCAGCCTGGGGTTTTCTTTTGAGGAGGCGAATGGGGTAGCATACCCAATATTTGCCAACGGTGTGATCTACGCTGCGACGCTGGTACTGTTTATTCCCTGGTGCTGGTATGCGCGCACCTGGTATTCGCCCAAAAGCCTGGAATGGTATGTAATTAATATCGGTATTGTCATTCTTGCTTTTGCCACCATTCTCACTTACAAACGAGGAGCCTGGCTGGCGCTGATGATACTTCCTTTTGTAGATATTGCCATAAAGCGCAGTTTTTTCGACAAAATCATATACAGCACCCTGGTAGTGGCCACCCTGACGCTGGCCTATCTTATCAATGACAACAAGTTTTATGAATTTGCCCCCAACTACCAGAAAACCATATGGCACGAAGGAGACATTCAGGGGCATTTGCAGGCGACCATCAGCGGCACGGAAATATCGAGCATGGAGCGGTTTTACCGCTGGGTGGCAGCCAAAAACATGATTGCCGATATGCCCCTGACAGGGTCGGGTCCCAGCACATTCAATCAGGTGTATAAACGTTATACCGACGATGCATTCCGCACTTATGTAAGCGACAACCCCGAGCAGTCCACCACACACAATTATTTTCTTCTCACTTTTTCAGAGCAGGGACTCATCGGCGGATTTTTATTTCTGGGGCTTTGTGTGTATATGGTGTTAAAAGCCGCCCGGCTCTATCCCATGATGGAAAGTGGCGAATTTCGCAGTATATTGATGATGGCATTGCTCAGCCTGATTACGATTTTGTTTCACAGTCTGCTCAACGAACTGATTGAAGTAGATAAAATCGGCCCCATGTTCTGGCTGTGTATGGTCATTATTCACAAACTGGAAGTATGGCATGAAGAAAAACAGATCCATCGCTGACAAAGACCATTTCTTCGAAAATGTATTTGACGTAGTAAAACTCATCCCGCAGGGAAGGGTGACCTCATACGGAGCCATTGCCCGGTATCTCGGCACGGGCCGGAGCGCCCGTATGGTAGGTTATGCCCTCAACCAGAGTTTTCAGATGGATATTCCCGCTCATCGCGTGGTGAACCGCAACGGTATGCTCACCGGAAAAATCCATTTTCCCCCCGAAAAATCAATGGAAGACTCGCTTCGGGCGGAGGGAATTGAAGTGATCGATGACCAGATCGTGAATTTTGAAAAATATTTCTGGGATCCTTCGGTCGAACTGTCGCTTTAGAGTGAATATTCGTGCAGGATGAGTTTTCATTTGGACACCACCCGGGCCTGATGTTTGTAAAAACATAAAAAAGTAAGCAATTCATGCAATCTGTCTGCCTGAATTGTCTGTCTTTGTATAGTATTCCCCAAACTCAGGCAAATGCGATACTCATTCTTTTCCCAAAACCTTGCCCTTCCCCTGCTAGCCGCAGGAATATTATCTGCATGTACCCCTGCAAAGAAGGTACAGCGATATGAATACCTCACACATAAAAAAGAGACTCCGGCAACAGCCACGCGGCCAACACCGGCAGAGAAGCCCGTTTCCCCCGCACCCAAACCCGAAAAACCGCTGACCTACAATCATTCTCCCAAAACCAGTGAAGCGGAAGATGTAAGTAATCAGACGGGAAAAGTCATTAAAACTGCGCTTTCCTACGTTGGCACGCCCTATAAGTACGGGGGCATGAACCGAAGCGGGATGGATTGTTCGGGGCTTGTATGCACCTCCTTTAAGGCGGTAAACAAATCGCTTCCCCGTACCTCATCGGAGATGGCGGCATCGGGGAGGTCTTTGCCGCTCAGTAAAGTCGAACCCGGTGACCTGCTCTTTTTTTCTTCCAATAATGGCACACGGATCAACCATGTGGCCTTGGTCACAAAAGTGCGGGGAGAAGAAATAGAATTTGTCCATTCCACTACCAGCAGAGGGGTGCGGGTGGATAATATGGATGATCCCTACTGGAGTGTGCGTTTCAGAAAAGCAGTATCTCCCTAATCAGGCATATCGCTATCATCATCATCTCCCCCCCTGCGCTCTTTCAGCATCCGATAGATCGTGGATACACCAATATCCAGCTTTTCAGCGACCAGTTTGATATTGTCGTCGTACTTTCTGAGGTAAATATCAATGATTCGGTTGGTGTATTCCTTCAGTGTCATTTCTTCAGAAAGCGCATCTGGCAGCGGGTCATAGGTACTGAAGGTGATGATATCCTCATCAATTTCCTGGCTGTTGGACATAACGGCTGCCAGTTCGACGATAGATTTCAATTCACGGATATTGCCGGGATAATTATAGGAAAGAAGTTTTCTCTGTGCTGCGGAAGAAAGTGTGAAAGGTTCCAGCTCGTTTTCCTTGCTGAAACTGGTGAGAAAATATTTGGCCAGGAGAAGGATATCTTTGTCCCTTTCGCGAAGGGCGGGAAGTTCGATCGGTAAACCAAAAAGCCGGTAATAGAGGTCTTCGCGAAACTTGCCAGCCTTTACTTCCTCCAGGAGGTTGCGGTTGGTGGCGACGATAATGCGGGTATCGAGTTTGACGGGTTTATTGCTACCGATTCTGACGACTTCTCTTTCCTGGAGTGCGCGAAGGAGTTTGGCCTGGAAGGTAATGTCCATTTCACCGATTTCATCGAGGAAGAGCGTGCCTTTATGGGCTTCTTCAAACTTACCGATACGGCGGTTGTTGGCGCCGGTGAATGCGCCTTTTTCGTGTACAAACAACTCACTTTCAATGAGTTCGGAGGGAATGGCCGCCATGTTTACCGCCACGAAAGGAAAGTCCTTTCGTTTGGAACTGAAGTGAATAGCTTTGGCTACCAGTTCTTTTCCGGTTCCGGTTTCACCGGTTACAGTTACGGTGATATTGGTTTTAATGGCCTTCTCTATGAGTTCAAACACACGTTTGATTGCCGTGCTTTGTCCGATAATGCTAGTCTCAAAGTCGTATTTCTGGCTTACTTCCCTTTGGAGGGTATTGATACGCACTTTGAGGGAGGCATTTTTGCGGATATTGTTGACCACATTGAGAAGGCGGTCGCGAATGTCGTTGGTTTTGGTGATATAGTCGTAAGCGCCCAGCTTGAGCAGGTTTACAGCAGTTTCAATGCTGTTTTGCTCAGAAATCACGATTACTTCTATATCAGGGTTATACTCCTTGATTTTTTTGAGTACCTCAGCACCCTCCATATCGGGGAGGCGATAATCGAGGGTAATAATATCGGGATGCTGATCGAGTTGGCGCAAAAGGGCGCCGGCAGTCTCAAATTTGGTAATTTCGTAGTCGGGATTCAACTCCAGGTTAAAAGCCAGCAACTCGCGATACCATTCATCATCCTCAACCACAAAAATCCGAAACTTTCCGGAATCATCCATAGGGGAAACAGGTTTGTCTTGCCAATATAGTAATTCCCCTTCAATCCCCGTGCCTGAATCAGCAACAATTATTATTTGAGCACCACAGGAATATCTTCTACGACGTGGGTGCCTGATTCGAGTTCGTCAAAAGTAATCTTAAACAGATCAGAATCATTGGTGATATTGGTTCCACCGACAGAAGCCTGGATGCGGAAGTAGAGCGGATTGGGACGGTTGTAATAAGTTGATCCTGAGGCATATGAATTACCTTCGAGTGTAAAGTTGGTAAACGTAGCCTGGCCTATGGCACTGGTAATTCCGACATTTTCGGAAGGAAGAGAAGGCGTAATCAGGTCATTGCCCCCGGGGTTGGCAGCGACATAATCATCGTAGGAACTTTTGTACGGGAAAATATACACAATGGCACCTTCTACAGGCTGGCCTTTATCGTCGGAGACAATAAAAATCAGGTCCGCAGTAGGTGTCTGATTGCCTACAGTTTCTACTTCGCAGGAGGTAACCACGACGGCCAGCACAACTGCCAGTGAAAGAGAGAAGATACGGGAAATTCTTTTTGTAATCATTGTCTGAGTTTTATCAAAGTAAGGGGTGTAACGGTACAAAATTGATATATTCCGGCTATGAAATCAAATTTTACTTCAGACCGGAGAGAGATTATAGGGCTAATGCCGGCAGGGGGAACTGCATCCCGCCTTGGCACCCTTCCCTGCAGCAAAGAACTATTGCCTGTAGGCTTTCTTACAGACGCGGAGGGGGTGGTTCGCCCCAGGCCTGTTTCTCATTATTTACTCGAAAAATACAACAAAGGAGGGGCAGAAAAAACGTTTTTTATCCTTCGTGCAGGGAAATGGGACATTCCTGCCTATTATGGCGACGGGCGTGTTGCCGGGATGGATATGGGTTATCTGATTATGGATTTGCCCTATGGGGTTCCTTACACGCTGGATCAGGCTTATCCTTTTGTCAGAGATGCCACCGTTTATCTGGGTTTTCCCGATATTTTGTTTCAGCCCGACGATGCCTTTTTACAGCTTCACAACCGGCTGGAAGAAACCCATGCAGATCTGGTAGTGGGTCTGTTTGAAGTACGGGATCTTGAACAGAAGCAAAAAAGTGATATGGTCGAAAGAAAGGAAAACGGAGAGATCGGCGAAATTGTGATTAAACCACGCGGTGCGTGCGAACTGCAATACAGTTGGATCATCGCAGCGTGGACACCGGTATTTACTGCGTTTATGCATCAGTACTTAAGTGCAGATCAGGTGGAGAGAAGGCAAAATCAGCAACCGGCGGAAATTTATCTGGGGCACGTGATCATAGCAGCAATCAGCGAAGGACTCCGAATAAACAGCGTGGTATTTCCCGGACATACCTTTCTCGACGTGGGTACGCCCATGAATCTGAAAGAAGCAGTAACCCACCCTCCGGCATAAAATATTTCGCTACCGGAAACCCACTGATTCAGACAGATTGGCTATTAAAAGTGAGAAATTACAGCAGTTTGATTTTGTTTATATTCAGGGGATTGTATAATTGAAAAGTCCAAATTTATCATATCAATTTCTTCATTTTTACTTACAATATCATCAGGAATGAAAGTACTTATTTTAGCAGGTGGCTTTGGTACCCGTCTTGCAGAAGAAACCGACGTAAGGCCTAAACCTATGGCAGAGATTGGCGGAAGGCCGATTCTCTGGCACATTATGAAAACTTATTCCCACTATGGGTTTAATGAGTTTATTATCCTTCTGGGCTACAAAGGATATTACATTAAAGATTACTTTGCCAAGTATTATCTTCATCAGTGTGATGTGACCTTTGATCTTGCCAACAACAGCATGGACGTTCACGACAGCTTTGTCGATCCCTGGAAAGTAACCCTGCTCGACACCGGCCTGCATACGATGACCGCAGGTCGGATCAAACGAGCTGCCAAATATATTGGCAACGAGCCGTTTATGCTCACCTATGGTGATGGTGTGGCCGATGTAAACATCCACGATCTCCTTGCTTTTCACAACTCACACGAAGGCGCACTTACCATGACTTCGGTTAAAGTTTCGGGCCGTTTCGGATCTGTATATGCCGAAGAAGGAAACAAAGTGGCCAACTTTAAGGAAAAGCCAAAAGGAGATGAAAACTGGATCAACGGCGGATTTTTTGTCTGTAACCCGGAGGTACTGGATTATATTCCGGAAGGAGCGGAAGGGGACAAACTGATGTTTGAACACAGCCCGCTGGAAAACATGACTGGTGATGGCCAGGTTTACACCTATCGCCACACCGGTTTCTGGCAGTGTATGGATACGCTTGCCGACAAAAACAAACTCAACAAACTTTGGAGTGAAGGCAAAGCTGAGTGGTTTTTGCAGGACAAACCTTTATACAACCAGAGTCACTAGTTATTCGATATTGGTATAGACCGCCTGTACATCGTCGTCCTCTTCGATTTTGTCGAGCAGGACTTCGAGTTCGGTCATCTGTTCCTCCGTGAGGGTGATGGGTGAAGTAGGAATGCGCTGAAGACTAGCCTTTTGCACTTCCACCCCGTTCTCACGGAGGGCCTTATCAAGAGAGCCAAAGTGGGTATAATCTCCGTACACGTAAACCATATCCTCTTCGGTTTCGATGGACTCCAGGCCTGCGTCTATGAGGTTAAATTCAAGTTCCTCCATATCGAGATCGGGGCCAGCGGCAAATTCAAATACAGCTTTGCGGGAAAACATAAACTCAAGGGAGCCGGTGGGCACCATTCCCTGACCAAATTTGCTGAAATAATACTTGACATTGGCTACGGTGCGGGTCGAATTGTCTGTGGCGCACTCCACGAATATCAGAGCACCATGAGGGCCTTTTCCCTCATAATTCACTTCAGTAAAGGATCCTTCATCTTTATTGGTTGCCCTTTTTATAGCCGCATCAATATTATCCTTAGGCATATTCTGCGCCTTGGCGTTTTGAATCGCTGTACGGAGTTTAGCGTTCATTTCAGGATCGCCGCCCCCTTCCTTGGCAGCCAGGGTAATGGCTTTGGAAAGTTTGGGGAATATTTTGGACATCTTGGCCCAGCGTTTTTCTTTAGCCGCACGGCGGTATTCAAATGCTCGTCCCATAGATCAATAGTTATTACGGCGCAAAATTAAGGTTTGCCCGCCAAAGTCAAAAGTGGAAAAATAATATATTTAATTTCCCGCCTTATGCCTATTCTACAGTACCTCAAGTCTTCGCTCATTGGGTGTGCGGATTTTCATCGATCGCAATACCTTTCCTGCGATGGTTCGGGGAACAATCCACAGGTAATAATGAGAAAGGATACCTGTTGCAGAAGATATTGCCGCAAAAAACCTTACAGGAGCTGCTGTTGTGCGATAAACCTTTTCGCCAAACAGCACCAGCCGGAAAGCGTCCAATGCCATTTTTACATAGGGAAGCCGTCCCCATATAGGTTTTTCGCCAAAAACCCGTGCGTAGTTTTTAAAATCTTTGGATACCCCGCCTGCATGTTTGTTGTAGCCCACAAAGTCGAGATTTTTGATCCGGCCCTGAAAAGCCAGGCCGGCCACAAAATGCCAGTCGCTGCCCAGCACAGGTAAGAACCGTACCTTCTGGCCCCATTCCCTGCGCATCATACCATAAATCAGCGCGCCCTCTTTTACTTTCCAGTAGTATTTGATGGCACGCATGACACCATTTCGCTCTTCAAAGCTCAGGTTGGTTTCACGATAACGAAGCCGTCCGTCTTCCCAGTAGTTGATTTGTCCGCTGACAAGACCATAGGCCTCATTTGTTTCCAGAAAATCTACATAATTGTCCAGGATACCTGGCAAAACTTCGTCGTCATCGGCCATCCACATAAAGTATTTTCCGGTAGCTTTCTGGAGGGCAAATTCAAAATTGGGCGAAACTCCGCGGTTTTTTTCGTGCCGAAAGTACTTGATACGTGCATCTTTTGCCGCCCATTTTCTGCATACTTCTTCGGTATGATCGGCAGAGCCGTTGTCGGAAATTATCACCTCCACATTCCGGTATTTCTGTGAGAGGATTGACTGGAGGGCAGTTTCGATGCGGTTTCCTCCATTGTAAGTAGGAATGCCGATGGACACAAGAGGAGCAGGGATGTTTTGAGCAGAACTACGCATCAGGAAGCACAGTTGGCAAAGGGAAAAATGAATAGATAAAAAGCAGTGCCATCCTTTCGTTGAATGGTCTGGCACTGCCTGTTTTTGTTGTTATTTCGATTGCAGTTCGGGAACATTAGCAAAAAATCTTTCGTCCTGTTCTCTCCGCAGTTGATCAATCAGTCGCCCTTCGGGGATGATCACATCATCGTAGGTAAGTGCACGATCTTTGGGCACATCATTTTTCAATATACATCCTTCGGCCAGGCCCATGGGAAGCAGACGGTCTTTATAGACGATATCTGCATTCTCCGCTTCACCGTAGGTCATATACCATCCGATACCATCCAGCGTTTGCCCCGCTTTGAGGTCAATTTTAGCAGTGGTGATGACATCTACATAAGGTTTATCCTTAGGTACCAGGGTAGCATCGCCAAAGAGTACGGCACGTGCAATGCTGTTGGGTACTTCAAAATGACAGAGATGATATGGGCGGTAAAATGAATACAGCGGCCCTTCTCCCAGTTTGTACAGATTGAGGTAGTGTTTCTGACGTGGGTGATCGGTAGTGGCATAAATAAACACACCGGGCCCGGGCGCAGCACCTACACAATAATCCACGACACCGGGGCCTTCGAGCAATTCTTCCACCGGCCAGAGGCTGGTCATCGTATCTACGTGCCTTCCTCTTTCCACTTCAAACCCGTACATGCCTCTTTTGGCAACGCGCATACCTGTGCCATTGGCGATGATAGCCTGTTCAAAGGAGATTTTACTACCGTCGGCAAAAGAGGTTACCATATGGGCTTTTTGTCCCCACTGACGCGCAAAACCTTCCTGAGTGGTAGGGTTGCGGTAGGGATCCTGAAGGCCTTTGATGTTGCCGGCAAGCACAGGGCGGAGCCCGATCCCTACCACCATGCGGTAAAGATTCATGGTTACACCGGGCTGGTCGCCGTCGGCATTGGTGATAATGACACCGGCTTTATCTGCTTTTTCCTTAAGAATGGGACCGATGGTTCCGTCCACTTCGGCGTTCATCGAAATAAGATGTTTGCCGTTATTGATACATGCCATAGCTACCTGAGCACCAAATTCAACCGCTCCGGTGACATCGAGGACGACGTCGATATTGCCGGCCTCTGTGATCAGCATGGCGTCTTCGGTTACGGCAGGTTTGCCTGAAGCGATGGCGCTTTCCAGCGCAGATACAGAAGACACTTCGGTGACTTCCATGATTCCGGCTTCATTCCAGGCCTGATATGCGGCAGGAAGTGTGCGGTTGGAAATGGCGACAATATCAATTCCCTCAAACCCGTGTACCAGTTGCAGTACTACACCGCGGCCCATAAACCCGGCCCCAATCATCCCCACACGAATTCTTTTGCCTTCAGCGGCAAATCTGGCAAGTGCCTGATCTACAATAATCATATATTTTCTTCTTTTACTAAAAATGCTTCTTCAGAAAAATCGGGCCAGTTTGCATCTTTATCGGAAATGACGGTAGGCTCCATCGGCCATTCGATGCCAAATGCGGGGTCGTTGTATTTCACGCCACCTTCAAATTTGGGGGCGTAAAACTGAGACACCTGATAGGTAGCCTCGGTGTCGTCAACAAGGGTCATAAACCCATGAGCGAAACCTTCGGGGACAAACAGCATTTTATAGTTTTCGGCAGTAAGTTCGACACCAATCCACTCCTTGAAAGTCGGAGAATCGGGGCGGAGGTCGATAATCACATCGAGCAGTGCGCCCCGGGTGCAACGCACGAGTTTGCACTCTGCCCAGGGTGCGCGCTGAAAGTGCATACCCCTGAGTGTACCTTTGTACCGGCTGCGGGAAACATTGGTATTCACCACGTTGGGATTAAGTCCGTGCTCTTCAAACTCACGCTGGCAATAAAACCGCGCAAACATACCCCTGTCATCCTGAAAGGGGGTTGGCTCTACGATAAAAGCTCCTTTTAATTTTGTTTCTGTGAATTTCATACGACCAGACTTAATTGATTGTCCACTTGTCCTTTTGCCAGCAGATCGCGAATCACATTGAGGCGCATCAGCATGGAGTTTCTGAAGTCAGCATTGCCAAATCCTATGCCACGAAGGCCATCGACCAGCCCTTGTACAGAGGTTTTGAGGTCATATTGCGGTTGGTGGTCGGGAGCAATAGCGGCAAACTTGTCAAAATTGACCCGGTAGGAGCGCTTATCGGGAGCGGCGTTTTCATTGACGGAAACCTGTACTTCCGGCAGGATTTCCTGTACGGCCATAGCCAGTTCTTTGACCTGATAATTCCAGACGTTGCTTCCGGTGTTTACGACAAGGAAGTCTCCGGCAGAAGCATCGCGGTTGTGCGACCAGCGGATCGCACGGGCCATGTCCAGTACATTGATCAACGGGCGCCAGGGTGTACCGTCGGAGAGGATGGAAATTTCACCGGAAGTGAGCGCGCCTGCCACGAAGTCATTGAGTACAAGGTCAAGACGGAGTCTTTCGCTCATGCCACAGGCAGTGGCGAAACGATGACAGGTGATCTGGAAATTGCTGTCAGCCAGCGGAGCCAGATCATTTTCAGAATAAATCTTTGACTTGGCGTAGGCAGTCAGTGGATTCAGTTCAGACTCTTCGGTACGTGCGCCATCACTGGCAGCACCATAGACGCTGCAACTGGAAGCAAAGATAAACTTCTTCACCCCATGTTTTTTGGCCAGTGCGGCGATGTTTACATTTGCACGGTAGTTGATGTCCATCGTCACTTCTTCAAACTGGTTGCCGATGGGATCATTAGAGATAGCAGCAAGACTAACTACGGTGTCAACCCCTTCCAGAATCTCTTCGGGGAATTTTCTTACATCCCCGTAGTACTGCATGTCCAGATAAGATTCCGGACTGATTGAGTTATTGGTGAGGTGTTTGGCAAAGTATCCGATATCAAACCCAACCAGAGTAGCCTCCGGGTGGAATTTGCGAAACTCCTTTACCAAACCAGGGCCGACATAGCCTAAATTTCCGGTGATTAATACTTTCATTGGTGAAATACTAAAATCTGATATTGATAATCATTAGGTTATACAAAGAAACCTACAGGAAAATACCCTGCATGAATCATCCAAATTTAATACTGATGCCAGACGGATTCAGGTAACAATTGAGATATTCATAACATTCGCAGCGGATTTACCTGTATGTAATGTCAATGAGACGAAAGGGATCGTATGGGTATGGAAATTTTTCCGGTACAAAAATTAAAAAAATCCTTTTGGCAAAAACCTTTTTCCGCGCAAACGGGAACTAATAAGGTTTCAAACAAACATTCTTCCGGATAAAAAGCTGCCTTTGTATCATTAACTGTTGAAGATTCGTACTATTCATGTCGCTGTCATTTTTCCCTGCTTTGAGGTATATTTGTTTGTATGAATCCGGAGGAAAACGATAAAAATACCCATCCACAGGTAAGAGCCACCATTCTTGTTGGCTTTTTTCTTGCTTTATCTGCAGTCGCAGGCATGAGTTATTTTGCCTATGACAATGTCAAAAACCTCGCCTACAGCCTTCAGGTAGCGATTAACCCGGATACCTTTTATAATGAATTATCACGGCTCCAGAAGGGACTGGTTCGAACCAATGAAAGTGTGAGGAATTATACTATCACCCGGGATCCACAGACCCTCAGCTCTTATCATGAGTCGAGTAACGATATTTTCACAAAAATCAATAATCTGGAAAATTTTTCTGCCGGAAATCTCAGGCACGCAAAGGCTGTTGATACCATCCACGACCTGATTGTTGACCTCAGAAGGATCAATGACTCCATTATCACCCTGGGGGATGAAAAAGGCGAAGTAATCAACACATTTACCGAACTCACCCGAAAGGAGATTAATGAGCTTTCCCGCAAAGACTTTAAAGAGGATTCTTTTATCACCTCCGTACCGGTAGAATCCCAACAGCAGAAAGTTACTGATTCGGCATTGGAGCCGGAGAAAAGCCTGGACACTTCTCAGGAAAAAGACGTCAAAAAAAGTAACTGGCTGACCGACCGCTTCCGGAGCAAAAAGAAAAAAAAGGAAGAAGTAACCCAGCTCTCCCCTACTCCGGCAGTTCCCAAAAGGGATACTGTATTTTTGGAACCAAAGACAAAAACCCAGTTTTCAACCGAAGTGATCCCTGCCTATGAATTGGCCAGACTTCGCAACAATACAGATGAAATACTTTCTGAAGCAGAAATTCAACAGCTCCGGATAATGGGGGAAATCCTTGTGCTTACAGAAAAAAGCCGAAAACAAATGACCTTACTGGGAATCGAGTTTCAGAAGCTCGAAAGTGCAAAAGAGCTTGAGAAAGGCAATATTGCGGTGGATGCAGGCATTCTGGTTGATAAGACGCTGTTTCAGTTAAAAGTCTTTGGCTCTGTGCTCATATTTATTTTTGCCCTTTTGCTTGGCGTCATTTATGCCGATATGAATCACAATCACCGGCTTCAGGTGGGTCTCAGACAGGAAAAGGCACGGGCTGAAAAGCTGGGAAAAGCTAAAGAAGAATTTCTCGCCAATATGAGCCATGAAATCCGCACGCCGATGAATGCGGTCATCGGTTTTGCCGAACAACTCTCAGAAACCTCACTCAACCACCAGCAGAAAGGATTCCTTCAGCCCATCCGAAACTCAGCCAAATATCTGCTGGGACTAATCAACGATATCCTTGACTATTCTAAAATCGAATCGGGCAATTTCCACCTTGAAATCATCGGTTTCCGCCCGCTTGCCCTGATCGAATCGGTAAAAGACACCTTCTCCTTCAGTGCCCAAAACAAAGGCATTTCGCTTATCTGTGAGTCGCACGATCCGCTTCCCGAGGTGCTGGTTGGCGATCCGCTCCGGCTCAAACAGATGCTGTTTAACCTCGTGAGCAATGCCATCAAATTCACCCATGAAGGGGAGGTGAAAATGCGTGCTTATAAAGAAAATGCTTCCGAAGAAAATTCCCGGATCGTTTTTGAAGTCTCTGACACCGGCATCGGCATACCACCAGGTAGCGTTGACAAAATTTTTGTGGATTTTGTTCAGGCCGATAACAGCACTACAAGAAAATACGGAGGTACAGGCCTGGGGCTTTCCATCACCAAAAAACTTACCGAAATGATGGGAGGAGAAATTGTCCTGACAAGTGAAGAAGGTGCAGGTACTCAGGTAAAACTGATTATTCCGCTTCCGGTGGGCAAGGTTTCCGACCTTCCCGACGTTCATGCCGCTGTGATGCAGGAAAGTGGGCTGCTGGCAGGAAAACGGGCACTGATTGCCGATGACGAGCCATACAACCGGCTGCTGATCAAAACTATTATGGATAAATGGGGTGTAAATGCAGATGTTGTGGAGAATGGAAGGGAAGTCATGAAACACCTCGAAAGCAACCCAGCCTACGATTTTATCCTGATGGATCTTCAAATGCCCGAAATGGACGGTTTTGAAACATCTTCGACCATCAGAACGCATCTGGGATTAACACTTCCAATCCTCGCGCTCACAGCTACGGCAACCCCGGCAGAAATCCTGACCATAGAAAGCAACGGTATGAACGGATATCTGCTCAAACCCTTTGATCAGGGGGAATTGTACAGCCGCCTGGTAGGATTACTGGGTTTGAAAGGAAATACCAGAACAAATGAAAACCATTTACCCAAGCAGATGGAAATACCACCCAACGGCGAAATGATCCACACAGAGCCGGTAGCCAACAGCTACAACCTCGACCAGTTGTTTCACCTGGCCAATCAGGATAAAAATTTTGTGGTGAGCATGCTCAACATTTTTTTATCCAATGCTACCGGAAATCTCGAAAAACTCAATCAGGGTGCAACGGAAGGCGATTGGGGAAAGGTAAGCATGGCTGCACACAAAATGATCCCGCCAAGCCGCCACCTCGGCCTGAACAGTATCGTGGACAAGCTCAAAGCTATTGAGCTTAATTCCCAAAGTGCAGAAAACACCGAAAATATACCCGCCGAAGTGGAGGTTGTTTCAGACGAAATCAGGGGCATCCTTGCCGAGATCGGGAAGGATGTGGGGCGGTTGAAGGGGTGATGACAGAATCATTCATTCCCCTAACTACCGCACCCTCACCACACCAGCGCCATTATAAGACCTGTAGGCAGGGTCGTACATCGCCTCTGCGCCGATGGCCGGAAGCTGGAATGTACCGGTGTTGACTACACGAAGCAGGTAATAATACCGCACTGTTTTCTTCGACTGAAGATCTGTGAACAATATTACCCGGTCGTCCCGCACATCCATGTATGCTGGTGTAAACTGATCTTTCGCCTCACTGACCCAGGCCAGATCGGCAGAGGTTCCGATGCGCGGATTTTCGATCTCAAATCCTGCGGGAACCAGGTCTGAAATGGCAATATTTTCGACGCTCTGCTCTCCGCCTGTCAGGCTGATCTCTGCAACGATCAGGTCGCCCTGGCTGAAAGTGGTGGTTTCATTGCCAAACCGGCTATAATACGTGCGGCGAACCGACATTCCTTCATCCACTTCCTTCACCCCTGCAAGCGGCACGCCTTCCGTTGACCAGAAAGCATAAGTTTCCCCGCTGCCTGTGGCTTTGAGTGTGATTTCCTTACCATTGAGCAGAGAGGCAGGAACGTTCTCGCTGCGGGAAGTGATCTTGCGTACGGACTTTCCGTCCACCAGCACCTCCACCTCCACGTTGGAGGCGGCCTGCCGGCCCGCTGCCTTGCCGAGGGCAAGGAAGGTCCAGGACCTGTCCTGGGTGGACCATATTTTATTGCCCATCTCGCTCAGGTATTTGACCATCTGCGGTATGCGTTTGCTGGAAGGGTCAACGTCCAGCAATACATTCAGCATAATGGCATTGGCCCTGACCTCTGAGTCAAAACTTCCGCCTGAGGTGCGGCGACATGCCTCAGCGATATAGCTCTTTGGCAAAATCTCATTGTAGGCGTTGTAGTTGTTGTTCAGCGCAAAAGCACCTGCAAGCAGGTAGCGGGTATCGCCCGAAAGCAGTTCGGGCCGTGCGCGGTAATAGTTCATCGTCGAAACATCTGCACGCCCCGCAAGTGCCAGCACATAGAGGGAATAGACTATTTCCTTGTCTGCTATCTGAAGTGTTGTGCGCTGGTCGCCGTTGTAGCTCACGTATTGGAAAGTACTCTTGTTTACAGCTTTGGACGCAAGGAAATCAAGCGCTTTATTTAACACATTTTTATCCACCTCATACCCCGCCTTTTCAGCTTCAACCAGAAAATGGGTGGCGTAAACCGATCCCCACCAGTTGTAATAGGTACCATTGGACCAGTAACTGAATGCCCCATCATATCGCTGCATTCCCTCCAGCTTTTTAATACCTTCCTTTACAAAATACACAGGGTTTCCGGTCTTATATAAGTCTGCGGCCACCACAGCAGCCAGTTCGTTGAAGTACAACTGGGGAAACAACTGAGAGGTTGTCTGCTCCAGACAGCCGTGCGGATACCCTACGAGATAGCGGAGGTGCTGGCTGAATTTCACTGCGGGGAATGCACTTACAGTCAGATGAGTAGTCTGTGTACCTGCAAGAAATTTATCATTGATTCTGATAGTTTTGGATTCTCCGGCCTTCAGGCTATTCCATTCACTTTCGACCACAAAGGGAGCACTCGGGCGAATGCTGATTTCCACCTCCTCTTTCACCTTGTCCAGTCCGGATGATTCGAAAGTAATTTTCCCTGTTCCGGTTTCTTTTCCTGTAAGTAATACAAATTTTGCTGTAGCAGTACCATTGGCAGGAACATTAACGCTTTGGGAGCCCCCGGAAGAAATTTTCATTGCACCGGAAACACTCATCTTCACACTTACATTTCCAGCCTTGCCGGTAGTGTTCATCACCGATACAGGTATTACCAGCGAATCATTGACCGAGAGGAAACGGGGAATGGAAGGCTGGAGAATGACATCATCACTTACTTTCATGGCCTTTTCTGCCGAACCAAACCGCCTTCCCTGATAAGCAACCGCCATCAGCCTGATTTCACCATTGTACTGGGGAATTTCTACCGGAATGCGCACCTCGCCATTGCTATTGGTGCGTTTGATCCCCGACCACTGGGACACTAGCTGAAAGCGTTTGGATTTGATGGGGTTGAGTCTTTTTCCGCTTTCACTTTCATCTCCGCCGGCAGGAGAAGATTTTCCTCCGGCAATTTCCGGCAGCAGGTACTGGTAAAGGTCATACCCCTCGACGGAAAGCCTCCGGCGTGCATACATATATCCGTAGGGATCGGGGGTTTTAAAGTTTTTGACCTGCAATATCCCCTCATCTACTGCTGCGAGTGTTACAAATACGTCCTGCCCCGCGCCGGCTTTGACGGTAACATACTGGGTTGTGCGGGGTTTGACTTTTCCTTCCGGTGCCGAAATGGTCACTTCCAGCTTGTCGGTGGGCTGGGTTACCTCTACATTCGCAAATCCATGTCCTACCAGAAAAGGCACGTTATCTTCGGCATGATGGGGGCGAAAAAGGGTGGCAGTGATATAGACATTGGGCACAAACTGGTCATTGAGCGGAATGGAGATTTCCTTCGAATTTTTATCCATATCCACATAAAAATGCTCCATGACTTTTTCCCTTTCCACCGTAACTAGCATCTTTCCCGTGAATGGCGCCACAAACAGGGCTTTTGCCTGTTCGCCGGGCTTATAAGTTTCCTTATCCAGAATGATTTCAACCTGTCCTTCCTTGTTGATTTCAAAGGACGAGGCAGTAGCATCCCCCCAGCGATAAGCGTAAAATGCTTTTTTCACGTAATCGCTGCTTCCCCTCCGGTAAATGCGAAGTTCATGTTCACCCGAAGTAGTGGTTCTGAAAGCAAATGGCTGCGGAGTACTGGAAAGTTTTAGTGGCTTTTTCCACTCAGAAACTTCTTTTTTCACTGAGCGATACTGGTACTGTCCGCTGTAATTGCTGCGCTCCAGCACGGTACGCCACTCCATCCGCACAAGCTCGACTTCTACGTCAAGATTGCTGATATTTTTATCATCGGGGCCGACCGCCACGAGGTCAAACGAGATATCTTTATTGGTACCAAAGTAATATCCTCCGGAGCGAATACCGATAAATGATGCGTTGGGAAAGGCATTAAAGTCCACAGACCGGCTGACTGTGCGGCCTGTCACGTCAAAGACACTTACGGTTGCTGTCCCTCTGACAAAACCACCGCTTCTGACCTGTGCCGGAAAATTATAAGAGATGGTGGCTTTTCCTTCCTCATTGAGTCTTCCTTCGTAGAAATCATTGTCCATATAAGAATCCTGATTGCTGTAGGAGGAAAAGTCGAAATTGGGAAATTTGCTGCTTCGGTAAGCCTGGTGGCGAAGCCGGACATCCATTTCGTATTTATGGTCGGCAGCGGGGCTTCCAAACAGGTATTCGGAAGCAACCTCAATTTTCAGTTGTGTGCCGGGTACTACGGTTTGTTTGTCGGCTGTGAGGTTTACACGAATTTTATCAGGCACAAATTCTTCTACACTAAAGCGGTAGGAAGCCAGAAATTTATCGCTCCCGGTATAAAGTTCGGCGAGGTACTGTCCGGTCTGCGCAAAGGAGGGAATTTCAACTCCCAGTTCAAAGGCGCCCTGTTCGTTGAGTTTTTTCTGGTAGTTTTCAAGGGTTTTTCCGGTAGGCGCGATGACTTTTACGGTAATGGGTATGTCCTTGACGGTTGCCATTTCGGCTGTACGGAGAATGGCGGAGATATGGGCAGTTTCTCCGGGGCGGAAAATATTTCGGTCGGAGTAGATAAATGCGTCATAACTTTCGTCCGATACAAACTTGCCTCCTACGTCGTAACGGGAGGTTTCTACCCGCGTTGCCATGAGGTCAACGAAGTTAAAATCGTCGCCCAGCTCTGCGGTAATCATACGGGGTTCAAATCCTTCCGACGATTTTCGGAGGTCGGGGAAACGCACAATTCCTTCCCCGTCTGAAGTACCGGTCACAAGGGTCTGATTATTGGCAGAAATGAGACTGACAGAAACTCCGGCAACGGGTTCGGCAGTTTGGAGGGAGTTGACAAAAACCAGAAGTTCACTTGCACTATATCGGGCGATCAGGCCGAGATCGGAAACAGAGACGATTTTTGCGTCCTGCATCCAGTAATCATCATCGGAGCGAACTTCTACGACATAAATACCCTTAAAGCGGTTGTTGAGTGCATTTTCCAGGTTAATGGTATGTGATTGCCGTTTATTTCGGGCATCTTCAAAGGTAATATCAGCGTCATAGAGCGATTTCCCATAATAATCCACATCGTAATAAGCGGCATCATCGTAGTCATTTTCGCGGTAATAGCTGTAAAACCGGTTGCTGTAGCTGTAATTGTTGTAGAAGAAAAAGAGCAGATTGTTTTTAAACACCTGAAAGACCCGCATTTTGGCCTTTTTTACATTGGTGCCTTCAACATTGATATTTTTCATCCCGCTGCGCAGGAGATAAGAGCCGTATTTGTCGGCAAAGCGGAGGCGCGGCTCCAGATCAGCAAGAACGACATTTTCGGAGTAATCATTTGCCAGTGTACCGCCATATAAACCCGGGAGCCCTGCTTTCACTTTAAAATCCATGATGCTTCCGGCTTCCATTTTTCCTTCTATGCGGAAACGATCCTCGCTGACAGTAAAATTGAGCCGGGCGGGTTTGGGATTCAGCACGATAAACTGCGCCAGTTGGTCTTTGTCCACTTCCTGGGTCGTGGACACTTCAATCCAGCCGCCGTCATTGTCAAAGCCTGAGCTTACTCCCGTAATGGCAAGACGGGTAATACCGGGAAGTTCTTTTTCAACTGTGCGGTCTTCGGAGAGCGGATTTTTGTTAAGAACGGAGTTGAGGCCTTTTCGGAGCGTAATGCGAAAGGACTGGCTTTCCTGGTTTTGCTGCATTTCCCCGAAGTTGACAGCGATCACATCGGCGGGCTGGTCGCTTACCACCTGAAAGTCAGCAAATGGTTTTCCACCTACAGATACTTCCATATACTTTGATACTTCCTGAGGGTCAACGGGATAAGGAAAAAGGAGATTGGCCTGAACGGTGAGCCTGTGGTCGGAGCGGGGAATTTTTTTCCAGAAAAAATCTACCCCTGAAAGATCAAAATAAGGCGTATGGAACTTATAGACATCAAACTTTCCGCTCAGCTTTGATGACCCGAGGACGAGTTTTTTGTCAATTGTCGCTTTGTATTCCTGGCTGGGAAGCAGAGGCTGGTCAGGAGAAAAAACCAGCGTCTGGGGGGAGACCCATTTAAATTTACCTGCTACAGGTGGCTCAAACACCACAAACGGATCGCTCATCCATTCATCTTTCAGGGTGTCGGGAGCCAGCGCATGTGAAAACTCAATGGTAAAAGTCTGAAGT
The DNA here is from genome assembly GCA_041391725.1 of Bacteroidia bacterium. Classification (GTDB taxonomy): domain Bacteria; phylum Bacteroidota; class Bacteroidia; order J057; family J057; genus JAGQVA01. The sequence continues at coordinate 99,886 of JAWKNL010000006.1, forward strand.
GGTTGTACCTCATCCTGAGGAGAAAAATCAACCACCTTAACCGTGTCGCGGTTACAGCCCGCAAGAAAAATAAACAGGGAAAGCAGCGCAGGTGTGAAAGCTGTACGAAACCTCATGGTTAGTTTTTTAGGTTTTTGGGGAGTTAGCTGAAATTTACAAAGGATTTGGCGGTTTTCCGATTGTGAAAGCATAAAAAATAATTTGTTCGAATCTCTTCAGATTCTTACATGGCAATCAGGCGCGCATCATTTTTGTTCATCAACCATGTATTCCAAATCATGTACTAATTAGATTGTGAAATATATCCTGATTATTCTGACCTTTCTCGTACTTTCCTCCTGTATGTCTTCCAAAACCTACTATCTGAGTGGGAATGCGGTATTTAACCCAAAAGAAATACAGGTGAGACGCCCCATCCTTCCCCCTGCCCCACCGATTCATCTTACGATATTTGATCTTCATGGCGCGGTTGTGGCCAGATATCCCGATATATATACAGCTATCCGGTTGTATTATTCCGAAAGAACCCCCGAATCGCTTCCTTCGGGAATATATCTCTCCCGCATGACCATTGGAAAACTTGTATTAATCAACAAAAAACTCCGCATCCGCTGATCACATACTTTTGTAGATTTGCGGTATGAAAGATTTGTTTGACCGCTATCTGGCCCATACATCTGAGGAGCCGATAGGTATGGAAATCGAACGGGGGGAAGGGATTTACCTCTATTCGCCTGACGGAAAAAAATGGCTGGATTTTATTAGTGGCATCTGTGTGATGAATGTAGGCCATAACGCTCCGGAGGTGGTAAAGGCCATTCAGCGCCAGGCGGCGCTATATCTGCACCCCATGGTATATGGTGAGGCCGTAATGGCACCGCAGGTAAATTACGGTGCAAAAATTATCGAACTGCTCAACAACCGGCTACGGCGCATTTACTTCACCAACAGTGGCGCAGAAGCTACTGAAGGCGCATTAAAAATAGCCAAAAAATATACGGGCAGGGGCGAACTGGTTTCCTGCTACAACGCCTATCACGGCAGTACTCACGGCGCTCTGAGCGTGGGCGGCAATCCTAAAAAGAAAGTCGGTTACGGGCCATTGCTGCCCGGAGTAAGCCATATCCGGTTTAACCACCCCGAAGACCTCTCGCAAATAACCGAAAATACGGCAGCCGTCATCATCGAAACCATCCAGGGAACGGCAGGCATCATCCTCCCCCGCGACAACTATCTCAAAAAAGTAAGGCAGCGCTGCGATGAAACAGGCGCGCTTATGATTCTGGATGAAATACAGACCGGCTTTGGGCGCACAGGGTATATGTTTGCCTTTCAGGCGTTTGATTTTGAGCCTGACATCCTCCTTCTGGCCAAAAGCCTGGGCGGGGGACTTCCTCTGGGCGCATTTGTGGCGAGGGAGGAAATCATGGCGGTCATTCAGAAAAATCCCATGTTTGGGCATATTACCACCTTTGGAGGCAACCCGGTAAGTTGTGCCGCAGGGCTGGCCTCGCTGACAAAAATTCTGGACGATGAACTGGTGGCAAAAATGCCGGCGAAAGCGGCCATATTGCGACAGCGTTTACAGCACCCGGCGATTCAGGAGCTCAGAGGAATGGGACTGCTGTTTGGGCTGATCTTTGACAGTTTCGAATTTGCAGAAGCCGTGCGTAAAGTGGCTTTTGACAAAGGATTGCTGACGCTGGGATTCATCAATATTGACAACGGCCTTCGCATTTCGCCCCCACTGACCATTACAGAAGAAGAGTTACACACCGCCTGCGACCTTATGCTGGCGTCTGTGGAGGAAGTCTGGAGTGGAAACTAACTACTCTTCTTCCCGCTCAAAATAACGCAAAAGGCGTGCTTCTGCCTTTATTGCTTCATTGTGAAAAGTGTGTTGTTCATTTGCGGCAATTGTACGGAATGAGTGATTGGCGCTTGAAAAATCACCTTTAAGCACGAAAGCCAACCCCAGGTAGATTTCGGCTTTTTCCTGAATTATGCCTCCACTTCCCATGGACAGGGCCTTTTCCAGCCAGAATATGGCGGTATCTGCATGCTTGAGTTCCAGGTGGGCAAGACCGAGATAACATGCGAGGGTATCATTTTCTCTGCCGGTTTTGGCAAGTTCGGTAAAACCGGCAAGTGCCTTTTCATATTTTTTTTCACGAAACGACCGCATGGAAGCAGCAAATCCGGGAGGGGTAAGCGACGCTGCGTTCAGGCCGGGGTCGGCGGGTATATCTGCAGCATGGATATCGGAAAACAACTTCTGCGGGGAACCCGAACCCGAATACGAAAGGTAAACATACAATGAGCCCAGCAGGAGGACTGCGAGCACAGTAAGAACCGTAGCAGTTCTCAGAATCTTCGTACGACTTTTTTTCCCGGAATCAGAATATTCGTCAGGTTTAGCCTCCATAGTGCAAGGGTTCTGTTTTGCAATCTACGAAGGAATTTGATTATGCCAACCCTGCAACAATTGCAATCAGGCCTACGATGACACAATAAATGCTGAAATAATACAATTTTCCGCGTCTGACAATCTGAAGCATAAAAGTACAGGCCACAAGCCCGGAGATAAAGGCTGCCAGAAAACCTGCCAAAGCAACGCCGGTATCCATACTCCATGCAGCTTCTCCTTTGGCCATATCCAACAGATCCAGAAAAGCCTGGCCAAAAATCGGTATCAGCACCATGAGAAAGGAAAACTTAGCGGCCTGGGTACGGTCCACTTTTAACAGGAGCGCTGTGGCAATAGTTGCGCCCGAGCGGGAAATCCCAGGAAGAATGGCCACCATCTGGGCAAACCCGATGACGATCGCCTCTACAAAGCCCACGGGCTTTTCGGAGGTGCGGACGCGGGTGGTGAGAAAAAGTAAAAGGGCAGTAACGATCAGCATGCAGCCAACGAGTATAATTCGCCCTTCGAACAGCAGTTCCAACTGATCTTTGAACAGAAGTCCAACGACACCAACAGGAACAGCAGAAAGGATAAGTTTGGCAGCGTATTCTATCGATTCGCGGTCAAGTCTGAATATCGACATGATCAGACCTGCAATGTCTCTACGGAATACAATGACGGTGCTGAGGGCAGTGGCGATGTGAACGAGAATGGAAAAATCAATTCCTACATTTTGTGTGTTAAGCAGTACTTTTCCAAGTTCGATATGCCCACTGCTACTTACGGGCAAGAATTCGGTAAGGCCCTGGACAATACCCAGGATAATCGCTTGTAATATGTTCATAAATTATTCTGAAGCCACCTGATCATTGGATGTGGCCGGCTTGTACATGATAGCATAAATTATGCCGACAAATCCGGCGACCACTACAATGGGCGCAATATGGAGGGAAACTGAAAACTGGGTGGCATCGACAAAGTCATCCAGAGACATGAGGAAAAACCCCAGGGCAATCACTGCCACAAATGCTATCAGCAGAATATAATTCATCCGGCCAAAAGGCAAAACCACAGATGCATCCGTCTGACGGCTGTCAGAAGTCGTTTTGGAAGTGGCGGGGGAACTGGTAACTACCTTTTTGGTGGTTGTCTTCGATTTGCTCATAATTACATCAATTCGTCCAGGTTTCTGTTTAAATATTTATTCACAGCAAAATAGCTGCCCGAAAAACCCAAAGCGAGGCCAAATAACACAATTCCTGCTAATAATCCAATCAGCATCCCCCCAAGTGCAAAACTCCCCCCCAGCTCCATGGATTCGAGCCAGCGACGGAGAAATACTACCGACACGATCAGCAGACCGCTGGCGATCAGTCCGGCGAGGCCGCCCTGTGTCAGACCACTGACCAGAAATGGACGGATAATAAAACCGCGGGTAGCGCCGATCAGCTGCATACTCCGTATGGTCAGTCTTTCGGCATAAATGGAGAGGCGGATCGTTCCAAAAATCAGGTAAAAACCGATTCCCACCAATACTACTCCCACTGCCATCAAGGCGATGGAAATGATCTGAATATTGCGGTTGAGGTTGATAATCATTTCCGCCGGATAAGCGACTTCGGATACAATCCGCTCTTTGGAAAGCGTCTCCTGTATCTCAGCAAGCCGGTCGGCCTGAATATATGACGGATAAAGGGTAATATTAAAAGAAGCGAGAAGCGGATTGACCCCGTCCATCAGGGCGCGCACGTCTTCTCCGGTCTTTTCCAGCATCACCTGGCCGGCTTCTTCTTTGGAAACATAATGGAGTTCCCGCACAAACGGCATGACCGTCAGGCGGGACTCCAGATCTTTCAGCGCTTCGGTTTTGATTCCATCATACAAAAACACCTTCATTACAATCGCTTCTCTTGCGTTGCGGGCAAATGCACCGCCAAACAGAATCAGAGCGATAAACAGCCCCAGAAAAAACAATACAAGCGAAATACTCAGCAGCGAAGTGAGGTAGGTATTACGCGACCTGCGTTTGAAATAGCTTGTCTGATAAAATGTTTTTTCTGTACGCATTTACGTAAAGATAAAGGCAATTTTCTGATTATGATACACGGCACCGGCTCTTGCGTTCAAAAAAAATACTTATTAGGCCTCGTTGATATGGTGTACCACACGCTGAGGAAACGGAATTTCGATTCCGGCTTTATCCAGCGCAGCTTTCGCATCCTCAAGCACACCAAAATATACATCCCAGTAGTTTTCGACTGTTGCATAAGGCCTTACAGCAAGCACAACCGAGCTATCGCCCAGTTCGCTTACGCTGACTGACGGCGCAGGTGTTTGTAACACCTTCGGGTTGTTGAGCATAGCTTCCATGATCACCCCGCGGGCTGTCTGGATATTTGACTTATAACTAATTCCGATAGTCAGATCCACCCGAAGTTCATTCAAGGTTGTAAAGTTGGTTATCGACCCGTTGGAGAGAGGGCCATTGGGAAGAATTACCGTCTTGCTGTCGGGTGTTTTGAGCGTGGTGACAAAGATGTTCAATGCAGTTACGTGGCCGATATAACCCTGAGCCTCAATCAGATCACCCACTTTAAATGGCCGGAAGATCAGCACCAGCACACCACCTGCAAAATTGCTCAGGCTTCCCTGAAGCGCAAGTCCGACGGCAAGACCTGCCGCACCCAGAATCGCCACAAAAGAAGTCGTCTGAATGCCAAGGATTCCCGCCACAGAGATAAACAGGACCGCTTTAAGCAAAACGCCGATCATGTCAGAAAAAAAGCTGCGCAGAGTTTGATCCATATTGCGCGCTTCCATCGCCCTGCGGGCGATACGCGTGATCCAACTGATCAGCCACAGTCCGACAATAAGGGTAATCAGGGCCAGTAAAATTCCCTGATAATGGGACAAAACCCATTTTTCCAGTTCTTTCATAATTGTTTCTGCCATAATAAATTGGTGTAATGAGGGTTAACTTAGACTTATTATACAGACGCAAATCTATCAGGAAGTCACGGACTCTTATTCAAAAATATAAACTTTTCCTCACTCCGAACTAATCGACGGCATCATCCTTTTTAACAAAAATACTCAGCCACAATCCGCGCGAAACCACCATCACATAAGGGGCAGTAACCAAAATGACCAGACTGATGGCAACGATATAATGCCAGGGTTCACGACCACCTGCCAGATATACCACACCGGCACAGATTCCAATCATAAATACCTGAATGACATAACTGATCATAGCAGCCCCGAAATAAAACCCAGGTTCAATCACAAAGTCCTGACCGCAATGTGGACACTCATCCGGCATTTTGCCCATATTGCTGAGATGGTAAGGATTACTGTCAATAAACAACGGGGCGCTGCAGCATTTCGGGCACTTGAGCGTGAGAGCCGCCCCGACCCGGGAACATTTCTTATGAGGTAAATCCTGGTGATCTTTCATATTTTCGTTTGTACTTTTAACAGCGGTTAAAGTTAATTACCCCCGTATGATAATCCTATTTTGTGCTTATGTCTGATACTTTTTATGATCATAATTCCCCTGAAAATTTATACAGCCTTTTAGCTGGTTTTACTGCTACACAGGAAAACCGTACGGGGCTGATTTCTTTTTTCCCGCCAGACCAGTACCGCAATCCCCGGAATTGGACCTTTTCTGAAATCAATCATCAGGTTACACGCACCGCCAATATGTTTTTTTCCCTGGGGGTGAAAAAAGGCGATGTGGTTGCTGTCGTGCTTCCGGAAATTGCCGAGTCTTATTTTGCCATCTGGGGTGCCGCCAGTGTGGGCGTCGCGCTCCCCATTCACCCGGGTCTTGAAACCTACCAGATTGCTGATCTGATTGCCTCCGCAGGAGCAAAAATTCTCGTTACAACAGGTCCTATGGGGCAAAATGACCTCTGGGACAGGATCGCACAATTCAGACCCCATTTACCTGAGCTTAAAACCATCCTTCAGGTTGATCTGACCGCGAAACTTGGATTTTTTCAGCGGACCAGCCTTCGCGCCTCTTTGAGAGGCAAAGGGAAAGCCGAAAAAATCGCCGGACAGGAAATCGGTGATTTTAACCTCACCCTCGCCAAATTTGCAGATTCGCCGTCCTTTCCACTCCCTGACCCGGACGATACTGCGATCTGGTTTCATTCACCCGAAACCTGGCACGAACCAACCCTTACCTCCTTTTCGCACCGCGAAGTGATGGATACCGCACTTTCTCTCAAAAACCCGGGGCAGTCTCCTGTCTGGCCGGCCTTTCACCTGAGTCATTCGCAGGGATTTATAGCTGGTAAGGTAAGTGCATGGGCTGCGAACAAAACAGTGATCTGCGGAGAAGAACATTCTCCCGAAAAGTTACAATTTTTTAAGGTTGACTCACAGGTTACGCCCGCTTTGCCAGACAACCCTAAATGGAAAAATACCCAGGGAATCCCTCTTCACCGGCTATTGGAGACTGAAGATAAACTGTTGGATATAACCCTGGTCGAAAAATTTGCGGAACAACACCCGATGGTAAAAGACGTAGTTGCCATTCCTTCTCCCGACAGGAAAAAAGGCTGGGCGCCCGTAATTTTTGTTTCGCCCCAAACGAATGGGCCCGTTTTGCCACGCGACATCTACGATTTTCTCGTACAGAAAATACCCGCCAAAGAACTGGTTCCGGCAGGCATCCGCATTATCGACAAGCTACCCCGAAGCAGTACAGGCGACATAGCTGTCTATTTGCTCTGCCGCAATGAGATCGAAAATACCCTCAAACAGATTCCCGGAGTTGCCAACTGTAAGGCTATTTGTGAGGAAGATGGCGAGTGGCGGGTAAATATATGGCTTAGTTCTGCCGGGCAAAAACCTGCCGTAGCGGAACAAATGAAAGGTTTTTTGTTTGAAATTGACTTTTTCGAGTAAATCTCTGGCGCTTTTGAGAAAACATTTTACGACAATTGTCGTAGATTATTTTGAATTACGACAACTGTCGTATATATTTGGGAAGTTAATGTAAAAAAGCTTTATGTCCAACATCCCTTCACCGGCAGAACTGGAAATACTGAAAATCCTCTGGGAGTACGAACCTGCCACCGTGCGGTTTATCCACGAAAAGCTCAGCGAAACCAAAGAAGTGGGTTATACCACCACCCTGAAACAAATGCAGCGAATGACCGAAAAAAGCATGATCGCCCGGGTATCTGAAGGCAAAGTGCATGAATACCGCGCGCTGGTCAGAGAACATCAGGTCAAAAAAAATCTATTTGGCCAACTCGTCGATTCTGTATTTAAGGGATCAACGATGGATCTGGTTATTCATGCGCTGGGAAATTCACGCCCTTCGCGGGAAGAAATCAGCGAGTTGGAAAAATGGCTCGAAGAACAAAAGAAGGGAGGTAAATCATGATTCATATCGCCGAATACTGGATACAAAGCCTGGGATGGGCCATTTTGCACAGCCTGTGGCTGGGGTTTGCAGCAGCTTTTTTTCTTTTTATTTTGCTCAATTTACTCAAAAACCGTGGGGCAGAGATAAAATATGTGTCTTCTGTACTAACGCTTGTAATATTGTTTGGCTCAATCGGGTTTATATTTTTTGATGAATACCGGGATAGGAGTACGAATGTCGAAACCACTTATGAAACCGGCCCGGCGCAGGTAAATCCGCCCGTCCTGCCTGAGGTAAAAATTTCCTTTCTGGAACAACTATTTTCACGGGTCAGTGAAACCTGGAACCAATGGATTCCGACGGTGGTTGAATTATGGTTTTGGGGCATCCTCCTGTTTGCCCTCAGATTGGGCGTGGGTTATTATGGCCTGATCAGGCTGAGCCGCAGGGAAGTTCAGTTGCCTCCCGAAATATGGCTCACCCGCCTGGGTCAACTGGCAAAAGAGGCTGGTATCAGGCGGGTTGTGAATATGCGCATATCAGGTATTGCCGATGGCCCCATGACGCTGTGGCACCTTCGACCGCTGATTCTTATCCCTGCCGGAATGCTCAGCGGCATGTCACCCGATCACATTGAGGCGATCATTATCCATGAGCTTGCCCATATCCGAAGGGCCGATTTTCTAGTCAACTTTATTCAAACCTTAATAGAAACCGTTCTTTTTTACCATCCTGCGCTCTGGTGGATTTCCGGCCGAATCCGCGACCTGCGGGAAGAGTGTTGTGATGACCGCGTGCTGGCCACTGGCAGAGACGTGCACATCTATGCCGAAGCGCTTACGCGGGTATATGCCTTTTATCATTCACCCAAAACTATGTTTATGATGTCTGCAACAGGAAACAACGGCCACTTTACTGCGCGCATACAGCGTATGTTTGGCATTACACGTCGTACTTCCCAACCGGGAAAAACCTTGTAAGCCTTGCCCTTCTGGTGGTGGGATTGGCTTCATTTGCCTTTCACCAGCCGCTGCCACAGGTTATCACTGCGGCAACCCCTGAATTGACTTATGTACTGCCGGCACCAGAATCAGTGTCATCCCCTGCCCAGGAAACACAACCTGCCATACCCCGGCAACAATATGCACAGGCCGGACAGGCCAAGGAAGATTTTAAGGTAGTGATTCACTCCGGCATGACGCGCGATGAACTTGCCGCACTCAAAGCCGATCTGAAAAGCAAAGATATTGACCTTATTATCAACGAGGAAGAATACGGTACCAATGGCAAACTCAATAAGGTCGTAGGGAAAATCAAATTCCCCGATGGAAATACAGGAAACTTCAGCGGATTTGGCACCAACATGCGCGTGGAAATCACCCGCAGTTATGAAAACGGGAAAGGTGGCAATCTCAACGTATGGGTCGGTAGCGGCGCAGGCACACAACCGCCGATGCCCACCCCTCCGGCAGTACCCGGAACGGCTGTGGTACCAACTGCACCTGCTGCTATAGCAGCACCTGTTCCTGCAACAGTACCCTCTCCGCCCCCTGCGACTCCGGCCCCGGGCGCTCCTGCCGCTGTTTCAATCTCTCCTGCCCCCTCCGCTCCAGGCGCTCCCGCAGCTATTTCAATTACCCCTGCACCGCCCACACCACCTTCACCTCCTGCGGTTGCTCCCCAACCAGAGGAGCCGGTAGCCATTGAACCTGTAACAGGAAGTGTGGTTATAAGGGCAAATGCCGATGGTCAGGGCGATCCGATTTTCATTCTCAACGGGAAAAAACTGCCAGATGACGAAGCGGTGAAGTTGCTTAATCCCGATGAAATCGAAAGTGTCTCGGTAATGAAAGGAGATAAAGCTATTAAAAAGTATGGCGAAGAAGGGAAAAACGGGGTAATTATTATCGAAACCCATAAAAAGAAGAAAAAGTAAGCCCGTTATCGGGTGGAGAATGTGAGCGAAACCTTTGCTGCCAGATTCTGCTGAAACTCAGGCAAGCGGTTTTGCCCATAGCGGTAAAAAACGCCGCCTCCCAGCCCCAGATAAGCGATGTTAAGGTAATTGATACGGAGCAGTTGATTTACCATAATCCCGCTTTCGAAAAAGCCTTTTTCCATCGTTTTGAAATCAAACCCCTGATGTTGTGATGGGTTGCGAAGTGTGCCCCAGCCGGCGCCCTGCACCAGCAATATCCGGGGTTTGAATTTGGGTGTCTGAAACAATAGACTTCCCAAATCCTGCCTGATAAACACATTCACGTACCGGTCTGAAAGAAACTCATACAGGCCCATCGTCTGAAAATAATCTTCGAGATATACACTTGGGTTAGTATTTTTGGCTCCCGGACCAAAAAACAGAAACGGAGCCGGAACCCCATCCCCCCCCTCCGCCATTCCACCCCGGATCAAAATGCGGGTATCGCCCAGACTTTTGGTTTTGAAGGTATGCGAGACCTCCGCCTCAGCTTTATAGTAAGAAAGCTGTCCTCCCGCTGCTGGCGTCAGACCTTTGATAAAAAATGCTGAAAACACGGGATAGTTGCTGCCAAGCGAAACTTTCTGCCCAAATGACTCCACGACCTGCTCCTGATAGGCGTATCTGAACCGCAGGTAAAGTTCAGAAACAGCGAAGTTATCTTTCCATTCGGGGCCACTGTCCCTGATGAAAGTGTATTCATACCCTGGCGTGCGGTTGGCGGTTGTGCCCCCCAGTGTAAATTGGCTGTAGCGAAATCCCCTGAATCGTAATTCCACGGTCTTCCTGTCGGCGATATCCATACGGCTTGCCAGAAATGAACGCAGACTGGTAAGTCCGTATTCGCCGTCCAACCCTGACTGTCCGGGTTCCAGCACATCATGGCTTATAGCTGCATACAGTGAAAGATCCCGCTGTGGGAGGATATTCAGGGTGAGGTTTCCGCCATATTTCCATTCCTTGTCGCGAAACCCGTATCCAAAGTAGCCCCCGACCGAAAACCGGGAAGAAAGCCCGTTGCCCGTATAAAGCCCCAGCCCGGGCCGATTGCCTTCATACTCGTTGAAGACATACAGTTTGTTTATGTCTATTTCCAGAAATTTCCAGCCAAGCCTGCCCCGGGAAAGTTTTTCGGCCTGATTCATGATTTCATCGAAATGTGCTTTTTCGCCCAGACTGTCCGCAAAAGCATAAGTACGAACCTCCCGGGGAGTAAGTGAGTCCACCCTTGCGTTTTCCCAAAAGGCAGAATCCCTTTTGCCTGCATTTTTTTCCATCTTTACATTTTCCAGCCCAAAATCTTTCTTTTCGAGGTCAGTATTGAGGGAAACATCGCGGATAAAGCTTTTCCCACCGGCTTTCATGCCCACATCTTTCTGGGGGTAGTTGCGGATAATTAGTTCAAAGTTGAGCTGCTCAGGGAACCAGAATTCTTCCTCAACCCGGCTGTACAATTGTTCGATCACCACATCTATCAGTCCAGGATCAGCAGGGCGGGCAATCACATTCTGAACCGCGTACTTGTAAGTGTTGATATACAGCGAGCCAGTCAGCGCATCAAATTTTTTGCCTTTTTGGGGTGTAAATGCAACTACATACACGGTATCGTCTTGTCCGTAAAGGGTATCGGTCACGTGATAATCATAACGGCTGAGACTGCCCGAAGCAATAGGATTGACAAAGGAACGGTCGAGTATCGGTATGATTTCGTTGTAAAAGGAGAAAGGCTGAATATCGGTAGCCAGAGAAGCAAATAAAGGGTTTTTAAATCCGGAGACCTTAGTTCCTGTAATCACTTCTTCGTCCTTATCGGGAAAAAGAAATTTTCGCCGGGTGGATGATTCCATGATCAACAGCCCATTCTTACCGGCCATTTGTTCGATGCGGTTCAGGGTTGTATCCGTTCTTTCGCCAGAGACAAAAAGATCGTAGGTGATTTTGTTGTAGGAAGAATAGGAGAATGCAGGTAACCTTAAGGGGTCGTTGTTTTTACGGTTATCAATTACTTTCTGAATCAGCTTTCGGGTAGGATTTTTGTCGCCGTAAATGACAACTTCTTCGAGTTCAAGCGGGGCAGGTGTAAGTACAATGGTCATGGGGCGGTCATACACCGGAGCGCCTGTCCAGGCTTCATAACCCAGATAACTTACCCGCAGAAGGGAGACGGGTTGGGCGGAAATGAGCGTAAAATTGCCCTGAATATCTGCGGTAACACCTTTTTTTTGCTCAATGTCATAGACAATATTGGCAAAAGCCAGAGGCTCCTGAGTGAGTTGATCGATAATTTTCCCGGTGATGGTGGTCTGACCCGTTAAGGGTATTGCCAGAACGCCGAAGAATATCGGGAAGCACAGGGTAAAACAGAGAAAAAAGCGATGAATCATAAGCCTAAGAAGGAATCTTCCCGGCAAAGGTTGCAAATTATTCTTCCAGTTCGTTGAGACAAGCCTTTAGTTCCTGATAGTGAATGCCAAACATTTTGTGAACATACCAGCGGCTGGCAAACACCGCAAACACAGAATAGAGGATCATCACAACAAACAGAAGCGCCCATACGGCAGGCGGGATATCGGCCAGTGTACGGCCATCTTCCTGACCTGCTTTGTAGGCTCCATATAAAACACCACCTGAGCCAAGAACTGGTACAAAATACACAACCAGAAGCCGATACAACTTCATATAATTATCAAGTGTACCGGTAATAGCCGAAAGTGATGTTCTCAGATTATCGGAAGTGATCGCTACCCGGTTGAGCGCGCGGAGTTTGAAGGTATAAAAAACCAATGAGGTTGCGGCAAACAAACAGATGGCAGCAATCTCGGCAGGGGAAAGATAGATATTGGAAGTAAAAATCCACGCCAGCCCGGCGATACATAAAAGAAAAAATGCGCCAAGATCAAGAGCGATATTGCGTTTGATTTTGAAAAGCGCAGATTTGCTGCGAGACTGGAGCATAGCCCGAATCTCCGCGGCATTTACCTGCATCGTTTCGACTGCCTCGTCAGAGTGTTCTTGCCAGATATATTTCAGTTCTTCCAGATTCATGTATCAGACCTTCAGCTAAGCGACATCAAAAGTTTGGGGGGTATCGGTAAGGTGAGGTTCAAGCAACTGCCGGAGCTTCAGCTTAATCCGGTTGAGTTTTACGCCTACATGGTTGCGTGTTATGCCCATAATTTCAGCGATTTCATCATAACTATGGTCTTCGAGGTGGAGCATAACAATAGCCTTTTCTATTTCTGAAAGGCGATTGATCGCCATATACAACAACTTCATCTGTTCCTGCCGGTCGTTGTCCTGATCCCATCCGGGGATTTCCAGTTCCCGATCTGAGAGGAGTTGTACCTCAGGTGATCGCGACTGCTTTCTGAATCCCGAAATAGCGGTGTTGAGCGCTACACGGTACATCCAGGTGGTAAACCGGGATTCTCCTTTGTAGGAATCATAGGCCCGCCAGAGTTGCAGGACAATCTCCTGAAACAGGTCGCGGTGATCGCCCTGATGTGCACCATATAGCCTGCACACCTTATGGATGATACCCTGATGCTCCTGTATCAGTTGTACAAATGCCTGTTCCTTATTTGATTTCAGATCCATTGTCCAATCACAGTGAATAGGTCGCCTTACGCTCAGAAAAATTACAACGATGCTGTAAAGATCGTTTTTTTACCTAAGGGTTGAAACTATCAACTGCTTTTATGGTTTTGGCTGGAAAGTGATTTTTTATTCCTTAACTTTGTATCGAAAAACCTATCAAATTATCGTATATGTCATCAGTAACACTCAAAGGCAAACCTTATTCTATTAAAGACGATATCCCTGCGGCTGGAGAAAAAGGTGTTGATTTTACTTTTGTCAAACAAGACATGACTGAGGCCAGTTTGTTTGACGATTTTGAAGGCAAAGTCAAAGTATTGATCGCCGTGCCGAGTATCGATACAGGTATATGCCAGATGGAAACCCGTAAGTTTAATGAAGAACTGGGCGCCCGTGGAAATGGGGTCGTTGGTATCGTCATTTCCCAGGATTTGCCTTATGCATTCAAACGTTTTTGCGGGGCAGAAGGTATCGAAAACGTCGTCACAGGCTCCGATTTTCGCTATAAGGATTTTATCAACGAATACAATACCGAAATCCTCTCCGGCCCGATGAAAGGCCTGTCTGCACGCGCGGTATTTGTACTCGATAAAAATAATACCATCCGTTATTCAGAACTGGTTCCGGAAATTGCGCAGGAACCCCAATATGAAAAAGCACTTGCTGCTGTGGATAAGCTGTTGAAATAGCTTTTAACCGATTGCTATGCAGGAGGGTTTGGTCTCTGAACGCCAACTGATCGAGGCGCTGGTCAACCGAAATAAACCAGCGCTCAGTTTGCTTTACGACCAGTACGCTCCAGCAACCTACGGCATCATCGTGCGCATCCTGCATGACCCGCAGGCTGCTCAGGATGCACTTCAGGACTCATTTATGAAGGTCTGGAATAATATCGGTTCTTTTGATCCCGATAAAGGCCGTCTGTTTACCTGGATCTCACAAATTGCACGAAATACCGCCATCGATTTTTCCCGCTCCAAAATCTATAAAAAAAGGGAAATCGGCCGTTTGACCGAAAAAGATTATACGGCTTCCAATCCGGAGATGGAAGTAAATACGTATATCGACGCAATAGGAATAAATGAATGGGTCAGCAGGCTAAAACCCGAACATAAAGAGTTGCTTGACTTGCTGTACTTCAGGGGTTTTTCCCATACCGAAGCAGCCGAACACCTGGGGCTTCCGCTTGGAACCGTAAAAACCCGGGCAAGAGCTGCGATTTCAGAACTGAGAAAATACATGTGATTTGGACTTAAAAACATTTATATCTTCGGGCATCCTCGAGTCTTATGTGATGGGCCTGGCTTCAGAAACCGAGGTAATGATGGTTTTGGATCTGTCTGACCGTTATCCCGAGGTAAAAAAGGAACTGGAAAAAATCGGGCTGGCATTAGAAAAATACGCAAAAGACCACGCCGTGCCCGCCCCACCTTCAGCGAAAGCACACCTGATTGAATGGGTTGACAGTCAACCCGATCACCCTGTATTCCCCACACTTTCGGCAGAAAAAAGTATAAGGGTGTGGCATAAATTTACCGCAACCCTCTCCCCTCCCCCAGATTATGAAAACCTCCACCTCAGCCGGCTGGATCAAGAAGCTGAGATTGAGACCTATGTCGTCTGGGCAAAAAAAGGCATTCCTCCCGAAACTCATTCTGATACGCTGGAATCTTTTCTCGTACTGGAGGGAAACTGTACGTGCTATATCGGAGAAACCATTACCCACATGTCTCCCGGCGACTTTATGGAAATTCCGCTTCATATCGAACACTTTGTAGAGGTGACCTCTGTCATTCCGCTTAAAGTCATCCTTCAGAAAAAGCGGGCGGCATAACCGGCAAACTTCCTTTGCCAACGGCCCATTTTGCCGCGTGTTTTACTTGCATTGCGCCGCATATCCCCTTTTCTTTGTATCATTGCTGCGGCTAAACTCATGTCAATGAAATCTTTGCTGGGGATTGATCACTTTGCCAACCCGGAAGCACTCATCCTGCTTCTGCTGATTCCCGCATACCTGTTCTGGTATATCCGGTATTTTCGCCGCCAGCGGCTCGTGATCCGGCTCAGCTATGACCCTACCCGCCTTCAGAAACCCACCCTCGATTTGTCCTTTCTCAGGTTTGCGCCACGGGTTTTGCAACTGATCGGGATAGTACTTCTCATTCTTGCCATTGCCCGCCCCCAGACTACAAAGGAAATCGTGGAAAATGAATCGCCAGGGGTAGATATTATGCTTTTGCTCGATACCAGCGGCAGCATGGAAGCTACAGATTTTATTCCCAACCGGCTGGAAGTAGCCAAACAAAATGCCATATCTTTTATCGACGGAAGGGAGAATGACCAGATTGGCATTGTACTTTTTGCGGAGAATGCACTTAGTTATGCCCCGTTAACTCTGGACTACGATCTTCTCAGAAAAATGATTGAAGGGATTAGTTTTAATATCCTTCCCATGCAGGGAACTGCACTTGGTCAGGCAGTTGCGGTTTCTATAAACCGGATGCGGGACAGTGAAAATCCTTCCAAAATCATGGTTCTCCTCACCGACGGAGCCAACAATCGCGGCGAAATTGACCCTATTACCGCCTCCCGGCTGGCCGCGAGTTTTGGCATCCGGATATATTGCATCGGCATCGGCAGGCCCGCAACCATTACTTCCCAGCCCCAGGCTTCCCAGGCACAGGGAGGAAACGCAGACCTCGATGAGGGTACACTTCGCGAGATGGCAGACCTGAGCGGAGGAAGATTTTTCCGCGCCACCGACCAGCAGCGGCTACAGGAAATTTTTAATGAAATCTCCAATATGGAAAAGGCCGAAATCAAAGAAAATGTACTGCGCGAAATTCACGATCACTACCCTTTCCTTGTTCAGGCTGCCATTGTGATTATTGCCGTTTCATTTCTCCTGATGCTGACCTTTGTTTACAACCCGCTGGAACAATAATCAGCCTTTACGGGCCATACCGATACTCGCCACATATATTTTCTCCGCCGGCGTTTCTACTGCCGACAATGCGCGGATGCAGGCCTCCAGCGTTGCACCGGTAGTTATGACATCGTCTATCAGCAAAATACTTTTGGGAGGAGTTTTTACCACCGAAAATGCGCCCGAAACATTGTCCCACCTGTTTCCTCCCCCTTTCTTTGTCTGGGTGAGTGTTTTTCTGGATCGGCGAACAATATCATTACGCACCGGAATCTTCAGCACTTTTCCCAGCCCGCAGGCAATACGCTCCGACTGGTTGTATCCCCGTGATATACGGCGGGAAAGATGAAGGGGAACAGGAATAATTGCATCTGTTTCCCCAACCCAGGGCATATTTTTGAGGATATGTCCGTAATATTCCCCAAGAAAAACCCCCAGGTGAGGTGCCCCTTTGTACTTGAGGTGTTGCAATATTTTCTGCAGACGCCCTGCTTTTGAAAAATAAAAAAGACTCATTGCACCTGCCAGAGGAATACGCCCTGCCAGACGGAAATAGAGTTCATTTTCTGAAGGGGAAAGGTGCAAGTTGGTCTGCTCCATCCGGGACAGGCAACTGAAGCAGACATGTTTTTCCTGAATTGTAAGAGGAGAATCGCAGCCGTAACAGGAATTGGCCACAAAAAGTTGTGCAAAGTGTCGTAACATGGTTGTATTGTTTTGGGAAAGTTAGGCAAATCTTATCAAACGAAAAAACGTCCATAATTTTCTTCCGGAAATTGCGAATCCGTGAAAGGCTGACCATCTTTGGGGTTTATTTAAAATTTGCCCCCTATATGAGAGACCAGTTAAAGAAGTTTGAACATCAGCAGCCCGAAATCATTTTTTCATGGAACGACAGTGAAACCGAAGCCAAAGGCTGGGTAGTGATCAATTCGCTGCGTAATGGTGGCGCCGGAGGCGGCACACGGATGCGCAAGGGTTGTACACTGGAGGAAGTGATTTCCCTCGCCAAAACCATGGAAATCAAATTCAGTGTATGTGGTCCGCCTATTGGCGGAGCCAAGTCAGGAATTGATTTCGACCCCGAAGACCCGAGGAAACACGGCGTTTTGGAGCGATGGTACAAGGCTGTACGTCCCCTGCTCAAATATTATTATGGTACAGGCGGCGACCTGAATGTAGATGAAGTCGCAGATGTCATTCCCATAACCTCCTCCCTGGGCATCCTTCACCCGCAGGAAGGCATTGTCAACGGGCATATTCAACCCACGCCCGAAGCCAGAGAAAATATCCTCCGGCAACTCTCCACCGGAGTTACCAAACGCGTTACTCACAACGATTATGCGCCCACTACCGATGCAAAAACCATCACCGTCTCCGATATGGTCACGGGATTTGGGGTAGGAATGGCCGTCGTGCATTTCTACAAAATCTGGGGCATACCCATGGAGGGCAAAAGAGTCATTGTACAGGGCTTTGGAAATGTGGGCGGAGCTGCGGCGCTGACACTGGCAAAAGAAGGATTTAAAATTGCAGGTATCATCGACCGGAGCGGAGGAATTATCAGAGAAGAAGGGCTGACACTTCCCGAGGTCAAACACCTGTATCTTCACCGTGAAGGCAACAAGCTTGCTGTCGAGAATGCCATTCCCTTTGAAAAAATCAACAATTATATCTGGTCTGCCGGCGCAGAAGTATTTATACCAGCAGCAGGTTCGCGACTGGTAACCAAATATCAACTGGATGAGATGCGGGAAAACGGGCTGGAAGTAATTTCGTGTGGTGCCAATGTCCCTTTCAACGATCCGGATATTTTCCTGGGAGAGACCGGGCTGTATGCCGATACACATGTGGCAGTTATTCCCGACTTTATCGCCAATTGTGGCATGGCACGCACATTTGCCTATCTGATGCAGGAAAATACTTCACTGGAAGATGAAAAAATATTCGAAGATATTTCCCTCACAATTGAAAAAGCGCTGAGAAGAACCTTCGAAAAAAACCCGTTTCCGCGCGAATTATGGCAAAATTCCCTTGACTGGGTGCTGGAAGATATTCTGAAATCACCTAATTGATCGCAGGTTGATTTGGAACTTATTCTTATAAGTAGTTATTTCGGGTCGAATTGCCGGATGTCTTACCTATGAGAAACCGAATCTTTAAAAAAATCATCTTCGTATTCCTGATTTTTCTCGGATTTGGCTATTCACCGGTATGGGGACAGTTGCCCGAAGACCACAAACAAGAGCAAAGCCACCAGCCCGATACCCAAACGCATGAAACCCACGGGGGCGAACATGGAGAAGGGACTGAACATCATCCGCATCCGGTGTCAGTCATTCCCTTTCTTATTCTGCTTTCACTTATCGCCACAGGGCCTGTATTTTTCCCTCACTTCTGGCACAAATACTACAAATTTATCGCGCCGGGGCTGGGATTGATTACCCTTTCCTATTACCTGATTGGCCTGCCGGGAGCGCATGAACCCACTCACGCACTCTCCGAATATATTTCCTTTATTGCCCTTCTTGCACCGCTGTATATTGCATCGGGAGGGATTCTGATTCAGATTGACCGGGAAGGCACTCCACTGGCCAATCTCGCGCTGCTTATTATCGGCTCCGTGCTTTCCAACCTTATCGGTACTACCGGCGCCTCTATGCTTCTGATCCGTCCGTTTATCAGGCTCAACAGAGATCACCTCCAGCCTTATCATATCATCTTTTTTATTTTTATGGTGAGCAATATCGGCGGTTCACTTACCCCGATTGGCGACCCGCCTTTGTTTCTGGGATTTCTAAAAGGTGTACCATTCCAGTGGACATTTATCCACGTCTTGCCGGAATGGATATTTGCGCTGATTATGCTCTCGGTTGTGTTTTACTTTTATGACCGAAGGAATAAAAAAGATCTTGACCGCGTGGAGTCGCTTTATTCCGGAAAGATCATTCTCCGTGGAGGTCGCAATTTCTTCTGGCTGGGGATTATCGTAGGCGCCGTTTTTCTCGACCCCAATGTGGTCGAATGGGTTCCGGCCATTACCTATCACGGCTCCAAATACTCTTTTCTCCGCGAAGTAATCCAATTAAGTGCCGGCATTGGCAGCTACTTTTTTGCCGATAAGTCTGCGCTCCGGGGAAACGAATTTACCTTTGATCCTATCAATGAGGTGATTTTCCTTTTTGCGGGTATCTTTTTCGCCATGATGCCCGCCCTCCAGCTTATCGGAGAATTTGCGGGCAGCGATGCAGGTAAATCCTTTTTCTCGGTAAACAGCATGTACTGGATTACCGGCGCACTTTCGGGGGTACTCGATAACGCGCCCACTTATCTCAACTTCCTCTCCGCCGCCCTCGCCAAATTTAACCTCAATGTGAGCCAGTCAGCGGATGTAGCCGCTTTCGCCGCAGGGACGGTGGACATCGTGACCAAAGATTACCTCCGCGCCATCTCCGTTGCCGCCGTGTTTTTTGGCGCCCTCACCTATATCGGAAATGGCCCCAACTTTATGGTTAAATCCATCGCCGAAGAACGCGGGGTGGAAATGCCGAGTTTCTTCGGGTATATTATCAAATACAGCTTCATTATTCTTCTGCCCATCCTGTTTCTCACCTGGCTTATATTTTTCGTACTGTTGCACGGGATTTAACCGCCAATAATTTGTACCTTTATCTGAGCGTTTACTCTTATAGACACAACTGTCCTGCGTATCAATTATCAGGCGATGAAAAAACTATTGAAAATCACAGGGATTATCCTTACTCTACTGATAATCACACTTTTAGCGACCCCATTTCTGTTCCGCGACAAGATTGAGGGCATAGTCCGCGACCAGATTGACCAGTCCCTCAATGCACAGGTATATTTTTCGGATGTAGGCCTTTCATTTATCCGTAATTTTCCCAACGCCCGTGTTTCGATTCACGACTTTGGCGTGGTAGGCGTCGATACCTTCGGGGCAGATACCCTGATTCACGGCAAAAGTTTTGACCTGGTGGTGGATATGATGAGTGTCATCTCCGGATCGCAAATTAACCTGAAAAAAATCATTCTCGATGAAGGCAAAGTCAAAGCACTGGTACTAAAAGACGGCACTGCCAACTGGGACATTGTAAAAGAAGATTCTACCGCCACCGATACGCTTCCCGTGGAGGAATCCAGTTCAGAACTGGTGATAAAACTTCAGGAATACCAACTCAACAACTCCACCATCATCTACGATGATGCGACGCTGCCCATGCGCCTGGAGCTTGCCGGCCTCAACCACTCGGGGAGTGGTGACTTTACCCTGGAAACCTACGAACTTAACACCCTGACTCAGGCACAAAAACTTACGGTCATTTACGATGGAATCAAATACCTCCAGGGCGCAAAAGCAGAGGCAAAAGCAGATATGAAAATCCTGCTCACCGATACTGACTTCAAAATTGATTTTCTTGACAACCTCTTTACCGTAAATGAGCTTCCGCTGAAACTTGACGGGTGGGTATCCATGCCGGCAGACGACATTGACATGGATCTCAGTTTCAGCACACCGAGCACGTCTTTCCGCAGTATCCTCTCCCTGATACCCGGGGTTTATTCCGAATCATTTAAAGATATAAAAACGGATGGCACCCTCTCCTTCGATGGTTTTGCCAAAGGAACCTACAACGATACCCGTATGCCCGGTTTTGGCCTGAACCTCAGGGTGGCCGATGCCATGATGCAATACCCCGATCTGCCCAAACCTGTTACCGGTATCAATGTGGATGTTTCGATCCTCAACCCCGATGGCGATCTCGAAAAAACCTTCGTTGACCTGCGAAGCATGCACGCCGATTTTGGTGGAAATCCCATAGATGCTCAGGCACAGATTACCGGCCTTGAAAAAATCAAAATCAAAGGCAACCTCAAAACAGATCTCAACCTGGGCGAACTTACCAGTATATTCCCCATAGAAGGCACTGCCCTGAGCGGTCAGTTCTCCATTGATGCCAATGCTGACGGAATATATGACGAAGCCGCAGGAACCTTCCCCCGGGTTGATGCCGTCATGGACATGAAGGAAGGATACGTAAAAAATGCAGAATACCCTGCCGAACTCACAGGCCTCCAGTTTCACGCTACCCTTCACGACCCCGATGGAAGCATGACATCTGCGGTATTGGACGTACCTGAATTCAAATTCCAGCTCGACGGAGAGCCCATTGCAGGCAGCGCACATGTCGCCAATTTTGACGATCCCAACTACAAAGTAGAAGCCTCGGGCAGCCTCGATCTGGAAAAACTTATGCAGATTTATCCCATCGACAGCATGAGTCTTTCAGGAAAAATTGTTGTGGATCAGTTTGCTACCAGTGGGAAGTATTCAGACATTGAAGCAGAAAATTACACCAGCCTGGCGAGCAGCGGTACGGTAAAAATACAGAACCTGGTTTACACAGACTATTATCTCCCCAAACCTGTTACGGTAGAGTCCGGCACCGCTTCATTTACCCCATCCAAACTGGAAATCACCTCAGCCAAAGGCAAACTGGGCAGCAGCGATTACGCAGTAAATGGCTATTTCAGCAATTATATGGCTTATGCGCTTATGGATAACCAGATGCTCAAAGGCAGCATGAGCCTCGTTTCCAACCGCATGGATCTCAATGAATGGATGGTAGAAGAAGAAAGTGCAGCTACCACAGGCGGAGAAACAGCAGAAGAAAGCGAACTGGAGGTAATTCCTGTTCCCGACAACCTGGATGTCGTCTTTGATGCCGATATGAAAGAAGTGATTTACGACGACCTTGTCCTCAAAGACATTAAAGGAAAAATTACTGTCGCCAACCAGGAAGTTTCAATGGAAGATGTAGCATTTGGCATGCTGGGAAGTCAGGTAGCGATGAGTGGGGTATATAATACAGTACAGTTGAGCAAACCCACCTACAATTTTTACATGAACGTAAAAAACCTGGCCATCAAAGAGGCTTTTACACATTTTACGACTGTGCAAAGTTTTGCTCCTATCCTCAAATTTGTCGAAGGGGTATGTAATACCGAGTTTGGCATTTCGGGAAGACTGAAGGAAAATATGATGCCTGTACTCGAAGAAGTAAACAGTCTGGGGCTTTTTCAGGTTGTCACAGGCACCCTGGAAAACGCAGGAACCATGAATGCACTTGCCGAAAAGACCAACATCAAAGCCCTTTCAAAAATGGATCTGAGAGATCTGGAAGGAAAGTTTAAAATAGAAAACGGCTTTTTGGAGATCAGCCCGATTAACCTCAAAGTCAAAGATATTGTGGTGACTATGAGCGGAAAGCAGAACATTGCCGGCGACCTCAACTACGACCTTGCCATTGATGCACCTTCCGGGTCTATTGGCACCTCCGCATTTACGGCACTCTCCAATCTGTCTGGCGGGGCAATCAAAACCAGCGAGCGGGTAAACGTGAACCTGAAACTGGGCGGAACCACACTTTCGCCCAAAATCACCGGAGCAGGTGGAGGTACAGGAGATGAAATCGGCAATCAGTTGACAGACCTGGCAGAAGATAAAATTTCGGATAAACTGGGTACCGATGTACAGCTCAATAAAGACAGCATTAAATCACAGATCAGCGACCTGAAAAAAGAAGCCAAAGACAGCCTGAAAAGTGTTGTCAACCAGACGGCCAATCAGGTAAAAGACAGCCTGCTCAACGCCGTTACCAACGGAAAAACCAAAGAAGACCTCGCCAATGAACTGAAAGAAGGCATAAAAACCCAGACAGGAGAAGATCTGAAAGGAACCCTGAATGACCTGAAAGACAAGTTTGGATTTCCCAAAAAGAAGAAAAACTAGACAGGGAAAATACCCGATTTCCTCCCTCCCGGAAGTTGGCTGAAAAATAATCTGAAAAAGGGCG
Source organism: Bacteroidia bacterium (assembly GCA_041391725.1). GTDB lineage: Bacteria > Bacteroidota > Bacteroidia > J057 > J057 > JAGQVA01. The sequence goes on from JAWKNL010000006.1 coordinate 123,055, forward strand.
ATTCCCGTGCGTATTGCCCTTTTTTTATTGGGTGAAAAAATGGGAAAAACGGGCTTATTTTCGTAATTTTATGCTCCGTTTTGAACTAATTAGAACAACCGAAAAACGAAGCTGATGAGCGATTTGGAAAACCAGTCTAAGGAATATTCCGCCAGTAATATTCAGGTACTTGAAGGTATTGAGCACGTGAGGAAAAGACCCGCCATGTATATTGGTGACGTTGGAGAGCGGGGACTGCACCATCTGGTCTATGAAGTAGTCGATAACTCCATTGATGAGGCGATGGCCGGGTACTGCTCAGATATTATTGTCACAATCCACGAGGACAATTCCATCTCAGTAAAAGATAATGGCCGGGGTATTCCGGTGGATGTTCACGAAAAAGAAGGCCTCTCTGCACTCGAACTGGTAATGACACGCCTGGGAGCCGGAGGTAAATTTGATAAAAACAGCTACAAGGTTTCCGGCGGTCTCCACGGAGTAGGGGTATCCTGTGTAAATGCACTTTCAACCCGTTGTCATGTGTGGGTTTACCGAGATGGGAAAATGTACGAACAGGAATACCAAAAAGGCGTGGCCAAAACTCCGGTACAAGTAACCGGAGAATCCAGCTACCGCGGTACAGAAACTCGTTTCTGGCCTGATGGGACTATTTTCACCACTACCGAATACAAATTCGACACCCTGGCCTCCCGCCTCAGAGAACTTGCCTATCTCAATAAAGGAATTCGCATTACCATTACCGACCTGCGGGAGCCCCTCACGGATGAAGATCTGAAAAGGCCGGAAAACGAAGGGCTGAAGTTTCTTACCAAGGCTTTCTATTCTGAAGGCGGACTTACGGAATTTGTAAAACATCTCGATGCCAACCGCCAGCCGCTCCACAATGAGCCTATTTATATAAACGGAATTGACGATGAGCAGACCACGCCCGTAGAGCTCGCAATTCAGTACAATTCTTCGTTTAATGAAAATATTCACTCCTACGTCAATAATATCAATACCCACGAAGGAGGAACCCACGTTTCGGGGTTTAAAACCGCACTGACACGAACCCTGAAAAATTATGCGGAAAATGAAGGTCTCCTGAAAAAAGTGAAATTCAACATTACGGGCGATGATTTTCGCGAAGGTCTTACCGTAGTCATTTCCGTCAAAGTACAGGAGCCGCAGTTTGAAGGACAAACTAAAACCAAACTCGGAAACTCCGACGTCGCAGGCATCGTAAGTTCTATTGTAAGCAAGCAACTGGCCTATTACCTCGAAGAAAATCCGACAGTAGCCAAACTGATCGTCTCTAAGGTAGTTCTCGCAGCAGAGGCCCGCAATGCAGCCAAAAAGGCGAGGGAAGCTGTGCAGAAAAGAAGTTCCTCTATCGGAGGCGGGCTCCCCGGAAAACTTGCCAACTGCGCCAGCCGCCATCCCGAAGAATGTGAAATCTTCCTCGTGGAAGGTGACTCTGCGGGTGGTAGTGCCAAACAGGCGCGCAACCGCCATTTTCAGGCTATCCTCCCCCTCCGTGGAAAAATCCTTAATGTCGAAAAATCGCATCCTTCCCGAATCTACGACAACGAAGAAATCCGTAATATCATCCTCGCATTGGGAATTACGGGTATCGGCGACGGAGAAACGCTCAACCTCGATAAGCTCAGATATCACAAAATGATTATCATGACCGATGCCGATATCGATGGAAGTCACATCCGTACCCTCCTTCTTACCCTGGTATATCGCTACTTTGGCGAGCTCATAGAAGCAGGCCATGTGTTTATTGCCACACCGCCGCTTTATCAGGTGCGCGCCGGTAAAAAACATAAATATGCCTGGTCAGAAGCCCAACGTAAAGAAGCCATTGACGAGCTCGGCAATGGCGATGAGTCGAAAGTTACTATCCAGCGATATAAAGGTCTCGGAGAAATGAACCCTGACCAGCTTTGGGATACTACAATGGATCCGGAAAGAAGAACCCTTCAGCGCGTAACTATTGAAAGTGCCGCAGAAGCCGATCACCTTTTCTCCATCCTGATGGGCGATGACGTAGCGCCGCGCCGCGAGTTTATCGAGCGCAACGCCAAATATGCCAATATTGATATTTAATTAGCTGAGAATCAGTCCTCCCGGATAATCGTAACCGGGAAGTCAAAAGTATTCCAGTCATCTCCGGTTGCACGGGCGTTTTCTTCGAAAGAAAATCCACGCGTGCTTTCCTCTAATGCACTCCGGCTGCGACTGACCGGGACAGGCTTGTTAAGCTCTTCCAGCCGATACAGACTTGCGTCAAATTCTTTGGTTGAAGCGATCACTTTCAGCACTTCCTGAACACTTTTCCGGCCAAAAGATGCAAAGCTGTCGTCAACTTCTGCTTTGAGTACGGCACCGTTTCTCACCCAGATTTCCTCTCCGGGCGCAAGCCATAAACCACCCTGGGGCAACATTCCCGGCTCAACGCCAAACAGCGACGACATATAGATAAGCGTGCAATACAGTTTCTGGCTGCCGCGGTTTACCAGTTTGATTCTGAATCTGGGCAGGCCTGATGCGCCGTCGGCTTTGCGATAGCGCAGGATCACATCCCCATCCCTTTCCGAACGGAAAGCCCGGTTTTCGGTCGGATGGCAAATCTCTACGACTATGCCGCCCGATCGGATGGCACTGCCGGGGTTTTGAAGTTTGAGCAGCCGCTCCCAGCGGGCAATATGCGCAAGGTTTTCAATGGCTTTTGCTGCGCTTTGGGGAGTAAAACCAGAGATTTGTTCGACCAGTGGCTGGTCATCTCCATCCGTTTTTCTGACAATGATAAATTCGCTTCTTTCGTTGGCGATGAGTTTATAATCTGATCCGGCGGGATCGTCGGATAGTTTGACCAGAAGTTTGTCTTCCGCCTGCGCATTACCATGTGCTACTTTCACCAGGTTGCGGGCGTGTTCGCTGGCAGTTTTTACATATACTACCAGTGGCTGTATTCCCATCGCTACCACCTTTGCGCGGTAATTTTTGGTTGTATCAAGCTGAAGATTTCCCTCTTCCCGGATCAGGCTTTTGTCGGGCATAACTTCTTTAACCGATATACGCCCCAGCGCTTTGGCCGGATTGGCCATTTCTGTATCATCTGCTCCATCTCTGAAAACCAGAAGCTCTGTCTGCGGTCCGCCAAACGCTCCGGCAACGATACCATGGACAGCTCCTCCGTCTATTTCCCATCCTGTCTTGCGGTTATTGGACAGCAGGTAATAGTGTGTTTCAACAGAAGTAGTGCCATCGAGAAAATTCAGATCAATATCAGTATCCACCACTGCGGTCATCTGAGGCACCTGATCATAGGTTCGTTGTTGAACCAGCGACCGTACTCTGCGCAAAAGATCGCTGTAGGAAATGGGGCCCACTGCCCCTTCCAGTACTTCCAGCAGAGAATAAGTAAATACGCCTCTGGGGGAACCGGCAAGTGTGGTTTCTTTTGCCAGTTGAAAAGAATGTGCCGCCGCCAGGGCAATATGTCGTGGAGAGGGAACGGTGAATGATTCTGTACCAGCTACAGACATGGCACTTCGGTCTGAATCAAAACCCCGGGGCAGGATATAAGTATCGAGCGCACGGGTTTTGGTGGTAGCGGCAGACTGGCGGGTTCTGGTGTCATCCAGGCCTCTTGTATTGTCACCAGAATTGCAGCAATCGGTAATGACCACGATATGCGGGTTGTTTTGGGCGACCATATCGATGAGTGTGGCAAGTTCTTTATCAGCCAGATCCATTCCGTCAAAACTCCGGCTGTCGTAGCAAACCAGCGTTTCGTTTTTCTTTTCGGGTTCTATCGACCAGAATAAAGGGTGAGCGGGTTCCTGTGAGCCGTGGCCGCTGTAATAAAAGAAAACAATATCGTCTTTGGTAGCTTTTGAGAGGTGGTTTTCAAATTTTGAGACAATATTTGTCCGGGTAGCGTCTTCATTTTCAAGCACTTCCATTTTCAGGGGAATGCCATTGCGGCGGGCTTTGCGATCGAGAAAATCGCGCATAGCGCGCATGTCATTTACGCAGCCGTCGAGCGCCGGAACCGGAGGTTTATATTTGTCAATTCCGACAAAGAGTGCATAAATCGTCTTGCTCATAGGGGAAGTTTAGCTGGTGTGATATATGGTTATTTGGGAAATTTTAAATTCGCAAAATAATATCACTAAACCAAATACCTCCCGGAGAAACTATTGGATCACATAACGCAGGGAAACCGCAGCGTTATTACCTGAAAAACAGGATCGTATCGCAGTTCAAACAGCGGTTTGAGATCAAAAGCAAAAACGAGGGGAGAATGGGGAAAAACGTATTCAAATCCTATCAGAAAATCCACGCCGGCAACCTGCCGGGGTAGTTCTTCAGGCACCACCAGCCCCGAGTAGCCAAAGTGCCCGCCCAGCCCCAGATAGATCGCAGACTGGGAGTGTCTGCCCATAAAAAAATGTTGTTCTGCAAGTGCCACAGCCCGAAATCCTGTCTGCCGATAGACAATCATGCCTTCAAAAGCAGCGGAGGAGGCAAAAAAATGTTTCAGGCTGATTCCTGTATCAGAGCCGGTTCGAAGTCCGATGGCAGAATAATATTCCTGAGAAAACACGCGGAGGGCCAACAGATTAAAAAAAATGGTCAAAAGAAGGGAAAACCGCAAGAATCGAAGCATTGGAATAACTTAGTGAATAAACAGAAGCAATCAATATACGAAACCCATATCAGTAAATTGTGTATATCGGGAAATATCAAACTGATTCAGGAGAAACCGGAAAAAAGCGGGGTATCAACGGGCAACAAAAAAAGCCGCTCCTGACGGAACGGCTTCTGTATTTTTGATTCAACCGGACTTCTAGTTGAGAAGTTTGAAGTTGAAAGGGATGTTGACCCAGAACTGAATCGGCTTACCCCCCTGAATCGCTGGTGTAAAGCGGAGTTTTGCGATATGCTCCGTTACGGCTTTTTCAAGGATGGGGTGCACCTGATTGATTACGCGGTGTTTGGAATAGTTCCCTTTTTTGTCCACGAGAACCCTTACCACGACACTACCTTCAATACCGGCGTCCCTTGCGATCTGCGGATAACCAATCAGTTTTCTGATGTCATCCATATTGACCGGCTGGGGTTCTTCTTCGGCGAAGATAAAGGCGTTGATTTCAGGTTCCTGTTCCACAATTACTTCGGGTACATCACCGTCAGCATCAATTTCGCCGTCAAAGAAACCTTCGTCAGCACCTTCTTTGTCTTCGAGACCGATATTGGGTGCTTCTTTCAGTTCCTGAACTTCTGCGATGGTCTGATCCTCGTCTTCAAGTTCTTCCTCAGGTGTAGGTTCCGGAATCTGGAAGGCTACGGTTTTCACCTGTGGTGGCGGAACTTTAGGCGGGGGTGGTGGCGGTGGTTTGTCCTCGTCGATCGCGGGTGGCGGCGGGAGGTCCTCCATGTTGATTGTCACGGAAAGGCTTTTGTTCTCCTTAACTTCTCCCTGAATACCAAGAGACTTGGCGATCAGAGGAGCGAAGGTAAACAGAACAGCAGCGATCCCGATAATGGCCGTTCCAACCATGAGGTGGGTGGGGTATTTTTTCCGTAGAAAATACGCACCGTACCGCTTCTCACGATCTTCAAAGACCATTTCGTCCAAAGATGCTCTGATTGCCTGCGACATAGTTTGTCAAAATAAAAGTTTCAATAAATATTGATATTCCACGGGTATTCGGGAGAAGGACTATTCTTCGTCGGGAGTGAGTTCACCGATAAGCAGGAGGCTATCCTGAGCTGTAAACTTATCGATGGCATACTTGGGTGCCTGAGTGATAGCCAGTTCGTCGAGCAAATCCACGAGATTTTTGTAGCGGCTTTGTTTGCGGGGTTTGATCACAAAGATCGGGTCCCAGCAACCGGGTGCGTTATTTACGTCCTTACAAAGCGGCTGTCCGATAGTTTTGCCGTAATAAATATGGCTCAGGAGCACCTTTCTCAAACCTTCGTCGGAGAAGTTGGTCTCAAGAATTTCGGGTTCTGTGATGCCGATATAATATTTAACGATATCGTTTTCATCGAGAACGAGAGTCATGATCTTGTCTTCGAGGATTTTTTTGTAAAGATCCTCTTCATCTTGTTCATCTACTTTCGGGGGCATGGTCAGCTCCATTACTGAAGAGCTGGACATGGTAGCGGTGAGTACGAAGAAGGTAAGAAGCAGGAAAGCAACGTCCACCATTGCGGTCATGTCAATCCTGGTAGATTTCTTTTTGGTTTTGGAACCACCTTTTTTTGATCGCCCACCGCCTTTAGACCCGGTATCTACATCAGCCATGTTATACTCAAGTTAAAGGGTTAAATAATATAGTGTTATTCTACTTCAACTGTACCACCTTCTTCGAGCGAGGTGATAAGGCTGAACTGATTCACGTTCCATTCCTGAAGCGAACTGATCACGTGGGAGATTTGCTCGTAGCCGGCATCCTGGTCGCCTTTGATGGCGAAGCGCATGCGCTGGTCTGCAAGACGTCCCCAACGAATCCAGTCTTTCAGGTCGTTGCCCGTCATGGTAGCAGAGTCCGTTACCATTGCCGGTATCCCATTGTGAGGATATTCTTTCAATTCATCCCCTTCTCCCTGGAGCCATCTTTCCATTTCCCTGTGCGGAACACCAAATTCCTGAAGGGTGGAAAAATAAGAAGCAGCATCCTTGGAGATAGTGGCTTCTTTTTCGGAGATAAAACGCCTCAGCACTTCTTCGCGCGTCAGCGGATCCGAGAAGCCTACAAATACCTTTCCGTCAGGAGAAACCGAGATCGTACAAAGCTCAATATCAGGAACCGGAAGGTCCGATACAGAACCAGGCATATCAACCTCTACTTTAGAATCCTCGCGGAAGCGGGTAGTTGTAAGGATGAAGAAAGTAAGCAACAGGAAGGCCACGTCCACCATAGCCGTCATGTCAATTGAAGGCGGGTGCTTTTTAGGCTTTTTTGCTGACATTGTTCATTTTTTTAAGTAGAACCACAAATTAGTTTCTTACGTCGAAGGTCTGAACAATGCTGTAACCAGCTTCATCCATGGCATAAGTCATGCCGTCTATCTTAGTTGTAAAGAAGTTGTAGGCGAGGATAGAGAGAGCCGAGGTAGAAATACCCAGGGCAGTGTTGATAAGCGCCTCAGAGATACCGACGGAAAGCTCGGCAGCATTAGGAGCACCACCTTCACCCAGCGCACTAAATGCCCGGATCATACCCAATACGGTACCGATAAGACCGACAAGCGTACCAAGTGAAGCCGTAGTAGCAATAATGGGAAGGTTTCTTTCCAGCATCGGAAGCTCAAGCATAGTAGCTTCTTCGATTTCTGACTGGATCGCTGTTTTCTTCTGCTCTTTTTCCAGATCAGCAGCTACTTCCATTTCTTTGTATTTGCGGAGACCAGCTTTGATCACGTTGCCCACTGAGCCACGCTGTTTGTCGCAAAGCTGAGCAGCGCCATCCACATTTCCTTTGGCAAGGAGATTGCGCACTTTCTTCACAAATACATCCACATTTCCTTTTCCGCTGGCGCGGCTGATGGTGATTCCTCTTTCAATGGTAAAGGTAAACAGTACCAATGCGAGTGTCATACCAATCGGAATTACCCAACCACCTTTGTAAATCAGGCCATAAGTATTGGCAGGTTCCTGATCCTGAGCTCTGGGAGGTGCAGATTCTTCATCTTTACCGCCTGTCGCCTTGACCCATTCCTGATAAACTCGGTCCAGTTCCACTCCGTTTTTAAAGTTACTGGGGTGCCCGAAGCCTTTCCAGAAAGCAACCTCTGCTATCGTAAAACATACAACGATCGCGAGAAGCGGAAAGATTGCCTTAAAGGGCTTGCGGGTTTAATCTGAGCCTCACCGGAGGCATTAGATGTCGTAGGTTTGTTAGTTTCAGCCATGTCTGAAAGCCTTTAGTTTGATGTACAATTTAGAAGTTAATCTGTCCAAAATTATGTATTTGGTTCGTAAACACAAAGAATTAATACAATTTTGTTGAGGGCTATAATATTACTATTCCTGCAAATACTTGCAATACCAAAGGTTTTTTTATGCCGAAATCGTTATCGCCACCAAATTCCCTTTAGATTCTTCAATTTCCAGTCATTAAAATTATGCATCTCTGTATCCTGCTCTCAGCATATCTGATCCACCACCTGCACCTCTTCCCGGCATAACCCGGCGTTTTATTTCCCGATTCCGGATGAAGTTTGTTCAGACCTTTTTCGCAATTCAAAGAACGGAATATTGTCGCTGCAGCTTCAATATGGTTTTCTCTCAAAGAGTACAGCATTCGATTTTTTCCATAAATTTTTTTTCTTTTTCCCGTTTTTCCCTCAATTATTCCTGTTTTCCCTAATTTTGCACCATGAATATGCAGGATGCCTTCCCCCTTGTGGCCACCACGCTGTTTGGTCTTGAACCGGTTCTTGCCCGCGAACTGACAGATCTGGGCGCTGAAGATATTTCCATTCTCAACCGTGCCGTACGATTCAACGGTGACCTGGCTTTTCTCTACAAAGCCAATCTATGTCTTCGCACAGCCCTCCACATTCTGAAACCCCTGCATTCTTTTGAAGCGCGTAATGCCGACGACCTCTACCAGGGGGTACAATCTTTTGACTGGGCCAAAGTGATGAGTGTTGACCACACCTTTGCTATTGATGCAGTGGCTTTCTCCCCGCATTTTCCCCATTCACACTTCGCAGCCCTTAAAGCCAAGGATGCCATCGCAGATCAGTTTCGCGCCCACACCGGCAAACGCCCCTCCATTGATATTCAAAATCCGCTGATCCGCATTCACCTCTATATTTCCGATACTCAGGTTTCTCTTTCGCTCGACAGTTCGGGCGAATCGCTCCACCGCCGGGGTTACCGCCTCAACGAACACCGCGCTCCGCTCAATGAGGCCCTCGCCGCAGGACTGGTGCTGCTCACCGGCTGGGACGGACAAGCCAACTTCGTTGACCCTATGTGCGGTTCGGGAACCATCGCCATCGAAGCCGGACTTATCGCAACCCATACGCCGCCGGGAATTTTTCGCCGCAGTTTTGGCTTCCGCAACTGGAAAAATTTTGACTTTGCTCTCTGGCAAAAGGTAAAAAATGAAGCAAAAAGACAGATCAAACCCTCAGACGCCAAAATATATGCCTCCGATATCTCGGCAGGAAACCTCGATATCGCCCGGCAGAGCGTGAAAAATGCGGGGATTGAAAAACTTATTCACCTTTCGCAGCAGGATTTTCTCACCCTGCCTCCTCCGGCCGGAGGAGGAGTCGCTGTCATGAACCCCCCTTACGGAGAAAGACTACGCCATGATGATATCGAATCTTTTTATCAGAATATCGGAGACAGAATGAAAAAATCATGGCCGGGATATAAAGTATGGATTCTCAGCTCCAACTCCGCTGCAATGAAACGCGTTGGCCTCCGCCCAGAGAAAAAAATTCAGGTATTTAATGGCTCTCTCGAATGCAGATTCCACGGATATTCTATATTTGAAGGAAGCAGAAAAGACCAAAATACTACGAATTACCAAAATTAACTCCGGATAGACTTTCCAATTTGCCATTCCCCGCTCTTTTTCGTGCGTAAGATTTCAGGGGAAAATGCAGATTTTTCTGTTTTACCTCACCCAGTTGATACGCGATCGGTCAATATCCACCCTCAGATGCAGGCAGAGATGCCTCAGGTCTATCCCTTTATTTTTTTGATATTATTTTCGTAAATTATCAAGGATGTAATTGTCTGCTGGACTGATTATTGTATAGGTGGATAAATCTGACAGTATTACCTCCCGCTTTTTCCCTAATCATACTTACCATATGTGCCGGTTTCTAAGGGATGTAAGGAAATGAACGGAAATTACCTTTATGCCACAGGTCAATCCATTATTTTTATCCGTACCAAATCTCTTGCTGAATATGTATAAGCTCTACAAGTCCCTTATTACCGTTCTTAGCCTCTCTATTCTGGCAATCATACCGCTCTCCGCTTCTGCTCAATGTATCAAAGGAGACTGCGACACCGGAAAAGGTGTGTACTCTTATCCCAATGGCGACTACTATAAAGGCGACTGGCGCAGTGCCAAACGCCATGGTATAGGCCTGTACAAACTTGCCAACGGAGACCAGTACGATGGCGAATGGAAAAATGATGAGATGAATGGGGAAGGTATTTATACTTACTCAAACGGAGACATCTATCAGGGCGCTTATAAAAAAGGGAAAATGGACGGATATGGCGTCTATACTTTCAGCAACGGTAACATTTATAAAGGTAACTGGGCAGAAGATCAGCAAAATGGGGATGGCGTTCTTACTTTTCCCAACGGCACAGAGATCACCGGACTGTGGACCAATGGAAAAGTAGCCGGTAAAGCCAAATATATCTATCCCAATGGCGACATTTACGAAGGTGACTTTGTTGACAACAAACGCAACGGCCAGGGTAAAATGATCTCCGAAAAAGGCGATATATATGAAGGAAACTGGGTAAACGGGGAAAAAGAAGGCCAGGGTAGAATGGACTTCGCCTCAGGTGTGATTTATGAAGGTGAATGGACCCGCGGACAAATGACAGGTGAAGGTACCCTTTCCACTCCCGCCGGCTCCAGCTATACCGGCACCTTCAAAAACGGACGTTACAATGGATTTGGTAAACTCATTCACAGCAACGGAGATGAGTATGAGGGCGAATGGCTCAATGGACAGAAGCACGGAAAAGGCACCTATGTCTATAGCGATGGAAGCAAATATGAAGGAGAATGGAACATGGACAAACGCCACGGAGTAGGCAAATATGCCTATGCCGACGGCAATATATATGAAGGTGAATTTAACGCCGGACGCGTACACGGCGACGGTACCCTCACCAAAGCCAACGGCGAAATCCAGAAAGGCAAATTCCTCTATGGCAAGTTTGCCGGGCAATAGTCCCGCCCCACCATTATTCATAAAATAATTTCATAAATTTCAGCCCAATTTTTAGCTGGTTTATGAAAGTACTGCGCTACTCCCTCTTTATCCTTCTGGCTATTGTGCTTCTCTGCCTTGTTGCCGGATACTTCTTTGTATCGTCCTCCTCTCCGGTCTATTCCGGAGAATTGCAGGCTGCGGCGGTCTCCGACCGCGTGGAAGTATTGTATGATACCTACGGTGTACCTCATATCTATGGCGCTGATGACCATGATGTGTATTTTGCACTCGGCTATGTACATGCCCGCGACCGACTTTTTCAGATGGAAATGATCCGACGGGTGGCAGAAGGAAGGCTCGCCGAAACCTTTGGCCACGACCTCCTCAAAGCCGACATGCTCTTTCGTACCCTGGGCATTCACCGCCATTCGGAAAAAGCTGCCAAAACGTATTTTTCCAATATGGATCAGCCCTGGAAAAAAGCTGCTGATGCTTACCTTGCAGGTATAAACCATTTTGTGGAAACCGGAGAAACACCAATCGAATTTACGCTCTTAGGGTTGGAAAAACAGCCTTTTTCGCATGCATTCCTGTTTGATGTATCAGGATATATGGCCTTCGGCTTTGCCGAAGGTCTCAAAGAAGAGCCCGTCGTACACAAAATTGCGGCTCTTTACGGCGATGATTACCTCCGCGACCTCGACCTCAATCTCGGTGGAAACCAGACCAAAATCCCCTGGCATTTTACGCAACAAGCTGAAGCACAAACCGCTTTTACAACCACGATTGAGGAAATTATACATTCCCTTCCCGTGTCTCTTTTCATCGGAAGCAACGGCTGGGTCATCGGCCCGCAAAGATCAGCCTCAGGGAAAGTGCTTTTTGCCAATGACCCTCATATCGGATTCGGCCAGCCTTCCGTCTGGTATGAAGCGCACCTCGAAACCCCCGAATTCACCCTTTACGGCAACCACCTCGCCGGATTTCCATTTGCACCCATCGGCCATACCCGCAGCCATGCCATTGGCCTTACCATGTTTGAAAATGATGACACACACTTTTATATTGAGAAAAGTAACCCGGATGCGCCGGAACAGGTGTGGGTAAATGACCACTGGGAAAATCTTGATATTCGCGAAGAGGTCATTCATATAAAAGATGGGGCAGACACAACCTTAACCGTAAAAATTTCCCGCCACGGCCCTTTGGTCAATCACCTTTACCCGCCAATCGCTGAAACTGATTCAGTACCTGTTGCTTTATGGTGGAGTTATCTGCATACAGAACCGCTTGTGCTTGAAGCTGCTTACGGGCTGGCTCATTCCACCACAATGCAAGGGGTAAGGGAAAATGTGGCAAAGATCAGCGCGCCCGGGCTGAATGTCATGTACGGCGATACTGCCGGCAACATCGCCTGGTGGACCACCGGCCACCTGATCCGGTATGCATCACATGTCAACACCAAGTTGTTTCTCGATGGTGCCTCGGGCAATGACGAACCGCTGGAGGTTCTTCCGTTTTCGCTCCACCCCCAGTCCGAAAATCCGCCCACAGGATATGTATATTCCGCCAACAACCAGCCGGAGGCGGTCGATGGTTTTCTTATCCCGGGGTATTATGTGCCCGAAAACCGCGCACAGCGCATTATGAATCTGCTGGACGGCAAACCCGTATGGACAGCATCTGAGGTTCGGGATATGGCCAAAGACGATACCGGCCCATATCCAGCCATGCTCCGCAATATCCTTCCGCTGATTGATACAGAAAACCAATCCTCAGCCAATGCAAAAGCAGCAGTTGATATATTGGAAAAATGGGACGGCAGCCACGGGCTGGAGGAGACAGGCCCTACCCTGTTTTACAAACTCACCAATCGCATCATGTATCTGGCCATGGCCGACGAGATCGGGGAGAAAGACTATCGCACGGTTGCCACAGCCCATCTGATGAAACGCACCCTGGCTTTTTTTCTGGTAAATGACTCCTCTCTGTGGTGGGATAATATTCAGACTAAAGACGTAAAAGAAAATCGAAGTGGTATTGTCAACCAGGCTTTTACAGATGCGCTTGCAGAACTCGAAGAAATGTTTGGCAATGATATCCAAACCTGGCAGTGGAAACAGATTCATACAGTTACGCACGAGCATCCAATGGGCAAGGTGGCACCGCTGGACAAATTTCTCAACGTTGGCCCTTACCCTGTGGCCGGAGGTCAGGAAGTAATCAACAACACAGGTTTTTCCAACACGCCTACAGGAATGTACCCGGCCAAAATGGGTCCCAGCCGAAGGGCAGTCATTGATTTTGCTGACCTTGAGCATGGCCAGACGATATTGCCTACCGGGCAGTCGGGCAATCCGATGAGTCCGCATTACAGCGATCAGGCAGAGTTGTATGTGCGCGGCGAATACCGCACGATGCTTCTCAACCGGAGTGAAATTGAAAAAGACCAGAAACATCAACTGATATTCTCGCCTTCTTTGCGCTGAGGGCGGGGTTCATAACCTTTGCATGTCCATACAGGCTGCATAGGATAACGGGCATACGACGGGTTGCTGCGGCTTTTTTCACACTGAAAAAAGATACTTCCTCGCTTATTGCTGACTTCCCGCATAAATGCGCAGGTGTGACAAAGGGATGTTTTCATAGCCTATTCATATTACCGGTTGTCCATCAGGCTGCACCCGCGCATTTCGGCTGTGTCAAGCCGCCCCAGTACTTCAAATGTGCCATCCTCATGCATCCGGCCTATATCATCCGTTGCGATAAACGCACAGGAATGAATATTGGCCAAATCCACAATATGCAAACGACCCGAAATCCCCGGTGGCTCAATCAGTCTGTTTAAATGAATATCTGACACATAAACCCGCATCGTGGACGCAGGCCGAAACCGCCCGGTATGATCTGTGTATGCCTGACTCATCAGTTCGGTCATTCCATACTCGGAGTAAATATGCGATAGCCCGAGGCCTTTACCGATGCGGTGGTGCAACTCTTCCCTGGTAATTTCCTCTTTCCGTCCCTTCATCCCTCCGGTTTCGATCACAATGGTATCGGGAGGAAAAGAAAAATCAGTCTCTTCGGCAAAATCAAGCAGGGCATAAGCTACACCAATCAGAAGAACCGGCTCTCCGGCAACCATAGCTTCCCGGACTGACTGCCGCAATGCATCAAAATCATACAAATAAAATCCACTCCCGGGCAAACCAAATGCTTCTATCCATGTTTTTACCATGTGCACCAGTGAAGACCCCGTTCTTTCCAGATATGAAGGCAAAAGTCCCAAAACCCTGTACTGCTGCCGGGGAAAAAATCTGAAAAAACCCTCCAGGCAATTTTTGTCGTAAAGGGTAAGGTCTCTGACCGGATGAAGAGAGGGAGCCTGTCCGGTAGTACCGCTGCTGGAGAATAACACTTGAGGTTCCCAGTCACCGGTTTTCATGTGAAAATGTTTAAAAAAACCGATGGGAACCGATACAGGGCCCGTGGTCTCCAGTTCCCGGCAAAAAGCACTTACGACCGGATTGTTCTGAAACTGATATTCCCAGAGCGCGGCTTCCAGTTCCTGAAAACTGGCTCCGGGCTGGTGAATCCGGCGAAAGAAATCCTCCGGATCAAATTGCCTCCGGGATGTATTCCTTTTTGGGCTTGCCATAAATTGATCGTAATTTCACCGCTAAATTATCCAATAATTCTCAATGACAACGCAATCACTTCCTACACATATAAAAACACTGGGAGAACTAAAAGCCTCAGGCTATAAACCCAAATCCATAAAAGACGAACTTCGGCACAATCTCATCCGGGCTATGCAGTCAGGAGAAGAGATGTTTAAAGGAATTGTCGGCTACGAAGATACCGTCATTCCAGATATGCAGCGGGCCATTCTCAGCAGGCACAATATGATCCTCCTCGGGTTGCGCGGACAGGCAAAGACCCGTATCGCGCGGCAAATGACCGATTTGCTCGATGAATATATTCCCGTAGTTGCAGGCGCTGAACTCAACGACGATCCCTTTCAGCCGCTTTCACGTTATGCGCGTGATATCGTTGCTGTAAAGGGCGATGATACCCCCATCGAATGGCTCCACAGGTCTGAAAGATATACCGAAAAGCTGGCGACCCCCGATGTAACGGTGGCAGACCTCATCGGAGATGTGGATCCCATCAAAGCCGCTACGATGAAACTGCCCTACTCCGACGAAAGAGTCATCCACTACGGGCTGATTCCCCGGGCTCACAGAGGCATTTACGTGATAAACGAACTGCCCGACCTTCAGCCCCGTATCCAGGTAGCGTTGTTTAATATCCTTCAGGAAGGTGATATTCAGATCAGAGGGTTTAAACTGCGCCTTCCCCTAGATGTGCAGTTTGTCTTTACCGCCAACCCCGAAGATTATACCAATCGCGGCAGTATCGTAACACCGCTGAAGGATCGCATTGAAAGCCAGATTCTCACACACTATCCTAAATCTATCGAACTATCCAGCCAGATTACGCGTCAGGAAGCGAGATTGGCAGATGCGCAGAAGAAAGCCGTAGCTGTGGATGATATTTGTGCAGAACTGGTGGAACAAATCGCAATCGAAGCGCGAAGCAGTGAGTTTGTGGATGAAAAAAGCGGGGTTTCCGCCCGCCTTACTATTACGGCATTCGAAAACCTTCACAGTGCCGTTGAAAGACGAATAATCCTCAATGGCGAATCCAAAGGATATACACGGGTAGGCGATCTTAGTGGTGTTACGCCCGCCATTACCGGAAAAATAGAACTTGTATATGAAGGCGAGCAGGAAGGCCCTGCGATTGTCGCCCAAAGGCTGATCAATAAGGCGATACGCGTTACTTTTGCCCGATATTTTCCCAACCCCGAAAAACTCAAACGAAACGATACCAACAATCCTTACCGGGACATTACCCGATGGTTTGGAAGAGGCAATGTGCTTGATCTGGCCTCAGATATTAAAGAAAGCCATTATAAGGACAAACTCAAGTCTGTACCCGGGCTGGAAAAACTGGTAAAAGAATTTCACAAAGGAATCAGCGAAGAGAAAAAATATTTCCTCATGGAATTCGTCCTTCATGGGCTGGCAGAGTACTCCCTTATCGGCAAACAAAGTGCTGATGCCGGCGCACAATTTAAAGACCTGCTGAGCGGCATGCTCAATATGCCCTCAGACGACGACGATTCTGACTATGGCGGATATTATGAAGAACGAGGAAACCGATAAAAAGAAGATTACCCGCGAAGGGCTGAAGCAACTTTCAGGCATTTATAAATATATTCTCCCCTACCGCTGGTATTTTGTGCTGGGTTTGGTTTTTCTGATGCTTTCTACCGGCGCAACACTTTCTTTCCCCTACTTTCTGGGTAATCTGGTGGATGCGCTTTCGGGAGATCAGATCAATCAGACAGCTCTGGTTCTCGGCGGCATCCTCAGCATACAGGCACTATTTTCCTTTTTGCGGATTTACCTGTTTGCACAGGTAAGCGAAAGGGCAATGGCAGACATCCGAAAAGACCTCTATCAGCGGATTATCACCCTTCCGATTCCATTTTTTGAGCAGCGCAGAGTGGGTGAACTCAACAGCCGTATTTCTGCTGATGTAACCCAGCTACAGGACATGCTGTCATATTCTCTTGCCGAATTTTTACGCCAGATTCTCACCTTTTTTATCGGCGTAGTCATTCTGGTAGTGATGATTTCTACCAAACTCACCCTGTTTATGATGGGTACTTTCCCGATAATTATCATTGCTGCGCTGATTTTCGGGCGGTTTATCCGGAAATTATCAAAAACCACCCAGGACCTGCTCGCCGAATCCAATACCATAGTAGAAGAAACTTTTCAGTCTGTGACGATTGTGAAAGCCTTCGCCAATGAACTGCTGGAGACGCGGAAGTATCAGGGAGCGCTGGGAAAGGTCGTAAAAACTGCCTTAAAAGCGGCTGCATTCAGGGGTGCTTTTGTCTCATTCATATTTGTGGCGCTTTTCGGCGGTATTATTCTTGTCATATGGTTTGGGGCGCATATGATCAATTCCGGGGAAATTGAAGTAGGCCAACTGGTTTCCTTTATTCTTTACACTACTTTTATCGGAGGTTCTGTAGCGGGAATGGGGGATTTGTACAGTCAGTTGCAAAAAACCATAGGCGCTTCGGAGCGGATACGAGAAATACTGGGTGAAACGCCGGAGTTGATCCTGGGCGAAACAGAAACTCCCGCTGCAAAAATTGAGGGTAATATCGAATTCAGGAATGTAGATTTTGCCTACCCTGCCCGCCCGGAGGTAAACGTACTCAAAGACTTCAGTCTGAATATTGAAGCAGGTAAAAAAATTGCACTTGTAGGCCAGAGCGGTGCGGGAAAGTCAACGGTTACTCAGTTGCTCATGCGGTTTTACCCGATAAATGAAGGCGAGATCACTGTAGATGGGCAAAACGTCTCTTCGTACGACCTCGCGGCTTACCGTAAAAATCTTGGCGTGGTGCCGCAGGAGGTGATTTTGTTTGGAGGAAGTATCAGAGAAAATATTGCCTACGGCAAACCCACTGCTTCTGACGCAGAAATTGAAGCCGCAGCCAAAAAGGCCAATGCATGGGATTTTATTCAGGGTTTTCCGGAGAAACTGGATACGATCGTAGGAGAACGGGGCATTAAACTATCAGGAGGCCAGCGGCAGCGGATTGCCATTGCGCGCGCGATCCTGAAAGATCCGGCCATCCTCATCCTCGATGAGGCCACCAGCTCCCTCGACGCCGAATCCGAAAGCCTGGTACAGGCTGCACTCAATCAGCTGATGGAAGGCCGTACCACACTGATTATCGCCCATCGCCTTTCCACCATCCGCCAGGTTGACCAGATCTACGTCCTCAATGAAGGGAAAATCATCGAGGCAGGCACCCATGAAGAACTTTCTGGCCTGGCCCAGGGAGCATACAACAATCTGCTCAAATTGCAACTCCACGGATAAACACGCGTTTGATCCATTTTTTCGCTGCCGGTACACATCAAAAAATTGTAAATTGGCGGCGCAATGAAGCTGATGATACTTACTTCCCGTTTTCCATATCCGCTTGAAAAAGGGGATAAACTCCGCATGTATCATCTCATAAAGGGCATCAGCCGGTACCACGAAGTCGTATTATGTGCCCTTACCGATCAGCAGGTAACGGGAGATCATCTTGAAGCCTTAAAACCTTTTTGTAAAAATATCCATGTTTTCCCCCTTCGCCGGGCAGATATAATACTGAATCTGATCCGGTCGGTTTTCCAGCGCCAGCCCTTTCAGACAGGATATTTCTTTAGAAAAAAAATAAAAAAGGAGATAAACCAGGTATTTGAAAATGAGTCACCGGATGTCGTATTCTGTCAGTTGATCAGAATGTACCGTTATACAGAAGGGTGGAAAATACCGATGCTACTGGACTATATGGACTGCTTTTCCATTGGTATGCACCGCCGGGCAGATCAGTCCCCCCCGTGGTTCAGGCCTTTCTTCCGTTGGGAAGCCCGGCGGCTTGCCAGAGCAGAAGCCATTGCCGCGCACATGTTCTCTGCCCGTACCATTATTTCGGAGCAGGACAGGCTTCTTCTTCCTAAGACCGCGCAGGCAGATACAGACATTCTCCCCAACGGAATTGATACCGGCTTTTTTTCCCGCAATTATCAGGAAACTTCAGCCGATTGTGAAGTAGTTTTCGTGGGCAACCTGGGTTATTTTCCCAACGTGGCAGCGGCCCGGTTTCTGGTTCAGAAAGTGATGCCCCAGGTCTGGAAACAGAATCCCGGGGCCCGCGTACTTCTGGCCGGCGCAAGACCTTCGGGAGAAGTAATGGCATTGGGAAGCGACCCGAGGGTCTCGGTCTCAGGCTGGGTGGATGACATTCGCAGTGCCTATATAAGAGGAAAAGTGTTTGCTGCACCACTTTTTAGCGGGAGCGGTCAGCAAAATAAGATCCTTGAAGCTATGGCGATGGGCCTCCCCTGCATCACTACACCACTGGTAAACAATGCGATCGGGGCGGCACAAAACACAGAAATCCTGCTGGCAGATACTGCAGAAGGATTTGCCGCAGGTATATTAAAACTGATCGGAGACAAACAATTGCACCAATCGGTAAGTGAGAATGGCGTATCTTTCGTCAGAGACCGATTCAGTTGGGAAACCTCCGTTGAAAAACTCGATGAATTGCTGAAACAATCCTGCCATGCTTTCATTTGAAAACAGACTGCTCACCCGCCTGCTGATTTACGGGCTGGCCGGCATCATACTTACAGGCTCATTGTTGTACTCCAATTACCTTGCGCGTCAACTGGAGGAAAAAGAAAAACGGGAGTCGAACTGTATCGCGACGCGCTGAAATTCATCACCGATGAAATAGACCCCGATGACCCCAATTCCGCCTCCGAGGCGCTTGCCTTTATTCATAGCCGGATCATCAGGCCCAACGACGATGAGACACCCAAAATCCTTGTAGGTGAAGGAGAATCCATTGACGGCGACAATCTCAATTTACCCGAAACCCTCACCGAACCAGAAAGAGAACAGGAAGTGCGAAAAAAACTGGCAGCACTCAAGCAGGAATATCCCCCTATCGTGGTCGAGTTTGACGATGGCAGGTTTCAGAAAGTATATTACGGAAACTCCATACTTGTGCAGCGGCTCAGGTGGTTTCCTTTTGTGCAGATGCTGGTAGCTTTTGTATTTATCGGGGCAGTTTTTGCAGGATTTGCCATTGCCAAACGCAACGAACAAAACAGAGTCTGGGTAGGCCTCGCCAAAGAAACTGCCCACCAGTTGGGCACGCCCGTATCGAGCCTCATGGCATGGATTGAGCTACTCAAACTCAAAATGGAAGACCGCCCGGAGGATAATGAGCTGATTCTGGAAATGGAAAGAGACATCAAACGGCTGGAAAACATAGCCGAAAGATTTTCAAAAATCGGTTCTCAGCCCGAACTCGTTGAGACCAGTCTCAAAAAGGTGCTGGATCATTCGGCAGAGTACCTCAAAAAGCGCATGACCCAGCGGGGAAGTATTCGCCTCGAACTGCACAACAATATCCCGCTTGAGAGTAAACTTTTTGTCAACCCGCAGTTGTTTGACTGGGTAATAGAAAATCTGCTGAAGAATGCGCTGGATGCCATACAGTCCAAAGAAGGCATTATCAGAATTGACGCTGGCGTAAAGGGCAATCAGTACTATATTGATGTTTCGGACACCGGAAAAGGAATACCGAAAGCTAATTTTGAAAAAGTATTTGAACCCGGATTTACGACCAAAAAGCGGGGATGGGGTCTTGGCCTGAGCCTTACCCGGCGAATTGTGGAGAACTATCACAAGGGGAAAATTTATGTAAAGGCATCAGAATTGGAAAAAGGCACTACTTTCAGGGTTTTACTTCCCAAAACCCATAAAACCTGATCATACTATGCCCAGAATAATCGCCATTGACTACGGAGCAAAACGCACCGGGCTCGCCTGGACCGATCCGCTTCAGATGATTGCCACGGGGATCGGAAGTATCGATACCGTTCTTCTGGATCAAAAGCTGGCGGAATTGTTTTCCAGAGAAACGATCAGCGAGATCGTCGTCGGCTATCCTACCCGCATGGATGGCACCGATACACATATAACAGAAGCGGTACGGCAACTGGCAGCACAACTGGAGAAAAAATATCCGGGTGTAGGCATACATCTGCGCGACGAGCGATTTACCTCTAAGATGGCCTTTCAGACGATGATAGATGCGGGTTTGAGTAAAAAGAAAAGGCAGGACAAACACCTGATCAACCAGATCAGTGCGACAATTATCCTTCAGGAATTTCTGGAAAGCCGATAAGTTTTGATTTTCTGCCGGAAAGAAAGAAATTTGCCGCAAAATAATGTCGCAAAAAGAAAAAAATGATTCTTCCTATAGTAGGTTACGGTAATCAGGTATTGAGAACCCGGGCAGAAGAAATTGGCCCGGACTATCCGGAGTTGGCCCAATTGATAGAAAACATGTTTGAAACCATGTACAACGCACAGGGTGTAGGGCTGGCAGCTCCGCAAATAAATCTTCCGATCAGGCTTTTTGTTGTTGATGGGTCGCCTATGGATGAGGAAGACATGAAAAACTTCAAAAAGGTATTCATCAATGCCCAAAAAATAGAGGAGAAAGGAACGCCCTGGGGGTTTGAGGAGGGATGCCTGAGTATCCCCGATATACGGGAGGTGGTGAGACGGAGGTCGGACATTACCCTCCACTATTTCGACGAAAACTTTGAGGAAAAAACAGAGACTTTTTCGGGGATGAAGGCACGTGTGATCCAGCACGAATACGACCATATCGAGGGGATTTTATTTATGGATCACATTTCCAACCTTAGGAGGTCGATCATGAAACCCCGGCTTCAGAAAATCCTTCGCGGCGATATTGAGGTCGAATACCCGATGAAGTTTAGCAGGCGGGGATAAAGCTGCCTGTACTACTCCTGCCAAAATCTTTCATGGGTGTAATCGGGAGGCAACCGGCAAGCAATTTATCGCTTTTCGACAGAAAACCGAAAATATGGAATATTGATTTTCTACGAAAATTAATGAAAATACGCTATTTTGGGACAACTGCGATTGATTTAAATTGTTTTATTTTTTACGAAATCGATTACGGTTCATGCAATATTTCAATCAAATTCTGCGTTTTTTTTAACATTTTATTTGGTAAGCGCAAAAAAATGACTTACCTTTGCTGAGATATTAGGTTTAGTATGTCTCAAAATCACTTCTGTTTATGACTTCTCAAGAGTTGCATTCCAAATTGCAAAACACTAAAGGCTTTCTTAACAGGGAAGTTGTTAGGAACAAGCTTACCGGTGAAACCTTGCTGAATCAGTTTGAACTGGGTACCCGCCTTGACATGATTCACGAAGCGGAAAGAATCGGTGTAAGAAATCTGGGTGAACGCGAAAACAGAAAGCTTACACGGATGATCAGCCAGTTGGAAGAGATGCATAATATCTCACTGAACTAGGTTTCTTTTTTCAAAAAAATGTGTTGGGAAGTCATACGGCTTCCCTTTTTTTATTTAAATAAATTGGAAGAATCCCCCAATTGTCTCTATATTTAGGGCCAAAATTCAGAAACAGGATTCATGGAGAACTTTACACCCATATTGCTGGCCACGACGATCCTCAACTATGTGCCGATATTTATTCTGATCAGCATTGCGCTGGTACTGGGGCTGCTGCTTACCAACCTGTCCTGGTTGCTGGGCCCTTCCCGCCCCAATAAAATAAAGGCTTCCGTCTATGAAAGTGGAATGGATCCGGTCGGAACAGCCCATGAGCGCTTTTCTGTGAAATTTTACCTCGTTGCCATGCTCTTTATTCTTTTTGACATTGAGGTAGTCTTTATGTACCCCTGGGCTGTACAGTACAAACAACTGCTCCTGAAATTCGGGCTCTTCCCGTTTATTGAGATGCTGGTATTTGTGCTGATCCTGTTTGTGGGTTATATTTACATTTACAAAAAAGGCGGATTGAAATGGCGCTAATCGCAGCCGGCTTCCCGCACTAAACAAAATATCTACTTATCCGGTTTTAAAGTCATGGGATTAGAAAAAGCATTAGCAAAACAATTACCTCAACAGGGATACCTGCTCACTACGGTTGACTATGTCACCAACTGGGCCCGTACCAATGCTTTATGGCCTATGCCAATGGGGCTTGCCTGCTGCGCAATTGAAATGATGGCTTTCGCCGGGCCCAAATACGACGTTTCGCGGTTTGGTAGTGAGGTCTTTCGCTTCTCACCCCGCCAGGCCGATCTGATGATCGTCGCCGGATGGTGTACCTATAAGATGTCTCACGCCATCAAACGTATCTGGGACCAGATGCCCGACCCCAAATGGTGCTTTGCTATGGGCGCATGCGCTTCTACCGGCGGTATGCACCGTGCTTATGGCGTGGTACAGGGCGTAGATAATTTCCTACCCGTGGATATTTATATCCCCGGTTGCCCGCCCAGACCTGAGTCTGTGATTAAAGCGCTCCAGACTATGCAGGAAAAAATCCGTAAGGAACACTCGCTGCTTCAGGACTAAATTTTTTCCCCCTCTCCCAACATGGTGAGAGTAGCAGCAATTGTCCCCAAAGCCGGTGCAAGAAACCAGCCCAGTATTGGTATAAGTAACACGCCCAGAAAGGCGAGCCCGTTTCCAATCGCTTTACCGCGACGACTCTTTACATAGGTTACACTCTGGCCTACATTGTATCGCTTGCGCTCAAGCGTGTAATCCATATTTCCGAAGCCTGCATAATACGCCTCCACGCTCAGACCAAGCACAGTAGCCACCACCGAACCAATCACCGGAATAAGATTGAGCGGAAGTATCAGCAGCGTAAACAGCAACTCGTACATCAGGTTTCGGAGAGACACCGTTATTCCCCGCAGCAAATCCTGAAAAAAATTGCTGTCAGACGGAACCTGCTTTCCCGTCACAATTGACTCTACCTTTTCAGATAGTGCTCCCATAAACGGAGACACCACCGCCAAAACGATGTACTTACCAATAAAAAAAATAAAAAACACATTTAAAACCAGCACAAGTGTATCGGCCAGTTTCTCTCCGACAGACCGCATTCCTTCCCACGGGATAAGGTTCACGATAGACTGTTCGACCGTACTATTGGCAAACCAGACAACCGGCCCCGCAAGCAGCAGCAACAAAGCCACTACGCTCACCAGCCCGGGAATAATGATATGACGCCAAAGGTTGTGTCGGGAAATCATACCCAATGCCTTTGCATAGGCTGAAAAACTATCTGCAATATCCTGAATCATAGAAGCCGGGGATTAAATTGATTATCTCACCTCAAAGGGAATTTTTTCCTCAAACTGAGGCGTAACGATATCTAAATAATATTTGCCTTTTAGCAGGTACTTTTTATTAATAATCACAGAATTTTCTCCCGATTGTATTTCGGTTCCGCTGAAAGTCAGCTTTTGTTTCCCTTTGTAAACAGAAAAACCGGTAATCATTGCACCTGCGGCCCCGGTGCTTATCCTGACTTCCGAATCGGTGACAACCAGTTCGGTTTTGGGCCGGGACGTAAATACGATGCTTTCGCCGGAGGCTACATCTGTAATGACCGGTGGCTTCGGCTGAGGTTTCTGACCGCGCACGGGCTTTTCTTTAGTTTCAATCTTTACAGCCGTTAAATCAGCTACATGGGTGAGCAGAGAGTCTGCGAAAGCCGCATTCGGAATGCCGTAACCAAACTCTTCATCGGGGAGCCCAGCCTGGTCGCCGCTCAGCCTTACGGCCCGGATAATGTCGATATTGTTGCGTTCAGGGTGTGCCTGGCGAAGGCAGGCAACAAATCCGGCCATCAAGGGACCTGAAAAAGACGTGTGCCATTCACACCGTAAATCCGGTTATTGGGATTGGCGGCCATCGTGCGGCTTCCCATTGCGACCACATCCGGCTTTACACGCCCGTCTGCCGAAGGGGCCAATAGAAGAAAATCCGGAAAGATTCTGATAACGATCGACCGATCCCACACATAAAATGCTGTCAGCATCGCAGGGTGCAACAATGTGATACCATCATTGTCGCCTTCATTACCTGCACTTACTGTTATCAGCATGCCTTTTGCCGCCGCCATATCAGCAGCGCGGGTGGTGATTGCCGTATTTCCGTTCAGATCCTCATACTTATAGCTCCCTTCATCATCGTCGAATTCTGAATAGCCGAGAGAAGAATGAATAATATCCACCCCCATCGAATCGGCCATTTCCACGGCTTTTACCCAGTTGTACTCTTCCTGACGGGTCTCAGAACGAGAGTTTTCGGTACGCAAAAGGATAACTGATACATGCGGAGCTGTGCCTACCAGAACCCCCGGGAGGTTTGCCGCAATAACCGAAAGTACCTGTGTCCCGTGGGCGTCTGAGTGATACACAGATTCATCGTTGTCAACAAAATCCCAGGTAGCCAGAATCCTGTTTTCCGAACGCATGGAGTCAAAGGCCGAAATGGTGTCCGCTCCGCGAAACCCTGCGTCCAGCACAGCCATTTTCACCCCACGCCCTGTAAAACCACGGTCGTGGAGACTGGCAATATTGAGCATACTGTTTTGTTCTTCCGCCTGGCCATATAATAGTGGAGAATAAGGCATAATCGCCGTACCCTGTTCCTGCGCGTCATAAGATGTCTGACGCATTTTGGCAGTGGGTTTTACACCTTCCACAAAACCGAGCGAAAGGACTTCTTCTCTGCGGTCGCAGGCCATCCGCACTACAGCGGCGTTCATCCAGCGGGAAGAAGAAATGACATCAAAGCCAGCAGCTTTGAGTCCATTTATATATTTTTTTTCAACCGGCAGATCCGATATTTCAATGGGTATATGTTTTTCTGCTCTTTTTTGCAGTGCTTCTGTTCCGAGAAATGCCCCGGGAGATTCGAGCAGGGACAGATTCCCCTTATCTTTAAAAAATACCCAATAGGTATCCTGAGCGGAAGATATCTGAAACGCCAAAATGAGGGAGAAAAGGAAGAGGATTTTTTTCATAAAAGTTAATCGATAAATCTGTTTCCCGGAAATACGGTTTTGTTAACGCAAACTAAAAATAGAAGTTTAGGCTCAAAGAAAAAAACGACAATATTGCACAATATAAGCAGTTACAGCTACATTTGACCAAATTTGCCCAAACCGATGATTGTAAGAATAGTCAGAATGGAGTTTTCGGAGGAAACATTGCCTGCGTTTCTCGGAATATTTGATTCTTCCAAACAGCATATCCGCAACTTTCCCGGCTGCCTTCACCTTGAGTTGATGAAAGACCTTTCACATCCCTATGTCCGCTACACCTATAGTAGGTGGGAAAATACGGCCAGTCTGGAAAATTACCGCAACAGTAGTCTCTTCGCCTCCGTATGGCCCCGTACCAAAGCGTTGTTTGCTGCGAGGCCACAAGCTTACTCACTGGTAAGTGAGGAAATTATCAATTAAATAAAATTGTTTAATTTTGCTTTATTATGGATGACCAGACCAAATTCATCTACGTAGGCGATCCGCTTTGCTCATGGTGTTATGGGATTTCTGATGAACTGGAAAAGCTCAGACAGGCATATACGAGCTATCCTTTTGATATTGTGGTAGGAGGACTTCGCACCGGAGAAACCAGTCCAATGGGCAAATACCTGAAAAACTTCCTTTTTGAGCATTGGGGTCAGGTAAACGAACTGAGTGGCCAGCCCTTCAGTTATGGTATTCTCGACCAGGAAAGCCCTTTTGTATATGATACGGAAAAACCGTGCCGTGCCGTAGTCGCCTTCAGGCATTTAAAGCCAGAATCGACCCTGCCTTTTTTCAAATCTATCCAACATGCATTCTACAGGGAAAATCTGGATACCAATCAGATAGATACATATTTCCCGCTTCTGGAGCCTTACGGAGTTGAAAAAGACGCTTTTGAAGAGATGTTTTTTCAGGAGGAAATAAGAAAAGAAACCAACGACGATTTTATGTGGGCCCGGCAGGTTGGCGCAAATAGTTTTCCGACCATGTTACTTCAACATGAAGGCACTTTATGGGCTATTGCCATAGGCTACAGTACCTTTGAAAGAATGGATGAAATCGCGCAAAGGATTTTTAACGGAGAAAATCCAAAGAAACCCTGATTTTCAGCCAAAAAGCGCTTCCAGCGCTTCACGCATAACACCCGCATCGGGGTCAATTCCGGTCCAGTATTTCATGCCGATCACGCCCTGATTGACCAGCATGCCCAACCCGTCAATCACCCGGCAGCCCCGGGTCTCTGCTTCACGCACCAGGTGCGTTCGGGGAGGATTGGGAATCACATCTGCTACCACCATGTGCGGTTTTAGTGAATCCATAATCAGGGGGATACGTGCATCCACATCGGGAAAAAGCCCGATATTGGTGGCATTGATAAATACATCTGTTTCCTCTGGAAGTGAAAATGAACTCTCCAGCGGCACAAAATCAGACAGGCTCCGGGTTTTGGTCCGGATCAGCGAAGCCAGATCTTCCCCTTTGCCGTGGGTGCGGTTTACAATGGTGATTTTATTCGCACCGGAAAGCGCAAGCTCTACGGCGATGGCACGCGCAGCGCCTCCGGCTCCGAGAATGACCACTTTGCTTCCCTCGGGGTCCATGATTTCGCGTAGCGAAAGGACAAACCCTTTACCATCGGTATTCTGGCCTACCCATCGGTTTCCGACCCTCACCACACAATTTACTGCTCCCATCAACGCCGCAGACTCGCCAAGCTCATCGAGCAGGGGAATCACCGCGATCTTGTGGGGAATAGTGCAGTTAAATCCTTTAAAACCCATAACCGCAGCGCCCTGTACAGCCGCAGGGAGGTCTTCAGGGGAAACTTCAATAGTAAGATAACGCCAGTCAAGCCCGTGATGCCGGTATGCGGCCTCAATCATTGCCTGAGTCGGATTTTCAGCTACCGGCTTACCAAAAACGGCAGTCAGTTCCTGGCGGAAATTTAGTGGCTGGGACATAAGCGAGGAGGGAGTAAGGGTCAGATTTTATAACCCTGAAACATATGATTGATGGTGATTTTGATCATATTTGCCCGCTCATGATTGCCCGGGCCGGAGGAATCAAATTGTTGGTACAAGTTGGATCCTTCGACCAGCGAAATCATCAGTTTTGCCGCCTTTTCAGGGTTTTTTACTTCAATGACTTTGTGTTGGTTGGCATGGTTGATCTCCGAAACAAGCGCGTCTTTAAGAGAAATATAAAATTTCTCAAATCGCTCACCCACCTCAGGAATACGAAGGCCGAGCGTATAACAACTGTAAAAAACAGTGTTATTCATAATTCTATCCCACTGAATAAGAGAGATAACATCCACAACATCTTCCCACCGCTCCTGCGGATCTGAAACCAGTGAAAAATCGGGTAAAATATGGGATGAATAGGTGGAAATGATATAATCAATCAACCCCATAATCATACCGTCTTTATTGGAAAAATAGTGAACAAGCAAGCTGGCGTTGACATCCATTCGCTTCGCAATTTTACCCATGGAGGCGCCTTCAAAACCCTCGTCAATGATCACATCATAAAAATGCGAGAGTATTTCCTGCTTTCTGACGGTTGATTTACTTTTTCTGCCCATTGATCAATATGTGAATCGCTCACACCTGAAAAAATCAGGGATTCGAATTTAATCAATTCTGAAAAAAAATTCAAATTTTAGTAATATTAGTCTTTGCTAATGTTTGAAATACAAACTGAATCAAACGATTTTGATTTATGCATTTGCCTTACATACCATGTTCCGATTGGCAATCTAATGCGTAATATGTAATTTGCAAACGCAATACCCGATTACTACATACTCAAATGCTATTCCACATGAAAAAAGCGTGCATTTCTCTGTTTTTCGCTCTCCTTTGCCTTTCACTTCAGGCGCAATCCAATGGGGAGAATATCCGCAAAAAACTGCAGGGTCAGTTTATCATGGCTCAGCCCGGAGATACCATTGATATCCCTGAGGGAAAATTTATTTCTGATGGCACCATTTCCCTCGAAGGAAAAAGCAATCTGGTCATCCGTGGAAAGGGTGTTGACAAAACTTTTATTTCTTTTAAAAAGCAGGCGGAGGGGGCGGAAGGGATCAGCATCGCCAACTGTAAGAATATTGTGATAACCGGCTTTACCATTCAGGATGCCAAAGGTGATGGATTGAAAGTCAAAGACACAGATGGAATATCCATGGTGGATATGCGGGTCGAATGGACGGGAAAGGCCTCGCCCAAAAACGGCGCCTATGGATTTTATCCGGTCAGCAGCGCCAATATCCTTATTGAAAGGTGTGAAGCCATTGGTGCATCCGATGCAGGAATTTATGTCGGCCAGTCAGAAAATATTATCGTCCGCAACTCCCGGGCCTACCACAACGTGGCAGGAATAGAGATAGAAAACTCTACCAATGCCGATGTCCACGACTGCGAAGCCTATATGAATACCGGAGGTATCCTGGTGTTTGACCTTCCCGATCTGCCTAAGAAAAAAGGTGGGCAGGTACGGGTTTACAACAACAATGTCCATGAAAACAATTACAAAAACTTTGCACCCAAAGGGAATACCGTTGCGACGGTTCCTCCCGGCACGGGGGTAATGGTACTGGCTACCAGCCATGTCGAAATCTTTGACAACCAGATACGCTCAAACCGCACAGCAGGTACTGCGATCATCAGTTATTTTATGACCCAGGTTCCTATCAAAGACAAAGCGTATTATCCCTACCCTACCAATGTATTCATCCACAACAATACTTATTTCAGAGAAAAGGTTTCCCCCACGCTAAAAAACCCCATTGGCAGGCTATTGTATCTCAAGTTTAAAAAGAATGTGCCCGATATTCTCTTTGACGGTATTCTCGACAAAGAGACAGTTAACGCCGATGGTAATTTCCGGGAAGAATACCGAATCTGCATCCGGGACAACGGAAACGCAACCTTTGCCACACTGGATGCTGAAAATAATTTTAAAAATATCTCCACAGACCTGAAACCCTATGACTGCGCATGTAAAGCCATTGCTGCGCCTTCACTTCGCACTTCTGTAAACCAATGACGTCAATAATTTATTCCGAAAAAAAATTCAGGGTAGTACTTTATGTTATCCTGATCGCCCTTTTTACGGGTTTAACTATTGGATTAACCCCCAAAAGCTCATTCCAACCGCTGGAAAAGCTGTCTGACTATGGATTTTTCAAGGGAAATATTGCTGAGCAAATGCCCGCTGAAGGGGTTCTGCCCTATTCTCTTCCCACTCCACTTTTTACAGATTATGCGCAAAAACTCCGGTTTGTAAAGGTTCCCTCAGGGCAAAAAGCAGCCTATAACCCGACACAGGTGCTCGAATTTCCGACAGGCACGGTTCTGATCAAGACTTTCTATTATTACAACGATGAAAGGAAACCGCAGAAGGGCCGCAGGCTGATGGAAACCCGGTTGCTGATCCACGAAACCGATGGCTGGGTTGCTTTTCCCTATCATTGGAACGAGGAGCAGACCGACGCCTTTCTGGAAGTGGCGGGCGATACAAAACCCGTAAAATGGGTAAACGATAAGGGCAAAAAGGTAATGCTCGATTATGCCATGCCCAACCTCAACCAGTGCAAGGGCTGCCACAATATCGACGGAAAGTTTATGCCGATTGGTCCTTCCGCCCGGCAACTCAACCATGCCCTCGATCCGGTATTTGGGGTGAATGTGCCCAATCAGCTCAGATTCTGGGAAGCACAGGGCATTTTATCAGGGCTTCCCGCTGATAATAATGAGATTCCTGCTATCGCTATATGGGACGACCCGAAATCAGGTACGCTCAATGACCGTGCGCGTGCATGGCTCGATATCAATTGTGCGCATTGTCACAATGCCAAAGGCCCGGCCAATACTTCCGGACTTTTTCTGGATATCCATCAGAAAGATCCCCACGTATGGGGTATTTTCAAAGCGCCGGTAGCCGCCGGGAGAGGTTCTGGAGGGCATCAGTTTGATATCAATCCCGGTCAGCCCGAATCTTCTATCATACATTTTCGGATGGCTTCTACTGATCCCGGCATTATGATGCCCGAAATTGGGCGGAAAATGGTTCATACAGAAGCTGTTGAACTGATCCGGGAATGGATACTTCAGATGGATCCGAAAGCTTATCAATAAACCCGAAAACACTTTATGAAAATCTACCCGGCTTTATTTATTCCTGTCCTATCATTTGCGCTTTCGTGCAGCGCTACCCGGCCCCCCAAAAAGCCCTTTGAAGCTTATTCGCCGGCACCTGCACCTGACTACAGCCAGATTTACAACTGGTCAGCGCTACCCGGAAAAACCGATTTTGCAGATCAGACACCTCCGGGCGTGTCTCCCGAAAATCAGGCCAATGCGGCGGCTGATGTGTTTTTTATTCACCCCACCACATTCCCCAACGGCGTTGCCTGGAATGCAAATGTGAATGATAAAGAACTGAATGCCAAAACCGATGAACGTGCTATCCGGCATCAGGCAAGTGTTTTTAACCACTCCTGCCGGGTATATGCGCCGAGATACCGGCAAATGAGTCTGGGCGGATTTTATTCTGACGACAAGGTTTCGGAGTTGAAAGCGCTGAATCTCGCCTATGAAGATGTAAAATCTGCTTTTCAGTATTATCTCGACAATTACAACCAGGGGCGCCCCATCGTAATCGCCGCTCACAGCCAGGGTTCCGTCCATGGAATAAGACTGATGCGTGAATTTTTTGATGGAAAACCCCTTCAGGAAAAACTGGTGGCAGCGTATCTGGCCGGATGGCCTTTTCAGCCCGATACCTTTGCTTATATACCGGTATGCGACTCTGCTTCACAGACTGGTTGCGTGATGGGCTGGTGCACATGGAAACAGGGCAGCAGCCCAAAAAAAGATCTGGCCCGGTTCTACGACGGTGCAGTGACAATCAACCCGCTTACCTGGCAGACAGACACGGGTTATGTACCCCAAAGCTTTCACGCAGGGTTTTTGTATCCCAACTATAAAAAGATTAAGTCTCAACATCAGGATGCCCAGGTACACAATGGGATGCTCTGGACAAACCAGCCTTTTGCATTAGCCCCTACCCGCAATTACCATGTGGGCGATTACAATCTTTTCTGGGTGGATATCCGCAACAATGTAGAACTAAGGGTCAACTCGTACCAGCAACTTCACGCCGGGCGATAAGCCTATTCGAAGTCGGTAGTAAGTTTAAACCTGAGTACCCGGCTGTTGCCGGCATCGGCTACATACAGAATGCGGTTGATATAGGCGACGCCCCGGGGTTCGCGAAACTGCGTAAGCCCGGAACCTGTGCCTCCAAATGATGCGCGGATCACCTTTCGGGAATTCGCGCCGGCAGGAGGATTTACGCCTTCATAACCGAGGCCGTTAAACTGATAGACCGAATCTTTTTCTGCATCAGCGACAAAAAGATAGTTGGTTCCATCTCCCGTAAGTGTAACATCCACCGGTTGGTCAAAACGACTGGCTTCATACAAAAACCGGTCGGCGCGTGAAGTATCACCCACAGGAAAATTCTGTACCTGATAGCTGATGCCAAAAGGCGTTTCAATACCCAGAATATATTGTACACGCAGTACATTGGAAGTACCAATGGATGCAAATATAAAATCAGGAGCCATAGAGACAGCAGGGCTCTGAGGTGGCTGGGCAGGTGTGGTCAGCCCCTGAGGAGATTTAAAATAATCTCTGATCAACCCCAGATTGGTAGTCAGCGATAAATCGGAGTCTGAAACTTATCATTATCATCAAATACCAGCACCGTATTGTCAGGCCCGCCAAACTGGCTCGGTGCGTTGGAAGGGCCATTGCGGGAAACGTAATACTTATTATTTCCCTGAATCCCGATTCCTTTAAAAGTTACGGCTTCATCGCTGATGGTAGGAGTGCCCAGGCGGAAGTAAAACGGATGGACAACCCTGCGCGTAACGCGGGCATTTTTTAGGCCATACTCGCCGTTTTTATTCAGGTCGATTCGGTAGATTGCCGGAAGGGTAAAATCGGTTCCGTTGATAGTTGTATCGATAGTTCCGGTAGCGAGGATATCCAGCCTGCGATCCTGTGCAATTGCCGAAAGGCCCTGTACGTGAAACCGCCCGAGTTCGTTTCCCGCCTGATCAAGCGAAATGATCTCTTCCGTTCCCTGATCCACTACATACAACAACTCGTCCCACCCTGCAATTATATCCGTAGGGTAGGTAAAATCATCCCATACCGGCTGAATAGGTACGTAAGCAACCGTTCGGTCATCATAAACCGGTTCGTCAAGAAAGTCAGAAGGCGTTTTTTTTCCGAAGAATCCTTCACAACCCATGATAACAGGAAGCAAAAACCAGCAAAAAGTCCGGATCAAAAATGAGAACTGTTGCATTACTGAGAAATTTCAGGGTTAAGGGAAAAATTCAGGCCAAAGCGGTGAACTACTCCCAGATATTTCATGGGGTCAAGTGCGTAGTCAAATACCAGCGGATGGCGTCCCACACGCGTGCGAATCCCCACACCTGCCGTAGGAAAATTCTGGTCGCTCACATTGATCTTATAGCCGGCCCTGAGAAACAACAGATTCTGATAGTTGTATTCCAGCCCGAGGCGGATATTTTCTGAGTTGTCATTGGGGTGGTTGAGCTGAATCAGCGTAGTAAGCGACTGCTTTTCATCGACACTTTTCCACGGTACCAGCGAAAGGCCGAGCATAAAAACCGTCGGAGTGGGATAAGAATCGAGGGAAAGTTGTTTTCGGTTAAATGTAGTATCCAGAACAGTGGTGCCTTTGAGGGTGGAATTGACCCCAAAACTTTGCACCATGACTGCAAACCGGAGATCCTTAAAATCAGTTTCATATAGGAACCCAAGATCAACCACCCCGGTCTGGGCGACAAACCCTGCGAGTCGTTCCTGAACATATTTGCCGGTGGCACCCCAGCTAAACTGATCGGTTAGCCTTTTGGAATAACTTAGTCCGGCAGTAAAATAGTTGGCATAAAACAATTCGCCTGTCCCTTCGGGCTGAAAAGTGGTTCGAACTTCCATCGGCCCCGAATTCAGGGCACTGAGAGAAAACCCGAATGTGCCGGCGCGGGTACTGTGTGTACTGGCGGTGAGGTAAGCATAGTTGATATCCGCGATCCAGAAGGTATTGGATCCGGCGAGGGAAAACGTTTCCACTTCGGCCAGTGTGGCGGGGTTGGTGTAGGTTGAATAACTGTCTCCGGTAAGGCAGATATTGGCACCGGCCACTGCGGCAGATCGGGGACTTACGTCCATTTTCAGGAAGGTAAGGGCGGAAATACCAGCCCTTTGGCCACCAAGCTGAGGAAAAAGCTGCGCTTTTACCGGAAGGGTAAAAGTGAGGATAACTAGTAATAAAGTAAATTTTGGATGCATGATCAGGGTTCGTAATGCACCCGAAAGTTACCAAAAGAAAAGACATACTGAAAAGGAAATATCAATTAGGCACAGTTTTAGTGCAAAAGGCTATAAGCAAGGGGCTTTGGCCTTTTGCGAAAATGTGTATATTTGCGCCCGTCAGCCCTATTTGCATAGCGATTTTACGGAGACTGGCGCAGTAAAACAGATCAGCATGACGTTTTTACAAGGATATTTCTACGGACTTGCGTTGATCATTTTTATAGGCCCCGTGTTTTTTACGCTCCTGCAGAGCACCCTCGAACATGGATTAAAATCAGGCCTTTCCGTTGCCCTGGGCATATTTTTCAGCGATGTGCTTTGTGTTCTTCTCCTTTTTGGGTTTGGCGTTTCGTCATTTTTTACCAACCCCGGCAATGAGATGATCATCGGCATTGCAGGCTCAATCATTCTGATCGGACTGGGGCTTCGTTATGCCATTCGCCCTGTACTCAGCCGGGCGGAGAAAATCCGCTTCAAAACTGCCGATTACCTTCACTTTTTCATTAAAGGCTTTCTGGTCAATCTGATCAACCCTTTTGTATTTGCAGTATGGATGGGCCTGATTGCACTTGCAGGAAATCACACTTCGGATACGGGCAGTCAGCTTATATTTCTCAGCGGGACATTGCTGGGGATTTTTTCTGCCGACTCCACCAAAGTCCTTTTCGCCAATCACCTCAAGGATTTATTCAAACCCGGCTTTCTGGAAACTACATACCGGGTGATCGGAGTTGTGCTGATACTATTTGGTGTGCGAATCCTGGTTCATTTCATCTAATTCATACCCAGCACCTGCGGTTTGGGCGTTTTTCGCTCAATCAGTATTCCCCATACAATCAGAAACTGCGCAGCCATATAGGTTCCCATAATCCAGAACCGAACGAGAAGATCGGGTAGCTCCATTTTACCAAACCTGCCTACAGCGATCATACTGTCAGAAAGCATAAATAATACTGCACCGGCAAATACCAGTGCAAAACTCTTGTAAGAGGTAAATTTCCAGCGGTTGGCTGCCGCCAGCACCATCATCACCAGAGCTGTACTATAGACCAGAACCGGAATCAGAAGGGCTTCCAGACTGGGAAAAATATATCCCACAAGTACCGCACCGTACAGCACAAAAGGAATAATCAACCAGGGTTTCCGCACCAAAACCCGCCTGACATGCTGCGGCGTCGAGCGGGCGGTCAAGCCAAACAAAGAGATATAACACAACTGCGCAATCAGAAAGGCCCCGACGCCGGCAATAAACCAGGTTTCACCCGAAAACATCAGAAGAATGTCCCCTGCCAGCGAAAATAGCAGCGCCATTAGCATCATCAGATCAAACATTCCGCCTCTTGCCCGGGAGATATACAGGTAATAGGCCATAAGGCTCACCACGATGAGTGGTTTGAGGAAATAGTAAAATACCGGGTAAACCCTGAAGAAATACTCAGATGTCAGCACTGCCAGCGATATCACCAGATAAATGACAGAAAAGAGGCCAAATTTTTTGAGTAAAATGCCTCGTGAGGGTGTTGTTTTTACATCAGAATTCCCCATTTACAACTTCCGGATTTTATGTACAAATATCAAATATTTATCCGCTTTTTCGTGCATCTATGGGAGTTTTTCCCTAATTTATAGCGGACTAATCACTTGCGAACTTATGAAACATTATCAAACCAGCGAAATTAAAAACATCGTTCTGGCAGGAAGTGCCAAATCAGGTAAAACCACCCTTGCAGAATGTATGATGTTTGAAGGAGGTGTGATCAACCGCATGGGAAGTGTGGAAGAAGGAAACACCGTTTCTGATTTTCACGAAATAGAAATCGAGCGAAAAAACTCCATTTTTTCGTCGATCCTTCATACAGAGTGGCGAGGGACAAAAATTAATATTATTGATGCTCCGGGACTGGACGATTTTACGGGAGAACTGATCAGCGCCCTGCGCGTGGCCGATACAGCTCTTGTCACGCTAAATGCACAATACGGCGTGGAAGTAGGTACAGAACTGGTATGGCGGTACCTGAAAAAATACCATAAACCTACCGTTTTTGTTGTCAACCATATGGACAATTCCAAGGCTGACTTCAATAATACGGTCGAACAGGCCAGGGCTCAGTTTGGCGAAAAGGTAATTCTGGTTCAGTATCCTTACAATAGCGGAGAAGGCTTTAACGCGATTATCGACCTGCTCAAAATGGTCATGTACAAGTTTCCGCCCGAAGGTGGCAAACCCGAAAAACTGCCCATTCCCCCGGATGAAAAAGAACGCGCAGAAGAACTTCACAACATACTCGTAGAAGCCGCCGCCGAAAATGACGACTCCCTGATGGAACTTTACTTTGAAAAGGGAGAACTCGACGAAGACGAAATGCGCCAGGGACTGCGGTTTGGACTGGTGAACCGGGATCTCTTCCCTGTTTTCTGTCTTTCTGCCAAAAAGAACATGGGAAGCGGTCGTCTTATGGGCTTCCTCGGCAATGTGGCTCCCTCCCCCGGTGATATGGGCGCCGAAAAAACCAAAAACGGTAAGGAGATTCCCGCGACAGATTCCAACTCAACCCTTTTTGTCTTTAAATCTACCAATGAAAAACATACCGGTGCCATGAGCTATTTTAAAGTAGTCTCCGGCGGTATCAAATCCGGGATGGAATTTGTAAATACAGCCAATGGTGCGCGCAACAAAATCAACCAGATTTCTACCATAGACGGGAAAAACCGCCACTCCAT
This sequence comes from Bacteroidia bacterium, assembly GCA_041391725.1. Taxonomy (GTDB): domain Bacteria; phylum Bacteroidota; class Bacteroidia; order J057; family J057; genus JAGQVA01. The sequence continues at coordinate 159,698 of JAWKNL010000006.1, forward strand.
CGATGAACTGGCCGCCGGTGATCTTGGAGTTACGGTAAAACTCAAAGATACAGGAACCAATCAGACCCTTCGCCTGAAAGATGATGGGGAGGAAATTGATCCGATTGTTTTCCCCAATCCCAAAATGCGCACTGCAGTAGTGCCACTCAAACAGGGAGATGATGAAAAAATGGCGCAGGCGCTGATCAAAATTGCTGCCAGCGACCCCACACTCATATTTGAGTATTCGAAAGAACTGAAACAATCGCTGGTACACGGCCAGGGAGAACTTCACCTGATGGTCACCAAATGGCTGCTCAGTCACGTCTATGGTGTGGAAGTGGAGTACGTCAAACCGAAAATATCCTATCGCGAAACGATACAAAAAGTTGCAGATGGATATTACAAACATAAAAAGCAAAGTGGGGGCTCTGGTCAGTTTGGTGAAGTTTACCTCAAAATTGCCCCGTACTATGAAGGTTATACAGATCCGGCTGATCTGAAAGTCAGGGAAAGACAAGAAGTAGAACTTGACTGGGGCGGAAAACTCGTTTACTGCAACTGTATTGTAGGCGGGGTAATTGAAACGCGGTTTATGCCGGCCATTCTCAAAGGGATCATGGAAAACATGGAAGAAGGGCCAATCACAGGTTCTTATGCCAGAGACATTGTGGTATATGTCTATGATGGAAAAATGCATGCAGTAGATTCCAATGAAATCTCTTTCAAAATCGCAGGCCAGCAGGCCTTCAAAAAAGCATTTCTGGATGCGAGTCCTAAGCTGCTAGAACCCATTTACCGGGTAGAAGTATTGGTTCCGGACGATAATATGGGCGATGTAATGACCGATCTTCAGGGACGCAGAGCGATTGTGGAAGGATTTAGCAACGAAGGTGCTTATCAGAAAATCACGGCACGGGTGCCGCTGGCAGAACTATATAAATATGCCACGGCGCTAAGTTCGATCTCTCAGGGACGGGCGACACATTCGCGGGAGTTTATCGAGTTTACAACCGTTCCGCCAGACATTCAGCACAAACTTGCGCAGGAGAATGCGGCGGAAGTGGCGCAATAATACACTTCGCGATAAGTTCTATAATTCAGGCACAGAGGATGATCCTTTGTGCCTTTTTTATTCAATGTCTGCGACAAATTGATCCAGAACCAGTGAGTGTCCCTCAAAAATTTCCACTTCCTGGGACCAGGAAGTTACTCTCCAGTCTTCTCCGGGAGTTGCAATCAGAATTTTCCGGGAATCTGTAAAAATCCAGACAACTCTTTCTACTCCAAACAAGAGTAAGTCATCTGTCTTTTTGAAATGATAATCAGATGGTGCAGATTCGTCTGATAATTGAGCGAGTGTATCAATTTCGATTACGCATTTGGGAGGAATATCGAGGTATTTGTTGGTTTTCGCGATGCCAGCCAGTTGGTCTTTCGAAAAAACAGCAATATCTGCGGCCCGCCACGATTTTGGAGAAAACTGAATGCCCAACTCACTACCAATGACTCTAAAAGCCTTGCCTAATTTCGTCCTTAGCCAAAATACCAGTTCGGTAACTAAAAGTGCCTGCAAATAGCTATTCCCCATAATTTCTTCTAATGGTTTTTCGCCGTTCAATACAGATTTATACCCCCGGTAAAATATCGGCTGGCCATCGACCATCTCATAAATCAATGTTTGGGGAATATTTTTTACTGTAGAATGCATGATTTTGACTATCGTACTTCTAAGGTACGAAAAATTCTGGTATTTGCCGGGAGAGCAACCAATCGGCATACATTTCCTTAGGCATTTGGCGGTAGCCTAGCTGGTGGATGTGAGAGTAGGCTTGATTCATTCGTTCAAGAGCTTGAGAAGTTTCGGGGGACTCCGGGTTTTGATCCAGGCATGTATTTCCTCTCTATTTATTCATTCATCCCTTTTAATATCTGGGCAAAAGTATTCTTTATCAGTTCGTGATTTTCAATAATATTCTCGCTCAAAAAGTATTGTGTCATACTCCCAGGTTTTTCTGTCTGGCTTCTCTCTGAATGAAATCAATTTCAGAATTACAATTCCCTCAAGTGGGGAAACTTTAAGGGTAAGGCCTTCCAATCTCTTGTATTCGTTTAGCTTATCTCAAATGTTCACGAAACGTGAACATGTAAGTATAATGAACATTTTCCCAGAAATACAACCTCACACTTCTATTTTTCCGTTCACCTTAAAAACCAGGTTCTGTGCTCTTTCCTCCTGGGAATAGCTACTCCTCCCGCAACAGCGGCAGTGTCAGACAGTGCGGCCCGCCGTTGTCGGTGCGGATTTCGTTGGAGCGCATGCGCTCCAGATGTGCGCCGGAGCTTAGCTCTTTCATCACTTGCTCGAGTGTGTCAGCAGTCACCGGGTTGCGGTGATAGGTGATCGCACGGTAAGGTGCGGTGGTAAATATATTCCCCGCCATGTTGTGCTGGTCAAACAGGGCGTCCATCAGGTTTTCGTAAGGGGTAATGCTCTCCTCCGGATCACCCCCAATCCAGGCGATTCGGTTCAGATCAATCAGATTGTCACCGGCCAACTGATCCAGAAAGTATTTTGCGGGTTGCGGCAAACGGATGATTTGCCCCTTCTGCCTGCAATAGTCTCGGTCATACACTTCGGTTTTTCCCGCATATTCAAAGTGCTGGGTCGTAGGAATACGACTCAGATCCGTCTGATTGACCCCCATATTGCGGCGCAGCCAGCGCACAAAATGCTGCAATACTTCTGTCGCAGTTTCCTGTCCCGGAGGATCGGGATGGCCAAAAATGTAAGGCATACAAATCGCCGATTTGGGGCCAAACATATTAAACACCGTGTCAAGGTGAATAAACCCGCGCAGGTCAGGGACATTGACCAGATACACCCGCCGGAGGCGGTTGGATTTGTCTGCTTCAAACAGGTGTTTTACCAATAGCTCAAATGCTGGCCGCGTAGTGCGGTTGGAGTATAGAAATTCGTGTCTGCCCACACCTACAGCAATGGCTTCTTCACTCAGAATCAGAATATTACCACCTTCCATCAGGTATTTATCCCGCAACCCCGACCACGTATTGTCTTCTTTCAGCTTCCGCAAAAAGTCCACCATATCGAGAAATATGGTATCCTCGTCAAACATGGGATGGTACTTAAACACTGACCGGATCAGGGTCGGTTCGGGAAGTCTTCTCGGCGATTCCATCGAATTGATCACCACGCCGCAGGGCGTTACAGCCGAAGAGTCGCGCATCCACATCATCTCCCGCTTGGGATGAATGATGATATTGGGCAGGCGGCCATTGTTGAGGGTGAGTTTGCGGGGATAACCTTCGACCAGATCACAGACCAGCTCGTCGGTATCGTAATTTTCCAGTTTAATCCCTCTCGCCTGCAGATGATCGAGGTATTCGTCTGCTTTCTCATAAAGGGTATCCTGCAAAATGCGAACCCGCAGATGGTAATCTGCATTTTCAAAGATTTCGGACAGCAGGGTGCGAAGTTCCAGCACATTTTCCTCACCGATTTCACGGCAGAGAAATGCTTTCAGGTCGCGGTGGTTGCGCTGAAGCTCATGGTATGCGCGGGGGTTGGGGCCCATCAGCGGATGGTCACCTTCCCAGGGGATCAACTGGCGGTGTTCCGCTCCGGGGGTATGTATCAGGACTTTCTTTAACTTATTGTATTCCGAGAGAATCCGGGGTTTCATAAAAAAAGATTAAGTCTGAAATAACGGATATATATTTTATTTCTAAAAAACTTCTGCCATCATACATCTTACACTGCCGCCACCGAAGGTTTCGATTACATCAAGGGGAATGACCAGAACCTGGCTGTACAGGCTGATTTTTTCCATCTGGGTTTCGGAAAGAGAAAACCAGGCACGCCGGCTTAATACCGTAATCCATTGACCGCTGCGGTTTTTGATCTGGAGCATATTACCGGCAAACTGGTTGATCTGGTCGAATGAAAGCGGAATTACCTCAAATCCTCCGCTTAATAATTCGCCTATCACCATTTCTTTTTCTGCAACCGATCGAATGGCGTCCAGGCAAATGAGGGAAAACCCTGCGCCCAGCCCCATCAGTACATTGGTGTGATAAATTTCCTGTCCGTTTTCATCTGTAGCATGAAAAATCACAGCGCGATACCCCAGGACTTCGCAAAACTTATTCAGCAGTGCGGGATTTGTCCGCGGAGAAATGCAGGCATACACCACTTTCTCTGCCCGGTCGAGGATCATGCTACCGGTGCCCTCAAGGTATTGTTCCGGGGCAGCGTAGTTGCGAAAGTCAATTACCTCAGTTGATGATCCGGAAAATTGGGCGACGATATCTTCCCGCACTTCTGCCTGTCGGTTGGGAGCCAGCATGGGATACAGGCAAATGGTTTTCTGCGGGTGAAAAGAAATCCAGTTATTGGGAAAAATGGCATCTGGTTTACGGGGAGCAGGCGTATCGTCAATGACAGTAACCTCAACTTCAGCTTCTTTGAGAATACCGACGAAAGTATCAAACTCAGAGGCCGCCCTGGCCTGAATTTCTTCAGGCGCGAGGCGGGTATTTTTATGTTGAAAGGCATTGCTTTCGGCTGTCTGGTCATTAAACCCAAAAGCCGCGGGCCTCACCATCAGAATGTGGGAGGCAAAACGCAGTTGATTGCGGCTGCGTGTTTCCATACGGTCTTAGCTTACAGATTTCCTCTTAATTCCTGTTCTCTTTCAATCGCTTCAAACAAAGCCTTGAAGTTTCCTTTCCCGAAAGACCGTGCGCCTTTTCGCTGAATAATCTCAAAAAACATCGTGGGGCGGTCTTCCACCGGTTTGGAAAATATCTGGAGGAGGTATCCGTCGTTATCGCGGTCCACGAGGATGCCCAGTTCTTTTAAATCCTTGATTTCTTCGTCAATCTCCCCTACCCTGTCGGCGAGGGTGTCGTAATAGTTGGTTGGGACATGGAGAAATTCGACACCACGGCTGATGAGATCGTTGACCGTTTCGATAATATTTCCGGTACCAACGGCAATATGCTGTACGCCGGGGCCTTTATAGAAATCGAGGTATTCTTCCACCTGCGATTTTTTCTTTCCTTCGGCAGGTTCATTGATGGGAAAACGCACCTTACCACTTCCGTTGCTCATGACTTTACTCATGAGTGCGGTATATTCGGTGGAAATATCCTTATCGTCAAAAGATACGAGTTGGGAGAAGCCCATCACATCGCGGTAAAATTCGCACCAGCGGTTCATTTCATTCCAGCCTACATTGCCTACCATGTGGTCGATGTAGCGGAGTCCTGCTACCGGCGGATTATAGGCTGATTCCCATACCTGATATCCCGGTAGGAATACACCGGTATAATTTTCCCTTTCGACGAAAATATGGACTGTATCACCATAGGTATGGATACCGGAGACAATGACTTCGCCACAATCATCTTCATATCGTTTGGGAAAAAGGTAAGGTCTTGCTCCGCGTTTGACGGTTTCTTCGAAAGCGCTGGCGGCATCCGGCACGGTCATCGCAATCGCTTTCACGCCATCGCCATGCATGTGAATATGTGCAGCGATTTCGCTGGTGGGTTGAAGGGGGTGGTGAGTACCAGCCTGATTTTGTCCTGAGCCAGGACATACGAAGCCCGATCGCGGATTCCGGTTTCAGGTCCCGGTATAGGCTCTAGACTGGAAACCCGAAAGCCGTTTTGTAGTAGTGAGCTGCCTGTTTGGCATTTCCTACATAAAGTTCTACGTAGTCAATACCTTTAATCGGGAGAAAGTCTTGCATAAAGTAATGATTTTGCAGTGTCGGATCAATTGCCGCCCAAAATCAGGGGAAGGCCGCTGTCTCCACTGCCTACTACAATGACCTTGGTATTGGGCGAGTTGGCCAGGTCTTTGGTAGCTTCGATACCCTGCCATTTGAGCAGGCGGTCAGACAGGCTTTGGGAGACGATATTTTGATATTCTTTTATACCTTCCGCTTCAATTTTTTTCCTTTCAGCTTCTTTCTTTTCCTTGTCGATGAGGAAGTCATATTTGCGGGATTCCTGCTCGGCCTGGAGTTTGGTCTCAATGGCGTCGCGGATGGTGGCGGGGAGCACAACATTGCGGATACGGACGGCATCCATGTGAATATTTTTGCTGCCCAGTGCTTTTTCCATTTTAGCAGCAACCTCCGTCTGAATGGCATCGCGCTTACTGGCGTACAGTTCTTCCGGGTCGTATTTGCCAATCACTTCGCGTATGGCGGAGCGGATTTCGGGTACGATAATAGTGTTGGCATATTCTTCGCCAAGGTCATTGTGAAGTTGGGGAAGTCTTTCGGCGATAGGTTTATACAGAATGGTCAGGTCGAGGTTGATAGTCAGACCATTGTTGGCGAGGACTTCCATATTGCTCATCGTCAGTTCCTGGAGGCGGGTATTGTAACGAACCATGGTATTCCAGGGAGCAATGACGTGAAAGCCCTGCTGATAGGTTTTGGAGGTATCCACACCGCCGCTGAATTTACGGAAGAGGACGCCCTGCTGTCCGGCCTGAATGGTAATAAATGTACCGGAAGTGATGGTCAAAAGCAGGATAAAGCCAACAACTACCAGTGCCGCAGTGAGTACTACTCTTGATTTGTTCATGTCGTTTGTGTTTCTTTTCATAATTCAATTAGATAAATTTTCCGGAGAATTCCCACTCAGACTTTTAGTCCAAACCGGGATTCTGCCAGCACACTGACCTCTTCACCAATTGCCAGGCCCGAAGTAGCGGCCGGAGAGGGGGCATTGAGAATATGAATGGAGCGATCCTTATATTCGATATGAAAATCTTCAATCATATTGCCGTCTTTTCCCAGTGCCATCGCTCTCACACCAGCTCTTCCGGGTACGATATCGTCCATGGTAAGCGACGGTATCAGTCGCTGAATCTGGTTGAGAAACAACCGCTTGGAGAATGCGCGGCGGTATTCATCCAGACCAAACTTCCAGTGGCGGGCAAAGAGTTTCCATGTGCCTTTGTAGGTAAGAGACTCCCAGGTATCGCGAAGGTTGAAATCTGTTTTGCCATAGCCTTCCCTTTTGAAGGTAAATACGGCATTGGGGCCGCATTCGACGCCACCGTGGATCATACGGGTAAAATGCACGCCCAAAAACGGGAAAGCCGGATTGGGAACAGGGTAAATGAGGTTGCGGACTTTATCGACGGCGTGCTCGGCCAGATCGTAATAATCGCCGCGAAATCCCACAATTTTTGCTGAGGTGTCCACCCCGTCCAGGGTAGCCAGACGGTCGGAAAAACAATCCACCGCAATAGATGACATACCGGGTTTTAAAGCGCGCACAGCCAGTGAGGACAGTGGGTGATTTCGCCTTCTTTGCTTACCGAAAGCACCTTATGACCAGTGAGTGCGCGGCTTTTTTCATTCATGCCATTGAGCAATTCGGCGAGTTTATAGACGACCGCCGGTAATCGATGATTCCTGTGCATGGAACTCAGATGCCGGCGATGCCGACAATAATTGGGCTCGATTTCCCAATGCACCTGATCTCCGGAGATTTTTTCTATACCTTCGGTATCGTTGGCGAGGTCGTTGGCAAAAATTTCCTTTGTCGAGAAAGGAGTTCACTTTCGTTTGTCGCCACCACTACTTTCCCACAGACATCATGGGGGGATATTGTGGGTGCGGGCAAATGCCACCAGTTCGCGTCTTCCGAGACACAGTTTTTGGCTTTATATGATCCGGGCTTGTAGTATAGGCCGCTATGGATGACGCCGGAGTTGGGTGTCCGGTCTGGTGCATGGAGAGTTTGTCTTCCTTTTCCAGCACCAGAATACCGAGATCGGGTTGGTGGAGCTGGATGAAAGGACACTGAGGCCGACAATTCCACCGCCGACAACGACAATGTCATAAGTGATTTCGGGACTTTCCATTCGAAAATTTGAACTGCAAAGATGTGCAGAAGGGGATTGATCATCAAACGACTAACTCCTTGACATTAATGGAAAATGTTCTACCTTGTACCCATTTTCAAAAACCCTGTTATTGATATTCAACCAAAATCGTTTAAAAACGAGTATGAAACAACGTTCATCCTCACTCCCGATTCGCCAGAGGCTGAACTGAAAAAGGCAGTTGACAAATTTTGTCAACCTATTAGGGAAAATGATGGGGAAGTGTTCAATATTGAGTACTGTGGGCATGCGCAGGTTGGTCACACCACAGAGAGAAAGACGAACGGGTATTATGTCTATGTTGAGCTCCTGCGCCTTTGGCGAATTTATCGGAAAACTCGACCAGGCATACCGTTACGACGACCAGGTAATCAGGTATTTGACTGTAAAACTCGAAAACACGCAGTTGCATTTAACCACAAGCGCCGCGAGCAGGGATTCGGGTTGAGAAAAGATGCGACCAAAGGTAACCGTTAACATCAACACATTATGGGAAAAAGAGATTCAGTAATCGGACCTACTGCGGTCAACCAGATCCGACCTGGCAGCGTCAAAAGAAGTACTGCCGCTTTAAGCGCCGGAAATTCAATACATTGATTATAAAGACTCCCGATTTCCTCCTGAAGTTTGTCAACGAACAGGGGAAAATCCTTCCCAGAAGACTTACCGGAACCAGCCTCAAGTTTCAGCGCAGGCTGTCCGTGGCGATTAAACGTGCCCGTCATCTGGCTCTTCTGCCTTACGTAACCGATGATTTGAAGTAAAAACCGTAACTCATGCAAGTAATACTCACTCAACCGGTAAGAAATCTCGGGGATAGAGACGACGTGGTAAAAGTAAAACCCGGATACGCCCGAAATTATCTCATTCCACAGGGTCTGGCCGTAATGGCAACCGAATCCGCCAAAAAAGCGCTCGAAGAAACCAAACGTCAGGCTGCACATAAAGTAGAGTTCCTCAAACAGCAGGCCACCGAAGAAGCCGAAAAACTCAACGGTGTAAAAATCGTGATTGAAACGCTCGCCGGCGCCGATGGAAAACTCTTTGGTTCTGTAACCGCTATCCAGATAGCCAACAAGCTGAAGGAAAAAGGTTATGAAGTTGACCGCAAAACTATTACTGTCGATGATATCCGCGCTACCGGCGAATACACAGCCGTCATTCACCTCCACAAAGAGGTAAAGGCTGAAGTCGCTATCGAGGTTCTGCGCAAAGAAGATTGATCTTCACGACATCAGAAGGCTTTATCTCCCCATCCTTCCCAGGGTGGGGATTTTTTTTTTCAATACCCACAAAAAAAAGATGAGGCCATCCTGAACAGACAGCCTCATGCAGCCATGAAAACGCCCTTTAATTAGAACGGGAACCGTATTTTTCGATTCCGCAATTATGACTGCCCGATTACACAAAAGTCACCCGGTAGTCAAATGAAAACGGGCTATTTTTTATCTTTTTTCTCCTTGTCAAATTCCGCAGCCTGCCGGCTCCACTCATCTCTGCGAATCCGGCCGGGGAAAAATTCAATTACTTCATTTACTTTATCCTCATCCTCCGGCGTAAACCGCGAAATCTGAAGGAAGGTGTAGATGCCGATGCTGTTGAGTTTCTTTTCAATAAACGGACCGATCCCTTTTATGCGTTTCAGATCGTCTTTTTCGTCTGATGAAGCTACGCCTATTCTCCCAAAATTGATTTCACCTGCACGCGCCTGAATGCGTTCGAGCGCGGCTGATTCTTTTTCTTTGGTGGTTGTAGTGGCGGGTTTTTCAGCCTTTTTCAATTCCTCTGCCTGAAAATGAAGCAGTTCGGCGCGAAGTTTTTTGTTTTCCTCATATTCGCCTTTCAGCGCATCCTGCGCGCCATCGTGTTTGACCTGGAGATTTTTCATCTGTATTTTCATATCATCCAGTTCTTTCGAAGCATTCTCATAAAGCACCGCAACGTCTTCATACTTCCTGCGGAAAGGCGTAAGGGTTTCTACTGCGGCCTCAAGTTCGGTGCGCCTCGCAGCACATTCGGCGAGTTGTTTTTTCTGAATACTAAACTTGTCTTCCAGTTCGAGATACCGGGTGCTTACGTCGTCGTATTTGGCACTCATGTCGGTGTGTTTGCCCTGAAGAAGGGTATGCTGATTGGAAAGCTCACTGTATTCGCCTACTTTTTGGTCATACCGGGCTTTCAGCGTCTTGTAACTCCATTGTTTGATGATCCAGACGATCAGGCCGCCCAGAAGGGCAGCAACGATCATCATGATTAGTGCCACAGACAGATCATCCATTATTCCTTGCCAGTTCATGCTGTATTATTTTGTGTGTGGTAGTTGAATGAGAAATTGAATTACTGAATTTTCACTTCGACCCTGCGGTTTTTGGCCCGGCCTTCATCGGTATCGTTGGAGCCGACCGGCTGCGATTCGCCTTTGGAAGTCACTTCCATCTGCCGGGCGGCAAGACCGAATTCGACAAAAAACTTGCGCACAGTTTCTGCTCTTTCGCGGCCCAGAGTGATATTATCCGCGTCCAAACCGGTTCCATCTGTGTGGCCTGTCAGCAGAAGTTTTTTGTCCGGATTCTGGTTCAGGTACTGAATGGTTTTGGTAATGTAGTTCCGGGTATTCGCGTCCATGGAAAGTTGGGAACTGTTGTAGTCGAAATAGAGATTTCGCGCTTCAAAAACCAGCGGAGGAGGCGTGGGTTCGTTTTTTTCAGCTACTGCCCGGTCCTTCGCCGAAGCAGGCAGGGTCGTATCTGCATCTGCCGTCAGCGTTTCGTCGGGTACAGGAGGCAGGGCGCGATCCACCAGTCGAAGTTGAATTCCGCCGGTCAGGCTGTCATCGGCGGTGAAAGGCATTTCAGATTTTTTGCCCAGTTCAAAACTGCGGATCAGCCGGTCATCAGAAAGCCCGGTTTCGGCCAGGAGCCCTCTCACATAGTCGGCACGGGCAAGCCCGAGATTCGAAAATGTTGAGGTGTTGGATTCATCTGAGGCAAACAGACCGGTGATTTCCAGATCTTTTTCAGGATGGCTCTGAAGATAAGCAGCCAGCGAATCGAGGCCCGTTTTGACCTCCCCGGGTATGAAGGCATTCGCACCAGAACGGGGGAACCTGAGATTGGCGTTGCGTGTCAGTATAGGCGAGCCCTGGTAAAGTACTGCAAAAGGTGTAGCCGGCACATCAGAAGAAAGACTATCAGAATCCGCGCCATCGGTGGCTGACAGTTCTTCGCAATGCCCTTTCACTTTACACACCCAATACCACGACCCACCACCAATCCAACCCAGAAGTGCCAGAATCAGTGCCAGAAGTATAAGTCTCATAGGGTTATATAAGTAGGTTGAACCGAAAATGCTTTTCTTTTTGGATAAAAAATTCTCACAAAGTCACCTTTACAGACCGCATATTTTATCCATACAACCATTCAGCAGTAAATACCGATCTCCTTACTCACCGTTATATGAGGTAAGTTAGAAAAAAAATCGGATTTTCCGTTTCATTCATGTGTTGAAAAAATTCTTCCCGACAATTTGCCTATATTTAGGGCTGATCCGCCCTATGAATTTGTGATATGATGAGATATACGCTTTCGTTTAAAAGACCCTCCGAAAAACTCATACAAGTCGAAATAGAAACCCGGGTGAATAGCGGCCCTGTCAGGTTTTTGTTTCCCAAAATGGCGACCGGGAGATATGAACTTCAGGCATGGCCAAAAATGTCTCGGATGTAAACGCTACAGATGAAAATGGCAATATTCTTCCCGTCGAAAAATTTTCCACCCACGGGTGGGAAGTGCTGGTATCCTCGCCGGGTGTAGTGAGACTCAGCTATCATTATTTCGCCAATGTTCCCGATGCCGGAGGTTCCTATTTCGATCAGGAGCGGATTTATATCAATGGTATTAATCTGTTTATGTACAGGGAAGAATTGCTCGACTCGCCCTGCCGGCTTTCACTCCGGCTTCCGCAAGATTATACGCTTGCAGGCGGCCTGAAAGGTGACGGGCCTGATTATGATCTGGACAATTTCCACCAGTTGGTGGATACGCCGTTTTTTGCCGGGCATGATCTGCAGCATCATTTATTTGAAATTGCAGGTATTCCGACGAATATATGGTTTCAGGGAGAATGTAATCCCGACATGGAAAAGATGGAAGCCGATATACGCAGTTATACCCGTGCGCAACTGGCACTGTTTGGCGAGTTTCCCGTCGAAGAATACCATTATCTGTACGTGATCCTGCCCTATCATTTCCGTCATGGGGTCGAACATCACAACTCCACCGTCATTGCTATGGGGCCCGGGCATATGCTGATGACACCCGCCATGTACAAGTCATGGCTCGAAATCTCTTCCCACGAGTTGTTTCACACCTGGAACGTCAAAGCTCTCCGGCCTGCCGAAATGTATCCCTACCGCTATGGAGAAGAGAATTATAGCCGCCTCCATTATATTACAGAGGGAATTACCACTTATTACGGAGACCTCATGATCTGGAAAGGCAGAATCTGGGACGCCAAACAATGGATAAGCAGCATCAACGGCGAGCTCAGTACCCACTATAATATGGGTGGAATGGCCTATATCTCCCTCGAAGAGGCGAGTTTTCAGAGCTGGGTAAATGGATACCAGAAAACCGGAACGCCCAACCGCCGCATTTCCTTTTATACCAAAGGATATCTGGTGTCGATGCTCACCGACATTGAGATCAGAAAAGCCACTCAAAACCGCTATTGCCTTGACCACGTTTTGGCTGAAATGTACCACACTATTGCCAAAAATGGGCGGGGCTACACAAAAGAAGACTATCAAAACATTATCGAAAAAACGACCGGGCACGATTTCGGCGGATTTTTCGAAAAATATATTTCCGGCATCCACCCGCTCGAACAGGCACTGGTACGTCTGGGCGAATATATGGGGCTTAACCTGTATATGATTCCTCCCGAAGACCCTGCGGATGCCTGGTGGGGAATGAAAGCAGGGGTAAATGCGCAGGGAGACACCCTGGTAGAAAACCTTCTGCCCGGAAGCCCCCTGCTCTCAGCCGGGATTTCGGAAGAAGATGAAATCGTCAGTATCAATGGACTGAAGGTCGAGGGAAATCTGAACGACCTGCTTCGGTATTTTTCATCTTTCCCCGATCAGGACATGGAAATCCACTATTTCCACCTCAACCGGCTTCGCACTGCCCGGATTGCCGCAAAAGCTGATTTTTACCGGATGATTCCCCAATTTGCGCTGAAACCCTCTCCTACTGCTATTCAGAAAGAGAATTTTGAATTGTGGCAGTTTCTTTCGGTGAATGAAGAAAAACACGTGTATGAAAAAAAAGACTGAATCTCAGTCCCTGATTCAGGGTACAGTCATACGGTCGGTGGGTTCGACCAGCCGGGTAAAAACAGATAGCGGCGCGCAATACGACTGTGTTATCAGGGGAAAATTCAGAATTGAAGGCCTCAACACAACCAATCCGGTAGCTGTGGGTGATGAGGTGATGTTTTCCATTTCAGAAGAGACACCTGTCATTCAGGAAATCCTTCCCCGCAAAAACTATATCCTGCGAAAAGCGATCGCACATTCGCGCAAAGTGCATATCCTCGCAGCCAATATCGACCAGGCGTTGCTGATATTTACCATAGACCAGCCGGTGACGTCCACCGGATTTGCCAACCGGTTTCTCGTGGTTGCTGAGGCTTATCACATTCCGGCCAAAATTATAATCAACAAAACCGACCTGCTTCATACCGGCGAACATCAGGAAAGGCTAAAGGAAATTATTCAGATTTACAGCAGCATAGGGTATGAGGTGATTCCGGTTTCTTCTACTGACCTGAGCTACAGAGATACAGCTTCTCAGTTGCTGAAAGGGAAAACCTCATTTGTCGGCGGGCATTCGGGCTCGGGCAAATCGACATTCATCAACCTGGCCGATCCGGGGTTGGAAATCAAGACTTCGGCTGTTTCGGAGTATTCCAATAAGGGCGTGCATACCACTACCTATGCAGAAATGCACGAGTTGGAAGGCGGGGGTTATATCATTGATTCACCGGGGATCAAAGAACTGGGAATTACCGATTTTGAGCGCACGGATCTGAGCCATTATTTCCCCGAAATGCGGGAGTTGCTCAGCGAATGCAGATTCAACAACTGCACCCACACCAAAGAACCCAAATGCGCCATCAAAGCCGCCGTCGAAGCCGGGGAAATTCATGCATCACGGTATGACAGCTACCTCCGGATGCTGGAGGAGACAGAGGGGTAGCGAGACGAAACGTCAAAGAAAAAGCATCTTGTTTGTACAATTTTTCGTACTTTAGGTTGTACTAATCAATTAAAAGTATGATTGCAGTTACTTTATCCTCTCTACGAGCAAAGATGAAAACTTACTTCGATGCCGTTAGCAATTCGCTCGAAGTATTGATTGTACCCAGGAATAACAGAGAAGACGATGCAATTGTCATTATGTCTATCCGGGAGTATAACTCCTTGCAGGAAACTGCGCATTTACTTTCAACCAAAGCTAACCGCAAGAGACTGGAAGAATCCATCGCTCAGTTGTCAGGAAGCAAAGTAGTTTCTTTTGAAATTGAAGAGGAATAAAAATGCTTATAGAATTTACGGAGCATGGCTGGGAAGATTTCTGTTATTGGGTAGAATACGATCCCGAATGGGAAAACCGGAACCGCTCAAACACGATCTTAAAGGATTCTGGTCCAGACGAATCACGGGTGAACACCGATTGGTATATCAGGTAAGTGGTAAAAAAAGTCTTGACCAGAAAGTTTCCATTATTCAGTGCCGGTTTCACTATGATTCAAAGTAGTAATCGGGAAGAATCTGCTATGGATAAAAAATTTTTTCACTTACTTTGCAACACAAAGTGCTTTGCATCCGTACTACTCTTATCCTGACTCCACTTACATCAACTTTCCTATCATGCGAGATTTTTTTTACCGCTCCCCTCTGCTCAGTATCGGCTACCTGCTCATGGTGATCTGTCTGGGCATATTTGGCTACCAGCTTTTTGGTGAATACAACCACCATATTTTCAGTGGTGGTGGCCTTTTCTGGGTCATTTACAGCATGACTGTGCTGTATTTTGTTTCTATTCTCATCCAACACCTGAGAAATTTTGGTCTAAAACAATTTACCAAAGGCGATGAAAAACTCTATTCCGTGGCTCTTATCCTCTTTTCTCTTTCGGCTCATTCACTTAACCTGAGCAGGGAAATTTCGGTTTTTGCCACCTATACTACCTGGCTTTCTGTGTTTATGATTGCTATGCACGTAGCGATTCTCGCCTTCCCCTACCGAAGCCTCCTGCCATCAGGTATCCAATATGTGGTTTATTTTGTAAATGGAGCAGGACTGCTGGTTGCTTCTTATATGGCCTTATTCCTCGGGCCGCTCAATATTCTCGCTTTTCCGCTGGCAATTGTCATGGGGGTTTCCCTGCTGGCGCTCACCCCACTACTTTGGGTACTGCATTTTATACAGAGCATATCCAGAATGAACCCGCTCCCCCGGGCACAACGCGCTTTCTGGCTGGGGGTAGTAGTACCCGTGATCATCCTCATCGGCTTTCTCGCCAAATGGAATTCCGTGCAGCGCGATATTCAATCTGCCCGGGCACTGTACCAGGCTCAATCTATGGATGTGCTCCCCGAATGGGTGGTACTGAGTCAGCGGCTGCCCGACGGGCCGTTTACCGAAATGATCATTATGAGCGAGGCTTTTTCGCAAAAATCGTTCTGGAACGGTGAAATCTTTGGCATCTTTGATCAGATTACCTACCAGGGTATGCAGCGCCACAATCCGCTGGCAGTCATCGCTCACCTCATCTATGAGCCGCTCGATTTTTCTGATGAAACCCTGGTCAAACTCCTCGAATCGCGCTACGATGCCCGCCACATGACCCACCGCCGCCTCTGGCGGGGCGACAACCTCGAAACGGCAAAGGTTCAGACCGACATCCACGTTTATCCCGCTTTCCGTCTCGCATATCTTGAAAAAACGCTCACCATCCACAACAGCAGCTATGATTCATGGAGCCAGGAAGAAGCTGTTTACTCTTTTTACCTTCCGGAAGGAACTGTCGTTTCTTCGCTTTCTCTCTGGATCAATGGCACAGAACAAAAATCCCGCCTCACCACGCGCACCAAAGCCGACAGTGCCTACCAGACGATTGTAGGTCAGGAAAGGCGCGACCCGGCACTGGTGCACTGGCAGGAAGGCAACCGCATTTCGGTTACGGTTTTCCCCTGCACTTCGGAAGAAGACAGGATGTTTAAAATCGGTTTTACCGCCCCGCTTCGCCTCAACGGCGATATACTCGAACTGGACAACGTATATTTTGACGGCCCCGAAACCGCCGATACCCATGAAGAAATTACCCTCACTGTAGAAGAAACAGGCGCGTCCAAACCCAAACTTTTCTGGGGGTTTCGGGAAAAAGAGGCAGGAAAATACGTCTTTCGCGGTTCCTATCAGCCTGACTGGACGCTTCGTTTTCCCGCTCCGGCACTTTCTGATGAATGGTTTTCATTTGAAGGAAAGTCCTTTCATATGACCCCACTTACCACGTCAGAAACCGCCTTTCGCCCCGATGAAATTGTACTCGACATCAATCGCTCATGGACAGAAAAAGACCTGGATTTTGCCCGTACGCTGATTGATCAGTTTGATGTCTATATCTTCGCTCCGGAAAAAACCCGATTAGCTGTCCATACCTTTTCTGAGCAGGTCGCGCCTCTCCGCAAAAATCAGTTCAGCCTGTTGCCCTTACACCAGATTGACGCCCCCGAAAATACGCTGGTTATTTCCCGCTCAGGCAGCCGTTCGCCGTTGCTGAACGACCTCAAAAACACCGCTTTCGCAGATGAAATCAGCCGTTATTCGTCCACACTGAAGGCTCCGGTAAAATGGTTTGATCTGGGAAATGAAATTTCACCCTACATACGCACGCTCAAAGAATTAAGAATACTGGACTACACCAGTGGAAGTCCGGAGGTTATGGAAGAATGGTTGGACCGAGGCGTATTCCTATCGGAAACAGAGACATCTTCGCAGGTGAATATTCATTCTGCGGGAATAAGCATCAGCATGGACACCGTGGCTTATTACTCCTCAGCACCGGACCATCTGATGCGTCTCTACGCCTACAATCACCTGATGAAATCCATGGGTGCCGATTATTTTGACCAGAAAAAACTTGAGCAACAATGGATACGCGAAGCAGAAGAAGCCTACATCGTATCTCCGGTTTCAAGCCTGACGGTGCTGGAAACACAAGCTGATTATGAGCGGTTTGACATCAAAGAAAACGAAAAAACACTGGGCAATGCCTCCATCAACAATGACGGAACCGCTCCAGAGCCGCACGAATGGGCACTGATTGTACTTGTGGGAATTATCCTGGTTGGACTGCGTTTCAGAAGATTTCCGATATGATGTTTACAAAAGAGAAAGCGATCACCGCAGGGCTGATCTTGCTGGTAATATTGGCTGGTATTCAGAATCTGGCCTGGTATGTACGTCCGGAGGTGAATGTCATTCTCTGCCTGATGATGGCGCCGCTGGCACTTGCCATCAAACGCCCGGGCGAATATTCTGTGCGGTACGGCTGGCTTTCGGCCATCTTCCTTCTGGGATTCCATTTTCTTCAGATGCAGGTATTATTTCTGATGGGAATGGGCGCGGCAGTATTTATGATTCTGGAGGCAAGACATGGGAAAATGGGCGTCCTGCCACTGATTTTACTGATTCTCATTTCTCCCATGCTGCAATTGATCACAGGCATATTTACCTTTCCCATCAGGCTGGAAATGAGCAGAGTCTCGGCGCTAATCCTTCAAAAGGCGGGAATGGCGGTAAGCGTAAGCGGCAATATCTTCGAAACCGGAGGTATGCGGTTTGCTGTGGACAAAGCCTGTATGGGACTGAATACCATCATTGCAGGACTGATCATCACTACGTTGCTTATCGCTCACTCAGAAAAACGGTTTGCCCGCACCTATACCCTGCAAAAAATGATTTTGTTTTACGGCACAACCATACTTCTTCTGCTTGCAGGGAATTTTATCCGGATTCTGATGATTGTTATATTCAAATCTCCTGCTGAGACTGTGAGTCATGAAATGATCGGCCTGGGCAGCCTGGTTTTGTATGTGGCGGTACCCATGTTTTTCCTGATCCGGTACTTCAAACCTGACCGTCAACCGGGGCAGGTGGTGGTTTGGGCGAAAAGACATCCTGTTTTATATCCGGTACTTTTGCCAGTTATCGTCGCGGGGGTTTTTATGCTCAATCTCAACCGGGAGGCCTATCGCTACGAAGCCGGGCAGACTGCACCGGATGATACAGAAATAGCCGGAATGGAAAAGGAGATACTGGAAAATGGGCTGACAAAATTTACGGGAGAAAATATGCTCATCTATATTAAACCGCCCTGCCGGTTTTGGCGGGCCGATCACTCACCGGCGGTATGCTGGCAGGCGAGCGGATATGAGATGGAACATATTCGGGTGGAGAGTGTACAGGGAAAAGAGCAGTATTTTGCTGAGTTGAAAAAAGGAGAAGAGATTCTGTACACAACCTGGTGGTATGAAAATGATAAACACCAGACCATCAGCCAGTTTGACTGGCGCTTACGCACGCTGAAGGGAGAATTGCCTTTCCGGCTCGTCAATATTACAGCCGCAGACCGGGAAACGCTTACAGACTATTGTAAAAGCAGAAAGGAAACAGAAGTATTTTTGTAAAAAATAATACGCAATTTTAGTTTTGAATCCATTCAGCGGCACGTTAGTTGCTGGTGATCAAATGCGCAGAACTAAGGTTTTGGAGAAATTCGCATTGGGGATTTCAAAACAAAAGTGTATTATCGTACAGGTAAAAAAGTGCTGTAAGCGTCGTTTAACCTGTGAAGTCTGAAAACATTCTAATGAGGTCGAATCATCTGCTTCAGGGATTTCTAATTTTATTGATTTCAACCGGAATAGTACTGTTGATGCAGACTATTTTCGGAGGGAAACAAATGTCCCTGGACGATATCCCGGAGTGGACTGCAATAGATACGATCGTACCGCAGATGGAAGATGCTTACAACAATGATTCGCTGGAAGGAGAGGAAAAGTGGGAGGTAACTGCGGAAAATATAGACTCCGGTTTGGCCAAACAACCCCTTTCAGGTTTTTATACAGCATTAGACCGGGCCAAAAACAAAACGGGCAAGGCGCGCATTGCCTATTTTGGAGACTCCATGATTGAAGGCGATCTGATCACCCAATCGCTGCGCAATGACCTTCAGCAGATTTTTGGCGGTGAGGGAGTCGGATTTGTCCCTATTGTCTCCCAGACCTACGGATTTCGCCAGTCGATCAAACACCGGTTTAGCGGGGAATGGAAATATTACAATTTCCTCAACCCCAATCCTACTCAGCACGACTTCGGAATTTCGGGAGAACTATTCCTCACCGACCGCCAGGCAGCCAATTCTCCCGCCAAGTCCTGGGTAAAATACTGGGGAGAGGACATGTATCCTACCACCAGAGTTTTCCACAACATCCGGCTTTTTTACGGAAAACAACCGACAGATAATACAAAAGACAATTTTGTCCTCGTCACAATCAACGAAGAAAAGGACACATTCCCCCTCGACCAAAACGATGCAGTCAATGAAGTAGTCATCTCCAGCGAACAGACAGGGGAGATAAGGCTCAATTTTCACATCCCCGAAAACCTTCCGGTTTACGGGCTTAGTTTTGACGATCAGACGGGCATTTATATAGACAACTTTTCCTCCCGTGGCAATAGCGGCATGAACCTCACCAAAATCCCCGCCGCCACACTCAGTGGATTTAACCAGTCGATGAAATACGATCTGGTCGTGCTTCAGTTTGGACTGAATGTCATCATGTCAAATAAAACTGACTACAAGTTTTATGAAAACGGGATGAAAAAAGTGGTAAAACATTTTCAGGAAAATATGCCCGGAGTAGATATTTTGATGGTAAGCGTGGGGGACAAAAGCTCCGTGATCAATGGCGTTCGCCAGACCGATCCGAGTATTCCTCTGATTGTGGCCGCACAGCGCAAGGTAGCAGACGAAACAGGTATAGCTTTTCTGGATTTATACTCCAGTATGGGGGGACGCAATTCTATGATCAAATGGGTCAACTCCAATCCGTCGCTGGCGCAAAAAGATTACACCCACCCCAACCGCCGGGGTGCGGTCGAGGTTTCCAATATTGTCAGAGACTTTCTGCTCAGCGAATATCCTTCCAGAGAAAGCCTGCCCAAACCTTCGACACTTGCTGAATTTACTTTGCTCAAATAATAAAGCCTCTGAGGCAACACCATGCGGAATCTTCTCCTAAGCTTTTGTTTATTTTCGGTTATCCTGTGGTCTGGCTGCGGGCCTCTTCCCACCATCGTATCGGTACAGGTGGTCAACAGTGACAGCCAGCAACCGCTCGACAGTGCAAATGTCATTCTATACCGATACTATGACAGAGACTATCTCACGCCCATAGATTCTCAGTGGACGACGGCAGAGGGCACAGCAGATTTCCGGTTTATAGCAGAAGAAGGTTATCAGTATCTGGTGGATGCAAACCGAAAGTTTTTCCAGCCCGTACTCAACGAAAATGGCGCCACCTTCGACAATCAGTTGGAAATCGTGGCTGAGGATACCAATACAGCCGTATTGTTGCTGGAGCTCATTCCTCCGCCCGATCCTGTAATCTATGCAACGATTCACCCTGCGGTTCCTGTCAATCAGATCATCGGAGCGCTGGCTACTGATACCTGGGAATGGATGTTTTTGCCCAAACTCTACTGGGAAGACATTCCTGCCCTTTACTGGCAGGGGGCGACAGCAGTTTTGTACACAATTACCCACGCAGCCCACAGAGTACGTATCGGCCAGATAGTGTGAGGACCGGACTGGTTGCCCTCTGGCTGGTAGAAGCCATAAGAAAAGGCACAACATCAGCAAGCGCAGAAGAAGAGCCGACCGGAGACCTGATGCCTCCGTCGCGCGCACCGGTACTGGGGACAAGCAAAGGAAACCCCAAAGGTTACAACAGTACCTCTCAGATCAGGGCCGCCCTGGAAGCCTATCAGACCTGGTGGGAAAATGGTAAAACCATGGAAAAGGGTGAAGCGGCAAAAGTCAATCCGCTGGCGGGAAAAGGATTAAGCTGGATGTAAGCCGGAAATGAGCAAAACCATATACCTTGTCGGCTTTATGGGAGCCGGAAAAACCACTTTGGGAAAAGAAGCCGCCCGGCTCCTCGGCTGGGAGTTTGCCGATCTCGACCACCTCATTGAGTTGATGGCAGGGAGAAACATACCACAGATATTTGAATCAGCGGGAGAAGCCGCCTTCCGTCAGATCGAGCGAAATGCGTTGGAGCAGGTCGCTAATTCGGGCACATCGAGCCGGATCGTCGCCACCGGAGGTGGCGCACCCTGCTACGGCGACAATATGCAACTGATCAATCAACTGGGAGTTTCCATCTACCTCTGCCCCACCCCGGAGGTGTTGTTTGAGCGCCTGCGGCTTCAAAAAGATACGCGCCCTATGATCCGGGAAGTCCCTGATGAGGCATTGGAAGACCATATCCGGAACCTTCTTGCCAGGCGAGAGACATTTTACCGCCAGGCGCACATTGTACTGGAGCATCCCAGGCTGAGGGCAGAAGTGCTGGCAGAAATCGCCCATGAATTAGGGAATTGAGGGGAAGTTTGTAACTTCACCCGACAAACCTAAAAAAATGCAAAAGCTTTATTTTTTCCTTCTATTCTTCACCAGCTTCGGGCTTTTTGCCCAGCAGGAAGAAGATTTGCTCCTTTCAGGACCCATGGTAGGCTACTGCGAAATGCGCGAGGTCATGCTGTGGGTACAGACCAACGGACCTGCACTGGTACAGTTTGAATATTCGACTGGTCAGGGATCAAAAATCATATACAAAACGGAGACCTACCAGACCCGGCTGAGTGAAGCTTATACCGCGAGACTCATTGCAGATCAGGTCAAACCCGGGCAGATTTATTCTTATAAACTCCTTATCAATGGAAAAGAAGTGTCCCGGCCTTATGCGATGACTTTTCAGACCCCGCCATTGTGGCAATGGCGCACCGATCCTCCGGAGTTTAATTTTGCCTTAGGGAGCTGTGCTTATATCAATGATGAACCTTATGACAGGCCCGGCAATCCGTATGGAGGCGATTATCGTATTTTTCAGTCCATCCATAAAAAAAACCCCGATCTGATGATATGGCTGGGAGACAACACCTACCTCCGCGAAGCGGACTGGTATTCCAATACGGGTATTATTCACCGATATACCCACACCCGCCATGTCGATGAATTGCAGGCACTACTGGCATCTACGGCACATTACGCCACCTGGGATGACCATGATTACGGTCCCAATGACAGTGATTATACATTCCGCGACAAAGACCTGACCTACCGCGCTTTTCAGCTTTTCTGGGGAAATCCCTCTTACGGAATTGGCAATAAGGGAGGTGTTACCACTTCTTTTGAGTGGGGAGATGCCCAGTTTTTTTTACTTGACAACCGGTATTTCCGCGATCCCAACAACCGCAAATCTGGGAAAAAATCGATTCTCGGCGAGGAACAACTTCAGTGGTTAATCGACGCACTGGTAGGTTCGACGGCAAAAATCAAGTTTGTATGTATCGGCGGACAGGTCATTAATACCTCCGGAGAATCAGAGACTTATTCTGCCATTGCACCGGAGGAGCGCGATTACATTCTCAATACCATTGCAGCAGAAGGAATCAAAAATGTGATATTCCTGACCGGAGACCGCCACCACGCTGAGTTTTCTGTTTTTGAAAAATACGGGGTCAAAATCTACGATTTTACCACTTCTCCCCTTACGGCTGGCATACACAATCACCCCGAAGAAGCCAATACCCTCCGCGTGCCCGATTCCTATTTTGGACAGAAAAACTTTGGTATGATCGAAATTACCGGAAAACGTCTGGAGCGAAAAGTAAAACTCAGCCTTTACGACACAGACGGAAAACCGCTCTGGTCAACAGAGGTTGAAGTGGTAAACTAAACACTCGCTCATTCCAGAGAAAGGGCAATTTTGGCCATTTTCTCCAGAAACACAGAAAGACGGCGCCGGGAAATAATCAGCTCGGCGCCGTCTTCCATGATAGCAGTACCACCCTGAAACCGGGAATAAGCCTTTAGATATCTCAGGTTAATGATATGCGACTTGTGTATCCGCTCAAACCAATCCTCACTCAGAACCGCTACAAAGTCTTTCAGCGGACGGGAAATCAGCATTTTATCTCCGTTGAGAAGAGCGATTTTTGTATAAGAACCTTCCGCTCTGAGATAAACGATTTCAGGCTCTTCGACCAGAAGAAATCCGCTGGCGTGAGGAATAATGATTTTCTTTTTATTGTCTGCTTTTCCTGTGGGTAGGAAAGGATGTAAAAACCGCATGATGCGCTGTAAAAGCTCAGGAGAAGCCTGAAGGGTCTGGCGGTTGGATTGCAAAAAACTGAGAACAGGGTCAGGTGCGATTCCCCGTTCAAAATTGTCTAAGGCAGGTGTAAAATCCATAATAAAACGTTGGGAGTTGGGTAATCAGAATGTATTTTCCTTATTACTCGTAGTCGCAATCAGAGCCAAAACGCAAACATTTTTTCTGAATAAAATAAACGTTTACCCCACTTATTCAGTCTCATAAGAAAATACCAGCCTCATGAACCTTTTGCGCTTTCTTTTCCTGTTTTTTGTTCTTGCTCTGAATACCTTCACTTCCACAGCCCAGCTTCTCAATCCTATCGTAGCTGATATCCCCATGCGGGATGGCAAAACACTGAAGGCAGACATTCATCTGCCCGACACAGCGGGTACTTTTCCAACCATACTTATTCAGACGCCTTATTCACGGGTACTTTACCGCCTCGGCCTCCCTCTGGGCACCGGCCAGCAACTGGGCAACAGTGCCTACGCCTTTGTGATTGTGGACTGGCGGTGTTTTTACGGCTCGGCCAATGCCTGTATTGCCTCTCCCAAAAGAGGAGAAGACGGGTATGATGTGGTCGAATGGATTAATGCCCAGCCCTGGTCCAATGGAAAAATCGGTACATGGGGCCCTTCCGCTCTGGGAGGAATCCAATACCAGACCGCAAAAGAAAACCCGCCTTCACTCGACTGTATCGCCCCGCTGGTAGCGGGCTCTCAAAACAATTATCTCCAGATTTTTCCGGGTGGTGCGGCCATTACCGAACACATCGACCAGCTCGACGGACTGGGCTTCGGCCTTTCGGGCATCTACTACGCCAATCCTGTCAGAAATCTCCTCTGGCAGATCGCCGAATCAGGCAGCATGTATCCGCAGGATATAAAGGTACCTGCGTTTTTGATTGGCGGATGGTACGATCATAATGTGGAACTTATGACCGAACTGTTTGAAGCACTCCGGACTTCCTCGCCTGCCGCCGTCAGAGATCAGCACAAATTTCTCATGGGCCCCTGGGCACATGGCGGATTCAGTACCGCCTATGTAGGATCAGCCCAGCAGGGCGAATTGTCATTTCCCGGGGCGGCAGGCTGGAGCGACTCACTGGCGATGGCATTTTTTGATTATTATCTGAGAGATATGCCCAACGGGTGGGAGCAGTCGCCCACGGTTCGCTATTTTCAGATGGGACAAAATACCTGGGAAGGATCAGCCGTATGGCCTCCTTCCGGCACATTCAACCAGACCCTATTCCTTCGCGACGGTTATGAGATTCAGTCATTTCCAGCCGATACTTCTCTGGGGCAGGCGACAATTTCCTATGATCCCAATGACCCGTCTCCCACTCGTGGCGGCCCGACCCTGAGATTCGATCAGTTGCAGGGGCCATATGACCAGGCAGTTGTTGTGGAAAGCAGAAACGATATTCTGGTTTTTTCATCACCGGTACTCACTCAGTCTGTGGTTGTAAAAGGAAAACCAACAGTAGATTTGTACGTTTCCTCCAACCGGATTGACACCGATTTTGCCATCAGGCTCACCGATGTTTATCCTGACGGGAGATCCATGCTTCTTTCAGATGATATACAACGGATGCGCTTTCGCAACGGATATGCAGCCTCAGACACATCGGCTATTACCCCCGGAGAAGTTTACCACATTACTTATACCCTCCCCGGTCTGGCGCACACCTTTCTCCCCGGACACAAAATCAGGCTGGATGTCAGTTCGTCCAACTATCCCCGCTTCAACCGCAATATGAATACCGGTGGCCCAATGTATCCCGGCCTCAACGGCGATACGCTGGTAAATCCGTTGATTGCCACGAATACTGTATATTTCAACAGTACACACCCCTCCTCCCTCACCCTTCCGGTTACGGACTCACTGTTCACCGGGATCAGCAGGGAAGAAATCACACATTTGCCGATGGCGGTTTATCCCAATCCGGCTGAAAGGGAAGCAGTCATCCACCCCGGCCGGAAGGTCGCGGGAGAAATCGCAGTGCGGGTAACGGATCTGGCGGGAAGGATTGTAATGGAGGATCGGGCAGCGGATTTTTCTTCCGGGGAATATATGCTGCAAACCGGAAACTGGCCCGAAGGGCTTTACCTCGTGGAAGTGATTACGTCAAAAGATCGCGGTGCGGCAAAGCTTATGGTACGGCGGAAGTAAAGCTGCCACTGTTAAAATTGTTACGTTTCATTGAAAAGCCAACACTCTCAAAAGAAAAAAAGCTATATTCGCCTGTTCCGATTCGCAGCCAGTTTTTACTTTAAATTTATACCCCTATGGCTTACAGCGAATTACTTGCCGACCGCATCCGACAGTCGCTTCAGCAGCGCAACATCTTTTTCGAAGAAAAGAAAATGATGGGCGGCCTCACCTTTATGGTTGACGAGAAGATGTGTCTGGGCATCTTACAGGAAAGTCTGATGGTACGCATTGACCCTGATCATTATGAAAGCGCGCTCAGCCGGGAGGGCTGCCGGGTGATGGACTTCACGGGTCGCCCGATGAAGGGATTTCTTTTTGTCGAACCGGAGGGAACCGACCGCGACGGAGATCTGGAATTCTGGGTGCAGGAATGTATTGATTTTAACCCCAGAGCCAAATCCAGCAAAAAGAAAAAGTAGCGGGGAATTACCCGTAAAATCTTCCATTGAAAAATCATTTTCTTTCCGATTCCAAAAAAAATTGCATCTTCCCGGAAAGAAACATGATTCCCGGTGCTACCAAAAAACCATCCGCGACTGCTCAATGCCTGGAGTTCTTACGACTGGGCCAACTCGGTGTACAACCTCATTGTCACGACAGCGATATTTCCGATTTATTACTCTTCGGCAACAAAAGCTGCCTTTGACGGAGAAATTGTGGACTTTTTCGGAATCCAGGTAAAAAACTCGGTGCTTTACACCTATGCGATTTCCGTTTCCTTTCTGATCATCGTATTCCTTTCGCCGGTGCTTTCGGGCATTGCAGATTACAGCGGCAGGAAAAAAAGGTTTATGCAGTTTTTTACCTATCTGGGGTCGCTGGCCTGTATCGGGTTGTATTTTTTTAATGGATCAAATGTCGAATACGGCATTATCTGCGCCATTCTCGCCAGCGTGGGTTATGCGGGGTCGCTGGTTTTTTACAATGGTTTTTTACCCGAAGTAGCGACAGGCGACATCATGGATCGCGTAAGTGCACGCGGGTTTTCGATGGGCTACCTGGGAAGTGTTATTCTTCTGGTTATCAACCTTGTGCTGATCCTGAATTCCGAAAAAATCGGATTTTCGGGGGAGGGTTCGGCTACCAAATTTGGTTTCCTGCTTGTGGGAATATGGTGGCTGGGTTTTGCGCAGATAGGTTTTTATTATCTGGAAGATCGCCCTACCGGTCAGAAAATCGACCGCTCGGTACTGGGAAAGGGGTTTGCAGAGATCAGAAAAGTATTTGCCTGGATTCGCACCCGCAAAGTCATGGAGCGTTATCTGTTCTCCTTTTTCTTTTACAGCATGGGCGTACAGACAGTGATGCTGCTGGCGCCTTTGTTTGGGGAGGCAGAAGTGGGCATGGAAAGCGATGAAATGATCATTGTCGTACTGGTATTGCAGATTCTGGCCATAGCAGGTGCTTATTCTACAGCCTGGGTTTCAGGCAAATATGGCAACCGGTTTGCAATTTCTGCTTCGCTGGTACTCTGGGTGGGAATCTGTATTTCGGGTTATTTTCTGAGTGATAAAATCGCCTTTTATTCACTGGCAGCGGTGCTGGGATTTGTGATGGGCGGCATTCAGTCTATTTCCCGCTCCACCTGGTCCAAACTTATACCAGAGCAAACAGGAGAAACGGCTTCTTTTTTCAGTTTTTACGACATCACAGAGAAAATCGCCATTGTCCTGGGCACTTTCTCTTACGGATTTATTGAACAGATTACCGGCAGTATGCGAAACAGCATGATCGGCATGTCGGTTTTTTTCATAGCCGGGTTTATTGTGCTCCAGACTTCAGGTCTGAATCTTGGCAAAGACCGCTGAGACGTCGTCTTTCCGGAATAAATGTGTAATTTACTCCGGCAAACAAAAACCCATTATGAAACCTATTTTACCCCTGCTTTTTTTTGCTATCGTAATTTTCTCTTACGGTTGCCGGACGGGTGTATCCGAATCACAGACTGCCAGTGAGAATCTGCCTGGCCGTGTCAGTTTTCAACTCACCGAAGTATGGGCTACCGATACGCTGCTCCGCACACCTGAGTCAGCGCTGTATGACGAGGCCAGAAATGTAATCTACGTCTCCAATGTCAATCTCAACCCGAGGCAGAAGGACGGCAACGGCTTTATATCCAAAATTTCTACCAGCGGGGAAATCATCGATCTTTACTGGGTGGATGGACTGAGTTCTCCCAAAGGAATGGGGCTGCACGGCAATACCCTTTACACAACCGATGTTGACGAAATCGTATCCATTGACGTGGAAACAGGGGAAATCATCAACAAAATTGCACTGGAAAAAGCAGGAATGTTCAACGATATTTCGGTGGATGCCGATGGCAGAGTATATATTTCGGATATGGACTCCAGCAGAATCTATGTGTTGGAAGACAGCCGCCTTTCCCTCTGGATAGAAGGCGACCTCGACCTTCCAAACGGGGTACTGATTGAAGACAATCGCCTCCTGGTCGGAGAAGTGGGAACCAGTTCTTTCGTATCCTTTTCCCTTTCGGCGGTTGAAAAAAATACTATTTCCGAAGATATGGGTCGCCCTGACGGGATCGTAGCTGCCAATGTACCCGGATATTATTTTGTGTCTGACTGGCAGGGTGAAATTTTTTCCGTTGATCCTTCCGGCGAAAAAACCAGCCTCCTCAATACAAAAGAAGCCGCCATCAACACTGCCGATATTTGGCTTATTCCCGCTGAAAACCTTCTTTTAGTACCAACATTTTTCAACAACCGCCTGGTCGCCTACCAGGTTTCCATGACCAATGAATAATGACAACCCCCGCACAATAAGCCGGATACCGGATTATGAAGCGGAAATAACTACCCTTTCGGCACAACTTGCTCAGCTAAACTCGCGCTACAACCGGCTTTCATGGGCACGGCTGATCGTATTCCTGGGAGCAGTCGGGCTCGATTTGCTGTTGTTTCAGTGGAGTGCAGCCGCAGGGCTGGCCGGAGGAATGATCCTGCTGGTTGTGTTTCTATATCTTATCCGCATTCACACCGTAGTGTCAGATGAAAGAGATCATCTGACCAGGCTCAGAAACATCCATGAGACAGAAATAGCCGCGCTCAACGGCCAGTGGAAAGACCGTCCGGATGGCACGGGTCTCCGTGTCCAGAATCACCCCTATGCCTACGATCTGGATATATTCGGACGGGGTTCGGTATTTCAGTATATCAACCGAACCGGTACAGCGATCGGTCGCGCAGCACTGGCAGAAGAATTACAAAATCCACAACAATCCGCGGCTATTATCGGCCAGCGCCAGGAAGCGGTGGCTGCGCTGGCACAAAACCCTCGCTGGAATCTCAACTTTGAAGCCGTCGGACAGGGAACCTCAGACTCCGAAGAAGATGTACGCGCTTTGATTGCCTGGCTGGCAGAAAAACCGTTTTTCAGCACCCACCCACTTTACCCGAAGCTGTTGTGGATCATGCCGGGCCTGTTTTTTTCCGCATTTATGTTATGGCTTATCCCGTCAATACCTGAACTCGGAATCAGCCAATACCAGTTACCGGGAAGTGCCGTTCTGATTATCTTCCTCCTCAATCTTTTTTTGGTGGGAATTAACCTCGGGAAAATTGGCAGACAGCAGGTTCAGGTTGGCAAAAAATCGGAAATGCTGCGCAAGTACAGCCGCCTTCTCAGTCAGATAGAGGAAGAATCATTCGATGCTGTCCTTCTCCGCAAAGACAGGGAAACCCTGATTCAGGGCGGGCTTTCTGCCAGCGGGAAAATACAACTGTTGAGCGACCTCATCTATATGCTCGACCAGCGACTCAACGCGTTTATGGGGCTACTCCTCAACGGAGCCATGCTATGGGATATCCGGTATGTGAGCCGTCTGGAAAAATGGAGAGAGAATTATATGGAAGAACTTCCCCACTGGTTTGAAATCCTTCGGCGCTGGGATTCACTTATCAGTTGGAGCAGGTTTGCCTATAATCATCCCGATTTTATCTTTCCTGAAGTCAAGGAAGGCCCCTTTCATATGGAGGCAACCGGTCTGGGGCATCCGCTCATTCCCACAGATATAAGGGTAAACAATGATGTAGTACTATCCAAACCCGGAGAATTTCTGATTATCACAGGGGCCAATATGGCAGGAAAAAGCACTTTCCTTCGTACCGTCGGCGTAAACCTGATCTTTGCCATGAGCGGAGCGCCGGTGTGTGCCAAAGGATATTCTTTTTCCCCCATCGAAATGATCACCAGCGTGCGCGCACAGGATTCGCTTTCCGACAATGAATCCTACTTTTACGCAGAACTCAAACAACTCAAAAAAATCATTGACAAACTGAAGGAAGGCAGACCCGTTTTTGTAATTGTGGATGAAATGCTGCGGGGAACAAATTCGAAGGATAAGATGATTGGCTCCCGAAAATTTATCGAACAGCTTATTCATCTCAGAGCGGTGGGGCTGGTAGCTACTCACGATCTTTCGCTGGGAGAATTATCAAAAGACTTCCCGGAATATGCGCACAACAAGCGGTTTGAAGTCGAAATCAGCGGTGAAAATCTGCGTTTTGACTATAAACTCATGGATGGAATTTCACAGAATCTGAATGCGACTTTCCTGATGCAGAAAATGGGAATTATGCCCTGAGCGGCTATCACAGGGTTTCCATCATAAACCGTGAAAAAACGGTATCTTCCGGCAAATTCACGCCTTTTTCTGTTGCCGAGTCGGTAAGTGTACTATCGGCTGCGATGATCTTATGCGTCCCCGAAGGATATAGCGACTGGGTGGTTTTTTCGGAGAAATAGATGGTTCCAAACAGCAAAGCCAGCGCTGCCGCTACCTGATAGGCCGGAATACGCAACTGCACTAATCGCGATATACGACCAGTGAGGGTTGCATCCTGTTTTTTGCGCATCAGTTCACGTATATTCCCCTGAATCTCCGCACGGGGGGTGAGGGTTTTTGCCTCATCCCGAAAATATCGCTCCGCTGCACGGGCGGTATCCCGCAAGGATTCATATTCCTGCGCCGACATTTCTGCCAGCACAACTTCCCGCTCTCTTTCAGTAAGTGAAGAAAAGGGTTTCTCTCTCAGTATTTTTTCTATATCCATAGCGCACGGTTTTTCATAATTATTTGCCGGGGTCAAAAGTTTTTAGTCCGTTGGCGAGTTTCCTGAGGGAATAAAAAAGCCGGGATTTGATGGTACCTTCCGAACAACCCATCACCTCGCTGATTTCCCGTATCGAGAGGTCTTCCTGGTAGCGAAGCACAAACACATCGCGGTGATTATCGCTCAGATTTTCCAGTTCGTTTTCCAGTTGGAGGGCAAACAGCCTGCGGTCGATGCTGTTTTCATCCGGATTTTCCACCACCTGCAGGTAACTCATATCGTCCATGTTGGTCATGATTTTCCGGACTTCTCTGCTCCGGTATTCATTTTTTACCATATTGGAGGCCACGCTGTAAATCCAGGTTGAAAATCGCTTGTCGGTTTGAAACAAATAGGGTTTTTCGACGATTTTGGTAAAAAGTTCCTGTAAAAAATCCTGCGCTTTTTCTTCATCCCGGTTCAGCGTACGCCAGAAATAGTGAAGCATGCGGTCGGCATACCGCCGGTATAATTCGTCAAACCCCCGCTCGTCGTGTTCTGCGACCAGTTTCATCAGCGCTTCGTCGCTGCATTGTTCATAAACAGGCTGAAAAAAGCACATACCGATTTTCTTTGTGGCTTTTCAGGGTTGTTATACACTCCTGTGGAGCGAAGGTTCATCTGCTGGTGAAAATTTTATTTTCAGAGGCATCACATCAGATTTTCTCCGAAAATCACCAGGAGCTGGCCCATTCCTGCGAGAAGGCCGAGTATCGCACCTACGAGGATGAGTTTCCATTCGTCTTCCTGAAAAATAGGCCGGAGAAAACTCACAAACTCTACCGGGCCGAGGGCCTGCATTTTGGTGCGCAGGGTATTTTCTATATCGAGGGCTTCCTCGGCGTAACCAAATATATGTTTGATCGAATGCGGAAGTTCTTCCACAAACCGTTGGGAGACCACATTTTTGATTTGGATATATTTGCGGGTTCCCTGTGTAAGCTGGATGAGCGGTTTTGAAATACCGGCGATATCGTCAACCGCTTTTTTTACATGGAGGTGAATGATGCCTGTCAGCCTGTCGGAGGCGGGGCCCGTTACCAGGCGTTCGAAAATATTTTTGGAGGTGAGAATTCTTTCGGTTACGATCCGGGCATATTCCTCTGCCACCTCCATCTGCCGTTTGATAAACAGGCCCTGTACTGTCCAGAAACCCACTTTGCGCGGATGAAGCGGCTGAAATATCATTTTCAGCGCGAGGTAATTGGTTGCCCACCCTACGATCAGCCCTGCGGCAGGCAATGTCCATCCGGCGGCATATCCCGAAGAAGTCAGGAAAAAATATATAGCCATCTGAAGCAGACCAAACAAAAACCCGAAATAAAACCCCGATCTTTCGATAAACCGAAATTCTTCTCTGCCTACATTCAGGAATATCTGATTGAGCAGATCGCGGTCATTTTCCAGTTCTTCTACTACCATCGCCCGGAGGTCAAACAATTCGGAAATATTGTTTTTTACATCCTGCAT
Source organism: Bacteroidia bacterium (assembly GCA_041391725.1). GTDB lineage: Bacteria > Bacteroidota > Bacteroidia > J057 > J057 > JAGQVA01. Next base: position 191,930 of record JAWKNL010000006.1, read on the forward strand.
CAGTCCCTCCACCACATGCGGAAGGTCTTCGGCAGCTTTCTGAAAAATGCGTTGTTTCAAAAGCGGAGGGGCAGATTCCCACAGTACAGGCGCCTGCTCTTCCAGCGTTTCGCGTATAATCTGCTCAGAAAGCCTTTCGAGGGCTGGCTCCATTTCTTCTGCCACGCGGTCGGGCTCAATCTGTTCAAACCGGTCTTCGATCGTGATCAGCTTTTTGGTAAGGAGATCAACCGCTTTGCCCGCCATGGTTCCGGCTTTGGATGGAATAATGCCCTGCCAGCCGATTTTCCATACGCCGATAAAATTGAGTGGGTAAAAGGTCATTTTCAGGGCAATCACATTGGTCCCCCACCCTACAATGGCGCTGACAAAAGGGATACTGGCATACTGCCAGAATACAGGACTGGAAAGGGTATTAGCAAGTGTTTCCCACATAACTGCAATTTATACAATTTGGGCAAATGTTGGACATTTTACGTGTGCGCCAGCGCCAATATCTGATCTACATGATCAGAAACGGAGAGTTTGTTTCGGGCAATGAATCCGGGGTCAGGAGAAAAATTGCGTTGTGGCAGACTCCGAATCGCTGATACCCATTCTTCCGGATTAAATCCTTCGATAATCAGGCCGTCGGAGGGGGAAAGAATTTCCCCCGCACCTGTTTTTCCGGAAATGATGACGGGCGTTCCACACGCCAATGATTCGGATACCACCTGTCCGAAGGGTTCGTACCGGGCGGGATGGATCGTAAAATCGGCTGCGGTGTAAAGTGCCTGCGGCTCGCGCATATATCCTGCCAGCTTTACATTTTCGGGAAAACCGGAAGGTTTGGAACCTTTCCCGGCGACAATCAGTTCAAACGGTTCGCTGCGAAGCTGGTCAAATACTTCCAGCAGGAGGGGAAGTCCTTTTCTGCGGTGGCTGGTCGAAACAAAAGCAAAGCTGAGTTTTTCAGGATCCATTCCCTGTTGGCTGCGAAGCTCGGCCCGCCGGGGCCTGAGGTTTGTATTGAAAGTCGCCTCATCCAGCGGGGGATAAAGGACATGAATTTTGGAGGGAGGGGTATGATACAGGTCGATGAGTTCTTCGCGAACCATGGAAGAAGCGGCAAAAATGGTACGGGAATTTTCATAAGCCCTTCTGTCCATGCCGATTTCCATGCGGTCGGAGAAGTGGTTGCCTTTTCGGTTCATGGCGCGCAAAAACCCGAGGTGATTGGAAGGCGCGAGAACGGCATCCTGGCTGGAGGTACGCTCCAGAGAGAGGCTGAAATCAAACCTGTGGGTTTCCATAAAGCGGCTGACCCTTTGTTCGAAGGCATACCGTCTGAATTTTTTGGGTACGAAACCCACACTCAGCCTTACGACGTGAACACTTTCAGGGATGGATACCGAGTAATCCTGATTTGCGCATATTACCGTAACGCCAAACCCTTTACCACTGAATGCGTGGATATAATTGATCAACCGGGTTTCAAGGCCTCCGCTTCGGGCAAGCCGGTGGTGGATAAGGGCGATGTTCAATCTTGTATATTAAGCCTGACCTACCTGGTAGGCGCGTTCATTTTTTCCTTCGTAATAATTGATAAAAGACTGGTTGACAATTTTATTTCCACCGGGCGTCGGGTAATCTCCTGAGAAGTACCAGTCGCCGGTAAATTTGGGCATAGCTTTGACGAGATTTTCCAGGGGCTGGAATACGATTTCAAGTTCGTAGGGGAAATTTGCGGGCCTTACCATTTCGGTAATTTTGGCAGAGACTTCTTCCTCGGTAAACTGGGCAAAAATTTCTTTCACCGCATTTTTTTCCGACATGGTTCCTTCTTCTTTCATGTGAATGATTTTTTTATACACATCATCAATCACATATTGTCTGCCGGTATCTTTGAGCAGTTGCACAGCAGCCGCAAAAGCAATCAGTTTTTCAATCTGGGACATATCAATGCCGTAGCAGTCGGGATAGCGGATTTGCGGAGCAGAAGAAACGATGACAATCTTTTTGGGTTTGAGGCGGGCGAGCATATGGAGAATGCTTTTCCTCAGGGTAGTACCTCTTACGATGGAATCATCAATCAGCACGAGATTATCCTGTCCCGGTTCGATAATGCCGCCGGTGATATCATAGACGTGGGATACCATATCATCACGGGAGGAATCGTCGGTGATAAAGGTGCGCATTTTGACGTCCTTATGAATGACTTTTTCCACCCGTGGGCGCATACTGAGGATGCGCTTGATATCTTCGGGGTTTCTTTTATCGCCCAGGTCCTGAAGCCATTCGATTTTGAGATCGGTAAGGTATTGTTCCAGTTCTTTGACCATTCCTTCAAACGCGCTTTCGGCAGTGTTGGGGATATAGCCAAAGACTGTATTGTCGAGGTCGTAATTGATGCTTTCCAGCACTTTGGGAACCACGTGTTTACCGAGTTCTTTTCTTTCCTTATAAATATCGATATCACTGCCGCGGGAGAAATAGATTCGCTCAAAAGAACAACTGCGGCGCTCTTTCTGGTCGGTGAAGGGTTTTACTTTTACCAGACCTGTTCCTGCTTTTACGGTAAGGGCATTACCGCGCGGGAGTTCGTGAATATCGGCAGGCTGGAGGTTGAATATGGTGCTGATGGCAGCGCGTTCGGAGGCGGCAACCACAAATTCGTCGTTGTGGAAATAATAGCAGGGTCTGATTCCGTTGGGGTCTCTTACAACAAAGGCATCACCGTTGCCGATGATGCCTCCGATTACATAGCCGCCGTCCCATGCTGAAGCCGCGTTTCTGAGAATTTTGGTCAGGTTGAGTTCTTCAGCGATCAGGCGGGCGATTTCGTTGCGGGTATAACCTTCCTTTTTGAGCTTTCGGTACAGGTGTTCATTGGCAACGTCCAGGAAATGGCCGATCCGCTCCAGCATGGTTTCGGTATCGGTCATATAGCGCGGATGCTGCCCCAGTTCTACCAGTTTGTCAAAAAGGTAATCGACATTGGTAAGGTTAAAATTGCCTGCGATGGCGAGGCTTCGGTTGATATATTCGCTATTTCGGATGACGGGGTGGCAGGCTTCAATGGCGTAACTTCCGTGTGTCCCGTACCGGAGGTGTCCGAGCATGACTTCCCCGGCGTATTCAAAATTCTGTTTGAGGAAGTTGGCATTGTCCCATGAGTCGGGATTTTGTTTTTTGATATCTTCCTTTCGCTCTTCTATTTTCTGGAATACGCGGGTCCAGGGAGAGGACTGATTTTCCCTAATCCGGGCCAGGTAGGGGCGACCGGGTTTGGCATTCAGTTTAACAACAGCGAGACCCGCGCCGTCCTGGCCGCGGTTGCGTTGTTTTTCCATGAGATAATACATCTGGTTCAGCCCCCATAGGGCAGAGCCGTATTTCTCTTCATAGTAATCCAGGGGTTGGAGAAGTCGTATCAGGCCGATACCGCATTCATGCTTGATCTGGTCGCTCACGAGTAGATCATTTAAGGTGAAACTGATGCAAATTTACGGAATGAATCCTGATATTTTAACGAAAAAAGTATTTGATCTGGTCTGCTGACAAAAAATTTTAAATTTGTACATGGAAGCAATCAGAATCAAAGACAAAACCTTCAGCCTGTATATCGGAGAAAATGCCCTCCAGGCACGGATTGAGGCACTTGCCATGGAAATTAACTCGGCTTATGCCGCTTCCCCTCCGCTGCTCGTCCCTGTTCTCAACGGGGCGTTTTTGTTTACTGCCGACCTGGTGCGCCATATGAACCCGGGTTCTGAAATTCACTTTGTCAGGGTTTCTTCCTATGGCGATGCCATGGACAGCTCGGGAAATGTCCGCACCGCACTGGGACTGGAAGTGGAAATCAGTGACAGGCATATACTGATTATTGAAGACATTGTCGATTCGGGACTTACCTGCGATTTTCTCAAGGATCAATTTCTTTTGATGCAGCCCGCTTCGGTAAAAATTGCGACGCTTCTCTACAAACCCGTGAGTCACCGGGGAAAATACAAACCTGATTTTGTGGGATTTGAAATTCCCCCTGCTTTTGTTGTTGGTTATGGACTTGATTATGCCCAACTGGGCAGAGAACTTCGCGGGATTTACCGGCTCAGTTCTGGGGAAGAATGAGTTTTTTCCTATATTACCCCTGAGATAATAAATTCCTGCTCTTATGAAGACTGTTGCTACTACTCACACCGGGCTGCTCCTTTACGTGATTCTGCCCTTATTCGTCGTTTTGACGGCGGCATCCCTCCCCGATACCCATACCGCTTCTGCAACCTTAGAAGGTGCATGGGAAATGGTTTCCTATAACGGAGAAACGCAATCCATGCAGACTGTGCAAATCTTTTCCCGCAACTACTTTATGTCCACCGAATACGACCGCAGCAGCAAAGTATTCTCCCGCTCCATGGGCGGTTTTAGCGAGGTAGCGGGAAGCAAACTTACTCTGTCTGTAGATTATCATACCCGCGATACCTCCATGGTCGGAGAAAGTTTTTCCTTTAAATTAAAATTTGAGGCCGACGGTATCCTCACCATGAAAGGAAAATTCAGAGACGAAAAAATAACTGTTGTCTGGAAACGCCTCGACAATGGCGACGCACCGCTGGCCGGAGCCTGGATGATCGGACGCCGTATGGGGCAAACGGGAGAAATGCGGGAAATGACTCCCGGCCCGAGAAAAACAGTCAAAATCCTTTCCGGAACCCGCTTTCAATGGACAGCTATGAACACCGAAACCAAAGAGTTTTTTGGTACAGGTGGTGGCACCTATACATTGCAGGACGGCGTTTACACCGAAAACATCGAATTCTTTTCCAGAGACTCGTCGCGGGTGGGGGCCAGCCTTTCATTCGAAGGAAAAGTAGAGGGAGATGAATGGCATCACAGCGGTCAAAGCAGCCGCGGTGCGCCCATCAATGAAGTCTGGATCAGGCAATAAACCATTAGCCAAATGCATATTTACACACTGGACTCGCCTCAGGCACTGGGAAAGGCCGCAGCGCTCCACGCCACCAAACGCATTTCCGACGCCATCGCCGGAAAAGGGTTTGCCAATATCATCCTCGCCACAGGAGCAAGCCAGTTTGAAGTCCTGAGCGACCTGACGAAGTCCGAATCGATCGACTGGTCGGTGGTGACCATGTTTCACCTCGACGAATACATCGGTCTGCCTTCCACCCACCCTGCGAGTTTTCGCAAATACCTTCAGGAACGATTTGTAAGCCTTGTGCCGCCTATGCGGGCCGTGCATTTTGTGCAGGGAGATGCCACCGACCCAGCCGCAGAGTGCCAGAGATTGGGAACACTGATCCGCCAGCACCCTATTGATGTAGCGCTGATAGGTATAGGAGAAAACGGCCATCTGGCTTTCAACGACCCACCGGCAGATTTTGAGACAGAAGAGCCTTATATCGTCGTGAACCTCGACGAAGCCTGCCGGAAGCAGCAACTGGGAGAAGGCTGGTTTCCCGACCTCGCAGCCGTTCCTCAGCGCGCCATTTCCATGAGTATCCGCCAAATCATGAAAAGCGACTGCCTGATCGTTTCCGTTCCTGATGAACGCAAAGCGGTTGCTGTCACAAATGCCCTCAAAGGCCCGCTTACCAATGAATGTCCGGCATCTGTGCTGCGCACACATACAAACTGTCATATTTTCCTCGACACATTCTCAGCTTCACTATTATGAATAATCTCGACTTTTGGGTAGTCATTGTATATTTTATCGGTATTACTGGTTATGGTCTCTGGATTTCGCGCCGCACCCGCACGTCTGAAGGATATTTTATGGGGGGGCACAAACTCCGCTGGTGGACCATGATGGGCCAGGCTTTTGGTACGGGAACCCATGCAGAAATGCCTGTCGGACTTGCCGGAGCAAGTTATGCCCAGGGGTTTGCCACGATATGGTATCAGTGGAAAAACATGCTCATCACGCCTTTCTACTGGTTTATGGCGCCCTGGTACAGGCGCAGTGCCCGCAATACTATTGCTGGTATGATGACCGACCGATATGGAAAAGGGATCGGATTATTTTATACCATTTACGCCGTTCTGTTTTTTGTTTTTACTATGGGTGTGATGCTTAAGGGAGCGGCCAAAGTGATAGCCATTGCCAGTGGAGGAACCATTTCACCCGAAGGGGTGGTGATCGGCATGACCCTTGCCTTTATGATTTACAGCTTTGTGGGAGGGCTCGTGGCTTCTGCCAATACCGAGTTTATCCAGGCATTTCTCATCATTGTGCTTTCGTTCCTGCTGATCCCTTCGGGTCTGGGCCAGGTGGGCGGATTTGCAGGGATGCGGGAAGTCTTGCCGGAAAACTTCTTCCAGCTTTTCAACGAGTCCAGCGGGCTGACGGGGTTTACCATTGCCATGCTCGCCATCAATGGCATATTCGGTATAACGGCGCAGCCGCATATGATGACTATGTTTGCCTCAGGCAATACCGAAATCGCCGGGCGGATCGGGCAGACCTACGGTACTTTTGTCAAGCGCCTTGTCACCATTGGCTGGGCGCTGACAGGGATGGTGGTAGCTGCACTGGTCATCAAAACCGGTGTAACGCTGGAGGACCCCGAACATGCCTTCGGGTATGCGACAAGAGTATTGCTCGGGCCCGGACTTACCGGTCTTATGGTAGCCTGTATCCTCGCTGCCAATATGTCCACCTGCTCCAATTTTATGGTAAACCTCGGGGCATTGTTTACCCGCGACATTTACCAGACCTATATCAACCCCGATATCAGCGACCAGCGGGCTTTGATGATCGGACGACTTTCCGGGCTGGGACTTACCCTGGCGGGGGTTGGGTTTGCACTGATTGTGGAGAATGTGCTTTCGGCCTTTTTATTTGTGGAGACCATCAGCGCATTTATCGGGCTGATGATACTGGGAGCTGTGCTTTGGAAGCGCACCAACCGCTACGGAGCCTTTGCCGGCGTGACGGTTTCATATATCGCCTATTATATTTTCAACTATTTTGAAGCGGGGCAGGTATGGCAGTTTATCTACAGTTGGCAACCGGCGCCGTTTGGCTGGGCGATCCTGATAGGTGTGATTACACTGATAGGAGTCAGCCTGCTTACACCCGCCGAATCGGAGGAAACTGTGAATGCATTTTTCACGAAAATGGAGTCAGTCGCACCGGTTGACAGAAAAGAAGGAGAACCGCTGGAAGCAGACAGACTGGGCCGCGGGCTGATCATGCTGGACGTGCCGGGGTGGTTTCGCCAGGGGCGCTGGGACAACTTTTTACAGCGCTACCGCGAAGACTGGTGGGGATTCTGGATGGCCTGGCTTTTTGTGGGACTGTTGATCGTAGTGGCGTGGGGGGTGTTGCAATTGTGATCTAATTCGTGTAATTTTTGTATAAATGATATGCATACTACGGATATTCTGAAATGACAAAAGTAATTCGCAAAAATATAAGTAAGGAAGAGATCCAGGCAATAATTATGGCGTTGACACCTTCCAAAAGGTTCATTGCAAAAAAACATTGTGGGGTTCTTAAATTGTCTCAATCTCCATTGAAAATTCAGCAATCAATGAGAGATGATTGGGAATAATCTGCTGATTGATACAAATATAGCTCTCTACTTACTCGAAGGAGGTAAAACCATTGCGACTGTTCTGGATGGGAAAGATGTCTATGTATCTGAAATCACAGAATTGGAATTACTCAGCTAGTCAAATTTTGATTAGATTCAGTTGAAAGAGGTTGAATCTTTTCTTTCAGATGTTTTTATCGTTGAAATGAATAGCTCCATTAAGAAAATAGTAATTCAACTTAGACGAAAATATAGAATCAAACTACCCGATTCGATTATTGCTGGTACATCCATCTATCTGGGGATGCCACTGGTTTCTGCAGATAAAGGATTTGAGAGAATAGAAGAATTAAGTTTTCTCAAATATGTGCCCGAGTAATATGATATCCCTTCACCCAAACTCCAGCCCTGCCAGGGCATACTGCCGGGCGGTGATGTAATCTTTCGGAAGAGGGGAAAGCGAATACCTAAATTTCAGCAAATGAATGATAGGTAATTGCCCCGATGAATGACCTCAAAACTGGCTTCCGGATAGGTTTCGAGCCAAAGCGCAGGTGGTTTTGAGGTTGATTTAGACCATTTGAATTCAAATCCATAGAGCCGGCCGTCCCGTTCCTCCACGAAGTCAACTTCCTTCTGGTCATAAGTGCGCCAGAAATAATTGTTGGAAAAGATTTTTGTGTAGCGCTGTTTCTTGAGGCGCTCTGTAATCAGATAATTTTCCCATAAAGCTCCCACATCATTTCTCAGAGGTAAGGTCATTAAAATTGTTGATAATGGCATTACGGATGCCAAATATGCTCCCAGAAATAGTATTTTGCGCCTTTGGAAATTTCTTTTCGCAGGTTTCTGGAATAGCCTTGATTCGTTTGATCACAAACTTTTTCAACAGATCAAGATATTTCTCAACTGTACGGTATTCATACCAATAGCCTGACTAATTTCATGTACTGATACCAGAGTTCCCGATTTGAAAAGCCCAGCATACTCAGAATTTCGATGATTTTTTTGGCTTTATGATTTCTTCGAACATCAGCAGGTCTTTGTAAAGAGGTAGCCATTGACAATATTGTTGGGCAGATCGCGCTTGTCTGCCTCTATCGTTGTGACGATTTCCGGATAACTGCCGTAAATGAGACGTTGTGCCAGACGTTCCTCCGTCTGAAAAGGTACTTCTGTGGTTGCAAGCTCCAATTGGGAAATCGGGTACAACTCAAACTCCCATTTCTGCCGACCAGTGGCTCGCCGGTCTGATTGGAGAGGTCGAAGGAGGAAGAACCGATTTGCCAAAACCGGAGATCGGTATGTGGTCAACGATCAGCTTGAGATTTAATCCAATCTGGCACATGTTGGGCCTCATCCACCACGAGTAAGTTGTGTTTTGCCAAGGTTCTGCCGAAGTGTTTCAATACTCTGGCTGCCCAGCCAGGCATGCACAGCACGATCTTCTCCGGAAACGAATAAAAATGGCGCGTTTCTGCTGCAAAGAATGTCCTTTAAAAGGGTTGTTTTGCCTACCTGCCGGGGGCTAGCAACACGACTACTTTTGCCGGGAACCATTCTGCTTTCAACCTGGGACTTAATAAGTCGATGAATTTTCATACTTTCTAATACATAAAATTCAGCAAAATTATGTATTAGTGAGCTAGAAATTAAAACTTCATCGCAAATTTTGTCAGATTTTGGCGGCTCGCTATCTCCCCCCAATGTTCAATGTTTTCACCCAAACTCCAGCCCTGCCAGGGCGTATTGCCGGGCGGTGATGTCAAATCCGGTCGGTACAGTTGGCGCAGGATTAGTCATAATGAAAGCGGCATTTGGCAATTAAAATCTCATCATCTTTACCTGGTAAATCAAACGATGTTCACCGTCAATTCTACGGGACCAAAACCCTGCATACCCATATTTAAGTGGCTCTAGTTTTCCAATGCCTTCAAAAGGATTTCGGGAAATGTCTTTGAGCAGATCGTTAATCCGTTTTAATTTATTCTTATCTGTTTTTTGCCAATACAGATAATCTTCCCATGATTCCTCCACAAAAACATATTTCATTCCTCAATCAGATTTTGACTGCTGGAATTTCCGGACTTGAGTTTCTCTATTGCAGCGTCAGTCTTCTCATTTTCTTTTTGATGAAAGCTCGTGTTGAGTAGCACATAAAAATTGTATTCTGCCAAGACATAATTACAACCCCATTATCTTTACCACGGTTAATGATAAGTATTTCAAAATTTTGAGTAACTCTGTCGAAGTAACCGCTTAATGTCTTTTCTGAAATCGGATAAGGTTGTGGTAAGCATAACCATTATTTTTACTTTTTTATATATATGTACATTTTAAATCGCATTCAAATAAAATCCTAACCCCCTTTCCCTTCACCCAAACTCCAGCCCCGCCAGGGGCGTATTGCCGGGCGGTGATGCCAAATTCCATTTTTGTCCAGATTTCATGCGGGTAAGAAACCGCACCGGCTCAAGCCGCTTCTTTCAATATGTTCAGCCAGTCTGTATGGTCGGCAAAGGTGTCGGCATTATCACTTTCGCTGTGAAGTCCAATCATTTCCAGTAGTTCACAGGCCGTCTCCTTATCCTCTGCCACCAGCGGGCCGATGTGAAAGGCTTTGGTTCCATTACGGGTAAATATATATCCCGATACCCTTCCGTTTACTATTTTTACCCATCCATTACCTGGTCCGCGATTCAGAAAATTGGTTAAAACCACACTTCTATCCGCGCCAAATACCTGTTGGTCTGCTTCACAGATTGCTTCCAGATTATCCGAAACGAAATGGGGCCCATTCCCTGGGAAAAATATTCTGCCGCCGCACCGGAGCCGCAGGAGACGCACGATCTGACATTCTGCCACAAAAACCCATCTTTTCGCCACAACGGTCTGCCCATATCTGAAGCATCAGCGCACCAGGCCCAGATCTGCTACCGACTCGATCGCACGCTCCATCAGCCGCCGGGCGATGCCCTGCCCCCTGTATTTCGGATCAACCAGCACCATGCTTACCCACGAAAACCGGTGGCTGTAATTGATCATGGCGGCAGTGCCGATGACCTGGTTTTCATATTCGGCTACAAAACAGCCCTGCGGGGAGTTTTTGAGAAAAATTCCCAGTCAGCTTCGACCCTGATTCCAGCCAGCCTGATTTTTGAGCGCCATCGCGCCGGGGAAATTCTGACTTGAGAGAAAACGGAAGGTTATGGAAGAGTTCATAAAACAAAGTAAAAGGCTAAAATTTACCATTTGATACTTCCTTTACCAGAAGAAAAATTAACCTATCCTCCGCTACTTCACCACCAGTGTCTGATTGGCTAGCTGTACACGTCGGTGAGCGTGATGTAATATGTTCCCGCAGGCCACATGCTGTAACGTCAATTTCCAGCTCTTCTCCCGGATGCATAGTTGCCTTCCACACCTGCTGCCCTGTAACGCTTACTGCTGTCGCCTGCCCGCCTGATTCGCGAATTCCTTTGGCAGCGATATGAAGTATAGAAGTAGCCGGATTGGGCCAGACTTTGATTTCGGGTGTTGTGCCTTCGGCATTGAGGGCCAGTTCGACGACGTCGCTGTAGTTAAACTGCCCGTCGTGATCCCTGCCACCGCAGGCGGTAATAGGCCTGGCGCCGTAACCTGATAGTCGGTAAAGGTGTAGTCCAGGTTTTCATTGCTGACGCCGGCTGCCGCTACGCGATCCAGTTCTTTAAACTCCTGCCCGTCTGTAGATCGCTCCACGGCAAAATAATCGGAGTTGAGCTCTTTGGCAGTGCCCCAGGTGATGACGCCGTTGCCATTTTCTTCTTTTGCGTCGATATACAACCATTCGACCGGAAAAGAATTGCTTTCACCTACTGCCTGAAATGCAGTCGGATAAAACTTCTGTAAGTTTCTCGCACCACCGGTGGCAGCCGTCATACCAAAATACACCCATTCCTGCCCGGAGAAAATCGTGTTTACAATATCTCCTGTATAACTCACCCTCAGATCTCCGTCAATATAAGTGTCCAGTGTATAAGTGTTGGGCTTCCACTCGATTTTGACCGAGTGAACCGCGCCATCCTCTATATTGGCACAAGATGGTTTTATACAAACTGTGCTGGTTAAGGTCTTAGTTTGATTGCCGCTTTTAACGTAGCTGATATGATCATCAGAGAGGTCTTTCACAGAAGAGCCGTTGTCGTATGTATCAAACTCAATGGTAAGGGACGGAGAAATACCTGCATAACTTCTCCCCTGTGCTACCGATCGTATTCGTTCCGGAAGCAGCATTGTGAAATACAAAAGCGATCCCGTCGGCCCCGCCATCACTGGTTCCAAAATTGATATCCATTTCCAGGATAAAAGAATGACCAAGAGAAATGCGCTCCTGAAACCATGCCGCACCGGTCTGGTAATAGCTATTGTTGGTTAAAGTAAAACTGTCATCGGAGTTTTTTACGGCATTGCCTTTAAGTACCATCGTACCAAAAGCTGAGGCCTCCTCTGTTGTGCCCTGGGTGCTGAGAGTCGAATAAATCCCGGCAAGAATGAGTCCACCCGCTACAACACCGGCGATGATTTTGGTTCGGAGCGACAAACTGGACGAAGCGCGAAGGTTGAGTTTTCTTTTGGCCATACGGGAATAATGGTTTTCCCGCAAAACTCCGGCGAAAAATAACAAATTTCAGACCGGGGGAGCCCCATTTCTAACCTGTGTAATGAATGGGGAGAAAAAATCAATAGTCTGGCGAAATGAAATGCAAGGATTCATGGAAAGGAATAAGACGCGGGCAAATGTTTTTGAGGTATTGATCACGATGTACAAAAAATTTTACGTATATAATTCCGATTCAAAAATATCAGTAACATGAAATGCGAAGAGTATATCAGCAATTACGCAAAAAATACACCGATGAAGAAATTGCAGATTCCATGCTCATTCCGGCAGATGTAGAAGGGCGATGAAAAACGGACAAAAGGAGATGCTGGCCTATAGAATGGATAGATTGAGAAATATGACGAAGATCATATTCTGTCGGATGTGATGAGATTGCGATTTCAAATGGAAAGCTTATCTGAAAAAGAGAACCTTTTTCCTTCAATAAAACCTTTGAAATACTTCGAAGAATACATCAGAATCACAAGAAAAACTCTTAAAAGAGATTTTCTGAGGACCTTTTCCATCCACTATGCCGGGCTTAGCCGCATCATTAATGACAAGGAAGAGCCAGGCGTAGAACTCGCCTACCGGCTGGAAAAACACTCGGGCAACCTGATAAAAGCCGTCGTCTGGTGGGAGTTAATGATGAAAAAACAATCGTTTGTAATCACACAGGATGAACAGACCCGGAAATTGGAACAAAGCAAGGTGAAAAACTACCCAAAAGCGGGTTAAATCCCCATTCCCTCACAAACGCATCGTCATTGAGCCAGGGTATGCCGCATATACGCGGTTGATTTCTTCCATCTGCCCTGGGGAAAGCCCTTCCTCCGGATCGAGGCACCAGATCCCCTGCATCAATCCCTGCCGCCGCAACACTTCGTGCAGCCCTGCAATACAGCCGTGAAAGTGGTTGGCTGCATCAAAAAAGCTGCATTGGCGTCGGTAATGGCGATGGATTTACTCAGCCATCCGGGCGTGAGCGGGGTATGGTTTTGGCGAATGGCTTTCAGTTCTTCAAATATCTCCACCACAGTTTTTGTCCATACCGACCAATGCCCCAGCGGTCCGCCCACAATGTATTTTTCATACATTTTCCCTCCGCTCAAACGGATACGGCGTCACCAGATCCAGCACGATATTGTCGTCGTTGCCAGTGTAAGGAGCAATTTCATCCCGGCGGGAAGAGTCGCACACCGCCCGCACCACTTCCAGTGTCTGATACCGGTTAAACGGCGCGATTTTAATAGCCAGCGTTGGGAATTTCGGCAAATGACTTCCAGTAGTCATAACTCAGCACCTTTCCGCCTACGGCGAGCTGAGTAAAACCCAAACAGGGCATCGCTTCTGCAGGCCTGCGGGCGCGGTCGAGAGGAGCTTCTTCGGTCCAGTTTCCGAGTCCGTTGAGGCTGACAGGGCGAGGTCGTACCGAGGCCGCCAGCCAGGCTTCGCCAGTGCCTGCGCGGTATCTCCGCTACCCCGGCCACTTTCAGTACAGGCCGCGAAAGATTTGCCTTTTCCACTTCCTCTGCCGCGGGCGGAGCACCAGTTCGTGAGATTGTGTTGTGGGTGGCGAATGGCAAACTGGGTGGTGTGAACCCCAACTGCCAGACCGCCGACACCTGCGGCGAGATAATAGCCCGGGTCAGCCTTCGCTGGCTGTGTTCGTCAGGCTTGCGGGCTTCGGTCAGTGCCAGCGGATGGGCCGGAATGACCGTTCCTTCCATCAGGAGTTGATATTTTTCGGGAGAAAGCATGGTTAGAAATTACCTTTTCGTTGCTGGAAGTGTGTGGGTTTGCCGAGTTCTGCGCCGCCTGCCTGTATCCAGGAAGCAGTCCATTCGATCATCTGGCGCAAGCTGACGGGGATAGCCAAACAGCCGGTGAGAGCGGCTGGCATTGCTGAGCAGGGCGGTAGGTTAGGGTTCACCGGTGAAAACGGGTTGCCGGTCAAAGTATTCGCCAAACTTTTCGGCCAGCCAGCGCACGGAGATCGTTTCGGGGCCGGTGACCTTGAGGATCATTGGCGGGTCATCGCAGTGGCGGAGTGCGCGAATGGCGATTTCGTTGGCGTCGCCCTGCCAGATGACATTGACATGGCCCATGCTGAGGTCGATAGGTTGGCCGTTGAAAACCGACTTTGCCACGTCGAGCAATACCCCGTAGCGCATGTCTATGGCATAATTGAGCCGGTAGATAAGCATCGGGGTATGATTTTTTATGGAGAAGTATTCGAAGATACGTTCCCGGCCCAGGCAGGACTGGGCGTATTCACCTATGGGCTGAGGCGGCGTAGTTTCGTCGGGACCGCCAGAGGTAGCGGGGGTAAACGGATAGATGTTGCCGGTAGAAAAAACCACGATCCGGCTGTTTTTGAAAGATTCTGCCACCCGGCCCGGGAGGTAGCTGTTCATCGCCCAAGTGAGCGGCTGATTGCCGGAGGAGCCAAACTTCATGCCCGCCATAGAGAGGACATTTTCGGCCTGGGGAAGAGCGGCGAGATCGGCTTCATCGAGCAGGTCAGCGGAGATCGTGAGAATGCCACTGGCTTCGAGCAGCGCGCGGGCATCGGGGTTGGAGAAGCGGCTGACGGCAAAAACCTTCTGAGCGGAACCCGCAGCCATAAGCGCGCGACGAAGGAGCAGCGCAAGACTGGGCCCCATTTTACCCCCCGCGCCGAGGACAAGGAAGTCGCCCTTTATGCGGGAAATATCCTCCAGCAGCGCAGGCGAGGGATCAGAGAGTTGAGCATCGAGTTCGGCGATAGAAAGCATACAGTCGTAGTTAGAGGAGAAATATAGGGAAAAAAGAATTTACCTGAAGTGGGTTTCTCCCTAAACAAAAATACGTGGCGTTGCGGAAAATTTTGGAGGTTTATTTGGCAGATAGTTGTAAATTTGGAGGGAGGGGTGGAGAACGGAAATCGGTAGGGGTGTTGGGATGTTGGCCACAATGTAAAAGAAATAAATGACATCAAAACAAAAGAAAATAATAGCAAGAGAGTTTCTGATTTTCATTGCTGCGCTTGGGATTTCTGTAATCGCATTTATTGGAACTTATCCTTATAATTATTTTCTGAATCGAAAAATTGACAGAATTAAAGAAGAGACAAAATCCTTGAAAGATCGGATATATAAATTAGAAATAGCCTATAATCAAAAAACAGAAAAGCAAAGGTGGTTTTACAATGAAAGTGTCAGAAAAGGCATAAATGGTAATTTTCGTTACTCATCACAACTATGGGAGAGGCTTGAAGAGTTACAGAAATCTGATAGTATCATTTTCAATTGGAACAACGTTTGGGAAAAAGAGCTTATTGAGATAATTCAAGACATCGGATTTAAAAATGGTGAAGAATTTAACAGATTCATTCTTGATAATTCTGTCGCAAACGAAGACTCTAATGATAAAGTAAATGAAATAAGGAGAAAGGTCAACAGTATTGAAAAAACTATTTGGGGTTTGAAGAGCCGAATTTTAGACACTAAAGAACAAATTCGATTCGGTCTTATATTTTTTGCTATTATTTCCACAATTGCATTTCCAATCAGATACCTTTTCTTTGCAATTCGTTGGAGTATAAAAACTTTAAAAGAACAAGAATGAAGGATTATTACTTATGAACATTGGGATTACTTTGTTTTCATGTACTCAAAAGTGGGTGATGTCAAAATCTAAGTGATTTCCTATACTGGGGAGAAAGATAGGGAAAAAAGCCCAGACCCGGAGCGGGTTTCGCCAACAGCAAAAATACGTGGCGTTGCGGAAAATTTCGGAGGTTTATTTGGCAGATAGTTGTAAATTGGGGGGGGAGTATTAACGCACTGAGGGGCGTTTATACTGACGTTTGTGCATAACAAAAACGAAATGGGTACAAATCAAGATAACGCTGCTCATTCATTAGTGGGAACACAACTCAAGAATGGATGGAAAGTTTCAAAGAAAATAGAGCCCAAAGAAGGAGCTACAGGAGGTTTCTTTAGTGTTTGCTATGTCGTAACAAGAGATGAAGAAGATGCTTTTCTAAAAGCCCTCAATTTTCAGGCATTTTTTCAGATGTTTCAAGGACGATCTATAGTTGAAATTATCAATGAACAAACTAATGCATACCAATTTGAAAGAGATTTACTGTTACGGTGCAAAAACAATCGGTTAAGTAAAGTCTCAATGGTAATTGATGAAGGTGAAGCGGTATTAGATGGTTTTACAATACCAAATGTCCCTTACCTAATTTTTGAAATGTCCGATGGTGACGTCAGGTCCCATATGAACTTTAGTAAAGATATTGAAGTTGCTTGGAAACTGCATTCGCTACACAATGTAGCGGTAGGTTTAAAGCAGTTGCATGGGGTAGATATTGCACACCAAGACTTAAAACCTTCGAATATTCTCCTATATGAGGATGGTGTTATATCCAAGGTAGGCGATTTAGGAAGATCACTTTGTGCTGAAATTAAAGCTCCTCACGAAAATGGAGGTGATTTTCCAGGAGATCTAAACTATGCTCCTCCAGAATTTTTATACAGATACATAGATCCTGATTGGAACTTTCGCGTTCGGTCAACAGATATGTATTTATTTGGCAGTCTAATAGTATTCTACTTCTCAGGTGCAAATATGACCGCTTTGATTGGTAAGAATTTAGACCAGCAATTTAAATGGACTAAGTGGCGCGGCACGTTTAGTGAAGTCCATGATTACTTAATTGATGCATTCTACAAAGCATTAAAGGAATTCAAATCTTCTATTAGCGATAATGATTTGGCTATTGAACTCTCAAATATTGTTGAATATTGTTGCTTCCCAATCCCTGAAAAAAGAGGTCATCCGAAGGCAATTCGTTTTTCAAAAAAAGCTAACCAGTTTGACTTTCATAGAATAATCTCACGATTTGATGTCTTATACAGAAAGACCAAATACAAGTTTAAGAATTAAAAATGGCAGTTATCTATGAAATAAAAGAGCGAAGGGTCATACCTAATTGGAGAGATTTTAAGAGAACTCTTCAACTTGGTGAATTAGGCCAATCTAATAAGTCAGTGAATCCGATTGTGACGGATATACAACG
>JAWKNL010000007.1:0-195012 GCA_041391725.1 Bacteroidia bacterium
AATCAGCATACACGGCGCTTTGCCTGCTATAGGCACTGTCGGTAAACATAGGCGTATCCCGGTTGAGATGGGGTGTTCCCAGCCGGTTGAGTTTTTCAAGTGCCAGACTTGCCGCGGGGAATTTGACGGTACTGGCAGGATAAAAATATTCCTTTTCATCTGCCCGAAACGAGGAAGTAGAAAATACCGGTTGGTTGAGGCTGTCCCGGTCTATCTGGGTATAAATGATTTGTAAACGATACTTTTCAGGATTTTCCATTACCTGCTCCACTACTCCATCCCGGTTTTGGAGAATTTTTTCCAACAGGTTTTTTTCCGGCGTTTTCTTTTGGGAGCAGGAAAAAAAAGCAGCGAGAATCACTGTGAAAAAAATATATCGTTTTAGCATACCATTGATTTACATGCCCATCCTAATCGTAATACCGGCATTGATGATCGAAAAAGCGCCGAGGCCCAGTTCGACCCACAAAGCTACAGGATCTGCCAGATAATACCTTCCTCCGACTACCGGCCTGGGATAAATAAATGGTTTTTCGACAGGATAGGAAGATCCGGCAAACTCATATCCGATGAGGAGGGAAAGATACGCATCCATTTTCGAATCGTCAATCCCGGCCTCGGTAAACTGGTTGATCAGCGGGAAAGCATGCGCAGTAAGTCTGGCACCGACAGCCGGGTGGAGTGCCGGCCTCTTTACTTCAGCGGGATCGGTCAGAAAGCGGAATCCCAAATACCCTCCCCCACTGAATGCGTGCGAAAATCCGTATTCGGCATTTACCACAACAGGCGTGGCGTTATAGGCCGTAATAATTCCGATTGCACCTATGCCGGGGGAAATCGTGAGTTCATTTTTGTAAAATGACTGAGAAAATGCTGCGCTGTAAATAGCAAACAGGGCAACAATAGCGGCAATAATATTTCTGACTGAGTTCATAGGGGTTATTTTGGGTAATGACCTGCCGGAATCCCCCAACAGTTGCATCCCCTATCTTATAAAAAAATCCGCGGAAACCCATATTTTGCCTACAAGTTTAACAAAACCGATTGAAGGTCAGGGTATTGGTTGCCGATTTTCAGCGCCTTTTTTTCCCGGTTAGCGAGAATAGCCAGTCTTTCGGGTACAGGCACTTCCAGATTTAGTGTGGGGTTGACCACGTCGAGAAACTTGGCCGGATGCGCCGTTTCGAGTACTACGCCATAACTATCCGGATGTTCCTGCTGATATTGCTGCAACGCCAGCCAACCTACGGCTCCGTGAGGATCGATGATATATTGATGTTTTTTATAAACCTCCTTCATACCTGTGCGGGTTTCTTCATCGGTAAACGAATACCCTTCCACAACTTCTCTCATTTTTTGAAGGCTATGATCCGCCAGATCATGCATTCGCGCAAAATTGCTCGGATTACCTACGTCCATGGCGTTGGAAATCGTGGGTTTGCCGGGTGCGGGAGTATATTCACCTGTGTGAAGGTAATGGGGCACAATCGCATTGATATTGGTGGCTGCAATAAATTTTGATACAGGCAACCCCATTTTACGGGCCATCAACCCCGCTGTCAGATTCCCAAAATTGCCGCTGGGAACAGAAAAAACCACATTCCCTCTCCGGCCTGAGGGAATCTGCTGCCAGGCCCGGAAATAATAAAAACACTGCGGAATCAGCCGGGCGATATTAATGGAGTTGGCGGAGCTCAGGTTTACTACTCCGGCAAGCGATGAATCCAAAAATGCCTGTTTGACCATTGCCTGACAGTCATCAAAATTGCCTTCTACTTCAAGGGCCATCACGTTTTCACCCAGGGTAGTGAGCTGTTTTTCCTGAAGATCGCTCACCTTGCCCGAAGGATACAGGATAATGACGCGCACCCCCGGAGTCTGATAAAACCCATAAGCAACCGCGCCGCCTGTATCTCCTGAGGTTGCAACCAGAATGGTCGTTTCCCGTTTTTCATTTCTCCCAAACCACGAGATCAGCCGGGCCATAAACCTTGCACCAAAATCCTTAAAGGCAAGTGAAGGACCGTGGAACAACTCAAGTACAGCAGCATCTTCTCCCAGTGGAACCAGCGGCGCGTCAAAAGTGAGCGTATGACTGATGATTTCTTCCAGGTCTGCATCCGGAATTTCATTGCCAAAAATATTGCGGCAAATGGCAAAGGCGATCTGTTCAAAAGACTGCAAATCGAGATTCCGGAGCACATCTGCAGGAAGTCTGCCGATATGATCGGGCATATAGAGTCCTTTATCCTGTGGAAGCCCCTGCAATACAGCTTCTTTCAGCGAAGCCCGGAGATCCGGATTATTCGTAGAGTAGAGATACATACGTGGGTAATTAAAGTCTGTGAAAATCAGCGGATTCTTTCAGCCCCGAGTGTATTGATTGTGGAAATAAAACGCTCGCTGGCGATTCCAGCCTTTTTAAAGGCGTTTTGCATGGCAATACCGACGCGGAATGCCGTAATATCCCCTTCACACAGGGCGAAAACCGATGGCCCTGCTCCGGAAATACTGCACCCCAGCGCTCCGGCATCCAGGGCTGCCTGTTTTACCTCGTAAAATCCGGGAATCAGGGAAGACCGGTAAGGCTCGGCAATGACGTCGTTGAGCGAACGCCCGATGAGCGAATAATCGGCCATGGTAAATCCGGCAATAATCCCGCCAAGGTTACCCCATTGGGTGATTGCATCGCTGAGGGGAATTTCCTTTCTCAGAATGTTGCGGGCCACAACCGTGAGCACTTCCAGTTCGGGAAGCACGACCGCAGCATACAGGTTTTCAGGGACAGGAATATTTACGGTATCCATGTCTTTGTTGCTTCGTACGAGCACAATTCCCCCCAACAGGCAGGGCCCCACATTATCTGCATGAATGGCGCCCCCGCTGGCCAGTGCTTCTCCGTCGAGGGCAAAAGGCAGGAGTTCGTTTTTGGTAAATGGTCGGTCAAGCAATTCATTGACAGCTACGGCCCCGGCAACCGCACTGCACGCGCTGGAACCCAGTCCGCTGCCAATGGCAATCCCTTTATGGATTTCCAGTTCTATGCCCGGGTATTTCGAAGGAATACCTCCCAGCCGGTTGAGCAGGGAGAGTGCCGCCACTCCCGCCGTATTCTGAGCGGGCGCGGTCGAGAGTTTGCCATTATCACCCACAATCCGGCTGATATGCAGGCCGGGACGGGATGAAAATCTTGCAATCACTTCATCACCGGGCCGCTGGATGGCAAACCCCAGGGTATCAAACCCACAGGCTACATTTGCCACACTCGCCGGGGCAAATACATGTACTTCATTCTGCATGGACAAAATATTTGCGGGGGCGGGCAAATATATAAAAGTATTTCTGATTAACGCACCATGATTTTCCTGTAAACATCATTTCCTCCCACCGTCAGCTTCAGCAGGTAAAGTCCTTTGGCAGAGTTGTTCAGACTTACGTTTTCCGTATGGGTGAAAATATACCCCAGCGACTTTCGCAAAACTCTTTTTCCCGAAATGTCGAATACTTCCATCTCGACCCGATCTCCGTTTTCAAGGGAAATGTCCACCGAAAACTGCCCTGTATTGGGATTGGGATACACATTCAGCTCCAGTCCAAGTTCTTCTTCGAGACCCGCAAAAATGTCCACAAAAAGTTTTTGACATACGGTATTGGTACAGACACCGTCACTTACTGTAAGGCAGACATTAAAGGTATCAATAGACTGAAAGGCATGCGTAGGATTCTTCTGTGTGGAAGATGTCCCGTCGCCAAAATCCCAGTGCCAGGAAGTCGGATTTCCCCCGCTGAGATCATTAAACTGCATCACCTGGTACAATACAGAAGTATCGGGAGTAATATCAAAGTCTGCATTAAAATTGGCCTGCGCAGAGATAATAATCACATCCTGTGCGGTACAGCCCATGGTATCGGTAACTGTAACTGAATAAGTTCCTCCCGAAGTGATATAAATGGTCGGAGTTGTGGCTCCGGTGGACCATTGATACACACTGCCGGTATTGCCAGCATTCAGAAGGGTGGAGTCTCCGTTGCAGATGGTGAAACTGTTACCAAGCTCTACTGTCAGCGGAGAGAGAATCACTTTGATCGTATCGGAAGCAGAACAATTATCGGCATTAGTTACCCTTACCGAATATTCTCCCGGCGTATTTACTGTAATGCTCTGTGAAGTGGCTGAGGTTGACCAAAGATACTGACTACCGGGGTTTCCTGCTGCGAGCGTGGTTGACTGGTTGTTGCAGATAACCACATCGGGCCCCAGATCTACAATCGGAATGGTTCCTTTGGTAATATTCACCGTATCAGAGTTGGAGCATCCTACAGAGTTGGTTACCGTAACCCAGTATTGTCCGGGATTGGTCGAACTGATCGACTGCGTAGTAGCTCCTGTTGACCAGAGAAAAGTGCCGTTGGGATTGCTGGCATTCAGTGTAAAGACGCCGCATTCTATTCTGTCAGGGCCGAGATTCACTACAGGAGAGAGTTGTACGCTCAGGCTCATTGTATCTGAAGTGGTACATTGGGCAATGGTGGTGAGGTTGACAATGTATGTACCGGGTGCTGTCACCAGGATAGTCTGAGAAGTGGCATTACCAAAGTTCCAGAGATAAGTGGTTCCCGGATTGGCAGCGCCGGCATCCAGCACTATTGATTCGCCGATACATATTGTCGTATCCGGCCCCAGATCAACCACGGGCACAAAGTCAACGGTAATGGCGATGGAATCAATACTTACACATCCAAAAGAATCTGTAACTACTGCTGTATAAACGCCGGTCTGATATACGTCCAGGGTTTGTCCGGGTATATTACCCGGCAGCCAGACATGGTTTGCCCAGGGATTATTGGCATTTAAGGTTACGGTATCACCCGGGCAGATCAACTGCGCTGTGGGGAGCTGCACATTGGTGGAAGAGACAGAAACCTGAATGGTATCTCTGGCAATAAATCCCAGCGTATCTTTAACAATGACAACATAATACCCGGCATTCACTACTGATTTGGTACAGAAAGTATCAGCTACGCTGGAAGTCCACTGGTAGTCATTTGCGGAGGGAAGACAGGCATCGAGTACAAGTGTATCACCTGTACATATGACTGTATCGGGGCCGAGATTTACCCTTGGGAGATCGGAAATGGCCACATCATCAAACGCAAAACCATCGGTCTGGATAGATGCGTTGGAAGCAAAACAAATCCTGAGCCTTACATTGGGCTGCCCGCCTAATCCGGTAAGTTTGTGTTGAGCAGTAACCCATCCGCCGGATCCGGTGTTGGTTGAGTTCTGGCCTGTCCAGCCCAGAAGTTGTCCACACGGACCGCCGAAGGTACCACCGTTTACCGTATTGTCGGTGTACCAGTTGACCGGGTCAAGCAGGCCACCGACCAGTTGCCAGGATACCCCTCCATTGATGGAGGAAAATAATGCTGCGCCGTCCTGGCTAAATTCACATTCCCACCAGATTCGGAGCGCGATGGCCGGATCCTGAATAGAGGAAAAGTCAAAACACGGGCTGGTGACCCAGGAATTATTATTGGAAGTATAGGGAATATTCAAACCTCCGGTAATCCATGAGTTGGGAGCGGAGGAAGGCGAATTGATAGTCGGCTTGGCAGGGGTGCCCAGTGTCCAGCCCGTGATACCGGTAATGGAAGCTGTCCATCCGGCTGGGCCGTTGTCGAAGTTTTGAAGATAGGGAAAAGTGGAGACACACTGGCTGAGGAGGCTGTTGGGGTTCAGTGCTACCAGCAGAAATGCCAGATATATATGAGACAATACTTTTCTGATCATTTGTGTAAATAGTTTTCCGCTCAAAGATTTGCTTTTGCGGGTAAATGTACAAATTTTATCTTCTATAAATACAGAAAAGCTACACTCCCGGATGGACACAGCAGTGCAGCTTTAAATAGTATGTATCATCCGGCGGATTTCCCTCCGCTTTATGGGATTTTAAATTCAAAGGGAATGATCACTTCACAGGGTACAGCCCAACCGTTTTTTAAAGCGGGAGAAAATATCAGGAAGGGCGCAAAATGCTCGCATGGAATCTGGAGCAGCGGGTGTGCATATCCCACAACTTCATGGGAAAGGTATCCGCCCCCGGCATCTACATGTATTCTCAAATAGACAGTACCTTCAATTCCCGCATCCCAGGCATCCGGCGGATACCCTATCAATGTGTTAATTTCATCGCCGTTGACCAAAACAGGGATAAGATCAACGTCTTCGGGCAGGTAGGAGTAAACCTGCGCGTGGTGCATTTCAGGAGTTGGAATAGACATTTTCCCTGCAACTATCAAAGCTGCGATGGTGAATAATGTCCAGGACAGGCGTGTTGCGGGTGACATGGGCAGAGAATTACAAAAGGTTCAGGGAAAAGAAATATCTATTAAAATGTATCAAACAACATGCCAGACACAGCTTTTCCGACTGCAAAAAACCCGACAAAAACCCGCCAATTCTAACACCAAAAACCCCTGAATAACATAGGTCATTCAGGGGGAATCAAATGAAAACAAAAAGTATCTTTAATCTAAACGGATTCTTACTTGTGGAAATTAAACGGAATATTAACCCAAAACATCACTGGGCGTCCATCGCGAACAGCGGGAGCAAATCGCAGGCTGCTGATACCTGCCTCACATGCCTGCCCTAATAACGGATGCGGCTGAGAAATAATCTCATGACGTACATAGTTGCCATGCCCATCAACCAGTACTCTTGCGGTAACTGTACCTTCAAGATTAGCCTCCCGTGCAATTTTAGGATAGCCAATTTTCTCTCTGACTTCCAGGTAATTTACAGCAACCGGTTCTTTGTGAACAAAAATGAAATCATCAATCTTCGGAACCCGGCCTTCCGACTTGCGGCATTTCCGTTTATGTGCATGACTTCCGGGGTGGCCATGATGAGATTTGGGAGCAAACGATTCTGTATGGAAATGTTTGCGTATCGGGTCGTTATTCCTTCTTTCCAGCCATCTTGCGGTGGAAAAGACAATAGCAATAACTGTGAGCATGACCCAAAATCGTCTTGTACTTTCAGGCATAGGAAAAGAAAAATTAGCAGTGATGAATAAAATTACGAATTTATTTTTATATGTGTTGTCCGAAATCCGAAATTTTTATGCATCACTGCAGGCTTTTTTTTAATTAATTCGCTATGAGGCCTTCTCTGCGGGCTGATCCTGCTCAAATTTTATCCGGCCATTGCGGAGTGCAACCCGGATAAAAGCATCGCGGGAGATATTTCCTGCCAGGATTTCCTTAGAGAGTGCGTTTACCACTTCTTTCTGAATCAGACGTTTTACCGGACGGGCACCAAACTGCGGATCATAACCCAGGCTGGCCAGGTATTCGAGTACAGCGGGATCAAATTCGATATTTACGCCCATTTCGGCCAGTTTATGACTTAGCATAGCCACCTGAATTTTTACAATCTGTGCCATGTCGGCTTCACTCAATGGCGAAAATACAATGGCCTCATCAATCCGGTTGAGAAATTCGGGGCGCAGGTGCTTTTTCAGCAAATCCAGAACCTGTTCTTTGATAATCACCATCAGCGCATCTTTATTGGTGTCGGTCAGCTCTTCAAATTTCTCCTGAATATAGTGCGCACCCATATTGGAGGTCATAATGATGATCGTATTTTTGAAATTGACTACGCGGCCTTTGTTGTCAGTCAGCCGCCCGTCATCGAGCACCTGCAACAAGATGTTGAATACATCGGGATGGGCTTTCTCTATTTCATCCAATAGCACTACCGAATAGGGTTTTCTCCTTACCGCCTCCGTAAGCTGTCCGCCTTCATCATAACCTACATATCCGGGAGGCGCCCCGACGAGTCTGCTTACGGAATGTTTTTCCTGATACTCTGACATATCAATTCTCACCATCGCCCGCTCATCATCAAAAAGAAATTCTGCCAGGGCTTTGGCCAGTTCTGTTTTACCTACTCCCGTAGAACCCAGGAATATAAACGATCCTATCGGGCGGTTGGGATCCTGAAGCCCGGCACGACTCCTGCGGATCGCATCCGAAACGGCTTCGATGGCTTCATTCTGGCCTACTACTCTCCGGTGAAGTTCGTCTTCGAGGCGGAGGAGTTTTTGCCTTTCGCTTTCCACCATCCGGCTCACCGGAATGCCTGTCCACCGGGAAATGATTTCGGTAATGTCTTCGGCTTCTACTTCCTCCTTCAGCATACGCATGTCCGACTGATAGTCGATCAACTGGTGGTTGAGTCTCTCAATCCGTTTTTCCATCTCCACAATTGCACCATAGCGGATTTCTGCCACCCTGCCAAAGTCGGCTTTTCTTTCTGCTTCTTCTGCTTCGACTTTCAGGTCTTCCACAGAAGCTTTGGATTGGCGAATCTTTTGAATAATGTCTTTTTCTGTTTCCCAATGTGCACGAAGCCTTGTGCGATCCACTTCCAGATTGGCGAGTTGTTCTTCGATCTCGCTGAGCTTTTTGGGTTCATTTTCGCGTTTAAGTGCTTCTCTTTCTATTTCCAGATGCCTGATTTTCCGCTCAATCTCATCGAGCGCTTCGGGCATGGAGTCCATTTCCAGTCGAAGTTTTGCCGCCGACTCGTCAATAAGATCTATGGCCTTGTCTGGCAGAAACCGATCTGAAATATACCGGTTGGAAAGTTCGGCGGCTGCAACAATTGCCGCATCGGTAATCCTCACGCCATGATGTACTTCATATCTTTCTTTTAGTCCGCGGAGAATAGAGACGGTATCTTCTACTGATGGCTCTGAAATGACCACGGTCTGAAAACGCCTTTCGAGTGCCTTGTCTTTCTCGATATATTTCTGATACTCGTCCAACGTAGTCGCACCAATGGCACGGAGTTCTCCTCTGGCGAGCGCGGGTTTCAGGATATTGGCGGCGTCCATCGCGCCATCTGCTTTTCCGGCGCCTACGAGGGTGTGGATTTCGTCAATAAACAGAATAATAGCCCCTTCGGAAGAAACGACTTCTTTTACTACGGCTTTCAGCCTTTCTTCAAATTCTCCTCTGAATTTTGCTCCTGCAATCAGGGCACCCATATCGAGGGAAAAAATCGTCTTTGATTTGAGGTTTTCGGGTACATCGCCCTGTATGATGCGGTGGGCAAGTCCTTCGGCAATGGCTGTTTTACCGACGCCCGGTTCGCCGACAAGGATAGGATTGTTTTTGGTGCGGCGGGAAAGGATATGTATGACTCGGCGGATTTCGTCTTCTCTCCCGATCACCGGGTCGAGCTTGCCTTTCCGGGCCATTTCGTTGAGGTTGCGGGCATATTTTTGCAATGCATTGTATTTGGCTTCTGCATTCTGGTCTGTTACCCTGCTTCCGCCCCGCATTTCGTCAATGACTGCTTTAAGGTTTTTTTCGGTAACTCCCTGTTCTTTCAGCAGCGATGCCACTCCGTTTTTGGATTTCATCAGCGCGACGAGCATGTGCTCCAGGGTAATAAACTCGTCCTGTTGTTTTCCTGCTTCTTTATTTGCTGTTTCAAGGGTCGCGTGCAGGTCGTTGGAAAGGTAGGTTCCTCCGGTTGCGCCCTCAACTTTGGGGTAAGTTTCGAGGTATTCTTCAAGTTTTTTGTCCAGAAAGTCCACATTCGCCCCGATCTTACGCAGCATAAAGGGAATAATGCTTTCTTCGAGCGTCAAAAGTGCTTTGAGCAGGTGTCCATTTTCAATGGATGGATTCCTGAGCTTTTTTGCTACCTCACTGGCCTGCTGGATTGCCTCCTGGGCCTTTAGGGTATAGTTGTTGAAGTTCATAACTGTATTGTATTAACTGTGATGTTTGTTTTTTTTCTATGGAGCAAATCATTTTCCAATACAAAAAAATGCGCCATTGTGGCGCAAATACAGTGTTTTTATGACAACGTGGCGGTGAAAAAAGTAAAAATCAAGCTTCCGGTTCCAGGGTTTCTACCAGAATCATATCTACGGTTCTCCGCTTGAGATTGGTGCCTGCAATTTTAATCAAAACCCGATCACCCAGCCTCAAAACTTCTCCGGTTGTGCGGCCTCTGAGGCAATAATTGTCTTCATCAAAAGTATAGTAGTCATTTTCCAGGGTACGTACCGGTACAAAACCTTCGCACATATTTTCGGATAATTCGACAAATATCCCGGATTCCAGAACGCCGGAAATCACGCCTTCAAACTCCTGCCCTACTTTGTCTTCGAGAAACTCTACCTGTTTGTATTTGATGGAAGCGCGTTCGGCCTCCGCGGCTACGCGTTCCTGATTGGAACAGTGTTTTAGTTCTGCTTCGAGCACAACCGGATCCTGCCGGTAGTCTTTTTCTCCGTATTGTGTGAGCAGTCGGTGAATAATCAGGTCGGGATAACGGCGTATCGGGCTGGTAAAATGGGTGTAAAACTTAAATCCCAGCCCAAAATGGCCTATATTTTTGGTGCTGTATATGGCTTTGGCCATTGATCGGATGGCAATGGTTTCGATCACATTTTTCTCTGGTGATTTCTGAACAGCTTCCAGCAATCGGTTGAGTTTTTCGGAGGTTCCTTGGTTTTCCTCAAAATTGACATCGTATCCAAAATGGCTGACAAACCGGCTCAGGTTGGAGAGTTTTTCAGGATCGGGCTTGTCATGAATCCGGTAAACAGAAGGAAGCGGAGGATTACTGACGATAGTGAAAATATATTCGGATACTTTACGGTTGGCCAGAAGCATAAAATCTTCGATCAGCCGGTTGGCATCTTTCATTTCTTTTTTAACTACGCCCAGCGGATGGCCGTTTTCATCGAGTTTGAACTTCACTTCCACGCTTTCAAACTCTATACTTCCTGCGCCCAGTCTCTTTTCACGCAGCTTTTTGGCCAGACTGTCAAGTATTTGCAGTTCTTCTTTAAAAGGCCCGGGCAGCAATCCATCCATCACATCCTGCGCTTCATCATAGTGAAAACGGTAGTCGGAGTGAATTACCGTTCTGCCAATCCACTGGTTTAGTACATTGGCTTCGCTGTCCATTTCAAATACGGCAGAATAGGTGAGTTTATCTTCATTGGGCCTGAGGCTGCACATCATGTTTGAAAGTTTTTCCGGCAGCATGGGCACGGTACGATCCACAAGGTAAACGGAAGTTGCCCGGCGAAATCCTTCCCTGTCAATCGCGGTTCCTCTTCTGACATAATAAGAAACATCGGCGATATGAACGCCTATTTCATAATTTCCGTTATCCAGTTTGCGTAGGGAAAGTGCATCATCAAAATCTTTGGCATCGATGGGGTCGATCGTAAATGTGGTAATGCCTCTGAAATCTTTACGGGATTTGATTTCTTCTGCGGGAATAGTTTCGGGTATTTTTTCGGCCTCGTGTTCTACTTCTGCGGGAAATGATGGCTCAAATCCATATTGAAGCAGAATGGCGTGCATTTCTGTATTGTGTTCACCCGCTTCTCCGAGTACAGACAAAACCGCTACCTCAGGTGAGCGCCGATCCCAGTTTAGCAGCCTGACCCATACCTTTTCCCCATCCCGGGCACCTTTCAGATGTTCATTGGGGATGTAAAAATCCACATTAATCCGCTGGTCATCGGGGAGAAGAAAAAATCTGCCGGGCAGACCTTCTTCGACAGTTCCCACGAATTCTGTTTTATTGCGCTGAAGTACTTCGACAACCTCACCTTCCATCCGTCCGTTTTTCCTTCTGCGATTAATCAGCCGTACTTTCACCAGGTCGCCGTTCATGGCTTTTCCCATGCCGGCAGAACTGATAAAAATGTCTGAACCGTTTTCGACGAGCAGGAAGCCCACCCCACTGCGGGTGACTTCGAGATTTCCTGTCATGGTATCGGGGATGGCGAGGTATTGGTAATGGCCTTTATCGAGGTATTGCGCCTGGCCTTCTTCGACCAGCTTGTCGGTAAGTGCGTGAATTTTTGTGTTAGGGATTTCGTTGTAGAGACCGGTAGCTGCCGAAATTTCTTTTACCGTCCAGGTTTTTCCACGGTTGTTTTTGAGGAAAATCAAAATGGCTTTTTTCCAGAGTTGTTCTTTTCGGTTGCCCTTTTGATCGTGAGATTTTTTTGTCTTGAGTTTCTTTTGTGCGTTTTTGTTTGACAGTTTTCTTTTTGTCATGGTTGATATTAGAATTAAAAATTAAGATTCACTGAGAATCCGTTCAATTTCAGCGAGTTCATCTTCCGAAAATTGCTGATTGCTGAGTGCACCCAGATTGTCATCAAGTTGCTTGAGCGAGCTTACGCCAATGAGGACAGAAGTCACTTCAGGAAGCCTCAATGCCCACATCAGGGCCATTTGTGCAAGGGTCTGGCCTCGCCCGGCGGCAAGTTCATTCAGCCGTTGCACACTCCTGATACGTTGGTCCGTTACTTCGTGTTGCTGTAAAAATCCTTCGGGCCTTGCAGCGCGCGAACCTGCCGGAATTCCTTTGAGATATTTATTGGTCAGAAGACCCTGGGCCAGGGGGGAAAAAACAATACAGCCGATTTTCTCTTCTTTCAGCACATCGGTTAGGCCATCTTCGATCCATCTTTCAAACATCGAGTATTTGGGTTGATGAATAACACAGGGTGTTCCCAATTGCCGCAGGATACGGGCTGCCTCGCGTGTTTGTTCGGCAGAATAATTGGAGACGCCAGCATAAATCGCTTTGCCCTGCCGCACAGCGTGATCCAGGGCACTCATAGTCTCTTCGAGGGAAGTATTGGGATCGGGCCGGTGGGAGTAAAAAATATCGACATAATCCAGTCCCATCCGTTTCAGGCTTTGGTCAAGGGAGGCAATCAGATATTTTCGTGAGCCCCATTCTCCATAAGGCCCGGGCCACATGCGATAGCCGGCTTTGGTGGAGATGATCATCTCATCGCGGTAGCCGGAAAAGTCCTGCTGCAGGATTCGCCCAAAATTTTCTTCTGCTGATCCGGGAGGCGGGCCGTAATTGTTGGCCAGGTCAAAATGCAGGATTCCCGCATCAAACGCGCTGTGGAGGATTTTCTTAAAATCAGAAAACACATCCACGCCCCCAAAGTTATGCCAGAGCCCAAGTGAAATTGCAGGAATGATAAGCCCGCTGTCTCCGCAACGGTTGTAGGTCATGGAGTCGTAGCGCGATGAAGATGCCTGATACATAGATACAAATTGAGGTAAGGACTGCATGCAAGTTACGTGTTTTTTTGGTTGCCAGACAAACTACTTGGGGTAATATTCCGGTTTTGGCTTATTTTTGCAGACACCACCTCGGTAAACCTCCAGTAGAATGAATCAAAACTTTAAGGTAGTGGCGGGGATTGTTTTGCTGCAGTTGTTCACTACGTTATTATATGCCCAGTTACCGGCGCCTCTTCGGGTAGGGGTTGTCATCAATCACTCTGCGGAAGATGTGATTCCTACGTACGCTCCATTGATGGACTACATCGCAGCGAAAATCGGCACAACTGCAACCGTTATCGTTGTAGCAGAGGAGGATCTTGCATCCGATCTTATGCAAAACAAATTTGATATAGGCATTTTTACCCCATTCCCTTATCTCAAAGCAAAAGAAGAGTTTCCCGTCCTGGAAGTTTTTGCCACCCATCTGGTTGATGGAAAAAAATCATACGAAGGTTGTATCCTCGTGAGAAAAGGAAGCGGGATCAACTCGCTTGGCGAACTGGAAGGGAAAAATTTCCAATATGTAAACAGGACTTCCACCTCTGGTTATAAATTTCCCAGAGGTATATTCTGGGAAAATGACCTGGATGTTGACCGTGGGTTTTTTAATTACGATTTTTCTACCCAGCACCAACAATCCCTCGCCCAACTGCTTTTGAAGGAAACCGACGGCGTAGCCATCATGGAAAAAGAAACGCGCTTTCTTGATCCGGAAGATCTCAGCATGCTCAAATGTCTGCTGACGTATGATATACCTTACGAAGCGTATGTATTCAGCCCTGCCTTTCCCCACAGTATCTCCGAGCAGGTCAAAAAAATCATGTTTACTGCCTATGCTGATACTGCCGGTCTGTCGCTGCTTACCTCCTCCGGAATCGATCACTGGGTTCCGCAGACTTCTGCTGCCTACTATCATCTCCAGCGTTATGACCGGGTAGTGAGAAGCAAACCCTCCCTTCAGTTTGGAATGGAAATCCGCGCTGCAGCAAAGGAAAAACTTGAGGAACAGGGAGACTTAATTGCGCTTACAGAAGAAACCATTATCCAAAAGCTAAACGAAACAGGCAGATTTTCTTCCGTGGGAAACCATGCGCCGGGCAGTCTGTATGAAGCGACACTCAATATTGCGCGCATAGGGGATATTTATGCCTGTACCATCCTGCTCAATGGCAAAACCCTGCGACAAAAAGATTTTGTTCTGTCAGATTTTCGTACCGCCCTTCCTCTGGAGGTCAAATATGCCATTCTGGAAAACCTGACAATAGAGAGTGCGATACTAAAAAGCCCTGAAAATGAATGGTTTATTCCCTACGGCGTTGATGACGGGATCACACCGGAGGAATACAGGTTTGAACTGGTCAACAGCGGAAAAGAACTGATGCTCCAAAGAATGAGTTTCCTCAATACCTTTTTCCATGAGGTGCCCGAAATTCAGGAGGGGATGAAAGTGCATATCCATTACCAGCCGGGAAGGGAAGATTTGATTTTCAGCACATTTACCCCCTCTGCCAACCATACGCAACCCAGTTTCTGGGACAGTCTCGACAATGTATGGGGCGTAGTAGGGCTGGTGGTCGCCTTTCTTTCTGTCGCCTTAGGCAGCTATTTTACCAACCGGAAAAAGAAACGTTTCAAGAACCTCCTTTATCAGTGCAATGATACCCTTCTGCAATATCTCAGGGGTTATACCAATGTAGAAGAACTGATTCTTCAGCGGAAGGCGGCGATCAACCAGACACTTGAAAAAGGGCTGATAAGGGAAGATCAGTTTCTGATTCTGATTCACAGACTGGAAGACATCGAATATGTAATTCAGGATTATTTCAGGGATATCCAGTCGCTTGACCTCAAAATGAGAGCAGAGATAGAAACCATCATCAAAGATGGTATCATTACTGAAAAGGAATATACCCGTATCGTCGCCCTGATCAAAGCCTCTTACCGAAACAGCCTTTCCGCAGATCAATCCTCCGATTCCTCATCTGTAAATACTGACATATGAATCCGCTTTTTATGCTTACGAGAGTTTCCGCCTCCGCGGTAATTCTGCTACTTTCCATGCAGGTACCAACCCTGGCCCAAAACCGCATCAGGGGCCGTGTTTTTGACGTCTCACATCAGCAGGCTCTGTCCGGAGCGACAGTTCATCCACTGGGATACACTCAGGTATTTTTTACCGGTGATGACGGCAAATTTGAAGTTACGGTTTTCTCTTCTCCAATTCTCCTCGAAATCCACCTTTCAGGCTATCAGTCCGACACCATTTTTGTCGAAAACCCCGACGATTTTATTGGTGTACCCATGACAGTCGCTGTAGATGATATGGCAGAAGTAGTGCTTTCGGCCTTCTTCTCAGGCCGCAGGCTCATCGACCAGGGGGGAAGCGTCAGTGTTTTGGGCGAAAAAGAACTCACACGCGATGCACCAGTTATTATTGCCCCGGCGCTGAACCGGATTCCTGGTGTATTTATGCAAAACGGAACCATCAATACCAACCGGATTACCATCCGGGGCATTGGCTCACGCAGCTTATTTGGTACCAACAAAATTCGCGCATACCTCAACGATATTCCCCTGACCGGAGGAGACGGCGAAACGACCATTGAAGATATAGACATGAGTCTCATAGGGAGAGTAGAAGTGCTCAGAGGCCCTGCTTCCAGTATCTACGGGGTAGGCCTGGGTGGTACTGTCAATCTCAATACAGCCAAACCCCGGTACCGGCAGACGCGCCTTTCGCTGGAAACCACCGCAGGATCATTTGGACTATTGCGCGAAGTGGGTACATGGGAGCAGAGTGGAGATCAGGGAAGCCTGATTGTCAATTTCAACAATACACACAGCGATGGATACCGGGAAAACAATTCGCTCGACAGGAAGTCCATTACCCTCATGGGGCAATCTTATGGTGGAGAAAAAGATATGATTTCGGTGATCGCCAGTGTCATTTCCATGAAGGCCTTTATTCCCAGTTCTATCGACAGTGCGACCT
Source organism: Bacteroidia bacterium (assembly GCA_041391725.1). GTDB lineage: Bacteria > Bacteroidota > Bacteroidia > J057 > J057 > JAGQVA01. The sequence goes on from JAWKNL010000007.1 coordinate 16,136, forward strand.
TTACCGACAACCCCCAGGCCGCTGCATTCACATGGAAAAAAACGCAGGGCTTCGAAGATTACACCAAAGCTTTTGCAGGCATTTCCCATCAGCACAATTTTAATTCCCGCATTTACCACAACTTCAGCTTCTTTGGCAGTTTCCGCAATTCATGGGAACCCCGCCCTTTTAATATTCTTAGCGAACAAAACCAGACCCTGGGGATTCGCAACCGGCTCGTAATCAACGGAAAGGCAGGAAATATCCCGGTAAAAACACAGGCGGGGGGAGAATATTTTACCGAAACATATGACTGGCAGACCTATGTAAATGTTGCCGGACTGGGCGATTTGGGCGCGATTCTCAGCAACAACAACGAGATCAGAAGTTATTACAACGTTTTTGCACAGACAGAATGGGAACTCACACCTCAGACCATTGTGACTGCAGGAGCAAATTTTAATCACACCCAATATTTACTGGCAGACAGGTTTACGCCTGACAGTATCGATCAGTCGGGGGAATATGAATTTAAGCCTGTCATTTCGCCCCGAATCAGCATCAGCCACAGACTCAACCCGAGGTTTGCGCTCCATATCAATGCCAGCCACGGGTTTTCGCCGCCCTCTCTTGCCGAAACACTTACCCCTGAAGGGAGAATTAACCCCGATATTCAGCCCGAAACCGGCTGGAATTTTGAAGCAGGTGCAAGGGGGCATATACTCAACGAAAAACTATTTGTCGATGTGAGTATCTATTCCATGCAGATTCGCAACCTCCTTGTCGCCCGCAGGGTGGGAAATGATGAGTTTGTAGGGGTAAATGCCGGAAAAACCAACCACAACGGACTCGAAGCGGCGCTGGATTATTCGGTAATCAGTTCTCGAAATATTTCGTTGAATATATTTTCGGCCTATTCACTGAATCTCTACCGGTTTGAAGAATTTGTGGACGGCGAGGCCGATTATTCCGGCAATCAGCTTACGGGAACTCCCCGGCAGGTATTGAATGCAGGCATGGATTTTTCGGCCCGAATGGGCTTTTACGGCAATGTTAATTTCCTTTTTGTGGATGACATGCCGATGAATGATGAAAATACCCGTTACACGCAGCCTTATCAGGTGCTGAATTTTAAGGCGGGATTTCGTAAAAGAATTTTTTCTTCTCTGACCTTTGATCTTTACGGCGGTATTGCCAATGTGCTGGATGCACGGTATGCCGGGATGATTCTGGTCAATGCCGCACCCGCCGGGCCCAATCCTCCGCGCTACTACTACCCTGCCCTTCCGAGAAATTATTTCGCAGGACTAAAGCTCTCCTGGTCATTTGGTCAGGGCGGTAGTGATTGATTCAATGCTTATTCCCAGCACTTTTTCAGCAATTCCATTCAGGGCTTCAGGTTCGCCTGAGAAGTGAAAGGTTGAGTGAACATGAATCATTGACTCACCGGGAGCCAGAAACGCTGCCGGTGAGGAAGTTTCCAGCTCATAAAACGGCCCCATCTGGCTGCCGTCTTCCAATGGGCCGTCGTTATAGGCATTGACAACATCACCTCCAAAAGGTGATTCCTGTCGTTCCCACATGGAGTTGACATAGTCGCTTATTTCGGGATGAATGGTATATGAGACAATAGTAAGCACATGGTTTTGTGCATCATAACTCCCGGCATAAGGGCTATTCCGCCCCGGCGGTATGCCAATTTTGCTTCGGTATTTCCCATCAGCCTTCATCAGCAATGTATGATCACCTATCAGGAGGCGGTCTGCTGGTATCTTACCAAAATAAGCATCGTTTATTTTTCTGGATCCCTGGTTTAGGGGAATGGCAATGGTGGTTTCCGGAGAAGGTTTGAGCATAGTGAGAATCCATACCGATAAGGCTCCGCTTTCTTTTGTCCATGCATTTTCTCCGGAATTGGTAATCTGATTTTCAGACTCAAACCCCACCATATTCACATCTTTAGGCAAAGAAATTCCAAGTTTTTGGGAAGATATATTTGGAGAAAGAATCCGAATCGTACGTCTCACATCAAGATCAAAATTATTTCCCGAATGATTGTTCAGGTGGATTTCGCGTACAAAAACAGCTTCAGATTCTGAATTACTAAGCAGGGTAAAGGGTTCAGTGTCGATAGCATCAGGCACAAACCAGTGTGCAAACTCAAAAGGAGTTCCAGGTGCGAAATAGACAGAAAACTGTCCACCTTCCGGCCCCAGCCAGAAGCGGTCTTCCCCGCCATAGGCATGCATATGCAATTTTTCGCCGGGAGGCGATGAAAACAGATTGTAGTTGATCCAGCCGAAACTATAGCCCGATCTTCCGTTGGCAGAACTGGTCATTACCCTCCCCTGATCTTCTGTGCTTAGGAGGACAAAGCTGTTTTCGTTATGGAGTTCAATCACCTGCCGGTACTGCTTCAGAAATTCGAGATCTGCAGCATAAGTTCCCGGAAGTGGTTTTTCCTCTCCGGTTTGTTCATGAGTAGGTGCACTACACGTGCTTACCATAAAAATCAATAACCCCAAAAGGGATTGCGCATAAATACAGGGGAAAGGGTTCATAACGTAAAGTTATTCGATCAGGCGGATAAATTTGTGTGAAGTGAATTTACCGTATTTGTCTGAAATGATCGCAAAAAAAACGCCTGAATTGAGACTTCCCAAAGGAAGGATGGCGGAACCGTTTTGCGTCAGAACTTTTGTTCTGAGAATCGTCCTCCCCCTTAATTCGGAAATTTCAATTGTCAGCCATTCCTCCGAAACCGGCCTTCCCGAAATGACGAGGCGGTTTTCATTGTCCATAAAAATCGTTTCCGATTTGTGAGCAATCAGAGAAGTGTGCCCCGGGGTGTTTGCCGGAAGTGTTACCGCTTCGACCATAAAGTTATCGCAGCCCACATCTATATAAAGCACAGCCCCGTATTCATCGAAAATCAAAGCAGGCCCTCCGCCTGACCCTGCGGGGATCTCTGGAGCCATAGAGCAGGGTTCGTAGGATACGGTATATGAAGCGCAGGAAGAAATACCCGAAAAATTGGCGGTAACAAAAGCCGTTCCGCCGCACAGGCCGTCGTTGTGCGGATATTTGTTGTTGTTGTTGACCTTATCAATAGTCAAAACGTAAATGGGCCCCTCCCCGCAGAAATTGGACCAGTTGACATCGTCTTTAAAATTGCGATTTGAAAAAATCACCGTCATGGCACCGGCGGGAATAGAATCTCCAGGGCCGACAGGAATAAACAAACTCCCGCATCCGGCGAGGAGATTCAGGTTAGAGACATTCGGTTTTGTCCATGCGTTTGCACATGTCTTGCAAAGAGTCGTTCCATCGGGAAGGTTGATGCTCAGGCCGTTTACCGGGAGAGGCTCTTCTGCATTTCGTAAAATCAGAAATTCGCCTTTCCATCGGGTGCTTCAGGCATCAGCGTATATAAAACTGATCTTGGGGCATTGCGCTGATTTGATTGCTTGTGAGACTAAAACCAGGGATAAAGCCGAAAAAAAGAATAAGCGAACTTTCATTGCCATTTGTGTTTCCTCTCCACACTCAGATATGTTTTAAGGCAATGACAATTTAGTCGAATTTCCCCAAATGGAAAATACGATTTATCGGAATTCTTACATTAAAACCCTTAGTTTATTCATCCCATCCGCCGCAGGAATCGTTCATAAACTTCACGGCTTCTTCATGCAGCGGGCCCTCCAGCCCAAATACCAGCGATTTGCGAAAATTCTCACACGCGACTTCTGTATTTTCCTGCATAGCAGAAAGTTTGCCCAGATAAAAATAGGAATCGGGATTCAGGATATTGATCGCCAGTGCCTGTTTCAGGGCATTTTCTGCTGCGGTATATTTTTGCTGTTTCATTGATGCCCAGGCCAGGAGATTGAGGGCAGCCATTTCCACGCTGATATTTTCATTTTTTTCAACCACGATTGCCAGATCCTGCACGGCACGCTGGGTGTCATAAAACCAAGTTCTTTGTAATATCCTCTGCTGAAGTAGTTGAGGTAGTCATCAGGATGACATTCAATCATGCCGCTGTAAGTGCGGCGAGGCCGGATAATCGTTTTTGGCAACGGACACATCTGCCATAGTTCGTAAACCGAACATTTCTGGTCTTTATCATCGACATTGTCGAGCACCCATTGGAAGTCAACCATCGCCTGGTCATAGTTTTCCATTTGTGCGTAGGTATAACCTCTGTCGAGGTAAACAGTGGGCAGGGTGTTTTTGACTGCGGTATCTTCGATAATCATGGAACTGGAAAAATCAGGGCAGAAGAAAAATCGGCCTATCACCTGGTACTTTTCCTGCATGAAATAGGCCGTAGCTCTTGCATAATGCGAATAAAAGAGATAGTCAAGGTATTTTCTGCCTTCTTTTTTATTTTTCTGCGGATTGAGCGCAATAGCCTGGTTGAAATCTGCTATGGCATCATCAAGCTCACCTGAATATGCAGGGCAGAGAATGCCCCCTTTCGTGCGGGTTTTGTAGGTGGCCTCTTTCCGGAAAGCGCATCGGTGAGTTTGGTTATTTTGCTTTTGATCTGACGGGTCTGGTCGTCAACGAGTTTAAACGGAAAGGGAATATTCATCCAGTACCGTCGGTTCGCCATTTGCAACTGCCAGGTAAATTTCATCTGGGCAGCGCCGGTTCTATAGCAGAAGCAAACGGCGGGCTGATTTCCTTGACGAAAGCGTGTTTGCAGTAGTTGCCCCAGCCCCTTATCGATGAGAATCCGCTGGCCGGGTTTCAGGTTCTGATCAATGGCTTCCTGCGGGTAACCGATGTTTTCCTTGCTTCATTGAGATTGAGGGGCCTCAGCTCTTCATTCACAAAGCCAAAGCATTCATGTCCGGTTCTTCCTCCTGAGCCATGATTGCCAATGGCGAGACAATTATCATCAGCCACAATCAAAATCTAAAAAAACGCTTCATACTTCAAATCTGAATATCAGGGTTCAACATTCGGCAAATGTACACAATAGCCGGGATTCTGAGCAAACTTTTGTGGGAGAAGTGACTAATATAGGGAAAAATAGGTACATTGGCCTTTTGAAAGAAAATGAAAGATGTCTAAAACCTTCGTATTGGTACTTTTAATGCTGAATCTGGTACTGCCGGAAACACAGTTCTATGGAAACCAGAAATACTCACTTAATACATTTGATAAAAAAGCACCTGGATTGCGGGCCAGCTCGACAAGATGATGCCCGATATTGTAGGGTTTCAGGAGGTTTTCATCTGAAGCACTTGAAGCTGTTCTGCAAAAAGGGAAAGATACCTCCGCCATGCATCCAGCTTTGTGGCTGGTCCAAGGCGGCACGCTTCCCAGGGTTGCCATTGCCACCCGGTTTCGCATTCTCTCAAGGAAGTGATTGAGGTCCTTCCTTTCACCCTCAATATGGAAAACACGTCTATTCCTGTGCCGAAATTCTCACGACCGGTGTTAAAATCTTCTATTCAGATAAATGAAACCCTGACGCTGACGGTATGGGTGGTTCATCTGAAATCAAAAGACCTGTCTGGAAGGGGGCGAAGACGAGACAACCTACCGACCTGGCCAAAGGGCAGGTAAGAGCACTTATCCGCCAGACAGTGGAATCAGCCGGCCTGAGACATCTTCTTATGCAATCGCTTCAGGACAGAAAGATCCGGTAGTACTCCTTGGCGATGTAATTATTGACAACGGACTGGCGGTCACCAGCGGGATTTTGTCTGGCGAGCCCCCTCACCGTAAATTTCCGCAGGAGGTAAAAAAGGCGATCTGGGATGTGCTCCTTTATCACGTCAAAGATATTCAGGCGCGAAGAGGTTATCAGGACTTTTATTATGCTCTCATATCCATAATGCGCACCATGAGGCACTCGTCATATTATGGTAAGTCGTCAGGAGTTCGGTAGCTGACAACCCTCCATATCGGACGTATCGGACTTGTATCGCTGCTCAATGACCATCTGGTTGATGAAACGCTCAGTGATGCTCCGGTGAAAGAATGGCAGTCTGACCACGGGCAGGTTGTCGCAACGGTAGAACTCGACCGCCAGGATTTCCCCATTAAATAAATTATTACTAACCAATCGTTCAATGGTATTTTTAATTTTATGAAATCCAGAGTACACCGTACTAATATGGGCTTTGGCTCTGTTGATTTCACAGGGAATCTATGCAAGCCCAGACCATTGACCTGAAGGATGCGGTTACCAGGGCTCTTTCCCCGGAATCTGCCACAACTTGCCTGGAAAGGAAGCACAGGTCAATATGCCTATGTCAGTCCTATTACTCAGAACCACAGTGGTTTCTGAAGTCAAGTCAGATCCAGAAGGTTTTGCTGTCGCTGGAAGACTTCAACAAATTTACCAAAAGCAGCCTTTTTCAATTCCCCAGAATCAACTGGGTAAGTGATGATGTTTTTTCTTATTACGCAGGCCCAGACCTCAGTACATTTAACCTCAGACCCAAAAGTCGGAAAAAGTATATGGTTTCAGGGCGGAAGGCAGAAACAGAAGAAATGTCCTCAGAGACTAAACCTCGCTTATACACAAAACTATAATATTTACCTTGCCTCCCGGTTCGGCAAAACCTGTACAGATCACCTTTGACTGGCTCCCGGCAGGTACTGCAGCGCGGAGAACCCGCCCATCGCAGTGAGTTTGGTATAGTAAAAGGTCCTATTCTGGTCTCCATCGGGACAAAAAGCTGGCTTTTTACAGGATAGATCAGTCCATGGTAACCGATTATCCGCTGGTGGATTACAGCACGGTTCCGGCTACGCCCACACCAGAAAAATACCCTATGGCAGGAGGAAAAAGCCACGAAGCGCTGGTGGGCATTTATGACCTCAGTACCAGGAAGACCATTTACCTCCAAACCGGAGAACCCGCCGAACAATATCTTACCAATATCTCCTGGTCTCCTGATGAAAAGTCAGTTTATATTGCCATTGTCAACCGGGACCAGAACCATATGTGGCTCAACCGGTATGCTGCCTCGACCGGAGAAAAAGAAGCTACCTTATTCGAAGAAACCAGCGAAAAATACATAGAACCCGAGGAAGGCCCGATTTTTATTCCCGGAAAAAATGAAGAATTTCTTTGGTACAGCAAAAGAGACGGATTTAAACATTTGTATTTATATCAGACCAACGGAAATCTGATTCGCCAGATCACAAAAGGAAAATGGGAAGTAACCGGTTTGCTCGGATTTGCAGACAATGGCAGTACCCTGGTTTATCAAAGCACCGAAATAAGCCCGTTGGAAAAACATATTTTCACCCTTGATCTGACAAAAGGGAAAAAGAATCAGTTGACCAAAGAAAAAGGGGTTCACAATGCTTCCCTGAATGGCAGTGGCGAATATATTCTCGACTTGTGGTCTAATCTCCAGACTCCTTCCCAAAGCGAGATTCTCGATCTGAAGGGCAAACAACAAAAGAAGATTTACACCGCATCCAATCCCCAGAGCAACTATAAGCCCACAGAGATTGAAGTGTTCTCACTTAAAGCCGGAGATGGTACCGACTTATTCTGCCGGCTCATAAAACCGGCGGACTTCGATCCGTCAAAAAAATATCCGGTGATGGTATATGTGTATGGCGGACCGCACGTACAACTGGTAGATTATTCGTGGCAGGGCAAAGCGGATCTGTTTATGCTATACATGGCACAGCAGGGGTTTGTTGTTTTTACCCTCGACAACCGCGGCACGCCCTACCGGGGGCTGGAATTTGAGCAGGCCACCTACCGGAGGCTGGGAACTGTGGAGATGGAAGATCAACTGGAGGGTGTGAGTTATCTCAGACGCCAGACATTTGTTGACACTGAAAGGATTGGCGTATTTGGCTGGAGTTTTGGCGGGTTTATGACGACCTCGCTCATGCTCCGGAAACCGGGTGTATTTAAGGTTGGCGTAGCTGGCGGGCCGGTGGTGGACTGGAAGATGTATGAAGTAATGTACACCGAGCGGTATATGGATACGCCGGAACAAAACCCGGAGGGTTATGAGGCAGCTTCTTTGCTCAATTACACCGACAGGCTACAGGGCAGGCTATTGATACTTCACGGCTTGCAGGATCCTACGGTTGTGCCTCAGCACTCGATGATGTTGTTAAAGAAATTTGTGGACAACGGCAAAGACATCGATTTTTTTCTTTACCCCGGCCACGCGCATAATGTGAGGGGAATTGACCGTGCGCAGATGTACGAAAAAATCAGCAGATATTTTATGGAGCATCTTTAATGCTGCTTTTGCTATGAAGTGGTTATGTTTTGTTTACGTAGCCACTTCATGGCTGATTTTCTCCCGTAAGCCTGCTTATAATCCAGCCAGCGGGTGCGAAACCCTGTATGATAGCTGAGTTCTTCCCTAAAGTCTGACTGAGGGTGGCCGTGTTCCAGGCTTTCGTGGAGTGCCAGACTTACTTTGTGATCCTCAACGGTAGCGGCAAACCGGTGCATCAGCTTTTTCATATCAGGGATAGGCACTTTGGGGATATGAAGAAACCGGTCGGGTTCATGGTCTTCCAGAAAAATCAGCGAAGGAGATTCCTGCGCCCATTCAGGCAACAAATCGAGTGCCTGGTCATCGACTATTTCCCGGTCTGTTGTATAACGGAGGTCGTTGGCTGTTTCAATTACTTCCAGCGATTCGAGATCAAGAACATATTCACTGGTAAAATCCAGCATGGCGGAAGCTACCTCGGCCAGCAAGGTATCCAGCCTTACTTTGGGAGAAATTTTCTGGGTAACCATAACTCAGCAATTAGTTATTTCTACCCTTTTAAGTTAAAAAAAATCCTGCGGTAAATCAATGCCTTTTTACAGATTGGCGATGGCCGCATCTTTGATCGCAAGAATAAGCTGAGGATCTGTCAGGTGTGGGGATTCCATTAATTCAAATAAAACCCCATCTCCATACCAAATTAGTACAATTCCGAATTCTGGTGACCAAAATTTATAATGGGAAGGTTCCGGATCGCCGGGGTGCGCATATCCATCCAGGCGGTAAATGGGATAAATTTTTCCGGAATAATTTACATTTACCTTTCCCGTCATCAAAAATTCGAAGGGAGAAACAGAAGAAATATATACAGAATCCCTGTCGTCAACCAGTTCGTACTCCTCATACTTCTGCCGGTTGAGGGAGTCGCTGACATCAATGATAAATTCAATCACCGAGTATTCAAAACCGCCTCTGCCATTTTTATATTCACTGAAAATTTCCCGGTGATGGTAGAAATTTCCTTCGGGCGAATCCTCGATTTCTATTTTGGACTTCTCAGGTGTCCCGGATGTTCCGTTTTGGATATATAAGTAGGTGGAATACTCTCCTTTTTTCGAAAGGTCGAGAATCATTTGCATAGGTGCTGCAACCTTTCTGTCAGAATTTCCGGAGTCTCTGAATACAGAGCAGGAAAAAGGAATAAGCAAAATAAAAGCTGAAATTTTCCCCAAAGCTGCCATCGTGGATATTTACTGAAAAGGTTGGTAGTTATGATCAACCCGAGAAACCGTAAATACATGCGGAATCGATTCCATCCGGCTAATCAGCTGGTTAAGTTCTTCAATATTGTGGACATATATTGTAAAAAGTCCCTCAAACATCTGATTTCGCGACTCAATGGTAACTTTGCGTATATTCAGCTTCATCCGCAGGGAAATTATCCGTATCAGGTCATTCAACATCCCCTGTTTGTCAATGCCTACGACCTTTATCGCCGTCAGGAATGATACATCTGACTGTCCTTCTGCCCAGCGGGCCTGAATGATTTTGGAGCCGAAACTCGACATCAAAGAAATGGCCTCATCGCAGGAGGTGCGGTGTATTACAATCTGCTTGCCTTCATCAAAACCCAGAATATCGTCGCCTGGCAGCGGATTGCAACATTTGCCCAAAACATAATTTTCGATATTCTGCTCTTTTCCCAGTACCAACTGGTCTCTTTTTACCTCAAAATCGTCCAATGGCCCGGAAGACCCGGTCTGTCCGTTTTCTGCAGGGGTTTCTATCTGTTTTCCTTCCTGCTTCAGTCTGATAAACTCCGGTATTTTGCGGGTATCAACTTTGTGGGCACCTATCTGAAAAAAAAACTCTTCCGCAGAAGGCACCATAAAATAAGCCAGTAACTCCTTAAAATAAGGGTGGCTTTCGTCCACATCATATTGGCGCGCTTTCCAGATAAACATCAGCCTCCCCTGCTCTACCAGGTCTTTCCGCTCTTTTTTCAGGTAGGTCTTGATATGATCTTTCGCCCTCACGGTCTTTACCATTCGAAGCCAGTCTTCTCTGGGTTTTTGCTTTTTGGATGTCAGTACTTCAATCGTATCGCCAGGTTTGAGCACATATTCCAGCGTAACTACCCGGTTGTTGACCTTGGCACCTATGGCCGAATTGCCTACTCCTGAGTGGATTTTATAGGCAAAATCGAGAATTGTCGATGTGGGCGGCAGACGCATCATTTCCCCTTTAGGGGTAAAAACAAATACATCATTGGGTTGAAGATTTTCCTTAAACTCTTTTACCGCCTCCAGTGCATTCAGGCTGGGATTTTCAAGTATTTCGCGGATCTGGCCGATCCATTCGGTCAGAAAATCATCGTAAAGTTCGCCGTCCTCTTTATATTTCCAGTGCGCTGCAATGCCTTTTTCTGCAATATCATCCATCCGCTGGGTGCGAATCTGCACTTCCACCCAATGGCCTTCTGGGCCGAGGAGCGTGGTATGCAGCGATTCGTAGCTGTTATCCTTAGGCAGGGTAATCCAGTCTCTCAGTCGTTTGGGCTTAGGCCGAAACATCCCTGATAGGATAGAATAAACATACCAGCAATCTTCCCGCTCTCTGCCTTCCCTGCTTTCAAGGATAATGCGGATCGCGTATTTGTCATACACCTCCTCAAAGGGAAGGTTTTTCCGCAGCATCTTCACATAGATCGAGTAATTGGATTTATAGCGGCTCTTCACTTTAAAAGACAACCCCGATGGCCTGAGCGCCTGTTTTACCCTCCGGATAAATGAGTCGATATAGTCCTGGGCATCTTCTTTGGTAGCAAGAAGTTTGCGTTCAATCTCGTGATAGGTAGTGGGGTTGCTGTGTTTGAAAGAGAGATCTTCCAGTTCGGTTTTGATTTCATATAAACCCAGCCGATGGGCCACCGGAGCATAAATATACAGCGTTTCGGATGTTATTTTCAGCATGGATTCCTGCCGCATGGAGCCCATGGTGCGCATATTGTGCAACCGGTCGGCCAGCTTGATGAGTATTACCCGGATATCATTGGAGATGGTGAGCAATACCTTGCGGAAAGTTTCTGCCTGGGAAGAGTTCATCTCATCGATCAGAACCGATCCCGACATTTTGGTCAGCCCGTCGATAATTTCCATCGCCTTATTGCCAAACTCCCTGCGGATATCTTCCAGTTCGATTTCGGTATCTTCTACCACATCGTGCAATAGTGCGCACACCACGGCGGTCGTATCTTCGAGCCCCATCTCGGAGACAACGATTTTGGCTACCGCCAGCGGATGCAGGATATAGGGTTCACCCGACTTTCTGCGCACGCCTTCATGTGCATCGCGGGCATATTCAAAGGCCAGGCGAATGGTGGCTTTTTCGGTGCGGGAAGTATTGCGCATGGCGCGAATAATACTCCTGTATCCACGGAGAATCTCCTGGTCGTAGTTTTTCTGCTCCTCTTGTGTGACGTTGATCATTTCGCCTTTCCTGTATTATAAATTTAAACGAACTAAATTTCGCAATAATTTTCGGTTAAGGAAAAAATCTCTATCTTTGTCGGCTGAAATTCTCAGAGCGGATGTGGCGAAACTGGTAGACGCGCCAGATTTAGGATCTGGTGCCGCAAGGCGTGGGGGTTCGAGTCCCTTCATCCGCACTTTTTTACAATATTAATGTATTACTGCCTTGAATATTACGCTTGAAAAGACAGGTGATCTGACCTCGGAGATCAAAATACATCTGCTTTCGGAAGATTACAAAACCAAAGTAGAAGAAGAATTAAAAAAACAGGCCCGCAAAGCATCTATCCCCGGTTTCAGGCCGGGAAAAGTACCCCTGGGGATGGTGAGAAAAATGGTAGGGAAAGCTGTCGTCATCGACGAAGTAACCAAAACCATTTCCGACTCCCTTCACAATTATATTACCGAAAACAACCTCAATATTCTCGGAGAACCGCTGGTGAAGGAAGAACTGACTGACGAAGATTTTGACGTAAACTGCGAAAAAGAGGTAGAACTTATATTCGAACTGGGACTCGCGCCTGAATTCGAATTAAACCTCAATCTTGCCGAACCGCTCAAAAAATACGCGATCGAGATTGATGAAGAATATCTGAACAAAGAAATCGAAAATCTCCGCGACCGCTATTCGGATGTTTCCAACCCTGAAATCGTTGAAGAAAAGGATATCCTCTACGGAAAACTTTTTGAGGTAAACGAAAACGGCGAACCAGTTGAAGAAGGTTTTGAAAAAATGGTTGCCCTCAACCATGAAAGAGTAGAAAATCAGGACATTTTCCCGCCCTTTAATGGTAAGGCAATCGGTGATGCGCTCCCGCTCAGCCCTTTTGACCTGGCAGAAAGCCGCAAAAAGGTCGCCGAGATTTTATTTGTCAGTGAAGATGAATTAAACAACCTGGAAGGAAAAACGTTCCACTTCCAGATCAAACGCATCAACCGCCTCACGAAAGCCGCTCTCAATGAAGATTTCTTCAAAAAAGTAGGCTCCGCCAACGGATGGGAAGAAGAATTTACGGAAGAAGCGCCCTTTATGGAAAAACTAAAGGAAACTTTCCGCGAAAGTTTTACCGGATCAACGCAGTGGTTCCTGCAGCAGCAAGCGCAAAAACAGCTCGTAGAAGCCAATCCGCTCACTTTTCCCGAAGAGTTTCTGAAAAAATGGCTGAAAAAAACTAATAAGGATACCTCAGAGGAAGTGTTGGAAGAGCAGCTCCCTGAAATGCTGAAATCACTCAACTGGACGCTGATTGTCGATAAAATCAATAAGCTGTATCCGGAAACTCTGGTAAAAGAAGAAGAACTCCGCGACGAAATGAAAGCTTATTTCCGTGAGCGTTATTCTCACATGGAAGAACTCAACGATGAAACTCGTCTTGACGAACTGGTCAACTACACCTTCCAGAATGAAGAACTCCTCCGCATGCACGTAAAGCGCACTTCTGAAGATAAACTTTTTTCAAAACTGAGTGAAGTGATTCTGCCCGTAGATGAAACCATTTCAGCAACAGGTTTTATGAAACTCGTTGAAGAAAAATAATGACGAACTGATAAATATACTTGTTCAGGCAAGTTCACACCGATATATTGGGACTAAATTTTTAGTCCCATTTTTTTTTATCCCTTTCCTTTCTTTCCCCAACCCATACGCCAATGAAAGCAGCCGTATATCATGGAAAAGAAGACCTCCGAATAATGGAAGTTGCTGATCCCGTATTAAATACAGGAGAAATCCTGCTTGGTATTGAAGCCTGTAGTGTCTGCGGTACTGATCTGCGAACCTTCCGCAACGGAGATAAAAAAATTGCCCCGCCACGGATTCTTGGCCATGAGTTTTGTGGTACTGTAATCGAATCGCGAAATTCTGACGCAGGTTTTCAAAAAGGCGACCGGGTAGTTATGTATATCGTCCTTTCCTGTGGAGAATGCAAATACTGCCGGGCAGGAAGAGAAAACCTCTGCACCAGTCGTACGACTATGTCATACCATCATGATGGTGCTTTTGCGCCATTTGTGGTCGTGCCCGAAAAAGCCATCCGGAGAAAGAGTCTGTTTAAGGTAACAACCGATCAGACCTCCCGGCAAATGAGTCTGGCAGAACCGCTGGGCTGTGTTACAAACGCCCATACACACCTGGGTATAGGGCTCAGAGACAGAGTAGCCGTAATCGGCGCCGGTCCTATTGGTGCCATGCACGCCGTGCTCTCCCGGCTGCAGGGAGCGCAGTCAGTCTATATGATTGATATCAATGAAAACCGCCTCGACATGATGCGCCGGTTTGATATTGACGGAACCATCCTCAGCACACCGGAAGGAAGCCATATTGAGTCCTCACTGGAGGTTACCGATGGCGATGGGTTTGACGTAGTCATCGTAGCAGTAAGCAGCGCCAAAGCCCAGGCAGATGCCCTCGAAATTGCAGGAAAAGGGGCCCGTGTCGAATTTTTTGGGGGACTGCCCAAGTCCAATCCTACCGCTGTACTTAACACCAATCACCTGCATTATAAAGAACTCATCGTCAGCGGATCCTATTCTGAGAAAATCAGCGACTTCACGACTGCTTACCGACTGATACAAAGCGGAAGATTTCCTGCCGACAAGTTTATTACCCATGTGCTCCCGCTTGACCGGATTCACGAATCGTTTTCGCTCATGGAATCAGGAGAAGCATTAAAAGTATGTATTGATCCGAGGCTAAGCTGATGTTATTATGGATAAATCGTTAATTGATCAACTCTCAGGTCTTGATTGGGGATTTTATATCGCAGGGAAAATGATTATCCCAGAACATGCAAACTGGGATAATATTCTGTCTCCAGCAACCGAAAAGCCCGTAGGGCGGATTGCACAGGCATCCGCCGAAGACCTTAACCTGGCTGTTGCGGCAGCATCGGAAGCCTTTTCACGCTGGGCAGATATTTCTGCCTGGGAGCGGGAAAAAATCATCAGAAAAGCCACCAGCTATACCCGCAGCCAGGCAGAAAAAATCGGCGGATTGATGGCCCTGGAGCAGGGGAAACCCTATGCCCAGTCCTACAGCGAAATAATTGCCTCCTGTGATATTATCGACTACTACGCCGCTGAAGCCATACGGCTCGAAGGTTACACCAACCCAACAGAAAAAACCGACCTGTACTCTTGGGTTACCTGGCAGCCGGTAGGGATTTGCGGGCTGATCACGCCGTGGAACTATCCGGTAAGTCTGCTGAGCTGGAAACTGGGGCCGGCACTGGCTACCGGTTGTACAGTTGTCGTAAAACCAACCGAGGTAACGCCACTGTCTCCCTTATCCTTTTGCATGGCGCTCACAGAGGGCGGTATCCCTCCCGGCGTCATCAATGTGATTACGGGTAAAGGCGATATGGGATCAGCGTTGGTCTCGCATCCGGCAGTAGCCAAAATTGCCATGACTGGTTCCACAGCTACGGGAAAAAAAATCATGCAAACTGCGGCATTTCACCTCAAAAAAGTATCACTCGAGCTGGGAGGACATTGCCCTGCAATCGTATGTGCAGACGCTGACCCTGATAACGCAGCGGAAGTCATTGCATATAAAGGATTTCGAAATATGGGGCAGTCATGCAGTTCGGTAAACCGGGTATATGTCCATCATTCCCTGCATGATGTGCTGGTGGCAAAACTTAAAGAAAAAGCGCTTTCCCTATCTATCGGAGATGGTACCTATGAAGCAAAATGCGATCTCGGGCCCATGACCACGCGTGCGGCCCTCGACAAAGTCGAGGCGCATGTAAAAGATGCCATTGAAAAAGGAGCAACCCTCATCTGTGGCGGTCAACGCCCCGCCGGAGAAAAGTACAATCAGGGATTTTATTACACCCCTACCCTTCTCACTATGGTAAACAAACACATGCGGGTGATGAATGAAGAAACTTTTGGCCCGGTAGTACCCATCGATACCTTTGAGACACTTGATGAGGCGATTCAAAAAGCCAATGACAGCGAATACGGACTTTGTGCCTACGTTTTTACCCGCGACTTTGCCACAACGATGAAACTCAGCCGCAAGCTGGATTCAGGAACGGTCTGCGTCAACAACGGCGCAGTAAATACGGCATACGGCCCTTATGAGGGATGGAAAGACAGCGGCGTCGGAGTCGAACTTTCCGGGAAAGCGCTGTTTGAGTACCTCAAAACCAAACATATAAAAATTCAATCACTGCCGTAATTCTAACCTTATGTTATTGTCCCCTACTCTTGCAAGAAAACTGCTGGAACAGGCTTATGAAAAAACATTTGCGATACTGGCAGTTAACGCTGACAGCCATGCAGCGATCACAGACTGTCTGGAGGCCGCACGACAGGCCGACGCACCGGTAATCATCGAAACCAGCCTCTGGCAGATCAAAGGCCATAGTTTTGGTGCAGGTGATCCGATCATGGGGGTGGCCAGGTATTTGGCTGATCTGATGATCATTGCCAATAGCGAAAAATACAGGCAGGTTCCTGTCATTTACCATACCGATCATATTAAAGGGCCCGAAACCACTTCCATTCTGAGAGCGGCGATTCAGGGGATACCTGTGGGGTTTCATGACGCCCGTTTATCACTAACGGCTTCTACCATTTCACTCGATGCATCGGACATGAGTGAGGAGGAAAATATAGCCATGATGCTTTCCCTTTGCCAAATGGCACAAGATGCCGGTGTGGATGTTGTGCTTGAAATGGAGTCGGCAGTGGATGACAGAATTACACCTCCCGAAGAGACAGAAAAACTAATTGGCACAGTGGAATCCTCCTTCCCCGGAAAAATTTCCCTCTGGGCTCCCGGTGTAGGCACTCAGCATGGTTTTACCTCCGACGACGGTTATTCCGGATTCCGCACCCAAACGATAGAAGATAATATCAAACTCCTGCATAAAATTACCGGAAGGAAAATCGGTATTGCCCTGCATGGCTCCACCGGGCTACCAGAAAATAAGTTGCGGGACGCGTCCCGGTGTGGCGTTACCAAAGTCAACTGGTCCTCTGAGTCTTTATACTTGCGCTCCATGGCCGCAAAAAAATACTATTCTGAGTATGCCGATAAATTTGACAGGAAACACAAGGACTGGAAAAATACAGTCATGGACAACGGCGTGTCTGCATTCGTTTCCCGCGAATATATCCCGCTGGTTGCTGAAAAAATGACTATACTGGGAGGACAGGGACAGGGAAGTTCCTTTATTCAATCCATCTCCTAACGAAAGACTATTATGGACAGACGAACATTTATCCGGTCATCCGTTGCTTCTTCCGTAGCATTGGGGCTTAGCCCTTATCTGGCCCAAAGCAGGAATATTTTGGTTAAACCCAAATCGATCGGCGTCATTGGGCTGGACACTTCGCATAGCGTTGCTTTTTCAAAAATCATCAATGAAGCGCCCGAAGGGTCTCCTTTGGCAGAATACCGCATTACGCATGCTTTCCCCAAAGGAAGTGAAGACATAACATCAAGCGTCAGCCGTATTCCCGGGTATATTCAGGATGTCCAGGCTTTGGGGGTTGAAATTTCCGATTCTATTGAAAGCCTGCTCTCTCAGGTTGACTTTGTCATGCTGGAAACCAACGACGGGCGCCCTCACCTTGCACAGGCGATGAAGGTATTTGAGGCGGGCAAAACGGTATTTATCGACAAACCCGTCGCAGCATCGCTGTCCGATGCCGTAAAAATTTATCAGGCAGCCGCGCAACATCATGTACCTGTTTTCAGCGCTTCTTCGCTACGGTTCTCGCCTTCTACTCAGGCGGTGGCCTCAGGAGAAAAAATAGGCAAAATCATGGGGGCAGATACGTTTTCGCCTGCCAAGCTGGAGCCTACCCATCCGGATTTTTACTGGTATGGCATTCATGGCATTGAATCTTTGTTTACCCTCATGGGAAAAGGATGCACGACGGTCAGGCGAACAGGAAATGCCGGAGTGGATGTGGTGGTGGGAGAATGGGCTGATGGAAGAATCGGCACATTTCGCGGGATCAGAGACGGCCACCAGACCTATGGTGGCACAGCATACGGAACCACCGGCGTAGCACCGGCAGGTATGTATGAAGGATACGAACACCTTGTACATGAAATCATTCGGTTTTTCGGGACGGGAAAACCGCCGGTTTCGCCAGAAGAAACACTGGAAATTTATGCCTTTATGACCGCTGCCGACATCAGCAAAACAAAAGGCGGGAAGCCGGTAAAAATCGCAGATGTCCTGAAAAAAGCCGGGGCCTAAGGCACCCAGGCCTCCAGAAGGGTATAATGTGTTTCGGGCGAAAGATCAACGGACTGTATTTCAGCAGGAATGAGGCATGCCTCTCCGCGACTGAGTCTGGTCTCATTGCCGTTGTTGTCGGTAAAGACCAGGGAGCCCGCTACACAGATGTAAATTACAAATGAATCCTTATCGCGGTAGTCCCTGCGCATGGGTTTATCGCCGCTGATCCGCTGGGTGGAAAAATAAGGACAGGAGACCACATTTACCGCTTCATTTTCTTTAGATACATATTGGGTTTTGTATGAATCGTAGAATTTGTAGTCAATCGCATCCAATGATTCCTCCACATGCAGATCACGCAGGTTTCCCTGGTCGTCGCGGCGGTCGAAGTCATAGATGCGGTAGGTAATATCTGAGGTCTGCTGAATTTCTGCGAGGAGAAGGCCTTTGCCAATGGTATGCACCCGTCCGGCAGGGAGAAAAAACACATCCCCGATATGCGCGGTTTCGCGATTCAGGATTTCCATGATTCTGCCGCTTTCAAAATATTCGAGGTAAGTTTCTTTGTTCAGCGGGCGGTTGAATCCGGTAATCAGGCCTGCGCCTTCATCGGCTTGCAGAATATACCACATCTCCGTTTTGCCAAAGCTATTGTGCCGTGTTTTGGCAAGCGAATCGTCGGGGTGCACCTGAATAGAAAGATCATCGTTGGCATCGATAAACTTGACCAGAAGCGGAAATTCTGCTCCAAATTTTTTATACACCTTCTCCCCTACCAGTCTTGCTCCGTATTGGTCAATCAGTTCAACCAGACTTAACCCGGCCAGGGCTCCGTTTTGAACGACCGAGATGTTTCCTTTCACCCCTGAAATTTCCCAGGTTTCCCCGCAATTTGGCAGGGGTGAAAAATCTTTGCCCAGAATGGTTTTTATTTTTTCACCACCCCAGATTTTATCCTTAAAAATGGTCTCAAAACGCAAAGGATATAGTTTGTTCTCCAGTTTCATTATCAAATGTTTATTACAGTTCCCGCTTCTACCCTACCCCCTGCAACGGGCGTTTTGAGGGAAAAGCAAGTGGTTAAAAAATTTCCCATAACAGTGTTAGGTTTTATAACTAATGATTTTTTGCCGGACCTTCCCAGGGTTTTACGATTTCTCTGCCTTTCAACCCCCGGTACAATATCGGAATCCATCCCACAAGAGGAAGAAAATAGGCAAATACGATCGGATTTTTCCAGACAATATACCAAAACCTGAACCAGCCCGAAGTGATACGGGTTGGCAATTCGCGGTCGTGGTAGTAACGCCTGTCGTATTCAGAAAATAATGCGGGCCAGCCCGGCGGAATCCAGTAAGGAAGTCTCCGCCAATGCCTGATCAGATTTTTGCCCAGTTCGCCCCAGTGAAAGGGTTTCCTTCCATAATTACCTACAGCCTGATCCAGGTCTTCCTGCATCCCTTGCTGAACTTCATCTCTTATTTGCAAAATCTCCTCATGGGTCAATGTATCTATATCTTTTCCCTTGGCCATTTTCCACGGACTGAATCTCCTGCCCCGGACATAGGTCAGTTTTGCCGGCCATGCATAATAAAACAACCACGGCTGAATCAACAATAACGGTGTTATAAAAGCTATCGGGAGAAAAGGAACACCTAACTTCTCAATAATTTTATTGACTGAACGCATACTATACGAATGCGGGTTGATATACTCTCCATTCACACAGGAAATACCTACGATATCGGTTTTATATTTTATCGCCATCCGGATCATGGAGGTAGAAAAAGGCTGAAGTTTGTATTTGTTGTTAAAGCCTTTTCCGATCCCGGGCACTCCCTCCGGATAAATCAACACGTTGGAATCATTGATATGCATCATGGTCTCAAAATTCAGACCGGTAGCGTCAATCGCTCCTCCACGCTTCCATATATCCCGCAGCAGAAAAGGGTTCATCAGCTTGGAAGCAGACAACATAGGCGCAGTCAGGGGGCGAAACAACTTCTCCATCTGAAAATTGTGCCGGTACATCAGCCCCATGCCAAACACAATGGCGTCCCAGGGGAAAGCCATTCCGGAGTGATTGCAGGCAAAAATCAGCGGGCGCTCGGGATTGTTGCGCGCAGGCAATTCGTCAAATCCGACAAAGACGGGCCGAAAATATAAATCGAGCAACTGAATCACCTCCCTGCACAGACTTTGGAGGAATTGGGGATCGAAATGTTCGTGGTAAATCTTTTTATTTTCTTCTATGGCTTGCGCCAGTTCTTCGGGAGTCATCTCCCTGTAATTCTTATTCGCCATACCTTTTTTGTGAGTCATCCAAATTAATAAAAATCCGGAGAGACTCAGCGAAATATTCCGCTGGCAAATTACATATACTCAATCAAGGGAAATGCTGACCATGTGCTGGCCACGGGTTTTATCGGGTCTTTTTTGCCAGCGCCTGAGGAAGAAGTTCTTCTTTTACCCATTTGAGGGAAGGTTCCTTCCTCAAAGCATAAGCATACGCATCGCAGGCTTCATTCCAACTGCCTTTTTCTTCATATGCCTTTCCCAGCCAGACCATTGCGTGGAGGTATTGCCAGGATCGGGTTTGTCCGTTTTTCTCAAATAGGCTCACTGCTTTGGAAAAACATTCGATTGCCTCATCCACACTTCCGCCAAACAACCGGGGCGCGTGCAGCCGCATATTCCCCAGCTCACACCAGGCCACGGCACTTTCCGGGTTGAGGGCAATCCCTTTCTCCAGTAGAGATGCGCTTTTGGGCCCAAGATATAAAGCTTTGGCCGGACTAATGGCAATTTTCAACGCATATACGGAGCCAAGTACCGCATATACCTCGGCTGTCTGATCATTTTTGCCCACCAAAGGTTCCAGCAGCGCTACGGTTTTATCGGCAATCTTCTCCGCCGTATTCTCCGATTTTCCTGCCATCTCAAATCCAATCTTCCCGTAAAGGGCAATGGATAGTTCTACTTTGGCTTTTAATGCACTGCTTGTCGCCACCTGATTTTCAAGTATGCCTATCCCGCGATCCCAATAGGATTCATCACCGGTGAGATACCCCTCATAAATAAGTTTTCGGGCCTGATCGATCATATTCGACTGTGCATCCATGCCGTAAATATTCATCAGCAGCAGTAAAAAACATAAACACAGATTATTCATCTTCATAGCAATATGCTTGTCTGAGAAAAACTATCTCAAACAAAAATTGTTTAGCAAATACGCTGCATGCATACTATATTTGACTTATGACAGATTTTAAAGGAAAAACCGTTTTTATCACCGGAGCAAGCCGGGGCATTGGAAAAGCCATCGGCATCCGTCTGGCGCGCGAGGGCGCCAATATTGTTATCGCCGCGAAAACCGACTCACCTCACCCCAAGCTGGAAGGCACGGTTTATTCTGCTGCTGAGGAAATAGAGGCAGCTGGAGGAAAGGCACTACCTGTGGTGATGGATGTAAGGCTGGAAGAAATGGTAGAAGCTGCCGTACAACAGGCGGTGGACACTTTCGGCGGCATCGACATCCTGATCAACAACGCAAGTGCGATCATGCTTTCCGGTACTTTGCAAACCCCTATGAAACGGTTTGACCTCATGCATCAGGTCAATTTTCGCGGCACATTTATGATGTCGCAGAAATGTATTCCATTCCTCAAAAAGGCAGAAAACCCGCACATTCTCAACATTTCTCCCCCGCTGAATATTGAGAAAAAATGGTTTGCTCCCCATGTTGCCTATACGATGGCCAAATACGGAATGAGCTTCTGTGCCTATGCCATGGCAGAAGAATTTAAGCGTGACGGTATTGCAGCCAATTGCCTGTGGCCCCGCACGGCCATTGCCACTGCAGCTATAGAAATGCTGGGCGGCGAACAAATGATGAATCAGTCCCGGAAACCCGACATTATGGCCGATGCGGCTTATTATGTATTACGGCAGGACAGCAGCGCGTGCACCGGCAATTTTTTCCTCGATGACGAAGTCCTTGCCAATGAGGGCATCACTGATCTTGATCACTATGCTTATGTTCCCGGCGCCAAACTCATTCACGATTTTTTCATTTAACTGACCGGTTCAATAAAACTGAGCCGTTTTCAGCACATTATTCAGCGCATTTTTCTGCACATCGTTGGCCCATGAAAGGGTAATCTGCATGGCATACCCCTGACGGAATACAGCCAGATATTGCTGCGAAATTTTTATTCCTTCAATGGTAACCTGTCCGGTTGCCGAACGCATTTTCACCCCACCTACCACAACATCTGATAGTGTCCTGTCGGTGATCGAATACCCGCGTGTCATACTCAGGTTGTTGAGCAGTTCTTTCATATAATCATCGACATTACCCCCGGTAGAATTCTGGCTGAGGTTGGAAGCCACCATATTGATCCCGGCATTGTATTCTACCACAGAACCCGGCTCGTGCATATATGCTTGCAGAAGGTAAATAGTCTGAAGCGATTCGATCGGCTGCGGTACATCATTCCCCATTTGTTCTCTGGCAGCATTTTCCTCCCGGCTTTGGACGTACCAGTCATCGGGAACGGTTAATTTTACCCCAAAAAAATCATTGTCATAAGCGCCTCCGTTCTGTACCCCGTAGTTCAGGACAGCAGGAGCAGGCGGCGGGGTGTTCGTCTCCGTATTCGAAGGCGGATTATTTGTCTCTTTTTTACCCGTATTGTCGCAGGCTGAAAAAACCGCCAGCAAACCAATCATTGACAGAAAAATAATTCTTTGCATAGGATTCTGATTTAGTCCCAAGCTACAAAAATTCCTGATTTATACTAAATTACCGCTTCTAACCCTAAAAAATATGCTGGATCTGTATGCTACGGATACGCTTCGGGCCCTTTATCCGAATGCAAAGGCCTACCTTGAGTCTGAAATTTACCCTATCGAACTTGATCTGCTGAATATGCCTTTCTTTGAGGCTGAAAAAATCCTGCGATCAAAAAGGGAGGAAATACGAAAACTGGGCATCTGGAATGCCTATCACAGCAAAGATCACGGCGGCCCGGGGCTGACGCTGATGGAAGTGGCTCAGTTGGGCGAATTGCTGGCTACGACACCTTTCGGGCATTTTCTGTGCAACTGCCAGGCGCCCGATGCCGGAAACATTGAGCTCCTGCTGAAGTATGCCACAGCGGAAATGAAACACAGCTACCTCCACCCGCTGCTGGAAGGTGAAATCAGAAGTTGTTTTTCCATGACTGAACCCGATTATGCAGGATCCAATCCGGTAAATATGGGAACTACGGCCATAAGATCCGGCAACGATTATGTCATCAATGGCAGAAAATGGTTTACCAGTTCGGCAGACGGAGCCGCATTCGCTATTGTCATGTGCATCACGAATCCAGAAGAATCAAATCCGTACCGGAGAGCTAGCATGATCATTGTCCCCACCGATACTCCAGGCTTCCGGTTTGTGCGTAACATTCCTGTCATGGGTCACCCCGGCGAAGGCTGGGCCAGTCATGCGGAAATTGTTTATGAAGATGTGAAAGTTCCCGCAACCAACCTTATCGGCCCGGAAGGCAGCGGGTTTCAGCTTGCCCAGGAACGACTGGGGCCGGGCCGCATCCATCACTGTATGCGCTGGATTGGTATATGCGAACGGTCATTTGACCTGATGTGCAGGCGAGCGGCAGAAAGAGACATGGGCGATGGACAGAAACTGGGGGAAAAGCAGATGGTGCAGCAAATGATTGCTGAAAGCCGGGCAGAGATCGACGCAGCACGGCTAATGGTTCTTAATGCCGCCTACCTCATGCAGACCAAAGGTCAGCGAGCTGCTTCTATGGAAATATCCACTGTCAAATTTTTCGTCGCAGACATTCTCCAAAAGGTAGTCAACCGCGCCATTCAGATATACGGTGCAGCGGGAATAACCGATCAGACCGTGCTTTCGTGGTGGTACAGGGAAGAGCGGGCCGCTCGCATATATGACGGCCCTGACGAGGCGCACAAAGCTTCCCTTGCACGCAAAGTGCTCAAAGGTTATGGGTTATAATAGCCTATTCAATCTGAACCGGTCTGACGTATCGCTCCTCCCCGATTCCTACAAAAAGATAATACAGTCCGGGGGGATAATGGGAGACGTCAAGAGAGCGGTTCCATATACCACCTGAAACTTCTGCTTCCAATGTTTCCATGGTTTGCCCCAAAGCATTCACCAGGTAATAACTCACAGAGCGGGAAGTGTTCATTTCTACCTGAATAAAAACCTGACCATGTGCAGGATTGGGGAAAACACTGACAATCGGGCTTACATCATCAACCGTAACCTCCACTACCCGGGTGAACTGAAACTGCCCATCGAGATCAACCTCTTTAACCTTATAGTAATAAACCCCTTTGTCGAGCCCATGATCATTATGCTGATATTTTCTCACAGTCCGGGAAGTACCCGCGGCTGGCACAGTACCCACAGTTTCCCAGATCAACCCATCGAGGGATCGCATGACATGAAACCATGCACTGTTTTCCTCACGGGCAGTGGCCCATTCGACTCTGACCGTTGACTGGATGGGGGTAGCAGAAATATCCAGAAATTCCACCGGGAAGCTTGTGCCCTGCGCGGTAAGCATCACCACCCAATCGCGGGAAACACTATCGGGCGGATTCCCGACAGAGACACTGGCGGTGCCACCGTTGACGACTCCGGCAGGGATCAGCGCACCGCCATTGCGGGGATCAAACCACTTTACATCAAAAGTGGCTGAGGCAGAAGACAAGTCGATATTGGTTGTACCTCCGTTTGAGAGAAAAACCACATACAATTCGCCCGGTTTGGCCAGACAATATTTGCTGTTATTGTTGGCATTGTTTCCGACCAGACTGTTCATATTGGTCATTTCATGAATTGGGAGGGTTTCAAAAAATTCTTTTGCATAGCGGGAGTAATCCCAGACAACCTCGCGGGAGCCAAACCATTCGCAGTCAAGGTCATGGTGAAGGGTATTGTAACCAAAATAATGCTGAATACCGCCACCACCGGCCATGAGATTTCCCCATATCACCTGCTGCCTTACCTCATCGTGATTATGGCCCGCACCATCGGGCATCACCCCCCATGCCGCAGGACCAATCTCGTCAGAGGCAGTAACCCATATATGACCGCTACCTACTGATTCGGCAATCCAGTCCACCGTTTGCTTATGGACATTGGAGGGCAGGTCGGTCTGGAGGGAAACTCCTGTCACAAAAGGGAAACCCAGCAAAGGCGTATATACCTGCGATTGATGCCCGGGATAAGTATGTGTTACCACCGGGTGTTGGTAGGGGTCATAGGTATTAAAAAACTGCGCATACCCCTGCAGGTAGGTATTGGAAGGATCATTGAGTTCTGTCCAAATATCATTTTCTTCCCCCATATTCCATTCAATCCCGAGGTGGTGACCAAAATGAGCAATCATCATTCCGTAATACAAAATTCGTTCGGGGCCAAGATGCCCGCCATCCAGGAGTTGGTCATTTTCTGTTTCCTGGAGTTTGATATGAAGCAATAAACCCAGAGAATCAGCATGGTTAAAAATAATTTCCCACTGGTCGAGTTTGGAAATATCAAACCGAAGCCGGTCATCCTGTGGTGAAGGATCGTTGTTATAATTGACATAAGGATAAACATCCTGCCCATCGCCGCCCACATTCATCGTAAGGAAGGAGATCACGTTCATCCCTTTACCGGCGAGATAATTCAACACGCCAATCAGTCTTTGTCCTTTAGTGCCCTGCCATACGGGATCGCCTGTATTCCAGTCATTGAGATGCGGATCGTAGTGGTGGAGGGTATCTGCATGGTATTGATATGTAATGCCATTGGCATCGAAGGTTTTGGTGCCTTTGGTTTTCCTGGAATTTGATCCACCATAACAGCGGGTATTGTCAAATTCATAATATCCCAGCAGATTTTCAGGGGCATCGGTTCCTGCTTTTATAAAGTAGTCTTTGCTTCCGGTGAATTGCAATTGCGCTTTCCCGACATAGGCAAGCCTTCCTTTGGCCCGAAAATCACTACCGGACTTATCGGAAGGCGAGACAGTAAAATTGCCGGAAAACCCGTCGATGGTTCCCGGTACAGGGGTGCCGGCCAAAGGATCAGGATCTACGGCTACGAACGCACCGGTTCGGAAGGAAACAACATAATTCCATGTACCCGTAGTATCCGGAGCAAAATGAACGCGCCATTTATCGCCGGAGGTGGCACTGGTCTCAGCGGCATTACCATCCGCAGCAAAATAACCCGGCACCACGTAGGTGCGAATGCCATTGGTGAAGGTCACTCTCAGCCTGTAATCGGTAAACGGATTGGGTGTGCCGGTTTCTGACGCGGTAGGGCCGTCAAATGTGAGGGTAATTTTGTGCCAGGTTTTTAACTGGCCTGTGATGGTAGGAGGATTCGCAAATGAGGTGGAAAAACAGAATAATACAAAGAAAGAGAAAAGAGCAATGAGCTGAATCCGTGGAAAATGCATGTTTACTTTCACGATGTGATTGGGAATTTCCAGACAAAACACAAATACGGTGCAAAAAAACGAAAAAAAATCAAGGATGTAAGATAATAAGGTATATTTTACGTTTTTCGTCTTAATATTTGAGAAACCGCTGACTGGTTTCCCCACCATCAGAAGATACTTTAAGGATATAAACTCCCGGAGGATAAGCACTGATATCAAACTGCATATTCCCTTTCGGACTGGTAACCGGTCGGCTCATCAGCCTTTGTCCCTCTCGTGTTTCCAGGTAAATCATGCCATTGCGGGCAGCCAGCAGATCCAATTTGATAAAAAGCATATCCTGAATGGGATTTGGGAAAATCTCCAGCTTTGGTGAGGCATTTCCAATATCGGCTACCACCATATCCGAATAATACGACCTTCCATCTTCATTGATCTGGCGAATGCGATAATAAAACCGGCCGGTGGTAGTGCCGTTATCCCAAAATTCGGCGGGCGGATTGGAATTAAAAACGCCTATAGGCTTCCATTCTTTTCCTTCCTCACGGCGCTGCACTTCCATACCCCTTATGAGTGCAGGATTACCTCCGGGTATCCAGGAAAGATGGATCGGAGATGGCTCTGGCTTGTCGGAAAGATCAAGTAGTTTGATGATAACGGGCCGGTCGGCCTGGGAACCACAGGCCCAGTCAAGCGCACTGGAAATATGATCGGCAACCACAGGCGTTTGTCCCGGCGCGCGGGAAAATTTTTCGGGAGAATTGGCAAGATAAGTCACAAAGACTTTTCCCCCGGCATATCCTCTTCCCGGCAGGGGATGTGGCAAAACCTTATAACCAGAAACAGCCCGGAAAGCTGAATGAGGGTCAGCA
Source organism: Bacteroidia bacterium (assembly GCA_041391725.1). Lineage (GTDB taxonomy): Bacteria > Bacteroidota > Bacteroidia > J057 > J057 > JAGQVA01. Next base: position 43,416 of record JAWKNL010000007.1, read on the forward strand.
TCAAATGCATCCGCGTTTAAAACCGGGGTGCGGGAGGATATTTCTGCAGAAAGCAGCCGTGCTTCGCTCTGCCTGTCAGGTTCGGTAAGCTGGCTATACCAGTTCCACGCCTGATTATCGCCATCGCGGAATATCCTTTTCTCGATGTGGAAACATATCAGCGATCCTCCCGCATGCGCATGATCCCCAATGACATAGGCAGCAAAATTGTCGCGCTGCCGGGTGTTGAGTCCCGTTACCGATCGTTGGTTCATTACAACGACAGCGCGATATCGTCTCAGAGCTTCAATATCGTCAAATGTCGCGGTAGAATTGCTTCTGGATATTATATAGTTTTTCTCCCGGCAAAGGTGCTGAAGAAAGACATAAGCACTATCGGCCAAAATATCCGATTCGTAGGATGGAGAAAAAAAAAGTATCTGGACAGTAGCAGGGGATTTTGCCTGCAAATTGGAAAACAGCCATACAGAAATCAGGGGCAACCATAGGGAAACCTTGAACATAATTTGGGTCAGTTAGTTTTTGTAAAACGAATATGTTCAATTCCATCTGCTTTTCCAGCACATATCGCATGGTTATATTACACGCCTGCACAGATGTAAGAAAGTAGAAAAGCATAAAAAAAGAGACCTCGCGGGAGGTCTCTTTTTTATTAATATTTTCTTACGAATTAATTATCACCAGTAGCATTTTCGTCTTCCGCAGGTGCGATATCAAAAGAGGAAGCGTCGGGCATAGAAACCGGATCGTTCACGATTTGGTTTTCAATGGCAGAACCCATCCGCAACTGGTCGCCGGAACCGGAGGTGCCGTAATTACCCGCTACATTGGCAATAAATGCCAGCACTGCCAGGCCGATGGCCAGCCCCCATGTGAGTTTTTCAATTGCCTCATTACTTCTTCTTGCGCCCAGAATCTGAGTAGCACCGCTGGTGCCAAACGCAGAGGAGAGTCCACCACCTTTACTATTTTGGATCACTACCGCAAAAATCATTACGATTGCTACCAAAATTGACAATGTTGCTGCGATTCCAAATACAATACCCATTATTCGTCTTTGATTTTGTTTATCTGATCGGCAAAGTAAGTACTTTTTTCGGGATATAACAAGCCCAGTTTTTCATAAATTCGAATAGCTTCCCTGCGGTTATTCTGGAGCAGATGTAACCTGGCCATGGTTTCTGTGACCAGATTTTCGTCTTCCATGATACTTTCCACCGCAGATTTTACGGGTTGTGCGGCCTCTTTATCGGCATTTTTTCGCCGGATGTGTCCCTGATTTTCAAGAAATGCATCAATCAGGTTTTGAGAAGCAACTTTTCGGGAGAATACCGGCCGGGGTTCTTCCTGCTTTATTTCTTCTTTTACCTCCATCTCCGGGGCCGGAATGTGGAGATTTCCCTTTACACGTGCTGCGGAGTCTTTATACTTCAGGGTTCTGACTTTAATATCCCAGTCGATAAATGCGTCCAGTTTGTCGCTTGCTGTTGACTCCGATACAGAAAATGGAAGATTAAACGGAGGCCGCCGAAATGGCAGCGATCCCATATCGACGATCGAAAAAAGATCGTGCTCCGGGCCTGGAGGGGCAAGTTCAGGGATTATTATTTCAGATGCATCCATATCCATTGAAGCCGGAATATCGCTAAAAAATATTTTACCTTCCAGCATTTGTTTCAATTGCCTGCGGTTTCTGAGTACGCCGATGCTTCGAAAATATTTTCATTTTTGGCGTGAATCAGCGCTTTTAGCATCCGGGGAGGGAAAATAGGGGTATTCTGCAATAATCTTATCAAGATCATCGGCTATTCCGACAGGTATTTTCCCCTGCAAAATGGACTGATATATGGCAAAAAAATCCATATTTTACCATTTTCCGTTTACCATTTTCCGTTTACCATTTTCCGTTTACCATTTTCCGTTTACCATTTTCCGATCGACTTGCTGAAAACATCCTGCGTGATCTGCTCCAGCACATCATTGATTCTGTCTCTTTCCACACTGGTAAAATCCTGATCCGAGTCAAAATCGATAAACTTGCTGAAGGTCTGCTCCCAGCTTTCAGCGGGGTCAACATTGTTATCAAATTTCACCTTTACCGTTATGGTCAGCCGGTTTTGGGCAGCCCGGTCATCTCCCTGAATCGCCACGGGGAGCATGGTATAACGTGTTATACTCCCCCCCACCTCCACATCGGCTGCCCCCGATGTGAGCGTCAACCGGGACTGATTGAGAAATCTGTCCTGAAGCTGCTGTGTTACCTCCTGCGCGAGATAAGGCACGACAATATCCGCCTCATTGATAAACTGACTGATAGAGAGCGTCTGCAGGCTGTTATCAGCCTTTCCGCCTGTAAAGTTGAAAGAAACCTGGCAGGAACCCAGAATGAGGAGTAACGTTGTCCAGGACACCACATGAATGATGATGCTGGTGAAGGAGAATATTTGCTGGCGATTACCCATCTATGTCGTAATTTTTGATTTTACGATACAACGTCCGTTCGGAGATACCCAGTTCCTGCGCTGCCTTTTTGCGGTTGTTATTATGGCGTTGGAGCGCTTTGACAATCATTTCCTTTTCCTTTTTTTCCAGGGACAGGGACTCCTCCAATAGTGGCAGTTCTTTGGCCAGGGGTTGTACCGGCTCAATAACCTGCGGTTGTTGGTAAGTACTTTCATATCTTGGGCCGGGATGAAAGGTCTCCGGATGCTCATGGTCTATTTCTCTTCCCTGCATACCGAGATAGATCATTTTTTTCAGATCAGCGACTTCCTTACCCAGATCATAAATCAGTTTAAGCAACACCCCCTGGCTTTCGGGATCATCCTCCTGGATTTCCTCATGGCGGGGGTATTCTCGACCCAGTCTGACCACAGGGAGATAACTGTCCTGTATGAGGAGGTTATTGCGTAAGACCGTCGGCGAGACAATTTCGCCTTTAACCAGCACGGTGAGTTTTTCTGCCAGATTGCGGAGTTCGCGCACATTGCCGGGCCAGCGGTACTGCTGTAGGAGAGGTACAGCCTCGGCATCTAATACAACCGGATCACGGCTGTATTTTTCGCCAAACTCCAATGCAAAGTAGTTAAACAGAAGTTCTATATCATCGCCCCTGTTCCGAAGCGGAGGAACCACAATGGATACCGTATTGAGGCGGAAATAGAGGTCTTCCCGAAATCTTCCCTGGCGAATCATTTCCACCAGGTTTTTGTTGGTAGCGGCAATGACCCTGACGTCTGCTTTCCGCACTTTGCTGGAACCTACCCGGAGATATTCTCCGTTTTCGAGCAGACGAAGCAGACGAGCCTGGGTAGCAAGCGGCATTTCACCGATCTCATCGAGAAAAATCGTTCCTTCTTCTACTTCTTCAAAATAACCCTTACGGGCATCATAGGCGGAGGTAAATGCGCCTTTTTCGTGACCAAACAACTCCGAATCGAGGGTACCTTCGGGAATAGCACCTGTGTTGATTGCGATTAATTTCTTGTGTTTCCGCTTGCTGAAGTCGTGAATAATCCGAGAAAATATATCCTTACCGGTTCCATTTTCTCCGTAAACCAGCACGGTCACTTCCGTCGGGGCTACCTGCATGGCAATTTCGACAGCCTGATTGATTTCGCGGCAGTTTCCGATGATCCCGTATCGCTGCTTGATTTGCTGAATTGTCATTCGTTCCCTGCAATTTTTCCAATTAACGTTGCGCTGGTAGCAGATTCAATTTTCACCTTCACATAATCTCCGGGCCGGAGTGAGGCCGATTTGGGAAAAACCACCATTTTGTTGTGATCATTCCGACCGCAGAAATCTGCCTCTGATCTGCGCGAATTACCTTCAATCAGCACTGTATAGATTTTGCCTATATCCTGCGCATTTTCTTCGGCGGAAATCTTGTTCTGCAGGGCAATAATTTCTGCCAGTCGCTGCTTTTTAACCGCTTCAGATACATCGTCGGCCCATTTTTTTGCCGCCGCAGTACCGGGTCGCTCACTGTAAGCAAACATATAGGCATGGGTATAACGGGAAGCGGCCACTACAGCCATTGTTTCCTCATGGTCTTCGTCTGTTTCGGTGCAGAATCCGGTGATAATATCTGATGAAATGGCGCAATCCGGAATAATCTCCCGGATTCTTTTCACTTTACCTTCATACCATTCGCGGGAATAACCACGGTTCATCATTTCCAGTATTCGGTCGCTTCCTGACTGAACCGGAAGGTGAATATAGTTACAGATATTTTCATGAGCCGCCATTACCAGCAGTACCTCATCGGTAATGTCCTTGGGATGGGAGGTGGAAAAGCGAACCCGCAGATCAGGGCTTACCCGGGCGACCATATCGAGAAGCTGGGCAAAATTGATGACTTCAACCGATTCGCCTTCGCTGAATTTTTTCTCTATCTGGGCTTTCCCTTTGAGTGTCGCATCGGGAGACCATTTATACGAATCGACATTCTGGCCCAGCAGCGTCACTTCACGATAACCTTGTGCATGCAGTGCCTCCACTTCCTGTACAATAGAATGAGGGTCGCGGCTCCTTTCCCGGCCCCGGGTAAAAGGCACTACGCAAAAAGCACACATATTATCACACCCGCGCATAATGGTAACAAAAGCACATACGCCATTTGTGTCGAGCCGTACAGGGGCAATATTGGCATAGGTTTCTTCCCGCGAAAGCAGCACATTTACCGCTTTCTGGCCGGTCTCTACTTCACCGATAAGGTTGGGAAGGTCGCGGTAAGCGTCGGGGCCTACGACCAGATCAACCAGCTTTTCCTGTTCGAGCAGGCGGGTTTTTAACCTTTCGGCCATACATCCCAGCACGCCCACCATCAGGTGAGGTTTTTCTTCTTTTTTCTTTCGGAGAGAAGCCAGACGGTTCCAGACTTTGCTTTCGGCATTTTCGCGGATGCTACAGGTATTGATAAATACGAGATCAGCTGCATTGGCATCCGAAGTAAAGCCATAGTTCATATCTTTGAGCACGGAGGCGACAATTTCCGTGTCGGAGAAATTCATCTGGCAGCCGTAGGTTTCAATATATGCGAGTTTTTCACCTTTATTGGGAGTTATCGCCGGCTGATAGGCGGTTCCCTGCTTATCCTCTTCCATGGTTCGCTCCAAAGCCGCAGGGGTAAAGGTCTTTTGTGTGATTTTATCTCTCATTTCTGCTTACAAGGTATGGCGGTATTCATAAAACCGGAAGCAAATATAATAAATTTCCTTCGGAATCATGTCATTTTGACAGTTCGGATCATTTTTTTTGAATACAGAGATCAGGACTTATAAAGTCTGCCTGATCTGTGCGAGAAAAGCATTGGGATCGGGAAAATTTCTCACCTTTTTTTCGACTACTTCGAGGACGCGGTGGGGATACTGCCTGATGAGAGAATATTCGTGGGTAGCCATGATAACGGCTGTGCCGGCCCGGTTGACCTTGAGGAGAATTTCCATGATATGCTGTGCCGCTTCGGGATCGAGATTGCCGGTGGGCTCGTCGGCGACAATGGCGATCGGGTCATTGATCAGCGCGCGGGCGATGGCCACGCGTTGTTGCTCTCCGCCGGAGAGCTGGTGCGGCATGGCAATGCCTTTGCCAGACATGCCCACCTGCATAAGTACTTCTGAAATGCGTTGTTTGATTTTTGCGCTGTCTTTCCAGCCGGTTGCCCGCAGGGCAAAATAAATATTGTCCTGAACCGTGCGGTCAGGCAGGAGTTGAAAATCCTGAAATACAATTCCCAGCTTTCTGCGCAGATACGGAAGACTTTTGTCTGAGATAGAAGAAGCTACCATTTCTCCCACCACCACACTTCCTTTCCAGGGTGTCGCGTCGCCGTAGATCATTTTTAGTACAGACGTTTTGCCCGATCCTGTGCGACCAACGATGTACACAAATTCGCCAATCCCCACTTCAAAACTCAGCCCAACCAGGGCAAGCCTGGGGCCATAAGATAAATGCACATCGTCAAATTTGATCAGCGTACGCATCAGAGCTCTATCTTCGTCATTTTTCCGTATTCGGTGAGATTATCAATTATATCGTGCAGTTTTTCTGCCAGTTCTTCGCTCTTTACCACTTTGTCCAGCCGCTCCTTTCTTCCGGGGCGGAAATAGCCAATGAGCGTCAGATTTTCATCTCTGAGCTGTATATAATCGGGAATCTTGGCTTTCCCTTTCACTTTCATCAGATAATATGTGGGCATCGGGGTAGTATTCATAGAATTTAGGGTTGAATCCAGACGGAATCTCCCTGAATGTAAATAGTTTCGTTTCCGTCCACGGGGATTTGCAGTCCGGGTATATTGTTTAATACATCATTAACAGACAGCGAGTCATTTTGTTTCATCATCCACAGCTCATCAGGCTGAACTTTCCTGATAATGGCACCTTCCTCGCTAAAAAAACTCACATCCCCTTCCAGTCTGTTATTCAAAAATTCGCCTGTAATATACGGCATTCCTGATTTTCTGAAAACACCAAATCCGCCATCGCGTTTATCCATGTACAATGTAAATACACATACCTGCCCTCCTTCCGGTCTGTATCTGATCCATTTTCCCATTTTATATCCGACCATATATTCACCGGTCAGCGCGGGGGTTCCGTCGGGATAATTGCGGATAAAAGGGCCATTAAGCCTCCCTTCGCTATACATGCTGGACTCCAGCACCTGCATTCCATCGGGGTAATATACCCGATATGCGCCATGAGCGAGTCCGTTTTCGAAGTTTAATGTCCGGTAAAGCGTGCCATCTGTGCGGTATTCGGAAAGCATTCCTTCGGCTTTTCCATTTTTCATAGGAATTTTTTTCCACACAAAACCCGTTGGGGTATAAAACCGGGTCGTATCCTCTTCGTAATTGTCAACAAAAAAACGCGTGATACGAAGATTGCCTTCGTTGTCGTATTCCCGCATTTCTCCCTGATATTTTCCACTCCACTGGTCGCAGGGAACCTCATACATGATGGTGCCATCGGGAAAATTGCCTACACACATATTCCCTTCCTTTTCACAGGAAAGGAGCAAAGGTAAGAGCAGGAGAATGGCCAAAAACAGGCGGTTCATTGGATTAACTTACCGGAGGAATATTAGGGTTTCTGACCGGAGGTTTCTGGGTAGTACCGTCGTAATTTACCGATAAAACAATAGAAAGCAGCAGATATACAAAAATGGGCATACCGATACCCATAAAAAGTGTAGCAATAAAAGCAAAGCGAATCAACGCAGCCGAAATACCCATATATTCAGCGATTCCTCCGGCTACACCGGAAAAAACCCGGTTGGTACGGGAGCGGCGAAGGCTTTTGCGTTGCCCCGTGCGCGTATTGCGGTCGTAGGTACGGGTTCTGCTCTGATACCTTGTATTCCCCTGCGCGCTTTGGGTGCGGGTTGCACCTTCGTTGACGGGAGGAGGAACCGGTTTGGTTTTGCGGTAAACATTGAGTGCGGGAAAGTTCAGTTCTTTATCGCGGAAAGCCAGCTTCATGGTTTTGAAAAAGCCATAGCCCAGCGCCCCATAGCCAATGATAGGAAGAAGCGTGTTTAACGCTTCAAGAAAATCGCCGGGTATCACGGCCTGAAACAGCCCAACAGCCAGCAGCCCTGCACCGGCAATCAGCGCCATCATGCCGGCAGAACCCAGCTTGCTGTTCTGATCCTTTTCTTCATCCTCTTCGCGTTCACGGATTTTTTCGATATCATCGTACATGAGTGAGGTATCAAAATCGTCCGCAACGCTGCTTCTCCTTCTGTATCTTTCTGTTGCCATATATGTTGTTAAATCAACTCTAGTTTACGTGAAAATTTCGATAAGTTTTCGGGAAAATCAAAGAAATCGGGGTACTTAGTCCAACACCAGGTATCGATGGGTAAAATCGAGTGGCGAGCAGGCTTCCCAGGCGGCTGCAATAATCTTCTCAGGTGTGGCATCCGGAAATGCTGCAAGACTCAGAATCCGCTCCTGAACCAGTCCTTCGGGCTGGATCGCGAGCTTGGCTGATTCTATCCGGGAAAAAATGGCAGCGTTGTCAGCACGCTTTACACGGTGAATTTTTTTCTCCAGATTGGCCACAAATCGCTCCATTTTCACCTTTTGTCCCTCTACTGACCGGGGGAGTGTGGGTGAAACTTCTGCCTCAATATACGATTTCATTGCCAGAATTTTTGCAATTATTTCTTCTGAAATCTGTCTGAAAGTGGTTTCGTCCCAGATATTGGGCATAAATTGCCGGTAAAGTTCATGCATTGGTTTTCCTATTTCTGATGGAGGAAAACCCAAATCCTTCCAGGTTTGCCATACGTCTCGGGTAAAAATTGTGGCTGACATCCGCGGAAGAATCAGAGGATAATTGACTCCAAAATGGTCAAAAACCCCTTTGAGCTGAAACCAATAAGCAATTTCCCCCCATCCGCCAAAATACGCGAGATTGGGAAGAATCATTTCCTGATACAGGGGCCGGAGACTGACATTAGGACTGATTTTTTCCGGATGATTTTCGATAATATCGTTTAGCGCTTCGGGTGAAAACTGCAAATTTCGCCCGACGACTTCATATTCCTGTCCGTTTTTTGTAATCCGGTCGCGGCCATTTTCATCACTGTAAAAAAGGTTGATGTCTCTTGCCGTGATCTGGGCAGGATAACCCAATTCCTCCAACAATTCCGAAACACGGGAAACTTCTTTTTGGGCCACTCCCGCATTCACTTCTGCCCGCATCACCTCCCTGAATCGGGCTTTCAGACGCGGGTCAGAAGCATCGAGCATCACCACTCCGTAGGGTGCAAAAAGCGAATGCATAAATTCCCGGTAAGCATCCTTCAGCGGCTTGCCCGGAGAGAATGCAGCAGCAAGGGTTCCGTGAAACCGGGAAGGCACCAGGCTTTTGATGGAAGTTTCGAGCACATGTTCGCCTACTGCTCCAGCAAATTTGCCCGGGTAGGTGTGTTTTTGATTAAAAGCCGAATAAAAGTGGTTGATTTCCTCAAAATCGTGATCCTCGGTATGTATCCAGAAAACAGGCACAAACTGATATTCCGGAAACTGCGCTTTCAGATCTGCTGCCAGACGCGCCGTGCTGAGCACTTTGTAGGTAGTAAACAAAGGTCCGCCAAAAAGGGCTAGCTGATGCCCGGTAGTAACCGTAAATGTATTGGGCGATGAAAGCCTTTCGATATTTTCACTGACCGCAGGTACTTCCGGCAAACCCGCGTATTGTTCAGAAATCACCCGGGAAAGTAGTTGCCGGTCTATGTCCTCCTTCGCTTTAGCTTCAATAATAGCCCGGAAATCGGGGTTTTGCAGGGGATACTGGTAGAATGGTCGCAGGTTCGGGGCGCCGGTCAGGTAGTCAGTACGAATGTCAGAGTTAGCCGTTTTCAATAGAGATCAGTTTTGAGTAGGTGATGGAATGTCCTGACTGGCGTTTACGGGTTTGTTTTTTATACGGAAAATCAACTCGTCGATACCCCAGAGGAGCGAAAAGCCGGCGACATATACCGCACCCATAATTTGGGGTTGCCAGATCAGCAAACCGCCCAGTATTCCCAGAATCGTCCCCAGATACTGAATATACAGGAGTTGTTCGTTGGTAGCTTCCCAGACCATGCGTTCGAGTTTAGCCTCGTCAAAATGCTCCATTTGTTTTGCCAGCAGTTCTGTAATGTCTATCCGGTTGAGCAGATCAACAAATATGTTCATTATTTGTTTCTCCGTAAAATCTTTCCGGGAGCGGATATATGCGGCTACCCGGTTGAGTTGCTGTTCCATTTTCCCGATCACCTCCATGGCTACCTCGGGAATGTCTCTTACAATTTTGTCTATGAGGGCCTGGTAATCCTCTTTATTATATTTTTTGTAGGTCTGAAGGAGAAACTTTTTGAGCCCGCCGTCCAGACTGGTTTCCAGCTTTTTATCAATAATCTCTCTGATTTCGGTACGCACGTCGTCGCGGTGTGCGTAGTCAGTCATCGTATCAAAGATCATTTTCTTGAGAGTGCTGCGAAGTTCTTCATCACTGATCAGTCCGGAGGTTCCGTCCATGATCAGATCATTCACTTTGGTAACGAGGCCTGTCTGCTCAACCCTGAGCCGGATCAGATCTTCATTCAATACATGTTTGTGCATTCCCTGGGCCAGGGTATAGATAATTCTGTCGCGCTGCGCAGGAATCAGTCCCTGCCCCCATATCGGGCGCCGCACGATAGGCCGAAACAACATCCGGATGGCGATATAGTTGGTGCCAAAACCGATCAGGCCGCTGACAGAAATGATGTATAAAGCCGGGAAAATTTTATAGGTGTTGTAGAATTGCCCGACTGTTGCCATCCATCCCGTCTCCGCGCCGGAGGCGAGTTGCATCAGGAAAATAACTAAAAAACAACAAAGGCAGATGACCGGGCTGATTTTCAGTCCGTACATCACAATGCGCATGCCGGGGGAAAGGCGAAATTTGTTGAAGCCTACCGCATCCTCCGGAGGAGGACTGGTTTGAAACAGGCTTTCAAAATTGTAATGTTTCTGGAAATATGTTTTTATCGTATCGATCATTCCGATGGTTATTCGACCAGCACATACCGGTGGTTGCGTTTTTCAAATAAAAAAGAAAGAGACCATTTACCATAAGTCCAACGTTCGTATTCTTTCCCATTGATGGTCAGTGGTCTGACTCGGGGTTCTCCGTATTGAATAAATATCTTTCCGCGGTCCGTCTGCCATCCGTCCCGATCCTCTTTAAATCGTTCATTGGCCTGATATACCTTGCGAAAGTAGTCTTCCATCATCTTTTCAGCATTCTCACCATAAAGTTCTTTCCAGACATCCATAAACTCAACGGCTTTCACCTTTTCGTCGGGGAATCGCAGAAGGGTTTCCAGGATGGAAACGGGCACAGTATATTCCATCATCCGGATAGACTCGTCGAGTTGACTGAAAATCTGTTTACGGATATTGCCCCCGATTTCAAAGCGAATCCCTTCGCTCTCTAATGGCTCATCGTCATCATATATTCTTATATCAAGGAGATATTCTCCCTCCTCAAGGTTGGCAACCGGCAGCAAATCCCTGAAAATTCTATTGCTGCCCTCACCCGGATGGATGATCTGATTGGACTGATAGATTGATTGATAGGCTTGGGTATAGGCAGACTCTCTGTGGCCCTGATCTTTGTACAGAACTGCTCTGACAGTAAGATTCTCATAACCCGGAGCGGCAATCTCCAGATAATAAAACAGGTTTTCCACCCCCTGCGCAATGGCTCTGCTCAGGATCGGCTCAGCGAACGCCTTGCGCGAACTATCCTGATAACTGAGAAAAACATCGGAAATCTGCACTTCTGAAGAACTGTGAACCGCAAAGGGCTCTTCCAGTCCCAGAGAAACGTGGGTATCGAGATCGCGGTCAAGGATATCCACATCAATTTCATAATCATCAGGCGGAAGGGAAACAGGTATGGTAAAAATAGTGGACTGGCTGGTTGTAAGCGGCACTTCCTTTCTCAGGAAAATACGGTAGGTTCCTTTGGGCCGGAACCTGACATCGGCGAGGAAATTTTTCTGCCGGTCGCTCGGGGCAGTATATTGGAGATACAAACGGGCATTATACACCTTATCCAGACTATTTTTAGCTCCCAACGCCCATTGCGCACGGGCGGGGAAGCAGAGCAGGAGTAGCGAGACAAGTAAACAAAACCGCTGCGGCATGTTCTTTAGTATCATTATTATACCCGGGCAACGAGGTCAAACTCCATTGCATCTGAAATCTTCACAGGAAGGATTTTCCCCACGGGAAGTGAAGTCTGGGTATATATAATCACCTCATTGTCCACCTCCGGAGAATCGCCTTCCGTTCTGCCGATAAAATAATCATTTTCCTTTCGATCTACCATCACAGGAAGGGTTTTTCCCACTTTCGCCCGGTTATGGTCAAAAGAAATTTCCTGTTGCACCTCCATCACTTCATCTGAGCGGCGTTGTTTTTCCTCATCAGAAATAATATCCTCCCATTTTTCTCCGGCATGGGTATTTTCTTCATGGGAATAGGTAAATACGCCTAGTCGCTCAAATTTTGCTGTTTCAATAAATTCCAGCAGTTCTTCGTGGTCGGCCTCACTTTCGCCCGGATGCCCTACGAGCATGGTGGTTCGCAGCGTAATTCCCGGCACTTCATCGCGGATGCGGCGGATCAGTTCTTCGGTTCTCTGGCGATTGATGCCCCTGCGCATAGCTGTGAGGACATTATCTGAAATATGCTGAAGGGGAATATCGAGATAATTGCAGATATTGCTTCGCTCGCGGATAATGGGCAGAATATCCAGCGGAAACCCGGAAGGATAGGCATAATGCAGGCGGATCCACTCCAGTCCGTCCACATCTGAAAGTGCTTTGAGCAAATCGCCCAGCCGCCGCTTTCCATATATATCTATGCCATAATAGGTCAGATCCTGCGCGATGAGCATGATTTCACGAACCCCTTTGTTGACCAGAAATTTCGCCTCTTTTACGAGAAATTCTATATCTCTCGACTGGTGTTTTCCACGCATAAGCGGGATGGCGCAAAAACTACATGGGCGGTTACAGCCCTCTGCGATTTTCAGATAGGCATAATGGCTGTCCGTGGTGGTTCGGCGCTCACCGATCAGATCGTGACGAAAATCCCCCCCCAGTGCGCTGACCAGATCGGGCATATCCATAGTTCCGAAAAAACCATCTACCTGCGGCATTTCCACCTCCAGGTCGGGGCGGTAACGCTGAGATAGGCAGCCGGTGACATATAGTTTTTCTATTTCACCTGCTTCTTTTTTATCGATATATTCCAGAATGGTATTGACCGATTCTTCCTTAGCGCGGTCAATAAATCCACAGGTATTGATAACGACAATATTGGCTTTGTTGTCAGCCGCCTCGTGAGTGGCTTTCATGCCATTGCCTGCAAGCTGGGAGAGCAGTACTTCCGAGTCAACGAGGTTTTTGGAACAGCCCAGAGTAATGACATTGATCTGGTCTTTGGCCCGGCGGATATGTTTGCGGGTATTGGTTCTCATCGCGGGGCTATTGTTTAAACATAGATTCGATAAAAGCGGACGGGTCAAAAACCTGGAGGTCATCCATTGCTTCCCCTACCCCAATAAACTTGACCGGAATGCGGAAAAGATCAGAGACCCCGATGACAACGCCGCCTTTGGCGGTGCCGTCGAGTTTGGTCAGGGCCATAGCAGATACCTGCGTGGCCTCCGTAAAGGCGGTAGCCTGATTGACGGCATTCTGGCCTGTAGATGCATCCAGTACCAGCAAAACCTCGTGGGGCGCGCCTTCCAGCACCTTATTCATACTCCGCTTGATTTTTGAAAGTTCGTCCATCAGGTGTTTTTTGTTGTGCAGACGACCGGCAGTATCGACGATGACCACATCATAACCTTTATTTACCCCTTCCCGGACTGCCTCATAAGCAACCGCTGCGGGATCAGTATTCATTCCTTTGCTATAGAAATCCACCCCTACTCTTTCTGACCAGAGGCGGAGTTGGTCAACCGCCGCAGCGCGAAATGTATCACCTGCCCCCAGAAGTACAGAATTGCCGAGGGACTTATAACGCCAGGCAAGTTTACCGATTGTGGTGGTTTTGCCTACGCCATTGACGCCGACGACCATGATAACATAAGGCATTTTTTTTCCATTAGCCTGAATATCGGGAACCTCAAAATAGTCGCGGGTTTCGGGGTGTGATTCCAGTATGAGTTGCTCGATTTCATCGCGGAGGATAAAATTGAGTTCGGTAGTTCCGGTAAATTTATCTCTTGCCACCCGTTCCTCGATGCGTTCGATGATACGGAGGGTCGTTTTTACCCCGACATCACTGGCAATGAGGATTTCCTCCAGTTCGTCGAGCACCTCTTCGTCAACCTTAGATTTTCCCAGGACTGCCCGGTTGAGTCTGGAGAAAAAACCCTGTTTGGTTTTTTCCAGGCCTTTATCGAGCTTATCTTTATTTTCTTTCTTTTTGAAAAAATTCAGCATTTTTTCCGTTGTGGTTAAATTTGGCAGCCAAATATAAGTAAAAATAAACCATTCTCCCTTCCGTTATGTTGGATATATCCTGAGTGAGTTTGCAAAGTTGCACGGATTTCGGGATATTCACCATTTATCAACAGGAACAACCATACTATGAAAAATTCACTTTTCTACGTGAGCCTTGGGCTGATCGTTATTTTTTCGTTTATCCAAACTGCAACTGCGCAAAGATCTTTATACAAACCACAGATTCACCAATTAGATTTGCAACTTGCGGGGGCAAACTATATTACAGGTTTGGGAGATTTATACCAGCCACTGCCCTTCAGTGTAAATTTGCTCAACGGCGCGCGATACACCTGGAACTATAGCCTTAAACACGCTTTACGCGTTGGCGTAGCACATCGCCAGGCAAAATTCGAAAGCGGCCCCACATCCTACCTCAACCTGCTGTCTTATGAGTCTCAGAAAAGGATACAGACTTCTCCATGGGGTATTTGTACAAATATCATAAAGGGCCCTATCAGTATTTTCTTGGCATAGAGGCGATCTACTCACTTGGAAAGGTAGTGGAAAATGGCATTTCCCCCGATTTTCCCTCCTTTTATAATGAATACCTTTATAAAAGTTATGGTGGTGGAGGTTTTGGCGGTGTCCGATACTTTCTCTCTCCCAATATTTCCGCAGCACTTGAAGCAGGCGTATATTATACTGACAACAAACACGTGTCGGGAGGATATAGTGAGCCTTATGCCCGGGTTGCCGGCAATGAGGAAATAGGCGTGAATGTGGTAGCTTCACTAGGTATTCATCTCGTAAAAATGAAAAAACGGTGCACCTGCCCGCGACATTAACAGAATACGCCATTTCAAGCGGGATTACTCCCCATTGAAATGGCGTATTTTTTTGCGCTGAAATCGTAGTCTTATTTCACAATCCGGTGAGTTTCAACTTTTCCGGTCAGGCTGGTGAGTTTTACCAGATAGATACCGTTTTTCAGGCCGGAAATGTCAATGGTTTTGGAACCGTTTACTGAAGTGCGGCTGATCATCTGGCCGGCAATATTGTATATCGCCATTTCGCCCTGAAACTGATCCACACTCAGATTACTTACCACGGGGTTGGGGTAAATTTTTGTATTACCCGACATTTCACCCATGTTGACAATAGCCACAGAAGTGAAGGAATACGCACCGTCAAAGTCAACCTGACGAACGCGGTAGTAGAGTTTGTCTGCTTTGGGAGTTGCATCCACAAATTCGTAGGAAATGGGAGAATCAGAAGTACCGGCACCGTCAACTTTACCCAGTGCTTCAAAATTGTTTCCGTCAACGCTGTTTTCTACCACAAAATAATCGTTGTTGAGTTCGTATGCCGTGGTCCATGATACAACCACACCCGCGTCTGCTGAAACAGCTTTGAAATCCAGCCATTCTACCGGCAGGCCGCCAAATCCCAAATTTGGAAAAGCGGTAGTTGTCAGGCTAATGTTGTTAGCGGAAACCGTCCAGTTTCCCACAGAAAGAAACTGGACAAGGGTAATACCATCACGAATGCCTGTCCCCGGATTGAAATCAAAGGTTGCGCCATCAGTAGAAGTAGAAGTATGCTGAACTGCAATAAACTGTGGAGATGTCGGGCAATCACCGTCAGCAGCAGGATCATCGCCTAGTCCGGAGACCGGTCCTCCCATTAAAACATAACCAAATAATTGGGAAAGGGAGGTTGTAGGCGAAGATGAATTCGATGCAGAAAAAGCAAAAAAAGGCTCCCCAGCCTCAAATCTGAAATTGCCGCCAGATACCGATGCAGTACCAGTTTCTGACGATCCGCCTGATCTTGTAATGGTAAATGTATTTTGGTTAGGGTTCGCATTTTCAACCAAGGTTATCACCTGCCCTACCGGCAAACCACCCGCAGGTACAGTATAAGCTACCAACGCTTCATTACCTCCACTAATATCAAATGAATTGCTTGAAGCAACATAAGCTCCGTCTGTAAAATAAATAAATGCCCCCCCAGTCAGGTTGTCGAGTGCGACAAAAGAAAATCCATCCTGGTCGTCAGTGTTAAAACCGCAAATTGCCACCTTTTGGGCAATTGCGCCATAAGTCAATGAGATAAGGAGAACGATGAAAGTAGAAATTAATTTCATATTGGTATATATAAAAGTTAGGGTTTACGAAAAATCAACCGAGAAGGCGAACTTTTTACCATTCATCTTCATCCGTTTGAAGAACTATCCAATACATAAAGGTTGAAGTAATGACTTTCCTGTATTGCAAGGTAAAATCCGAAATGGCGCCTAATTAAAATATCAAATTACTACAAAATACTGTAATTAAAAGGTTTTATACTATGAATGGTTGACTTTTGGTAATCAACTGCTTTTTTTCGCTCTTCACCAGTTTGGGTTCCCTAATCAAAAATGATTCTCCAGTGATTCCAGCACTTTTTCCGGTGTAAGATTTCCCATACAATTGAAGTGGCCTTTGGGGCAGATATCAAATCCGATTTTGGAACAGGGGCGGCAGGGAACCTCCTTATTTTCCAGAATATAACTTTCTGTCTTCCAGGGTGTCATACCCAGTTCCGGAACCGTACTTCCCCAGAGGGAGAATACTTTCATGCCAAAAGCGGCTGCTACATGCATCAGTCCCGTATCATGGGTCAGTACTGCCCGGCAGGACTTCATCAGGGCAGATGAAACCAACAGGTCGTACTGGCCGACGGCATTAAGGACAGGCACGTCCAGGCCGCCAGCAATGGCATGGGCTTCCTTTCGGATATCTTCGCCTCCCAGCAAAATCACCGGCTGATGAAACTTGTTGAGCAGGCTGGTAAAATGAACCGGCAGCCAGCGTTTGGTGCGGTGTGTTGCACCCAAAACTACCGCAAGGCAATCACCCGAAAAATCAGGGCCTGCATTTGCCCTGATTTGTTCTGCTTCTTTTACTGCAGACTCAGGCAGAAAAAAATCCAGTCCACGGCTGTCTGTTTCGACCCCTATTTTGCGAATCACATTCAGATAACGCTCGACTACATGTGAAATGGGCCGGGGAAGCCGCCCGGTTTTAACCAGAAGCCATTTGGAAAAATTAGCTTTATAAAAAGACATTGCAGGGACACCCAGCCCCCGTTTTACCCTGAAAGTGCGAATGTTGCGGTGAAGATCAATCACCAGATCGTAATTCTCTTCCCTGAGGCTGCGCAATTGTTTTTTCAACGGAGATTCGAGCGTGTGAACCTGATCCACATAAGGGTTCTGTTTGAGCACAGCGGCAAAGGCGGGTTTGGTATAATAATGGACTTCCGACTGCGGATAGGCTTTTTTCAGATTTCTCAATACGGGAGTCGTCAGTACAATATCTCCAATGGAGCTGAATCTGATGACGAGAATTTTGGGGTTGGCGGGTAAAATTTTGGCCATATTAATTGAGATAATCTTCAGAAAGCGCAAAACTTCTGGTCATTGCCCAGAGAAAAAAGTCATTTCTGCCGGAAAGGCTGACTTCACAATGCAGACTGTTGAGGGCATAACCCTGTATGTCCACCGAGTCAGGCCAGAAACTCAGTTGATGTAGAAAAAGTTCCTGTTTTCTTTCCCCCATAAGGTTACTGTGAACGATCATTCCTGGTTTCTGGTATTCATCAAGGTAACAACTGATTTCCCGGTTCAGTTGGGAAAAGTAGGTGTCCAGATCATCCTCCGGAGGCTCGTGGAAGCGGATACCTATCACGTCCGGTGATTCAAAGTCGAAATCTCCCGCCAGTTCGTAGGGAAAACCCGCAAACACAATGGATCCGCTAAACCCTTCGTAAGAGGTTTTAAGTTCTGCAATAAACCGCCGGAAGTCTTCGCGGTAGAAATCAGGATTCATCCACATCCCCGAAAACACGATGGCTGCCGGAGGATAGTCGCGGGTGCGCAACAGAATCCCTGAAACATCAGAAAGATAATGTGCGATCCGCACGTTTTTCAAATTGAGGTTATGAGGGTTTGAAAGGGGAAAAGAGAGGATATAAGGTAGCTCTTCCGCCTGAAAAACTGCCACCAGGGTATCGACGGTATGTTTTTCATAATAACGGAAATCGGAACCCGTCTGTCGCGGCGTGATAGAAAACGGAAATTCCACCATCCAGCCGGTGAGATTATATTCGCGAAAAACCTCCATATTGTCAATCACAACGGAGGCACCGCACCTGGCATCAATACTCACACCAGCGAATACAGGCATTTGCCGCAATTCGGGAAAAGAATTGCAGCCGGAATAAATCAGGCAAAGCAGGAGTATTTCCACTCTGAAACCACGCATATCTTTCCCTCCTTATGCCCCCAAAGCGCCTTACTGAAAATCAAGCAATTCCACATCGAATATCAGTACCTCATTGGGGCCGATACCGGGACCGGGAGAACGCTGTCCGTAGGCCAGTCCGCTGGGAATATAAAGCGTAGCTTTCCCGCCTCTTCCCAGCAGCGGTACAGCCTGCTGCCAGCCTCTGATCAGTGCACTGAGAGAATAGTTGAGCGGTTCGCCGGAATCATAAGAGGATTCGAAAACATTTCCATCGAGTGTCATGCCCCGGTAGTGCATAATCACGGTCGAATTGACCGTAGGATGCTCACCCTCCCCCGGGTTTTCAATCACATAATACAGCCCGGTTTCGGTGGACATCGCATTGTCAATGCCATGAGTCTTGAAGTAATCCTGAATTTTTTCTTCATCAATTTCCGCCTGTGGTTTGTCCGCATCTCCGCAGCTATAGGAAAATACCCAGAGAAAAGCAGAAATCATCAGCCAGTGATACTTATACATATACTTAGGGTTTAGATCAAAAAATAAACAATCGATATTACTTACGCACTTTGGCCCGTCCTTTTAATACTTTAATCACCTCTTTGATAGAAGCATCCTTTGCCTCCAGGAGTACCATCACATGATAAAGAAGGTCAGCACATTCATTGATAAACAGGTCTTTATCATTGTCCTTGGCTTCGATGATCATTTCAACGGCTTCCTCTCCTACTTTCTGGGCGATTTTATTCACCCCACGCTCAAACAGCTTACTGGTATGAGAGCCTTTGACCGGATTTTTCCTGCGGTCTTTGATTGTGTTTTCCAGCTTGCGCAGGAAAGCATAATCGGAATTATTTTTCTCTCCGAAGCAGGTGTCTTTTCCCGTATGGCAAACCGGCCCGTCAGGGATGGCTTTAATCAAAATAGTATCTTTGTCACAATCGGGAATAATTTCCACCACTTTGAGAAAATTTCCGGAAGTTTCTCCTTTGGTCCAGAGTCGCTCCCTGGAGCGGCTGTAAAAGGTAACCCGTTTTTCTTTGACGGTTTTATTGAATGCCTTTTCATCCATATAGCCCAGCATCAGCACCTTATCTGTGCTTGCATCCTGAATAATTGCCGGGATCAGACCGTAGGATTTTTCAAAATCAAGATCCTTCATTTCTGTTACTTTAATAACTGCTGCGATTTACGAATTATTTGGGAAAATTCAGCCTCTCACCGAAATACCTTTGGAAGAAAGATAGTCTTTGAGTGCCGGAATGGGAATGGTACCAAAATGGAAAACACTGGCTGCCAGCGCTGCATCGGCTTTTCCCTCCAAAAAAGCCTGTGCAAAATGTTCCATAGTCCCTGCCCCGCCGGAGGCGATCACCGGTACGGAAACCAATTCTGAAACTGTCGCTGTCAGCGCCAGCGAAAACCCGGCAAGGGTGCCGTCGCTGACCATCGAAGTGAGCAAAATTTCACCCGCACCGCGAGCCGTTACTTCTTTTGCCCAGTCAAAGGTACGGATTGTCGTCGGGGTGCGTCCGCCATGGGTATATACCCACCAGTCTGCTTCGTGGAAATGCGTATCAATAGCCACAACCACACACTGGCTGCCAAACTCGCGGGCCAGTTCATCCACCAGCGCAGGATTTTTTACTGCCGCCGAATTGATGGAAATTTTATCTGCGCCGGCAGAAAGCAGGCGGGATACATCCGACGGACTGCTGATTCCTCCACCCACAGTGAAAGGAATATTGATTTCCCGGGCCACATTCCGCACCAGTTCCACCATCGTTTTCCGGTGCTCAACCGTGGCCGTAATATCCAGAAACGTCAGTTCATCAGCGCCCTGTGCCGCATAAGCTGCGGCCAGTTCTACCGGATCGCCAGCATCGCGGATATTGACAAAATTGACGCCTTTGACCGTTCTTCCGTCTCTGATATCCAGACAGGGAATGATTCTTTTGGTAAGCATAAAATTAAGGTTTCAGGTCAATGAGTTCCTCCCATGTGATTTTTCCTTCATACAAAGCCTTTCCAATAATGGCTCCGTCCATGTTCATATCCCGGAGGCGGATCAGATCATCTATCGTAGCAATACCTCCGCTTGCAATCAGCCTGAGGCCGGCAAATGTTGCCATCAGTTGCTGGTACAACTCAAAGGAAGGGCCACTGAGCATTCCGTCGCGGGAAATATCGGTACATACTACAGTAGTAATTCCCACCTTCTGATAATCGGCAATAAAATCGGTGAGCAGCCATTCCGACAAGGTCTGCCATCCGTGAATGGCCACATATCCGTCTTTCACATCGGCGCTAAGAATGATTTTTTCTCCCCCAAAACGCCTGATCCAGTCGGCTACCAATGGCTGATTTTTTACCGCGAGGCTACCAATATTCACCTGGGTTACGCCGGCATCCAACACGGCGCGAAGGTCGCGTTCGGTTTTGATTCCTCCGCCCATGTCCACTTTGAGCCGGGTATGTTTACAGATGGATTCGACCACCGGGAGGTTCTGTGGTTTGTCGGCCTTTGCGCCATCAAGATCCACCAGGTGCAGGTATTCTCCCCCCAGGGCTTCCCATTTCATGGCGATTTCAAGCGGATTGTCGCTGTAAATGGTTTTTTGTTCGTAATCACCTTTTTTCAGGCGAACGCATTTCCCGCCGATAATATCAATTGCCGGAATGAGGCGCATAGTTAATAAAATTTTTCAGAATCTGCGCGCCGGGCTGGCCGCTTTTTTCCGGGTGAAACTGAGTAGCAAAAAAATTACCCTTTCTGAGGGCGGCACTAAAGGGGATGTCATAACTGGCCGTGGCGATCGTATGTTCGCCGGCTTCCACGTAATAGCTATGGACAAAATAGACAAACGGATTGTCGCCCAGGTTTTCCATCAGCGGAGATTTCAGGTCTGACAGGAGGTTCCATCCCATATGCGGGACTTTCACTTTTTCATTGGAAAATAACCTGACATTGTGGTCAAATATACCCAGACAATGCGTATCCCCTTCTTCCGAATAAGCACACATCAACTGCATCCCCAGGCAAATCCCCAGCACAGGCTGGCGAAGGGAAGGAATGATACGATCAAGTCCGGATTGCCGGAGGTAACGCATGGTGGAACTGGCCTCCCCTACTCCGGGAAAAATAACTTTATCGGCAGAAAATATTACCTCCGGGTCATCCGAAAGGATCGCCTGATCCCCAGTCGGTTGAGTGCAAACATAACAGACTGAACATTTCCTGCGTTATATTTGATAATGACTGTCTTCATTGTTAGATTTGTGTATGAAATGTTCGGATTATTGAAAAATTTGCCGATATTTTTCGGCTTGTTGAAGGTACTCATGGGTAAAATGAATTTTAATGGTGCGGAAACCTTCATTCTTTTGAAACTGAAGGATGAACTTCCCGAAAGTCTGACTTATCACGGCATCCACCACACCATGGATGTACTGGATGCTGCTGTAGAGATTGGCGAGTCTGAAGGTATTCAGGGAGAGGAGCTGATTCTGCTGAAAACGGCGGCACTCTACCATGACTCGGGTTTTACCAAAACATATCAGGGGCACGAAGCTGAAGGGTGTGATATTGCAAAAGAATATCTTCCGCGGTTTGGGTATTCTTCGGAACAAATTGAAAAAATTTGCGGAATGATTATGGCTACCCGGATTCCGCAGACGCCCTGTAACCTGCTGGAAAAGATTCTGTGCGATGCTGATCTTTATTACCTGGGCAGAAATGATTTTTATCCGGTGGGGAACAGTCTTTTCCAGGAATTTCAGGAGCAGGTGATTGTCCGCAATTAGAATGAATGGAACCAGATTCAGGTGAAGTTTCTGGAAAACCACCATTATTTTACCGAAACCGCGATTCGCCGCCGCAACACCAAAAAGCAGCAGCATTTGCGGGAGATTAAGGCGATTGTAGCAAAGTACGTCGCCTGATAGCTGATTCCTTGTCATAAGAGCCCTTTGGTTGAAGGCAGGTCGTTTTCACCCGGAATCCGTCTGACTGCATTTCTGATGGCTCTGGCAACGCCCTTAAAAACAGCTTCAATCATATGATGGGCATTATCACCGGTAATTGCGATATTCAGATTGCAGCGTGCGGCATCACAGAATGATTTAAAAAAATGGAAGACCATTTCTACCGGCATGTCGCCCACCATTTCGCGCGCAATCTCACCTGACCATACCAGCCACGGCCTCCCGCTGAAATCGATGGCCACACGCGCAAGCGCATCGTCCATCACCAGGTCAAAACAGCCATACCTTTCCATTCCGCGCTTGTCGGCCAGGGCTTTTCCAAATGCTTCTCCCAGCGCGATCCCCACATCTTCAATGGTGTGATGTGCGTCTATCCATAAATCGCCTTTTGCCTCCACCTGAAGATCGATACGACTGTGTTTTCCGAGCTGGTCAAGCATATGGTCAAAAAAACCGACGCCTGTCTGATTTTGGGTTTTACCCGTTCCGTCGATATCCAGTTCGATTCTGATTTCTGTCTCACGGGTTTTCCGGTAAATGGATGCTTTCCTCGCGTGGTTTCGGCTCAGGACAAAATCTCCGATTTCCTCCCAGGATTTAGCCTTGAGTAGAATCGTTTCACCGAGGCCTTCATCTTCAAAAGCGGCGTCCTGTAAGTCGGCACTTCTTCCCAGCAGTATTCCCTTTGCGCCCAGGTTTCGGGCGAGTTTCATATCTGACAAGCGGTCGCCGATCACCAGACTTCCTGCGAGATCGTATGTGCCGTCAAGATATTGGGTCAGCATAGCCGTACCGGGTTTTCGGGTAGGCGCGTTTTCGTGGGCAAAGGTGCGATCGATAAAAACCTGAGAAAACCGGATGCCCTCACCTTCCAGCGTTTGAAGCATTTTATTGTGCGGAGGCCAGAAAGTCTCTTCCGGAAAACTGGCGGTTCCCAGCCCGTCCTGGTTGGTAACCATAACCCATTCGTAGTCCGTAGTCTCCGCAATCCTGCGGAGATTGCGGATTACCCCGGGCACAAAAGCGAGCTTTTCGAGGCTGTCAACCTGAAAATCCTCCGGTGGCTCCTGAATAATCACCCCGTCTCTGTCCACAAATAATACCTTTTTCATAGTTCCATTTCCTTTAATGCTTCCAGCAACATCTGGTTTTCTTCTGCCTTTCCTACCGTTATTCTCAGACAGCCCTCACACAAAATGACTTTTGAGCGGTTTCTGACGATGATTTTTTTATCCAGCAAAGCGTGATACACTTTGTCGGCATTGCGCACTTTGACCAGAAGGAAATTGGCATCGGAGGGATAAACGCGTTCTACCATTTTCATTTTGGAAAGCGACTCTTTCAGCAGTTTCCGCTGCCGGATCGTCTCCTTTACCATTTCTGTTTTCTGATGAAGATCATCCAGCGCCTTTGAGGCGAACTCCTGCGTCAGGCCATTGATATTATAGGGCGGTTTGATTTTGTTTAATATCGCAATCACTTCGGGGTGAGCGAAAGCCATGCCGAGGCGAAGGTTGGCCATACCCCAGGCTTTGGAAAAAGTCTGAAGCACCACCAGCCGGGGAAAATGCCGGAGCAGCGGAATCAGCGTAGCCTCAGGCATATAATCGATATACGCTTCGTCCACCACAACCAGCCCGGGGGCCACATCGAGAATGTCTTCGATATCCTCCCTGTCCATCAGGTTGCCCGAAGGGTTGTTGGGGGAACAGAGAAAAATCAGTTTGGTGTGATTGCCGATGGCAGACTTCACCCTGGGCCAGTCGATCTGAAAGTCGCGGTTGAGTGGCACACTGGTTGTGGCAATTCCGTTAATATCTGCACTCACCTGATACATACCATAAGTGGGAGGAAGTAACAACACTTCATCTTCGCCGGGTTCGCAAAAGGCCCTGAACAGCAGATCAATGGCTTCATCGCTGCCATTCCCCAGAAAAATCTGGTCTTCACTCACCCGTTTGATCACGGCAAGTTTTTGTTTTACCGCTACCTGATGTGGATCGGGATAACGATTAAAATCACCGCCGGGTACCGAACCGAGGGCATTTTCATTTGCATCCAGAAATATGCCTTCCCAGCCCTTGTACTCATCCCTTGCCGAACTGTAAGGCTGGATGTTGCGGAGGTGGGGGCGAATGAGAGATAAAATATCAGCCATGATTCAGACCTTTAATAAATTCCAATCGAACAGAAACGGCGCGTTTGTGGGCAATCAGCTCTTCGGCTTCTGCCATTACCTCTACTGTGGTACCCAGGTTGAGCAGCCCTTCGGGTGAGATTTGCTGGAAGGTGATTTTTCTGACAAAACTATCCAGCGAAACCCCACTATAAGAACGGGCAAAACCATTGGTTGGAAGCGTATGGTTGGTACCGGAGGCATAGTCGCCAGCGCTTTCAGGGGTGAAATGGCCCAGAAATACCGAACCGGCATTCTCGACTTTTTCAGCCCACACTTCCGGATTTTCGACCGAGAGGATCAGGTGTTCGGGGGCATATTCGTTGATCATTTCCAGCACCTTCTCATCATTCTCCAGCAGTACCATGCGGCTGTGGTGAAGGGCTTCGCGCGCGATTTCTTTCCGTGGAAGTTGCTGAAGCTGCAATTCAATTTCATCCCGGATCACCTCAAGCAACGGTTCACAACTGGTAACCAGAATTACCTGACTATCCGTGCCATGCTCGGCCTGAGAAAGCAAATCAGCCGCAATAAAAGTGGGGTTGGCAGTTTTATCGGCAACCACCGCCACCTCCGAAGGGCCGGCAGGCATATCGATGGCCGTACCCTGCTGACTCACGATCTGCTTGGCAAGGGTAACGTACTGATTGCCGGGGCCAAAAATCTTGCTCACCCGCGGGATGGTTTCCGTACCATAGGCAAGCGCACCGATGGCCTGTGCTCCACCGATTTTGAAAATCTGGTGTATGCCCAGATAATCCGCAGTATAGAGGATCGCCGGGTGAATATTGCCGTCCTTGCCCGGAGGGGTACAAATGACAATATCGCGGCATCCGGCAAGCTGGGCGGGAATTGCCAGCATGAGAAGCGTAGAAAAAAGCGGGGCTGTACCTCCGGGGATGTACAAACCCACCTGGGTTATGGGAACACTCTTGCGCCAGCAGGAAACCCCCGGCGTCGTCTCGACACGGATGGTTTGCTCGCGTTGCGACTCGTGAAAAGCGCGGATATTGGCAGCCGCCTGCGCGATGGCGGATTTTAATTCATCAGAAACCAGGGCATTGGCAGTTTCAAACTCCTCAGCTTCGACACTAAAATACGCCTTCTCATATCCGTCAAAACGAAGCGAATATTCCCTTAACGCTTCATCTCCCCGGTTTTTTACCTGAAACAAAATTTCCCTTACCCGCGACTCACCGTGGCTATAGTCCAGCACCGGGCGGGCGAGCAGCGAATCCCAGGAGGTTTTCAGAGGATATTTAATAATTTTCATAGCTACATCACCATTTTTTCAATAGGCGCAACCAGAATTCCCTGAGCACCCGCAGATTTCAGATTTTCAATTACTTCCCAGAATTCATCCTCACGGATCACAGAGTGAACCGAACTCCAGCCCTCTTCTGCCAGCGGCATGACCGTAGGACTTTTCATACCGGGAAGGTATTTGGCCACGAGAGGAATCGATTCATTGGGCACGTTCATCAGAATATATTTATAATTTTCGGCGCGCAAAACCGAGTGAATCCGGAAAAGCAGTCTGTCCAGGATTTCTTTTTTGGAGGAATGAAGATTTGGCGTTGAAACCAAAACGGCTTCGGAGCGAAAAATCACCTCCACTTCTTTCAGTCCGTTGGCAAGAAGTGTGCTTCCCGAACTGACCAGATCGCAGATGGCATGAGCCAGCCCGATACCCGGCGCAACTTCTACCGATCCACTGATTTCGTGAATTTCTGCCGACACGCGGTTTTGTTGAAGAAAACGCGCCAGCAGGTGCGGATAGGAGGTGGCGATTTTCATTCCTTCGAGAGACCCCGCATTTTCATAGTTATCCTTATTGGGGACGGCAATGGACAGGCGGCATTTGGAAAAACCCAACCGGTGTACCAGTTCTACCACCTCTCCTTTTTCTTCCAGCACATTTTCACCGACAATACCGATGTCTGCAACACCGCTGGCGACATATTTGGGTATATCATCGTCGCGCAAAAAGAGAAGTTCCATAGGAAAATTGAACGCTTCCGTTCGCAGGCGCGTGTTATTGTGGAAAAACCCGATACCACATTCTTCCAGCAGCGCCAGGCTTTTTTCGCTGAGCCGGCCTGATTTCTGGACTGCTAATCTCAACAATGGTTTCAAAACGAATATTTTTGGTGTAAAAAAAATAAAAAAAGATACCCGCAAGCCGTAGCGGGGAAAAGGGGAAACCCTTCAGGGGATAATATGAAACAATGATTCCTCCTTCAGGAGGAATGATGGAAAGCGTGAATATGAAGACCATTGCCAGTAATGGCAGCCAGGGAGGTGAGATATGTGGTCGTTGTCTTCATTTCGGCAGCAAATATAAAAGTGGGTGATTGAAAAAAAAATTTATTATTGTACTTCATCAATAATTCCCTGATTCAGATAATATATATATCCCTTCACGTCCGAATACCCCATAGACATCAGTGCATCCCTGTACTCGCCTACCTGTTTGTGATGGCGGGCATCCGGATTGCCCGTCTTATAGTCTATGACAACCACCGATTTTCCTGGGCTGATCATGACCCGGTCCGGGCGCAAAACCTTTCCGCGATCAGTAATAATCTCTGCTTCAGACCGAACCTCCCATTCACCTGAGAACCAATCACTTGCACCTGGCAAAGATATAATATACGTCAGTTGTCCGGAAAGAACCCCTGCGGCTCCGGCAGAGATAAAGCCCTTGTTTATCATGAATTCTACCGCAGCGGGAATATCTGCGGCGGTGTTGATATGCGACAAAGCCTCATGCACCAATTCGCCCGCAGAAATTTTCTTTTGCCGGGCCAGTGCACCCGTATTGATATACCTTCCCGCGCTGAGTCTGATTTTCACCGCATCCTCTCTGACCATTCGCTCTGCTGCGGGGGGAAGAAGCGGAACAGACGCCGAATCTACCCTCGTTTCTCCTCCGGCATTGGCCGGCAATTGGCCTGCAAAAAAACAGCTTTTTTCCTCATTCCATCTGCCATCGCCCTGATAATCGCTCAAAACCAGGGTAAGCATTTTACCTGCTGTCGAAAAACTGCCTTCCGGATCGGTGCTTTTTTTCCCTTCTCCCGGAGCCGGATACTTGTGAGTAAACACATACAGTCCGTAAACCGGCCGGGTAAATGCCACATATAGGAGGTTGAGGTTGTCGAGATAGGTGGAAAGTTTTTCCCGTTCATATTCGCCCCCAAAAACCGTGTACTCCAGTCTGCTGCTCACTCTGACGGGAAGAAAAGGCAACTGATCATAGGGAGGTCTGTCATCGGTGTTGACCCAGAGTATCTCTCTGGAAGAGGGAGTCATCGACCAGTCTGCAAAGGGAATAATCACATACGGGAATTCCAGTCCTTTTGCCTTGTGGATGGTCATAATCTGAACCGCATCTGGCTCAGGCGCACTGGAAATAGCGCGCTTGTCGCGATTTTCTTCCCACCATTCGAGAAAACCGGAAATAGATGCGTCGCTTTTTCCGGCATATTCCAGCACAGCATCCATAAAACCCTGGACATAGGCGTCGGGTTGTGCCAATATAGGAAAGAGACGAATCAGTTGCTCTACACATTCATATACCGAAAGTCGTCTAAGTTCCTCTTTTTCAGCGATAAACTGAGGCGAAGAAAGCGCTTGTTCGCTATTTGCGAATAGCGAATTCGTTTCTTTTTCTCCCGCAATAATGGTAGTATAATAATAAGCCAGGCTTGCAGTGGCGATTTCATCCTGTTCATGGTTGAGATGCATCAACAGGGACTGAAGCAGCAGTACTTTGGGATTGCTTACGACCAGCAAAGACTCGGCAGAAATCACCCTGATCCCCTGTTGCTGGAGGAATGCGGCCATTTGCATCCCGTCTGAATTGGTTCGCACCAGTATCGTAATATCACCACCTCTGACCTGACGGGAACGGAGGTCGCGGATAATATCCAGCGATTTATTCATCGCCTGGTTTTTCCACGGGTCAGCATCCTCATCCTCAAAAAAATATATTCCGATCTCTCCGGGTACTTCCATTTTTTGGGGGCGCTGGGCTACGGCTTCATAGGCTTGCCCAAAAATAAGGTCTCCGAGGACTTCATACATGCCTTGAAAGCGGGTGCGGAGTTCTTCAAAAAACCAATTATTGAACCTTACAATTTCTCCGGAAGTGCGGTAGTTATCTGCCAGATTTTTTACCCCAACCTCCTGGCCCATTTCTTCCATCTGGGTTTCGACTGCATCGAGGAGGAGGCGGAAATTTCCATTTCGCCATCGGTAAATACTCTGTTTGACATCTCCTACGATAAGGCTGGAACTGCCGTGGGAGAGTGATTCGCGGATAAGCGGGAGAAGATTATCCCACTGCATATCCGAAGTATCCTGAAATTCATCGACCAGATAGTGGCGGTAGCGGGAGCCCACCTTTTCATAGATAAACGGCGCGTCAAAATGTTCGCCGACAACTTTTTTCAGCAGGAAGGTTGTATCTGAGATAATGAGTTGTCCGTTTTCCCTGCGGTATTCTGCAAGTTTGGATACCAGTTCGCTCAGCAGACCAAAGCTGAAAAGTGTGCGAAGAACCTGAATGGCAGTATTATAACCCACATAATGATGATCAAAGATGTCGATCATTTGTCCCAGAATATCATCCAGACCAGCGGCGGCGGCGGTGGCAGTAGCGGTATTGCCTTTCCACCTTTCGGGATCGCCCTGAATCCCTCTGTTTCTGGATTTGGGATCGTATTTATCGGGCTCTACCGGTTTGAGAAAACGAAGCACAAACGCTGCAGGGCCGGTGGACTTATAAGTAAAGTTTTCAGCAGACACACCATAACGATCCATGAGTGTCTGAGCCTCGCGGGAGAGGGAGAGGAAGGCATTTTCAAATTTTTTGCGGACTTCCAGCAGTTTACCGGCCAGGTCGAGGGTAAGGTCGATATTTTCATTTTCCCCCGATGCGGTGGTCGCCAGCATCTGAAAGCGCTCTTTAAAAATTTCAGATCCCAGTGCCCGGATTTCTCTTTCCACATCCCAATTTTTCTCCTCTTCCATATTGCGCTCAATAAATCCGGTGAGCATGCGGGTGAGTTTGGGGTGGCTTCCGGCGTCCATCAGCATACGGGCTACTACCCGTTGAAGGACGAGATCCTGCTTCATTTCGACATCGTACCCGAGGGGGATATTGAGTTCGCGGGCAAAGGCCCTGACAATGCGCTGAAAAAAACTCTCAATGGTAGAAACCGAAAAATTGGAATAGTCGTTGAGAATCAGTTCGAGCACTTTTCGGGCCTGAAGGCTGACAGAAAGTTCGGCTTTACCCCTGTCATTGAGAAAGCTGCGAAGTGCTTTCCAGACCGGGTCATGTGTTTGCTGAGAATCAGACCGGGTGGCGAGGCGGGAAAGCGTATCGATAATTCTGGATTTCATTTCCCCGGTAGCCTTGTTGGTAAAGGTAACTGCGAGGACATTGCGGTAAGTGCCGGGGTCGGCGATTACCATTTTCAGGTATTCCAGAACAAGGGTGAACGTTTTTCCGCTACCTGCCGAAGATTTATAGATAGTAAGCACGCCTGATTACCGGATTTCAGGAAAATGGGGAATAAAAGGAATCTGGCAAGCCTATTGGGCGCGGGAACTGAGCATCTGGGTCAGCACCTGCTCCTGCATTTCGGTTTGACGCAGGAAAGCCCGGATGACGCTGCATTGCGCGCTCATGGCTGGCTCTTCCAGCTCAGGCAGTTTATCTTGAAGGCGCTGTGCAATTTCAACGGCTTTGGCCATCAACTGGCGTAATTCCCTTGCTTCTTTCAGAATTTCCTGGGTTTGCATAAGTGTTTGTTATGAGCAATAGTAACGGGAAAGTACGGATTAATATTGGATTTTTCTTTATTGGCTGGATTTTTATCAGTCAGATATATCCACAGGTTCTTTTTTCCAAACCATTTTGCGATGCGGGAGGCCGGCTTCTTCAAAGGTTTCGCCTTCTTCCACAAATCCGAACCGGGCATAAAATCCGAGGTTGTGCAGTTGGGCGTGGACAAAAATCTCTCTGGATTTGGGCACATCAGCTAAGATTTTCTCCAGCAAAGCAGCGCCGACACCTTTTCCCCGGTAGGGTTTTAGTACGGCAAACCGTTCGAGCCTGACTTTTCCTGTGGCAGGAATGGTTCGCCAGCGGGCAGCACCCGCGGGAATTCCGTCATACCATGCAAGATAATGGTTGGACAAAAAGTCAAATCCATCGTATTCATCTTCGGCGTCCACAGATTCTTCATTTACAAAAACCGTGGTGCGAATAGAAAATACATGATTATACAATTCGTCAGTATCGGCCAGGCTAACAACAATATGTGTAGGGTCCACTGATGACATTTTTTCTACGGAACTTACATTCTCCGGGATAAAACAATATATAAAAACGAAAAGTTCCTAGTATAAACCCATAAGTTTTACGAGATATTATTAATATTGCAGTCGGAAAAGACAACCTGAAACCAAGATTTACTCTGATATGCCCAAAAACCTACTGATAGTTGAATCCCCTGCCAAAGCCAAAACCATTGAAAAATACCTGGGAAAAGATTTCACGGTAAAGGCAAGCTATGGCCACGTGAGAGATCTCCCGAAAGGTGACAATGCCATTGATTTTGACAATGGGTTTCTGCCCCGTTATGAAGTGATACCGGACAAAAAAACGGTTATCAAAGAATTACAGGATCTCATTCGCAAACACGAGGTGATCTGGCTCGCAACTGACGAAGACCGCGAAGGAGAGGCCATTTCCTGGCACCTGGCCAATGTACTGGGGCTCGACATCAACACCACCCGCCGCATTGTATTCAACGAAATCACCCGCCCAGCCATCACCCAGGCCATCGAAAACCCCCGACAAATCAACCTATCCCTCGTTGACGCCCAGCAGGCACGCCGGGTGCTCGACCGGATCGTTGGATTCCGGCTTTCGCCTGTCCTTTGGAAAAAAATCAAAGCGGGTCTCTCCGCCGGAAGGGTGCAGTCTGTGGCTGTCAGGCTGATTGTAGAAAGAGAAAGAGAAATCATCGAATTTGTCCCGGTCTCTTCTTATAAGGTGACGGCAGAGTTTCTCGTAGAGGGCAATGCAGTGGTACAGGCAGAACTGGTCAACCGCCTCCCCAAATACCAGGATGCGCTGGCATTTATCCAGTCGTGCCTGGGAGCCAGTTATACCATTACCCACCTCGAAACCAAACCGGCCAAAAAATCTCCGGCAGCGCCCTTTACCACTTCTACCCTTCAGCAGGAAGCCAGTCGCAAGCTCAGTTTCTCCGTCAATCAGACCATGCGGGTAGCGCAGGCACTGTACGAGGCGGGGAAAATCACTTATATGCGTACCGACAGCGTCAGCTTGTCTGACACGGCGCTAAACCAGGCAAAAGAGGTAGTAGGCAATCTCTATGGCGACGACTACCATCAGCGGAGGCATTACAAAAATAAAAACTCCAGCGCGCAGGAAGCCCACGAGGCTATTCGCCCCACCGACCTTTCTGTCTCCGAAATCGACGATATGCCCCGCAATGAGCAAAGGCTTTACGATCTGATATGGAAGCGAACCCTCGCCTCCCAGATGGCCGATGCGCAGATTGAAAAAACAATCGTTGATATTCAGGTGTCCACCAACCAGGCCATTTTTAAAGCCACAGGGGAAGTGCTCAAATTTGAAGGATTTCTCAAAGTCTATCTCGAATCGACCGATGATGAGCATGACGACGAAGAAGCCAAAGGCGTTTTACCACCACTGAAAGTAGGCCAAACCCTCAAGCTCAAAGAAATGGTTGCGCTGGAACGGTTTACCCGACCCGCACCCCGATATACAGAAGCCAGTCTCGTCAAAAAACTGGAAGAACTGGGAATTGGCCGCCCTTCTACTTACGCGCCGACCATTTCGACCATACAAAAACGGGAGTATGTGATCAAGGACAACCGGGAAGGCGAACCGAGAAACCTGGGCAAAATCACCCTGAAAAACGACAAGGTCAGCGAATCCTCCAAACAGGAAATTACCGGCGCAGAAAAGGCCAAACTTTTCCCTTCCGACCTCGGAATGATCGTCAACGACTTCCTGGTCAAGTTTTTCCCCTCCATCCTCGATTTTACATTTACCGCACAAGTTGAAGCATTATTCGACGAAATCGCAGAAGGAAGGCAGGAGTGGCAAAACATGATTTCCAACTTTTATGAAAAGTTTGCCCCGCAGGTAGCACAGACAGAAGCTACTGCCGATCGCGCCGGTGGAGAAAGAGAACTGGGAATCGAACCCAAAAGCGGCAAACCCGTCGTAGCCCGGCTGGGCCGTTACGGACCCATGATTCAGATTGGCTCCAATGACGATCCGGAAAAACCACGGTTTGCCAAACTCAGAGCCAACCAGTTGCTCGAAACCATTACCCTGGAAGAAGCACTGGAGTTATTTAAACTGCCCCGCACCCTGGGTGAATATGAAGATGAGGTAATCAAAGTAAGTATCGGTCGGTTTGGCCCTTATGTTCAGTTGGGAAAATTATTTGCCTCGCTGGAAGAAGGCGACGATCCGTATGAAATTGAGTATGACCGCGCCGTAGCGCTGATAGAGAAAAAACGCAATGCAGCGGCCAGCAACACCATCGTCAAATTTAACGATGACGCGCAGGTGCTGAAAGGCCGGTTTGGGCCCTATATCAAAATTCACGGGCAGAATGTCAAAATTCCCAAAGGCGTAGCCCCTGAAAACCTCACACTGGAAGACTGCGAGCGACTGCTCGAAGAGCACAAAAACAAGCCGGCAAAACCCAAAGCCGGAGCCAGAAGCCGGAAATCATGAAACGGCTGATTGTCCACTGTCTGGTGATCCTTGTCCCCTGCTTGGGACTGGGCCAGTCATTTAAAGTAGTGGGTTACCTGCCCTATTACCGGTTTTCACTTGCCGGACAGATCGATTATGAGAAACTGACTCATCTGAATCTGGCCTTTCTCAATCCCGATGCGCAGGGAAATCTCGATATCGGCGGGCAAAATATCACACCAATTGTCACTCAGGCCAAAATTGCCAATCCGGCAATTCAGGTGATGATTTCCCTTGCCGGAGGCGGCGTTACCTCTGCATGGCAGGCAGCCTACGACCAACTGATGTTGCCGGCAAACCGCAGCGCATTTGTCCACTCCCTCACCCAATACGTCATCACCCATGGCCTTGACGGACTGGATGTCGATCTCGAATGGAACAGTGTAAACAGCCTTTACAGCCCCTTTGTGCTTGAACTGGCAGATTCCCTTCACGCGCATGGTAAAGTCATTACGGCAGCCCTGCCTGCGACCTACCGCTATCCGGACATTACCCCCGCAGCGCTCAATGCTTTCGATTTTATCAACCTTATGGCCTATGATCTTACAGGCCCCTGGGCCCCCAATAACCCGGGACAACATTCTCCTTTCAGTTTTGCACAGCAGGGAATTTCTTACTGGTTTTCACAGGGATTGCCCTATGAAAAAATGACCTTAGGCGTCCCCTTTTACGGGTATGATTTTACCAGTTCCAGCAATGTCACTTCATTTACCTTTGCGACCATGGTAAATGAAGATACCACTTATGCCTGGCTCGATCAGGTGGGCCAGCGGTATTACAACGGCATCACAACCATACGGGCGAAAACTGACCTTGCGCTAAGTCAGGTATCAGGCATTATGATCTGGGAACTGGGACAGGATGTACTGGGAGCTAATGACCAATATTCGCTCTTAAATGCCATTCATTCGAAAACTCAGCCACAGCGAATTGAGAACAACATTCTGGCAAATGTACAATTCGCCCCCAATCCCTTTTCTGACTATATCCATCTGCTATATACCGGCACACCGGAAAAGGCAGACTTTATCCTGCGTGATTTACAGGGAAGAGAGGTTTATAAAGAAACGATTCTTTTGCAGGACCATACACAATTCAACATCAGCGGAATTCTCCCATCAGGCGTGTATCTGGCCAGTCTTCAGACAAGTAATGCCATTTACCGGCAAAAGCTGATGCGGATCTAGGTTTATCCATCGCCGGGCGCAGATCAGATTCCCGGCAGGTTTTTCCACTGCTTTATGCCTGCACCAAAATGCTGCCAGACCACACTGCGCGGATAATAACCACCTTGTGGCATGGATACGGGCAACTCCGGATAAATTTCTCTTCGCTTTTTCCGCCAGTGGGGAAGTTTGCCGTAAAAAGCAAAATGGGCTCTGATAATCGCCGTGATGGTTCCCCAGTCCCACCGGATAAAAGCCCTGACACCCCAGACCCCATCGAGAATCAGCCTGACAATCATTCGCGCAAACACCTGCCCGCGGGGAAGATTACGGTACATACAGGCAAGGCTGTTCCTGACGTTGAGAAAAGTTTTGTGCGGGTTACTTTTGGGCAGCGCACGCTCCCCGACATGCCAGACCACGCTTCGGGGTTCGCACATGATGCGGAAACCATAATTTTTGGCCCGCCAGCAAAAGTCGATCTCTTCCATATGCGCAAAAAATTCGTCCTCAAACAAACCGATTTTCTCCACCACACTTGTGCGAACCAGGCAGCAGGCCCCGGTAGCCCAGAATATTTCCAGCGGAAGGTCGTACTGCCCGGAATCTTTCTCCAGCACATCAAACAATCTTCCGCGGCAGAACGGGTAGGCAAACCGATCGACAAACCCGCCGGCAGCGCCGGCGTATTCAAAGCTCTCCCGGTCGTGGATCGCCCGTATTTTGGGCTGAACCGCCGCGATGGAATGATCTGAATCGGCCATTTCTACCAGCGGAGCCAGCCACTGCGGATCAACCTCCACATCGCTGTTGAGCAATACCATGTACGGAGTATGAACAAAAGGAACCGAACGGTTATAACCTCCGGCAAAGCCGTAATTGGCAGCGAGAATTTCGACTCTTACGGAAGGAAAATGGGTCTGAAGGAAAACCACACTATCATCGGTGGACGCATTGTC
Organism: Bacteroidia bacterium; assembly: GCA_041391725.1. Classification (GTDB taxonomy): domain Bacteria; phylum Bacteroidota; class Bacteroidia; order J057; family J057; genus JAGQVA01. The sequence continues at coordinate 78,845 of JAWKNL010000007.1, forward strand.
CACGACGAGAATTTCCAGATCAGGATATTGAGATGCAACGACGGAGGGGAGAAATTTTTCCAGCCAGGCTTTTCCGTTCCAGTTCAGGATAACAACAGTTACAGGCGTCATGTATTCAATCAGGAAATGCCAAACCTTCCGAGATCAAACCCGGGAATATTGGGTAGAATGCCTTTGGTAGCACCTTCGAGCTCTTCTCTTCCCCCGCACCTCAGCCAGATCAAGGGCTTTATTTACGGCGGCGGTGATGAGGTCAGCCATGATTTCCGGGTCGTCTTTATCGATTATATCCGGGTCAATGGTGATTTTAAGAATTTTGCGGTTACCATTGGCCACAACCCGCACCATTCCACCGCCCGATTCAGATTCGACCGTAATTTCTTCCAGTTGGCTTTTCACTTCTTTCAGGCGATTTTGCATCTCCTGAATTTTTCCCATCATATCAGATAAATTGAACATCTTCCCTGGTTTTTGCTTTTCACAAAATTAGGAAATTATTGGGAATAATCAGCCCATAGTTTTTCAGAAAAACCATCCCCCTCCTGTGGTGGTCTTTTCCACCTGCGGTGAGACCATAACCAGAACTCCGGGGCACTGCCGATCATTTCTTCAAGCATTTCGACCTGGAGGTCGGTAAACCGGCGGATATTCTCCTCAGATTCAGGCAGAAAATCTTCTACCGGGAGGCGAACCAGTTCGAGGGTATAATTTCCCCTCCGCGTCTTCCGCATATCTGCCATAAATACCTGCGCGCCGGTACGAAGGGCGATTTTGGAGATGCTGGTGTACCACGCAGTAGGAACGCCAAAGAAGGAAGTGTAATAATACTGCTGCCCCCATCGCGGCGTCTGGTCTGTGATAAACCCGAACATACACACCTCCCGAAGGCTGGCCACCGCCTTTGACATGGCTTTACGCATGGGAATCATATTGACCCCACGGCGAGTACGCATTTCCAGCATCAGCGCATCAAAAGTCTTGTTGGAGAAGGGATTATATACAGCAAAAGCAGGAAACCGGCGGTCAATCATCAGGTCAATCCGCGCGCTCATCCACTCATTGTTGCCGTAATGCGTGCCCAAAACCAGTGCGCCCTTACCACCTGCGATCACCCGGTCAGCCGCATCCGGATTTTGAAGCACTACCCTTCGGGCGAGTTCTTCATCGGAAATACAAAACCCGCGCAGGGTTTCAGCCGCCAGGTCGCAGAGGTGACGGTAATACCTGCGGGAAATTTTCTGTATTTCACGGGGAGACTTTTCGGGAAATACTTTTTTCAGATTTTGAGAAACCACTTTTCTCCGGTAGCGAAGGACATAATAAACCAATAGGTATAAACCATCACTCACCAGAAACAGGGCACGCAGGGGAAGGCTTCCTAACGCATAAATTACCCATCGCCACACGCCCGGCCTGCTATTTTCCGCCATACCTAATCGTTGGGATTCAGTTTGGAATCAAACCGGTTGAACGGCGATTCGTTTCTTTCAAAATCAATGGTCCCGGGTACAAGTCCTTTGTTTTGCAACTGTTCTTTCCACCTCGGATTGGAAATTTCGCCGTATTTGGTCGAGTGCAGCAGCAGGTATTCATTGGAGGCGAGGTCGGAATCGTAGAAAATAAATATCACATTATTTTGCGCGCCCAGACGGTCATATCGCCAGATTTCGTAGGGGATAATGGCCGATTCACCCGGATAACGCTCGACATCGCTGGGAATTCCGTATTTGATAAATGCCCTTCCCCGGTCGGTTTGCCAGCCTTCGCGGAAGCTGGATTTAAACTGCTGGTTGACATAGTCCAGCGCGGCCAGATGGCCATTCCACAGCGCCTGCACCTTCTGCCGGGGATTGATTTTGCGTTTTTCGAAGAAAGTATAGAGGAAATTCTTTTTCTGCTCCAGGGTTTCCAGTGCGCGGGCGAAATTAAATTCCTGCTCGGTACTGATATAAGACAGGGTGCGGAGATAATAGTCGAGTTGTTCTTCCGAATAATCATTAAAAATATCGGCCTCCGTCTGCGAAGCCAGCGCATCGAATTCGGTTTCAACGCGGGAGTTATAGACAAAAAACTTCTTTTTAAAAGAAGCCACCGGGAGGCCTTTATAGTTGAGTACTTCTACCTGAAGGTAATAGGTGTTGGATTTAAGTTTACTGATGTCAAATTTTTCACGGAAGGCATTGCGCTGCGGACGGGGTGGCCGGGCCTGCGTCTGTTCGTAGGTAAAAAGAATATTGTCGCCCTGCCAGAAGCGGGAGCGAATGGTAAACTTCTGATCCAGCACATCATCGGTATTGTAGATTTCCTGATAAAACACCAGCGAATCCTGATTGATGAATGCATCATTGGTAACGAGCGGAATCAGATCATCGCGGGTGCGCCCTACCTGACCTTTGCTTTCTTTTTCGGAGGCGATCCATTTGACGTCGCTGAAGGCAATTTCGCCGGAGGGCAGCGGTTTGATTTCAAACTCATTGATGGCCATCACTTTCTGTGCTGCCGGCGCATAGCGGTCATAGGCAATAGCCTGAAGCTGATAGATTCCCGGTTCGAGGTCCACCTTCTGGAAATTAAACAGCGTTTTGCGGCGGGACTCTGCGGTCGTATCATTGAGCTTTTCACCGGGTTGAAACTGGAGGTTGTAATTGTCGCCCATAATGGGGATACTGTCGCCATTTTCAATGCGCTGGAGAAGCCAGTTGATATTCACCGAAACCTGAAACAGGCCCTCATCATCTTTCTGATATTCGAGTGTCGTACCATCGACGGCAAAATAAAACTCCGCAATGGTTTTATTGAGCTGGAAATCGTAGAACCTGCAAATGTCCAGGTAAAATCCCACACTTTGTGCATGCATAAAAAGCGGGAACGCCAGCAGTCCAAGTAGAAAAGATTTTTTCATAATCGGGTATTTGGGTAACAGGTCTTAAATTAACCCCGCCAAATCGCAAATTCAATGACACTCCCGCTTTTCAGTTACACGGAACCGCCACGTAAATTTGCCAACTTTCACCAAAATTACGGATTTTTACAGTCAAAATGAATATCTATCCTATCTGTTATTTTCCGCCGGTTCCCTGGTTTGTAGCAGCCAGGCGGGAATCCGTGGTGAGGCTGGAAGTTTGTCAGCACTTTCGCAAACAGCAATATACCAACCGCGCCTTCATTCGCGTGCCCAACCGGGTGTTTCCGCTGACCATTCCGGTGGAAAGGCGGGGCGACAAGGTAGCGATCAGAGACAAAAAAATTTCCTATGCCGAAAACTGGCCCGACAACCACTGGCGCACCATTCAGAATGCCTATAAGCATGCACCCTATTTTGCCTATTATGAATCCGAAATTCGCAATTTTTACAGCCGGAAGCCCCTCTTTCTGCCCGACCTGCTGACCGACTCCCTTCACTTATCATTCAAAATGACCGGGCTGGAGATTCCCTTCGAATTCACCGAAGCGTACCATCCCCCGGAAACATATCACCACGATTACCGGCAGGCCTTCGACCCCGGACTGCATACCCTGCCCCCCTGGTTTACCGCCATACCCTATGTCCAGCTTTTTGAAGGATTTGTTCCCGGGTTGTCCATTCTCGATCTCGCCCTGAATCTGGGCCCCGAAAGCCGGCTGCTGCTGGACAGGTCATACCTCGCCGCAGGCGAAAATCCCGAAGGGTCGAAGATCCCATGAAGGGAATGACATTTTTATAGAAATATACAGGAGGGAAATAATCAAACTCCGAAGGAGTGGCATTTGAGACGGTGTCCGACAAAGGGATGTTTACCGCCTCATGCGCCCTGCGGCGCAACCCCTGGAAAAAATAATGGGGGGCGGTCTTTTTTTCTACAAACATTTGACTCCTCCGGAGTCTTGCCTGTCGGCAAAATTCGTTGTAGTTATTTTTTCATGTCTTTGTGGCGAAGCCACGACTCCGGAGGAGTCCCATGTTTGTAGCCACAAAGGCATCCCTTTTTTATTTCCTTTCCACATAACGCGCCGCAGCGCGCATCACCCACCCCAACCTGAAAAATTAAAATTTTTGAAAAAGAGGAAACCGAAGGTCCCATTAAGGGAAGGGTAAAAGAATAAAAGAGCCAAAGGGTAACTAGTACCGGCACAGACGCAACCCGATATCGAGGTAGCGGTAAGATGGATGGTCGCCGCCGCGATGGGCCACGCGGCAATTGAAGACAATGTAGCCCCACGAGCCCCCACGAACCACCCGGCGTTCTCCAGATTCGGGACCTTTCGGATTGTATATAATCTTTTGCTTCGCACACTGTGCATAATAATCACTGCCATACCAATCCTGACACCATTCATATACATTCCCCGACATATCGTAAAGTCCCAGTTCATTGGGCCGTTTAAGGCCTACGGGCTGGGTGATATCCTGACTATTATCGTCATACCAGCCCACCTCAAACAGGTTGTTGCTGCCCGCATAGGTAAAACCCTGGCTGTACTTCCCGCCGCGGGCGGCGTATTCCCACTCTGCTTCGGTTGGCAGACGGTAGGTTTTGCCTGTCTGGGTGTTGAGTTTTTTTACAAACTCCTGACTTTCTTCCCACGAAACCCGCTCCACCGGGCGCATAGGGTGAGGGAAAGCAAGTTTCTCCGGGTCGCTGCCCATGACAGCTTTCCAGAGGGTCTGAGTCACCGGAAATCGACAGATATAAAAGCTGTCAACCACCACTTTATGGATGGGTTTTTCCCGATCATACATTTCACCCCCCATATCAAATTCACCGCCCTCCACAAAGACCATATCACCTTCGAGGGTTTCGATTGTGGTGGCGGGGGTAAAAGGCAGGGTCATTTGAGATACGGTTTAGGATGTATAGCGGGATTTTGGGTTAAAGATAGAAAATGGTGGGGATTTTTGGTAGGAGATCAGGGGTAATTAGGACCGACACAGACGAAACCCAAGATCGCTGAAAAGGAGAGATGGACGGAAACTGCATCGGGATTTCACTCGACAATCAAAGTAATTCTCACCAAAAGATCCACCTCGCGCTACACGAGATTCTCCATTTTCTGGGCCTTTTGGATTGTTTATAATGCTTTCTTTGGCCACCCGTGTATAATAATTCCTTTCATACCAGTCCTGACACCATTCATAGACATTCCCCGACATATCAAAAAGCCCAAGTTCATTGGGTCGTTTAAGGCCCACATGATGGGTAATATCCTGGCTGTTTTCATTATACCATCCTGCCTCCATCAAGTTGGCACTTCCAGCATAAATAAATCCCTGGCTGTATTTTCCTCCCTGGGCAGCGAATTCCCATTCAGCTTCGGTTGGCAAGCGATATACTTTATCACTTATGCTATTGAGTTTTCTAATAAACACCTGGCTGTCCTCCCAGGAAATTCCCTCGACCGGCCGCATTGGGTGGAGTGAATCCAGTTTCTCAGGGTAATTACCCATTATCACTTTCCAAAGCGTCTGTATAACTGGGAAACGACAGATATAAAAACTGTCAACAACCACCTTGTGGATAGGTCTTTCCTCTTTATTAATATTATCCCCCATCATAAAACTACCGCCTTCTACAAACACCATATCCTTTTCGAGGGTTTCGGCTGTGGTGGCGGGGGCAAAGGGAAGGGTCATTTTGGATAGGGTTTAGGATGTACGGTACAATTTTGTGGTAAAGATAGAAAATGATGAGGGATTTTTGGTAGGGTACTGGAGGTAATTCAGTACCGAGACAACCGCAATCCGATACAATAGTCACGGACTGATGGTCGGATGATGATGCGGCAAGTCACGCAGCAATCGCCACCATCGTCATACCATGAGCCCCCACGAACCACCCGATATTCTCCAGTTTTCGGTCCTTCAGGATTATTTATGATATTTTCCCTGGCACACTGAGTATAATAATCCTTGCCATACCAGTCCTGACACCATTCATAGACATTCCCTGACATGTCAAAAATCCCCAGTTCGTTAGGTCGTTTAAGGCCTACGGGCTGGGTAATATCCTGACTATTATCGTCATACCAGCCCACCTCAAACAGGCTGTTACTACCTGCATAGGTAAAACCCTGGCTGTATTTCCCGCCGCGGGCGGCGTATTCCCACTCGGCTTCGGTGGGCAGGCGGTAGGTTTTGTCGCCCTTACTGTTAAGCTCGTTTATAAAAGCCTGACAATCCTCCCACGAAACGTTCTCAACCGGTCGCATCGGATGGGGAAAAGAAAGTTCCTCCGGTTCTTTATTCATTACTGCCTTCCAGAGTACCTGAGTGACCGGGTAGCGGCCTATATAAAAGTTATCAAGGGATACTTCGTGGATGGGTTTTTCCCGATCATACCTTTCCCCACCCATCATAAAACTCCCTCCCTCGACAAAAATCATGTCAAAGGAAAAACCGCCGGGCAGGGTTTCGGTGAGGATGGAGGGGTGATCAGGCATATTGATCTGTCAGGTTTTTACCGTCTTTCCAGATTTCGGGAAGTTTAGCGTATTTTGGATGTTTCGTTTCAAGGATGATCAGACCATCTACAAAGGACTTGTCAATAGTTTTGCCTGCTCCCAAGCCTAAATAAATGCCACTTACAAAGTCCAAAGCAGCCAGGTCTTCTACAGATGCATTCATTCCTATTACATACATACCCAATTTAGAGATTACCTCTGCCTGAGCTGTTGAATAACAAGAATTTAATATAACCAGCCGGGTGTTCCGATCTTTGAATAACCGGTTCAACACATTAACAGGCATCAATAAAGATTCATTTAAGCCATTCACAATTTGTATTCCCTCCTTTTCACCATGACCTGCGAAGTGAACAATCTCCGGATCCTGATTCATTGCCAAAATTAATTTTTCTATTGTGAGACTTAACTTTGGGTTTAGCAGACTAAACCTTTCCCGATACTCAGCTTCCTTTATGCGCTGATCAATTAAATCAAATTCACGGTCCGTCTGCAACCTTGCCTGATTGGTAGGATTAGCTGAGAGAAATAGAATTTTCATAATTTCAGATGTCTTAGAAGAGTTATTTTTTACCTCCTGAACATTCTCAGTTTGCTTAGTTTTTGAAAAAAACAATTCTTCCCTTTTTTTAGCACTTGACAAGCTAATCCATTCATTCCCGTCCCATATACGTGACTCAAAATCTAGCTGATTTAGATATTTTGTGGATTTAAGTTCCGCAATTAGTCCTTTGAGGGTCGATTCGATACCTTCATACAAAGAACGAACTTCAGTTCCATAAAGATCCACACAAATCCGCTTTTTTGCCCAATCCTCCTTCACATGGGCATACGAATTATGTCCGACATCGTGAAGCACCACATTATTTTTCCACATACAATTATTGTAAACACTGAAATAATGGGTGTTTGGTTTCCAAACGTGATCCGTGTCTTTCTCATATGGTTCGTTGTACAGACTAAAAGATGTTCGTTGAAGCGATACAATCAATTTATTGACAGTACCCGCAGGTACAAATGGCGAAAAATTGATTTCTACCTATAAACTGATTCTGGCAGATAATTAGGCATTTGCGGTTTAACGGGTAAACATGCCGGAACAACATATTCGGTCTCCCCAGCAGAGTTTTTTCGTTCATAGCAGAGTTTATAGCCCTTCATAAGTTCACAAACTTCTCCTGTTCCTGAATACTATTGTCAGGCCAAATTGAATCGTACATATCAGGAGTAAGGACTCCCTTACCAAACTTCATTGCGTTACTGTCAATCACTTTAAACATGGAATCTCTCACCCATTCTGGATCGAGAACTATCCAGTCTTTCAATTCCGAATGTTGGCCAAAGTAAATAACCGTGCCAATCCGGTCGAGCATACCGATCCAAGTACGGGCATCTGTTTCATCAAGCCCGAAAGATTTACACATCTTCAGGTATTCACTTAACGAAAGGTAGTTTTCGTTTTTACGATCTTCCAGTTCTTTTTTAACGGCCAACCACTTCCGGTTTCTTTGGGTTGTGAATACATCCTTGCTGATACGTGGAATTAGTTTCCGTATTGTCTCCTTCAATCGGGAGAAATTTTCCAAAGTTTCACAACTAATATGAATTTCTTCCTGATGAATGTGTGCAAAATCATCTAAATAAAATCCCTTTTTAATACTGTGTGATTGCAGGTCAATTTTGTTAATGACTAATATAATAGGGCTGAATTGATCCATATCCTGATCATAACCAAAAGCTGAGACCATATCCAGCCAATACTCAAAGCTGACATAGTCCTCTTTATCCATCTTTTGTTCTGGGAGATCATCGAATGCGGTTACAAAAAGGTACAGAGATTTATGACTACAAAACAGTTGCTGGACTTCCCTGTATTTTCCTTGTCCACCAAAATCCCAAATATTTAATTGAAAGTCGATTGGGGTTTCCAACTTTGTAATAGCCGTTGAAATAGACTCCACTATATACCTATCGATTTCTATGCCTGGTGTTCTGTCCCCTTTCTTAGGCAATTCGGCCTTCTCATCAATGAGTTTTAGCCGAATAGAGGTCTTCCCTACTTCACCATTCCCCACCAGTATCATCTTGGCTTCAAACAGATAATCCACCTCTCCCTGCAAAGAAGTCAGAAAGCTGAACACACTTTCGCGGCTATTGCCTCTCTCATCGCTGGATACAGCATCCTTGATACTTTCCCAGGGATTATTGTAGAGAAATAAATGTGTAAGGCCGGCAGCCTGAGTAATGAGGCGGTCCGGAAGCTCTTTTAACTGATTTTCCCGCACGTCCAGTGTCTCAAGCAGTGGCAGACTCCCTTCAAATACAAGTTTTGCCAGTTTGTTTTTTCGCAGGAAAAGTATCTTCAGCGCCCCAAACCCGGCGGGAATTACCAGTTCAGCCAGCGCGTTTTCGCTGATATCCATCATTCCCAGCAGGGGGCAAACACCCTCAAAAATCAGCTGATTCAGGGTTTTGTTTCGGGCGGTGTCGAGCCGTTCCAGGTTGTCTAGTCCGGCGGGAAGGGTAAGACTGGCCACCTGGCAGTTGTATAGATCGAGGCTTTTTAGGTGGGCAGGTGCGTATTCAAAACCGACGGCAGTTAGCTTTTCATTCAGGCTGAGATTGACGTGAACCAGTGCCGGCTGCCTGTCAGTGAAGGTAAACGATGCAAGGCCCGTCTGGTTGAGGTTGAGCGCCTGGAGATCGGGCATGGCCAGTTTCAGCATGTCCTGAAGGCGATCATTTGCCACATTACAAGCGTAGAGATTAATCCCCAGCAACCGCCCTTCTGTATCCACAAAAGCCGTATTGCCGTGCCAGTCGCGCACCATTTCTTCCTCCACCGTCATGACGGCGCGATATGAATCGGGATAGTTTTTTTGAAGGTGCTGGCGGGGATCAATCACCTTTTGAAAGGAAAAACCCAGGCATGTCTCAACCTGTTGTAGTAATGAGGGTAATTCGGGTGCTGCCATGAATTTGAGAACAATTATAATTCAGAAAAATACGATGGGTTGAATATACTTATTTTCTGACAAAAACACGTGGATTGAATAATGGAGATATTTTTGGCCAAAAGACCCGCCGCAGGCAAAAATCCCGAAGGGTCGAAGATCACATGAAGGGAATGACATTTTTATAGAAATGTGCAATGGGTAAATCATCAAACTCCGCAGGAGTGACATTTGAGACGGCGTCTGACGAAGGGAAGTTTACCACCTCACGCGCCATGCGGCGCAACCCCTGAAAAAAATAATGGGGGCGGCCTTTAGGCTACAAACATTTGACCTCTCCGAGGTCTTGCCTTTCGGCAAAATCTACCATAACTGCTTGAATATAGAAGAGGCTTCCTGTCATTGCTCTTCGCTCCGACCCTGTTGGAAAAATCTGACAGAACTGCTTTCCCTTTTTGTGGCGAAGCCACGACTCCGGAGGAGTCCCATGTTTGTAGCCAACAGGCCTCCCCTTTTTATTTCTCTTCCACATAACGCGCCACAGCGCGCCCATGCGACCGGGGCTTCGGGCCATAACGTCGTTTCGGCCCTACCGGGCCTCGTGTCGGACGACACCTAATTATCTGTGCCGAAGGCGCAAAGGTCCGGAGGACCGCAAGATCGGTAGCCAAACGGCGACCCGTTTTTTTTTATTCCCCATATCTCTGCGCACCGCAGCGCGTAGATACAAAAACCTACCACCTCATGCGCCCTGCGGCGCAACCCCTGAAAAAAAAAAATAATGGGGGGCGGCTGTATGGCTACAAATCGAAGATGCCCTAGGTACGGTACATATGACCCACAGAAAGTGGTCTGACGACTCTCCGAGCCAAAAGGCCACTTAGGTGGGTCTTGCCTGTCGGCAAAACTCGTTGTAGTTATTTTTTCCTGACTTTGTGGCAAAGCCACGACTCCGGAGGAGTCCCATGTTTGTAGCCACAAAGGCATCCCCTTTTTCATTTCCTTTCCACATAACGCGCCGCAGCGCGCATCACCCACCCCTACCTGAAAAATGAAAATTTTTCGAAAAAGGGTAAAGAGGTAAAAGAGCCAAAGGGTAATTAGTACCGGCACAGACGCAACCCGAAACTGAGGTAGCGGTCTGATGGTAGGGCGTTGAGGCGATAGGCCACGCGGCAATTGTAGTCATCGATGTACCACGAGCCCCCACGAACCACCCGGTATTCTCCAGATTTCGGACCTTTCGGATTGTGTATAATCTTTTGCTTCGCACACTGCGTATAATAATCGCTGCCATACCAGTCCTGACACCATTCATCAACATTCCCCGACATATCAAAAATCCCCAGTTCGTTAGGTCGTTTAAGACCCACGGGCTGGGTGATTTCCTGACTATTATCGTCATACCAGCCCACCTCAAACAGGTTGTTGCTGCCCGCATAGGTAAAGCCCTGACTGTACTTCCCACCGCGGGCGGCGTATTCCCACTCTGCTTCGGTTGGCAGGCGGTAGGTTTTGCCGGTCTCGTGGTTGAGTTTTTTAATAAATTCCTGACAGTCCTCCCAGGAGACACCTTCAACAGGACGGAGTAAATGGGGAAAGCTTAGTTCTTCCGGGTCGCTGCCCATTACTGCTTTCCAAAGTGCCTGAGTCACCGGGAAGCGACCTATGTAAAAGCCATCAAGGGCTACTTTATGGATAGGTTTTTCGTTATCATGCCATTCTCCCCCCATAACAAATTCACCGCCCTCCACAAAGACCATATCATCTTCGAGGGTTTCGATTGTGGTGGCGGGGGTAAAGGGCAGGGTCATTTTGGACAGGGTTTAGGATGTACGGTACGATTTTGTGTTAAAGATAAAAAATGGTGGGGATTTTTGATAATCGCGCTTATCCTGCACTCCCTGTAAAATAATAAACCTATTGCAGGCTGAAATCGTTATCTTTGTGTCGAAATTACCTCCTATGGAAAAAATTAATATAGATACCATCGAATCGGCCATTGAAGATATCCGGAAAGGAAAAATGGTGATCGTTGTCGATGATGAAGACCGTGAAAACGAAGGGGATTTTGTAATCGCTGCCCGGTTTGTAACTCCGGAGATTATCAATTTTATGGCCACTCACGGACGGGGACTGATCTGCGCTCCGCTTACTGAAAATCGTTGCGAGACGTTGGGGCTGGAAATGATGGTGGGGAAAAATACCGAAATGTATAAAACGGCCTTTACGGTTTCTGTTGACTACCTGAAAGATGGTTGTACGACAGGGATTTCGGCGAGCGACCGCGCGCGTACGGTTCAGGCATTGATCGATTCGCTGGCCAAGCCCGAAGATTTTGCAAGACCGGGGCATATTTTCCCGCTGAAAGCTAAAAATGGCGGGGTGTTACGCCGCGCAGGACATACGGAAGCGTCCATTGATCTGGCCCGGCTGGCCGGACTGGAGCCCGCGGCTGTGATCGTGGAAATCATGAAAGAAGATGGTTCGATGGCCCGCCTTCCCGATCTCCGCAAGGTTGCCGACCGGTTTGGAATGAAGTTGGTTACCATCGAAGATCTGATCACCTACCGGCTTCAGCACGAGTCCCTGATCGAGCGGGAAATTGACGTGCATATGCCTACCAAATTTGGAGATTTTGAACTTGCGGCCTACCGCCAGATCAATACGGGTGAAATCCACCTCGCCCTGCTCAAAGGCTCCTGGGAAAAAGACGAGCCTGTACTTACCCGCGTCCACTCCTCCTGCATTACTGGTGATATTTTCGGTTCCTGCCGCTGCGACTGCGGGCCGCAACTGGCGCGGGCACTCGAAATGGTCGAAAAAGAGGGCAAAGGGGTCGTCCTTTATATGCAGCAGGAAGGAAGGGGAATTGGCATTCTCAACAAACTTAAAGCCTATAAATTGCAGGAATCGGGAAGAGATACGGTTGAGGCGAATCTTGATCTGGGCTTCAAAATGGATGAGCGCGACTACGGCGTGGGAGCGCAGATTCTCCGCGATCTGGGCATCCGGAAAATGCGTCTGATGACCAATAATCCGACCAAAAGGGCTGGACTCATTGGCTACGGGCTGGAAATTGTCGAAAATGTGCCCATCGAAATTGCGCCCAATCCCTACAACGAAAAATACCTCCTGACCAAAAAAATCAAAATGGGGCATACGATTCTGAAAGATCTGACACCCATCGCGAAGGAGGAATAGGTTGTAATGGAAGGAATGTGTTATTCCCTGAGAAGATTTTTCTGATTGAGCGCTTTCAGAACTTCCGAACGGTAATTCCTGCCGATGGGTATTTCTGTTTTTCCTATTTCCACACAGGGATTGCAATACGCGTCAACTTTGTCCATGGCGATGATAAATGAGCGGTGAATGCGCATAAATTTATCCTCGGGGAGTTTTTCTTCCATATAGCTGATCCGCTGGTAGGCCGTAACAGTGCGGTCGCGGGTTTTCACCCTGATATAATCCTTGAGGCTCTCGATATACAGAATATCTTTGAGGAGCACTTTTATCATCTTCTTATCGGCTTTCAGGTAAATAAATGCATCGCTGTAACTTCCGGTTTCCGACTCGGGATATACACTGGCCGGAACCGCCGGTTCTGACTGTCCGCCCATCTGATATACCTTGGTGATGGCTCTCAGAAAACGGTCAAATGAGATGGGTTTGAGCAGATAATCCACCACGTCGAGTTCGTAACCCTGAAGGGCATAGTCGCGGTAGGCGGTGGTGAAAATCACTTTGGGCGGATGGTTGATATTTTTCAGCAATTCAATTCCTGAAAGCCGCGGCATCTGAATATCGAGAAACAGTAAATCGACTTTTTCCCGATTGAGCAGATTAAACGCTTCAATGGCGTTTTCGACCCGGGCAACTAGTTGCAGGTCTTCGATCTTTTCGATATACGCTTCCAGCACGTCCAGTGCCAGGGGTTCATCGTCAACGATTACACATCGGATACTCATAGTTCTCTATTCCAGGGTTATTTTCAACACTACCAGGAAGGAGTCTGATTCATCGTAGATTTTCAGATCATGCCTCCCCGGATAAAGCAGTTCGAGTCTTCGTTTTACGTTCTGAAGGCCGATACCTCCCGGGTAGTTTTCGCGCGGATTTATGCGAATCCCGGACTTGCCGTTTTCCACTTTAAAGGTAAGGTACTCATTGTTGACATTCAGATTGGCAGTAATCCATTTGTCATCCGTCTCATCGCTGGCGCCATGTTTAAAGCTGTTTTCAATAAAAGGCAACAGCAGCATAGGGGAAATCTGCGTTCCGGAAATGTTGCCGGTTACATCAAAAAATATATCCAGGTTCATCCCGTACCTGATTTTCTCCAGTGCGATATAATTATGGATGCTGTCTATTTCTCTGGAAAGGGGAACCTTTGGCGCACTGGCATCATAGAGCATATAATTTACAAGTCCCGACAGGCGAAGGACAACCTCGGGGGCATAATCCGATTTTTTGAGACTCAGTGCGTACAGGTTATTCAGGGTATTAAAAAGAAAATGGGGGTGAATCTGCGCTTTGAGAAATTTCAATTCGGCCTCCAGCTTTTCCTGCACCAGTTGCCGGGCCCGCTGCTGATCTTCGTACCAGTATTTCGTAATCTTAATGGCAGAAGTAAAAATCAGCACATAGGCAATCTGCAATACGGTGCGCACGATTTTGTACCCGTGAATAAAAGACTCCAGTTCGGTAAGGGAGAAATCGGGGTATTTGACAGGATAAATGATATAATAGATAATCGCCCGCTGCACCAGTCCGGCGGCAAACATGAGGCAAATAATCAGGAAGGCAAAGGTCCAGTAGCTTCGGGTAAGCAGGAAACGGGGAATAAGAAAATACAGCACCGGGTAAACTGCCGCCAATTTTACGGGCAGCATAATCAACTGATCCACAAATGCCTCGGTGATTTCATCCTGGCCTCCGGCATTGACAATGGAGAAAAAACTCACATAACTCAGCCAGAAAAGGACATGAATCAGCAGGCGATTTTGAAAGACAGGTATCTTCAGCAACGGATGGGTAGAGAGGTCATTGCTCATTGAGCCAAAATACCAAATATCCATAATAAAAAATACGTGAAGCTTCCCGGCATCCACAAGGGTCGCTGCATTTTAGACGAAATGCACAATTTACACGACGAACGACGGTTTTATCGTCCTGTTCGCCGTTTGGCGAGGGCAAGTGGTATTCTGTCGATCAAAAAGGGGATTACAGCGAAATTAGTGTAAACTTATTCCGATCCTTACGTACTTAGATTAAAACCGCGTAAAACGGTTTTTCATGAATAAAAGCGTTAGAGTTGTGTGTCCCCCTTTTTCTGACCGAAGAAGGGGGTTTTTTTATGGATGGGGTCAGGATACCAGTTCTACAATGGTCCACCCGGCGCCGCCTTCCTCCACGGGTGCGTCTTTGATGCTTTTCACCAGTCTTTGTCCGGCGAGGTGGCTGCGAATGGCTTCGCGGAGAATCCCGTTTCCCTTGCCGTGAAGGATGCGCAGTACATTCAGTCCTGCGAGGCGTGATTCATCGAGATAACGATCCACTTCGGGAAGGGCATCTTCCACCCGTTTTCCGATCAGGTCAATTTTAAACCTCCCTGCAGGTGCCGCGTAATCTCCGATCAGGCGATAACCGCCTGTTTTTGTGTTTTCTTTGGGTGGTTTGATTTTGACCAGTTGGCGCGCTTTGACTGTCAGGCGCATTTCTCCCAGTTCCACTACCCCGCGGTTGCCCTGCAATTCCACCAGTTTCCCGTAAGAATTGGAGTCAAGGAGTTTTACCCAGTCGCCTTCGGCTGGTTTTTCTCCGGGGATCACCTCCACCCGAAATTCTTTTTTTGCTTTTTTATTTTTCTCTTTTCCTTCCGGTTTGCCCAATCCATCTGAAACTATTTCTTCCGGCTCGATAGGGGTAATTTCGGGGACAGCCGCTTCGAGTTTTTTGCGAGCTTTCTGGGTGGACTTTTTCTCTGCCTGTTTTTCCCGTATCTCCCTGATCGTCTGTTCGATCTGACGATTGGCGCCTTGTATCAGGTTTTTGGCTTCGATCTGAGCATCACGCATGATCTGCTTCCGGTTTCTTTCGAGATCGGTGGACAGGGTGGTGTGTTTTTCAATCAATTCGCCCAGCGCTTTTTCTTTATCTGCATTTTCTCTGACGAGGCGGGAAAGCTCCTGATTTTTTTTCTCCAGTTCGCGGAGGAGTTTGTCCACCTCCACTTCTTCTGTACCTACTTTTTTGCGTGCGTTGCGGATAATGCTGAAGTGAACCCCTACCCTTTTGGCCATTTCAAACGCATAACTGCGGCCCGGCATATGGCTGATCAGGGTATAGGTGGGTTTCAGTTCGCGGGTATTAAATTCCATGGCGGAATTCATGACGCCGGGCGTGATTTCGGCAAATTCTTTCAGGTTGCCGTAGTGGGTGGTAATCACCCCGAAAGCGCCCTGGCGCACAAACCGCTCCAGAAACGCCTCCGCAATGGCGCCGCCCTGTTTGGGGTCTGTACCGCTGCCAAATTCATCTATCAGGAAAAGGGAACCGCGGTTCATGCGGTCGCCCATTCTTCGCATCTGAAACAGGTGTGATGTATAGGTACTGAGGTCATTTTCCACTGACTGTTCGTCACCGATATCGAGGAAAATTGAATCAAACAACCTGAATACCGAACTTTCGTCCACAGGAATCAGAAACCCGGACTGAAGCATAAGCTGAAGCAATCCCACGGTTTTGAGGGTAACCGATTTTCCGCCGGCATTGGGTCCTGAAATCAGAACAATCCGGTCAGTCTCGTCCATTTTCAGGTTAAGCGGCACCACCTCAAAGGGATTTTGCTTCGCTTTGAGGACGAGGAGGGGGTAATAACCGCCGATAATGTCCAGCTTTTCGCCTTCGGGTTCTATGCCCGGCATAGCTGCGTCCAGATCTACTGCCAGGCGGGCTTTAGCCTGAATGATATCTACTTTAGTCAGAATTTCCCGGAAAATGCGGAGTCCGTGCACCGACTGGCGAATCTGGGAAGAAATCCGCTGAAGAATGCGGATAATCTCATTTTGTTCGTTGAACTGAAGTTCACGCAGGCGGTTATTCAAAGGCAATGCTTCGGCAGGTTCGATATACACCGTGCCACCGGTCTGGGACACATCCTGCACAAACCCCGAAACCTGATTTTTTGCTTCCGCTTTGACAGGGATAACCAGGCGGTCATTGCGGATAGTAATTTCCTTTTCCTGGCTCCAGTTTTGTTCATTGGCCATCCGCAGTACTTTATAGAGCGTATTGCGGAGGTCATTGGCGGTGGAAATCAGTTGCCGCCGGATGGTGGCAAGTTCGGGGGAAGCGTTATCCCTGATATTTCCCCTTTCGTCCAGCACTTCCTCAATTTTTTTAATTATGCCCGGATCAAATTCAGACTGATTGACCAGGCCGTTGAGCCGGGGATAATTTTCGCTCCGCTGCCGGAAATAATGTGTTACCTCCCGGAGGATAATCAGCCAGCCGAGGAAAGCGTGCAGTTCCTGGCGGTTGAGCCAGTTGCCTTCTACCTCCAGGTTGGCGAGCAGGGGCGATACCGCCTGAAAACGAAGCGCGGGAAAAGGGTCTCCGAAATCGAGAATATCTTTAAATTCGCGAACCTTATGGAGTTCATCGAGGATAAGTTGGGGCGATTTTTCCGGGCGAATGGTCATCACTTCCTCCCGTGCCTCTTCGCTCATGGTATAGCGCTGCACATGCGCCAGAATTTCATCAAAACCTAGTTTTTCGAAGGTATGAGGGTGAACACACTTCATTATTGAATGCCTGCTGCCCCGGGTCTGGTTGCATTTGGGTCCTGATTGCCGTAAGATTTGTCGTAGGAGTTTTCCATTTTGGCGTCGTACTCCTTAATCATCCGGTAATAGATCGAATCCAGTTGAGCCGGGTGGTTGATATAATATTCGTAGCTTTTAAAAAATTGGTCGCGGGATATGCCGTTTTTTTTCATGATTTCATCGTGCATATCCTCCCTGAAGTTTTTCCGCGCAATAATCTGTCTTATATTCGCATCACCGGCTCCTTCCATTACATGAATGTCGGCCAGGACTGCCTGCATTTTTTGTTCGGAAAGAATTCCTTCCGGCATTTCATTTTCGGCGCAGCCGATAAAGAAAATCAACCCGGCGATCAACCAATAGTTTTTCATCCCGCAAAGATATAGTATTTTCGGCCTCAAAAAAATATGCCAGCCATCAGTGCCATATACGCAATTTCAGAAAATTCGGTCATAGGGAAAGAGAATTCCATCCCCTGGCGGCTGTCTGCCGATCTCAAGCGGTACAAACAGCTTACGATGGGAAAGCCCATTGTGATGGGGCGAAAGACCTATGAATCCATTGGAAAACCGCTTCCAGGCAGGAGGAATATTGTCATTTCCCGAAACCGGGATTTTGCGGCAGAAGGCATAGAAACGGCAGATTCCCTGGAAGCGGCGATTGAACTTTGCGGCGATGTGCCCGAAATTTTTATCGTAGGCGGAACCGCATTATTTCTGGAAGGAGTAGAAAAAGGATATATTTCCAGAATCTATGAAACTTTCGTACACGCAGACGTAGAAGGAGATACATTTTTTCATTTGCCACAGGAAGAAAGCTGGGAAATCACAGATGTGGAATCTCACCAGGCCGATGAAAAAAACGAATTTGCCTATACTTACCGAACGCTGATCAGAAAAAAATAACCGCAACCGGCTGTAACCCATTTTTTATGACAGATTACCCTTTACCTGACGAATACGCCCCCTATTATTTTTCCTATATCCGGCTGGTACCCAAAGAGTCGGATATACGCGCTTTCCTCACGCAGCAGCAGGGTGAGCTGGAAGGGTTTTTCCGCAACATACCTTCGGATAAATACGATTTTCGCTATCAGCCCGAAAAATGGTCGCTAAAGGAAGTGTTGGGGCATATACTGGATACCGAACGGATCATGACCTATCGTGCCCTCAGGATCGGAAGAGGCGACGAAACCCCGATTGAGGGATTTGAGCAGGACGGGTATATTCCCACTGGCGGGTTTGCCAACCGGAGCTGGGAAAATCTTTTGGGCGAATTTTCGACCGTAAGAGCATCCACCCTCAGCCTCATTCAGAATATGCCCGATGAAGGGCTGTTGCAACTGGGCATAGCCAATGGAAAACCCGTTTCCTGCCGTGCCGTATTTTACATCATTGCCGGACATGCACTATATCACCGGCAGATTATCGAAGAGAAATATCTTTAAACCAAAACCGTGAGTATCAAAGGAAGAAATACCACCATTGTCAGCAACCGGAAAGCAGGGTTTGAGTATCAACTGGAAGAGCGGTTTGAGGCGGGTATTCTCCTGACCGGAACTGAAGTAAAATCGCTCAGAAACGGAAAGGCCAGCCTTCAGGAATCCTATTGTGATTTCCGGCAGGAGGAACTGTATATTGTCAATATGAATATCGCCGAGTACGAGGAAGGATCTTACAACAACCATATTCCTACCCGCGAGCGAAAACTCCTGCTAAAGAAAAAGGAACTGCGAAAACTGGTAAAAGCCACCGAGCAAAAGGGTTATACCGTCGTGCCTACAAAAATCTTTTTCAACGACCGCAACCTGGCAAAAATCGAGGTTGCCCTCGCAAAGGGGAAAAAAGTACACGACAAGCGCGATTCTATTAAAGACCGAGATACAAAAAGAGAGCTGGACCGGCACAATAAATATTAAGGGCGGTTTATTTCACCGAAAAAATGTTTTAACTTGCGGACACTTTTCGGAGAGGTGCCAGAGTGGTCGAATGGGGCAGTCTCGAAAACTGTTGTACCTTCGGGTACCGAGGGTTCGAATCCCTCCCTCTCCGCAAGTAAATCAAAGGTTCCCGATCCCCAAGGATCGGGAATTTTTGTATTCGGAGCTTACTATAAATACTATTCCCCCACCTCAATCTCGTAGAAAGTGGCAAAAGCCTCTCCCGGTTCAAGCTCAATGGCCCCTTCTTTGTCGGTTATCTGCTGCAAACTTTCCCGCTGTCCGGGTAAACCCATCCAGGGTTCCAGACAAATAAAATGTGCCTCTTCTTTCATACTTGTCCAAAGGGTGAGATAGGGAAAATTTTCGATATGTAGTTTCAGATAGATGCTCCCGTCAGGGCGCTGTAAACCTACCCATGATGATTGGGGATTTTTCAAAATGACAGCGCCGCTTTCAAACAGCGTTTTGCTGATCGGAATGCTTTTCTGATGGTCGAGAAATAAAGCGCTGTCCGGTATCGCATTCGCCAGATAATAACGGTACAGGAATTCTTCTTTTTCAAAAACCAGCGCATAGGCACTTTGAGGAACAGCTTCTCCGATCGGACAATTAAAACCGGGGTGGCCGCCAATCACAAAAGGCATAGGCCTATTTCCTTCATTTCGAACCTGATAATACACGGCCAGACGATTATGCCTGATTTTGTAGGATGCGTCCAATACAAAATCAAAGGGATATAACTTCCGGGTTTCTTCATTGGCGCGGAATTCAAAAGCGAGACTATCTTCGCCCTGAAAAACACATAGCCAGTCATAATTCATGGCAAAACCATGTTGCGGCATATGGTACTGCACCCCGTCATACAGGTAAGCATTTTCATACGATCTGCCGATTACGGGAAACAAAATCGGCGACGATTGGGACCAATAATTGGAATCCGCCTGCCAAAGGTATTCTCGCTCTTCATGCACATTCCTGATGCTTCTAAGTTCAGCGCCGGCAGCACTTACCTGCACACGAATCTGCTCATTTTCAATGGTGAAAAGCGACGGAGAGGTTTTTGTGCATCCGGTGAGGAGGAGGAGTGCAGTGAGGCCACAGATATTGTTTATGTACATAAACTCGCATTTAACAGCATTGATCTTTAATTTATTCTCTATTCAAATACTTTGGAAGTACCTGCATGGATTGTGGTGATGAGATCAAAAAGTTCCCAAGTATCTAGGTTTCTTTTGGAATGTCAAACAAATATGAATGTGTTTTTCTCAACTCTTCTTCGATCTCGGAAGGAATATTTTTGGTTTGGTATAGGGTATAAACTTTTGAGAGTTGTTCTGCTGTTAAGTTTTGTGTTTTATTAAGATTGGCTCCTTCAAAATTGGCTCCTTCAAGATTGGCTCCATAAAGAATGGCTCTATTAAGATTGGCCCCTTCAAGATTGGCTCCTTCAAGATGGGCCCCTTGAAGATTGGCCCCTTCAAGATTGGCTCTATAAAGATTGGCTACATTAAGATTGGCTATTTTAAGATAAGCTTCTTCAAGATTGGCTATATAAAGATTGGCTCCATAAAGAATGGCTCTATAAAGATTGGCTCCATTAAGATTGGCTCCTACAAGATAGGCTTCTTTAAGATTGGCTCCATAAAGAATGGCTCTATAAAGATTGGCTACATTAAGATTGGCTCCTTCAAGATAGGCTTCTTTAAGAATGGCTCCTTCAAGATTGGCTCCATTAAGATTGGCTCCATTAAGATTGGCTCCATTAAGATTGGCTCCTTGGAGATTTAAAAAACTTAAATCCTGATTGGAAAGAAGAAATGGTGCGGGAGGCGGAGGAATTCTTAAATAAAATCCAATCTTTTCCTTTAACTCAGATGTAAGGAGATTCCCACTTGTATTTACACATGCCATTACTGACCAGTAACCAAAAAATGTGTTTTGAGCTAATAAGATTGGATTCTCACTACTTGATTCCGAATCATACTTAAACAGAAAATCTTTTTTCACCAGTTTGGGAAAAAACTGCTTAAGCCTTTCGGTAAGTTTTTCCTTATCCGTAATTTCATCTTCCTGGATCAATTCTACCAGGTAGTCAAATACTTCTTTTGAGAGAGATTTCGGGGATAAAACCGGAAAAACAAGACTTAAGACTTTCAGCCACTCACCGTCTTCATAAAGGAGCTCTCCATTAGATTTTTCCTCTCCAATTTCTATAAATGTATGCCAGATTTTTTTGGCGACTAAAAATTCCTGTAAAGATTTGTGGAGAAACTCAAGTGCATAATTATCTTTTTCTTCCCTGATATCTTCTTTTTGAGGGTCCACTTCCTGAAAATAAAAAGAGATCGCCAGACTTTTAAGCGCATCTCCAAGATCAGCGCTTTTCAGTTTTTTCATAAACTTGTCTGTTGCTGGCAATTTTTCAAGGTCCGATCTTCTGATATATTCAAAATCACTCTGATAAATGGAAAGCGCAATTTCCTCCATATACCTTTCGAGATCGCGCTCTTTAAAATTCTCAAAAATATCGAGTTTACCAGATTTTGAATAATCTCTGTTCAACACGTTTTTAATCAGGCTTTGAAACAGATTATTATAGATTTTGGTAATAGAAGAATCTGTTGCGATTTCATAGTCAGCTTTGGCAATAAGCTGAAGAATAATGGGTTGATTGGTTAATTCCCGGATATTTTTGAAGTGGTCATCTTCATGAATTTCTATAAGCTTATCTTTATCCAGTTTGCAGGTATTAAATTTTTTATATCTGTCTATAAACTCGATTTGCTGATCTAAATTCAACAACCCTAAATGCAAAACCAGAAATTGCTTTTTTCTGAGTTTTTCAATATCCACATAAGCCGTCCGGGAAGTAAGGATAACCTGAAGGTTTGGATATTTTCCATCTGTAAAATTTGCCAGATTTCTACATAAATCGTCAATATCGCTATGGGTCAACCCTTCCTTCATAAATAATTCATCCAATCCATCCAGGATTAAAAGCCCCTGAGAAATCCGGGAAACGGAAATTTCATTTTCTCCAAAATATGGTTTTAGCTCTTTTGCCAAAACCTCAAGCGGGTCAGTGATTAACTCCTTTGCTTTCAGAATCCCTCTCAATTTGATAAGGAAAACTTCTTTTTCAATATTCTGATTTCCATGAATAATATCATAAACCAGCCGTTTGCAGAAAGAGGTTTTCCCCTGCCCAGGATGGCCAAGTAAAAGCATTACCTTTGCGTTATCAGAAGCGAGGCCTAATCCATGGTTTCCACATAAAAATGATGATGTGATCTTATGAAGATTGTCCTTATAAGGATTGTGAGTTTTGTTCTCTTCCGTCGGCATTAACGGAAAAAGAAATCGGCTTTGAGTTTCCTTGGATTGAAAATAATTCCCTTGGTCTTTTAGTCTTAGGTCGTTTTCTTCAAAACAATGTTTGTGAATTGTAAAATCAGGTTCAATGTAAATATCTGCCAAAGTCATTTCCTCCCCTTCAAAAATGGGTTTTAGAT
The DNA here is from genome assembly GCA_041391725.1 of Bacteroidia bacterium. GTDB lineage: Bacteria > Bacteroidota > Bacteroidia > J057 > J057 > JAGQVA01. The sequence continues at coordinate 101,517 of JAWKNL010000007.1, forward strand.
ATTCCCGGCCTATTTTTTCAGCATATCTCTGGTAGCCCAGGTCCCGCATTAAGTAGCTCAACTTGTAATTGAGGATTTCTTTCCGGTGTTCATCTTTGATATACAAGTTCCACGGAAGTCCACTGATTTCAACTGAATCACTCATATTACTTAAATCCTCAATGCTAAAACTCCGAAAATGAGTCTCTACAGCCTCTCTATAAAGAGTTTTAAGAAAAGATTCCGCCGTCTTGAAGGCCTGCTCAATTGTATGCAGTTGGGCTAAAGCCTGATAAAACTGTTGAGCAAATTCTTTAGCTTTCTTATCACCGACAGGAACCGATGTGGCGATGACCGCTTTTACTCCCGAATCAAGGAGCGTTTGTACCTGACCTTTTGAGTAGCAGCCATTGAGAAACACCAGCTTTAGGTTTTTTTGTTCCCCAAACAGAGTAGCTAACCCCTTAGCATTGCCCGCTCCACCTTCAAGTTGCAACTGTGTACTGTTGGCGTGTCCCCCATAATGGAAAATCGCTATCTGATTCTGATGTTCAACAAAAAAATTAAAGATATCCTTTATTTCCGCACTTTCTTCGCGGTGAACCTTGACAAGTTCTTTTTGTTCGATTTCCGCCAGCGCTCTTTGCAACAGGCGACTCTCTTCCTTGAGCAGGGGGAGGTGCGCATCGGCGTCATTGGCGAAGGTGAGGAAAATGATAGGATAAATCATAAGTACAAAATGAGATTACCGGGATTTTTGTAAATAACGGCCAAAGGCATTTTTAACACAAACGATGGACGATTCAATCATCGATTTTAACGAAAAAACTCAGCAACCTCTATTCACCCCTCTCGCTCCACTACAAAACGCCGAAGGAGTTTGATCTGCTCAAACTGCTGCATACAAAAAATCACGTCTTCTTCCCGCATGCCACGATTTTTAGGCAAATCATCCGGTTAAGATTATTTCCCTAGCGGATAAAGACTGGCATCCAGTCCGTGTCGTGACACTGATTAGCCAGTCCGCAGTTGACCAGGCTGATTTTGCCACCTGCCGGGCGATCATGTCGTGGATGAGCTCGTATTTCATGGGTTCTTTTTATTCCCTCAATATTCCTTTAATTAAGCCAAATTTTCGGAAGAATAGAAATACTGAAACCCATGGGAGGAAACAATTTACAACTAGTCTGGCTAACGAAACGCCACTGACCAAATGCCGCGCAAATCTCCTTCTGCATAACCGGTTGCTTCATCGGAACGATACAGATCTTTTATGAATGCATATTTTTCCAGCGAAATGTCCTTTTCTATGTCTCCATGACATTTCAGACAGGGAGCCGCAAGGATGATCGGTGCAAAAAACCGGGTTTCACTCTCAGAAACCGCAACAACCATAGGTGTCAATGGCTCGCCTTGTGTTTTTTTCTGCAGATAGGTGTTGATGATTTCATTTTCCATACTATCGGCCACGTTTTGGGGATTTCTCACCTTCAGGGAAGTTCTTTTAATAAAAACTTTATATACCTCAGCAAGGCTGTCTGTAAGCGGATAGGCTCTTGCATTGCAATACGGTACGGCTTCCTCTACCCCACCCGACTGCATCGCCACACTCAGCTCGCCCGATAGTTTAGAAAACACTGCGCCAACTATGGTCTTTCCCTGAGCCATATACACACTGTCGGGAAGTCGTTCGGTTACCTGACTGCTGTGGTGAGAAGGAGAAGTGCAGGACGAAAATTGTATTTGCCCCAGCAATAAAATGAGAAGTATTGTCAGTAAATTTTTCATAACTACTTTATTCATTCTCCAAATCTAAAGAAACCTGTAGCCTGAAGATATGCGATTTCTCAGGCTACAGGATGATTTATCCAAATAAGGCTTAACTCCACAACCGGTCATGGGAGCGTTTGGCATCCCAGTCAGGTGTCGGGGCAAAATAGCTCTTATCCTCCTCGTGAATATGTTTTTGAGTTCTTCTTCGTTGAGTTCGACCCCGAGTCCGGGAGCATCAGAAGGCACGTTGGCAAATCCTTTGGTGTACAGGGGCTGCTCGCCGACCATTTTGACAAGTTTGGGCCACCAGGGATTGTCCACACACTGCGTGGGCATTTCGAGTGCGAGGAAGTTTTGCGTCGCTGCTGCGCAATGTACATTCGCCATAAAAGAAACTGGCGTTCCGGCAAAGTGCATTTTCATCGCAATGTCGGTCTCCTCTGCATAATCGCCGATTCTTTTGGTCTCCAGAATACCTCCGGAAGTTCCCATATCCGGATGCACAATATCTACTGCATGCACATCGCAAAGTTTGCGGAAGGCTTCTTTTCCAAATATATCTTCGCCTGTAATGGTTGGCGAATTGATCGAATCGGTGATCATTTTTAACTGGTCGATACTGTCCCAGGGAACAAAGTCTTCCAGCGAAGCCAGTCGGAACTTTTCAAGTGCATTGGCGACACGTATACAATTGTTGACATCAAAATGACCGAAGTGATCCGCGGAAAGGGGAATATCATACCCCACAACATTGCGGATCGTCTCCACATAATTGAAAGCAAATCCAGTCCTTTATCCGTAACCTGAATTCCGGTAAAGGCATGCCGGGTATTTTGATAAGACAGGTAGTCATCGGCATTGTTGTCTTTAAAACCCGGAATAAAAGGGGTATTGACCGTCGTTCCCGGCACATCGCTGTAAACGCCAATACCCGGGTGCATTTTCAGCCAGGTAAACCCCTGATCTTCCATGCGCACTTTGCAATCTGCCTTAAATTTTTCCACGTCCATATTCCGGGAACTGTGAGCGGGAACATAAGCATAAAGGCGTACTTTATTTCTGTATTTTCCTCCGAGCAGTTGCCATACAGGCACGCCATAGGCTTTTCCAACCAGATCCCATAGCGCCATTTCAACGCCACTTACACCGCCAGCCTTTCTACCATGTCCGCCAAATGGTTTGATAATTTTGAAGAGCATCTCTACGTTGCAGGGGTTCATGCCGAGGATGCGGCTTTTCAGGAAAAGCCCGTAGCGTGGATCTGCCCCGTCGCGCAGTTCTCCCAGTCCATAAATTCCCTGGTTGGTGTCGATGCGGATGAGAACATTTCGCGCATTGGTGAAGGAAGTGCCATTGGAAACGGTAACATACCGCATGTCGGTGATCTTTAGGTCCGACGGATTGGAAAGCCGGTTGACTTTGCTGGTTGCCTGGGCGAGGGTATCGCCTATTGACATTCCCATCAGGCTGGTAATAGCCATACCGCCCAATGCAGTTTTCTTCAGAAAATTTCGCCGGGAGTCGCTGGTAGCGGGATTTTCAATCTCCCGCTGGATGGCGAGGGCTTCTTCCCGTTCTGCATTTTTGTGGTTAGCAATGATTTGATTCAGGATGGTTTTCATAAAGGAATAATTAAGGTAAAGGAATAGACTTGAAGTAAATCTATCCTAATTATACCATAATTTTCCTATTCATCCCTTCCCCATCACTCAAACCGTATCGACCACACGCCTCTCAGCTCGCCTTCTGCAAAGCCTGTGGCTTTGTCATCGGGGTAGATGTTTTGTATGAGGGCGTATTTTTCCGGAGAAATGTCATGATCAATGTCTCCGTGGCATTTCAGACAGGGTGCTGCCAGAAGAATCGGGGCGAGGAACCGAACAGCGCCTTCTTTTTCTCTCACCACTACCGGCGTGGGTTTTTCTCCTCCAGCCATCTTTTCTGCATACATCGCAATGGTTGCAGCTTCGAGGCTGTCGGCAGCATTCTGCGGATTGCGGGGTTTGTGTGATGCCCGTCGAATATAAGCCGAATACACCGCCGACAGACTGTCTGTCAGTGGATAAGCATGAAGGTGGCAATAGGGAACGGCCTTCTCTACCCCACCCGACTGCATGGCTGCGGAGAGTTCGCCCGATAGTTTGGAAAACACTGCGCCTGCAATGGTTTTTCCCTGCGCGATATACACGCTGTCGGCAACCTCCTGCTGTTTTTCGGAAGTTGCAGGAGAAGTACAGGCAGGAAGGAATAATGCTGTTAAGGCACCGGACATGAGGAATAAAAACCAGTTTTTCATTTCAGTTGTTTTTGGAAAACAAACATAAAAAACCCTGCAACCGGAGAATATGAGAAATCTCAGATGGCAGGGTGATTCATCCTACTTTACCACCAGAAGTGGCAGCGATGTACGGGTCAGGAATTGCTTTTGATGCCACAGACCACGACCTGAGCCATACGCTCATATACGGGGTTGTCAGCATCACCATTTCCACAGGCGCTGACATACACCATGTCGCCGCTAAAGTCGTAGTGGAAAGTAATTTCGACCTTGTCTCCTACTTCATAAGAACCTTCCAGCTTGAAACTGGCAGGAAAAACATCCTGATAGCGGTTGCCTGTTTCATTGATCAGTACCAGATAGAGAAATGACTGGCTGGAATTATGTCCGGCCTCGCGAAACTCTACCACAGCCTGTGAATGCAAATTGCAGGTTTCCACTTTTTCTTCAGCCACGGGCGGCTGAACCAGCTCTCTCTGGGTGCAACCCCAGGATAATCCAATAATCAGAAGCGTTACGGGAAGCAGTACTTTCATAAGTAAGGAGTTAGTTTGTTCTCTCCCAACTTAGAAAATAACTCCCTGATTTGCAAGTGGTTTTAAATTATTGTTCCAACACGCACCGTCCATTCTATTCCGGCTTGTTTTTCTTAAATATCCGCTTGCGCATCAAAAAGCTTTCCCGTGCAGCCTCAAGGGTTTTGTCGAGTTCATCCGAGCTGTTTTTCAGGTTCATCATGCTCTCCTGAAGGTTGTTGGCAAATACTGAATCTTTGAGCATCATGCCCATCGGTGCATTCGGGTCGTCGAGACCGGCCATAATGACCTGAAGGTCTTTGGTGAGCTTGTTGAGTTGTTCGGCGGTTTTGGCAGCCTCGTCAGCAGTTTTGCTGACGTCTATCAGCGCGCGGTCCACGCGGCCCTCATACGACGAATCGTTGAGGATGGCGCCAACCATGCCTTCGCCCGCATTGACGCGGCCCACAAGCTGTGTGAGGCCCTGTGTGGCTTTGGCGGTATTGCGGCTGGCCGCAGTGGCTGAGGCAATGGTCGCTTTGAGGTCGCCGTACATGACCGAATCCTGAAGGATGCCGCCCAGCGATCCTTTACCCCCCTGTATATCGGCAAAAATAGTCTTCAGATCTGAGGTAATCGCCGCCAGGTTGTCGTTGGTAACCTGGAAGGTCGCCATGAGTTCGTCGGTATTGATGCCGCCCTGCGAGGCGTCGATCATATCGCCGTCTTCGACGGCGGCAGCTTCTTCCGTGCCTCCGGAGATGATTACAATTTTATTGCCCAGCAGCCCGTCAGATCCGATCTTGGCCGATGCGTCTTTTTTGATAAACGATTGCAAGGTTCTGCCCACTTTCAGCTCCAGCAATACAGACTGGGTGCTTTCGATCACCACATCCTTGACAATACCTATTTTCACGCCCGAAAACCAGACATTGCTACCTTTCTGAAGCCCCTGGACATTGGATACCCTTACCTGAAGGCGGAATGTGCGTTCGAATACATTCTGTTGCCTGCCAACGAGGGCAAGAACAGTGATAAACAAAATCAGACCGACGAGCACAAAACTGCCCAGCTTCGCCTGTTTGATGGTTTCCTGATTCATATTTCTCTTTTTCTAATATTCAAAAAATGGTCTGATACGCGGATCGTCCACAACCGATAGGTCGTTGTAGCCGCCTTTGAGTACAAATTCTCCTTCGTACATAAAATTGATGCGGTTTCCCGTCATCCGCGCACAGGTAATATCGTGTGTAATAATGATGGAAGACGTGTGGTATTGTTCCTGAACACTGAGGATCAGTTCGTTGATTTCGCCCGCTGTGATCGGATCAAGGCCGGCGGTCGGCTCATCGTAGAGCATAATACTGGGATTCAGAATCAGTGTACGGGCGATCCCCACGCGTTTCTGCATCCCGCCCGACAACTCCACGGGCATAAGGTCAATGGCATGCAGCAGCCCGACATTGGACAGTGCCTCCTCTACCCTGTCGTTGATTTCGCCCTGATTGAGGCCGGGTTCGTTGCGTTTGAGGGGAAATTCGAGATTCTCCCGCACATTCATTGAGTCGTAAAGTGCCGACATTTGAAAAGAAAACCCGATTCGCTTCCGGAGATCATTCATCTCAAAGGTATTCAGGTCGGGTACATTCCGTCCCATTACCCGCAACACCCCCGAATCGCTTCTCATCAGTCCGACTATACATTTAATCAGTACGGATTTACCAGTTCCCGACCGGCCGAGTACAACCAGGTTTTCCCCCTGATACAGCTTCATATCGATGTTTTTCAGCACATGATTGTCGCCAAAACTCTTATTCAGGCCTTCAATTTCGATAATCACATCCCGACCGGCATAGTCAAAGGTTCGGGTGGACACTTGATTATGGATATGTGGCATGTGTTTAGGAGTAAAGAAGGTTTCTGACCAGGGTCATAATCTGAAGGGTAAACAGGTCGATGACAAAGACCATAAACATGGATATTACTACAGCGGAGTTGGCAGCTTTCCCGACGCCCACGGTTCCTTTCTTCGAATTGTATCCTTTGTAGCAACCAATGATGCCAATGGCAAATCCAAACAGCACAGATTTTAGGGAGGAAGCAAATATGTCTTCCATTTTAATTGTACTGAATGCCTGCGAAAAATACAGCGGAAAGCTTACACCTTCGCCAAAATATACTGAGGTAAATCCTCCCATCAGGGCAATCATGTCGCAAAACATGACGAGGATCGGCACCATAAATGAACAGGCCAGTACCCGCGTTATCACCAGAAAGGTAAAAGGATTGGTACCGGAAACCTCCATCGCATCGATCTGTTCGGTAACTTTCATTGATCCCAGTTCAGCACCAATATTGGAAGCGATTTTCCCCGCGCCAATCAATCCGGCAATCAGCGGGCCCAGGGAGCGGATAATCCCCACCCCGACCAGCGAGGGCAGCCAGGAGACCGCGCCAAATGATTCGAGGCTTGGCCGCGACTGCCGGGTGAATACAATCCCGCCGATATAGGCAGTAAATGCAATCAGCGGCAGGGTTTTGTAACCAATGATATAACACTGGTTCAGCACTTCCTTCAGTTCATAGGGCGGATGAAAAAGTTCGCGGAAAAACCTGACGATAAACTGGTACAAACCTGCCAGATCGACCAGAAAATCGGTCCACCACTGGGGTCTTCGCAGTCGTCTTTTTTTTAATTCACTTTCCTGAATCTGCTCAGGAATAAGGGATGAGTTATCCATTATGTTTCTCTCAGGGTTTGACCTATAAGGCTCCGTATTATCTTGCTCCGGTTATTTTCCAGATTCTTCCGTCAGCTTTTGTAAAAATATACAATTCACCTTTGTTATCCTGACCAAATCGCAAATCTACTCTTTTGTTTCCGGTTAATTCTTCCAGATTTTGTTTTTTTCCTTCTGCTTCAAATGAAAGCTCTTTTATTTCTGCCTGATTTCCCTGATGGAGGGCATCAGCGTCTGTCATCATAAGTCTGCCGGAAACTACGTCGCCAAAAATGTATTTTCCCCGGAGAACCGGTATATTTTCGCCTCTGTAAACATACCCACCCGAAATGGCACGGCCTTCGCTGTGGTCAAACTGCGCCACAGGATAAACATAACTGTCGCGGTTGTCGTCTGCCGGGAGGGAATATACACTGTCTATTTTCTCTGGGTTGAGGGCGAAAGTCCCTTCCCGGGTATTCCAACCAAAATCACCGCCCGGTACGGCCAGATTGATTTCCTCAATACTGGACTGGCCGATGTCGGTAATCAGCATTTTCCGGGTAAGGGGATCCCAGCTTGTGCGGTGTGGGTTGCGAAAACCATAAACAAAAATTTCCTTTACCACCTCAGAATCTTTTTCTGCAACAAAGGGATTATCGGGAGGAACACCATATTTCCCGTTGCGGCTGTTATTTCCAGCAGGGTTGATCCTGATAACCGAACCCCAGATTCGTTTTCTGTCGTGGCAGATAAAATCATATCCTTCCCCCGTTGCCCCGCCATCTCCGATGCCGAGATAGAGGATGCCATACTCTGCGCTTCCCCGGACTGCCAGCGGATTGAAGTTCAAATCCTGAAACCCATGAATTCCGGTAACCATATCCACCCGCATGAGTTCTCTTCCCTGTCCTGAAAACCGGGTGGCCGCAGGGTCTTTTTGTGTCCATTCGGTGAGCACCCATTGCAGGGTTACGCCGATGGAGTCTTCGTAGTCAAAGTCGGCAGGTGATGTACCTGCAGGTTCGGTATGGGTGGTGTAAAATAGCCCATTGGAAAGGAAATCGGGATGAAAGGCAAAACTCCCCAGCCCTGTACCCAGTCCGGGTTTATCGATAAACTTTTCTCTGAGCTTCGGGAAATCCATATACAGGCTCACGGTATCGCCGGTAATTTCATACAGTTTTCCGCGGAGGTCGTGAATAAGCAAGCGATCAGTGCCAGGCATAGGGGCCATTTTGTTGATTCTGGCGACCGGTGGTAGTTCTGCGGTTGCAGGTACGCGGGCAAAATACTCGGCACTGAGGGTAATGCCTGAGGATACAATAGGAGTTGGTACCGGATTTTTGAGCGCAGTTCCCATCGCAGGCCCGTGCGCTGTATCATCTGCAAAAGTGTGCATATAAGCAATCAGGGCTGCGATATTATTTTCTCCCAAAGTGGGAAAAGGAGGCATGGGAATCTTAAATTCCTTAAACAGTTCTACCGCTCTGGGATCACCTGCCGAAACCATTTGCGGGGAATTGGCGATAAAACTGGCCAGCCATTCGGTACTTTCCGTCACTGTCACTCCGGCGAGGTTGGGGCCGATGCCTCTTTGTCTGAAATTGTGGCAGGCAGAGCAATTCTGGATGAACAACTCTTTTCCCTGCGCAATGGTAAGGCTGTCTGAGGCAATTTTAGATGAAGATTTTCCACCCCGTGAAGGCAGGCAACCCCATACCGCCAACAAAACAGCTATAAAAATAGGAATACTGTAATTTTTCATATTCTGAGGAAAACGCTGACAAATTAACAGAATCCCCGGAAAATACCCATACTCTATACAATTTTACCTTCTTTGGCCAGTTCCCGCGCGATTCCCTCCTGCAATTCGTCCAGTTGGAAACTTGTGCTGTTGCGGGTAAGTGCCCGCAGCGAGGCGTACTGGATGATATTCATCACATTGGCTCCGGTAAGTTCGTACTTGCCTGCAATCTGCGCCAGGTCAATATCTGCTTCCAGCGTAACTGCTGCAGGAATGGCACTCGTCCATAATTTCAGTCGTTCCTCTGCTCTTGGAATGGGAAAATGAATGACCGACTGAAATCGCCGCATAAAAGCTTCGTCGATATTGCCTTTGAAGTTGGATGCCAGAATAACCAGCCCGTCGTAATCCTCAATCCGCTGAAGCAGATACGACACTTCCTGGTTGGCGTATTTGTCGTGGGCGTCGCGCACCTGGGTCCTTTTTCCAAACAGGGAATCGGCTTCGTCAAAAAACAGTATCCAGCCTTTATTTTCCGCTCGGGCAAACAATGTGGCGAGGTTTTTTTCGGTTTCTCCGATAAACTTGGAAACGACCATCGACAGGTCAACTTTGTACACTTCCCGCCCCGTGTATTTCCCCAACAGACTGGCAGTGAGGGTTTTGCCCGTACCCGCCGGGCCATAAAACAGGGCGCGGTATCCAGGTTTAATCCGCTTCCGCATGCCCCAGTCATTGAGAATCACGTCTCCGTATTGAATCCAGGATTCGAGTTCGCGTATCTGCCGAAGGGTCTGGGCATTGAGCACCAGGTCGTCCCATTCCATCAGGGTGGAAATATGCTGGGCGGGAAAATCAATCCCAAACCTCGGCCTCGGAACGGTTCCGAGGGTAAAAAGGGAAACGTAGTCGGGATAAAGACTCAGCCTTCCGCTATATTCGGGTTCGTTGTCTTTGGCCGGTTCGAGGTAAAGGATCTGGTTTTGGGAGAAAAAATGGTCTTCTGAAAAGATTTGAAGCACCTCAAAACGTCGCTGAATGTTTTCACCCGCAAGTAAAAACAGCGCGGTTTCTCCGGTAGGCAGAAACCCGCGAAACTGCTGCCCCCTTACGCCGCCAATCTGTGGAAAATCGCCGCCTTCGGGGATGACAGAGGAAATGATCGAGTCAAAAAACTGAGGTTGAATATGCGGAGCCAGTGCCATCAGCAGTACCACATATTCTTCGAATGACATCTGATATTTGTCGATAAATGCAGTAAATGCCGTCTGCTCGCCTTCAAAAGAAGGCGGCGGAATCTCTCCAAGATGTGCATATCCGGCCTTCTGTCCGAAATGGAGTTTCAGCCGGGTTTCCAGCGCGGTTGCGAGATACTGCAGGGATGTTTCTATGGGCTGTACATTCATGCTCAACAATCTATTTTCACTTCTTCTCCTTCCAGTCTGATCAAAACCTCATACTGGGCCTGACATTCTTTTCCACCTTTGGCAGAAGCGGGCCCCCATGCAATCACACGCACAGAATAGGTTCGCGGGCCATCGTGATCTTTTCTGAACAGATGTTCGGCATAAGGAACCGATGTGGTCTCACGGGGAGAAGCATCACCCCAGTCCCAGGTATATCGCGCAGGTTGTGCCCCGCGCGTAACCGCAATCAGCCGAATCTTCTGGCTGGTACGGTCTGCTTTTCCCAGTACGGGTCTTACGCTTACGATTACCGGACAATGACCGGCAATGTGCACCGTTGTTTTCTCTGTGTGACTGCATGGGATGTCTTCACAGCCGTCTTCCTCATGCTGGCGAACTTCGCCGGAAACCGTTACGCTTACCGCATAGTCGATTGGCTTGCCGTGTGCAAACTTATAAAAGTGTTTGGCTACCGGTTCATGGGTTTTTTCTATGCGCGAACCATCGCCCCAGTTCCACTCATAGGTATATTCTCCGGGCCTTCGGGTCTGGGCAAATACTCTGACTTCCTGACCTTCAGTACTATCGCCGCAATAGCTGACCATTAACCGGGTGATTTTGGGACAGGAACCTTCAATCTGAATGACGACACATTGTTCTTCCCCGCAGTAGCCGGGACCATTGCATACGATTTTTACCGGGTAATCAGTATCCTGCAATGGCCGTTTGTAGCGGTGTGTTCCGATCAGTCCATCTGCCCCAAAAGTCTGTCCGTCTCCCCAGTACCAGCCATACGATTCCGGTGCTTCGCCTTCAATGTCAAAATTGACAGTAACATCCTGATACTGGCGGTTATACTCGCCAAAATCTGTTCCCAGATAAATCAGTTTCGGGCACATACCCGGCACATATACCTGCGTAACCGCGTTGCAGGCGCAGCTTTGCGGCCCTTTCAGGGCAACCGAGACCAGAAACTGCTGGTCGCTTCCATACTTCCGGGCATATTCGCCGGTAGCTTCCGGTGCTGTGGTTACGGAGGATTTACCATTCCCCCATTCCCAATGGTATTCCCCACCTTCGACAGGCCCTGTTACTTCTACCCAAACCCTTACTTGTTGCTTTTCATCGGAGGAGGGAATAAGCTGATGATCAATACTTTGTATCGCAGGACAAACACCTTCTACTTTTACCACGCCATCGGCAGAAATGCTGCACGGCCCGGGGCCTTTGACAGTAACAGAAACTTCATAATTTCTGTCGTCCCCTGGCAGCCTCCGGTACGGATATACTATCTGCGGTACGCGGGTTTCCTGTACCGGTGACCCGTCGCCAAATTCCCATAAATAAATGGCTGGTGGCGGCCCGTCTGTTTCAGCAGTGAATAACATTTCCTGTATCCCGGAAGAAAGGGATTTACGGGAATGATGGAGCTTAATATTCTCCGGACACCAGCCCTGAACCGTCGCTACTGTTGACGCAACAGACTGGCAGGTTTTGGGGCCAAGAGCAGTAACCGAAACTGTAAAATCCTTATTCTCCCCATAAGGCCGTTTGAAGGTATGTTTTACCCTTGCCACGGCGCTTTCATCCGAAGTGCCATCGCCCCAGTTCCATTGATAACTTTCGGGTACGGGACCTTCTGCACACTGGACCGTAAACCATACCGACTGATCAGGCCCAGCGGGTGGGAGCGGTTCGGCAGACAAAGAAACGACAGACGGACAGACCCCCTCCACCATAACCGCTGTCTGTCCGGAAACCCTGCATTTGCCGGGGCCGAGACAGTTTACAGCTACCTGATAATTGGCATCTTCCCCAAAACTCCGGGTGTAGGAATGCCTTGCATAAGGATGGCTGGTTTTTTCGGGAGGCGTGCCGTCGCCCCAGTTCCACTCGAAAAAGGCGGGTTCCGGGCCGTCAATCACCACGTCAAACTGAAAAGTTTTCCGGAGAATTGCCGGCTCTACCGGCTCAGCCTGAATGGTTTCCACAACCGGGCATAATGCCGCGATATTCACAGATGTTTCGTCCTCATTTTCACACCCTCCCGGCCCTTTCAGCCGGGCAGTGATATAGTATTTTTTGTCTTCTCCCGGGACACGGACATAACGGTGTACCGCAGACAATTCTTCATGAATCAGAGGCTCGCTCCTGTCGCCCCAGTCAAAACGTATTTTCTCTGGTTTCGGGCCATCAATGGTCAGCGTAACTCTTACCTCTTCATATAACCGCGCCGAGGTTACAGTTTCCACCTTCATATCCTCCACCATCGGACACACGCCCAGCACCTTGATTCTGGCTGAAGCACTTGTGCTGCACTTTTTCCCCGGTCCCTGAACCGTAACCACTGTCTCAACAAAAATATCATCTCCCATAGGCCGCTGAAAAATATGTTCGGCTTCGGGAACCGCAGTGGTTATTGATTTAGTTCCATCTCCCCAGTTCCAGACAAAACTGACGGGTTTGGGGCCTTCCATTACCAGAGAGAATATTACCTTTTGTGTCAGTTTTTCAACTGTTTGTTTTTGATTGATTTTCTGCACTACCGGACAAACGCCTTCTACGCTTATGTCCACGGATTTGGTTTGGATGCAGCTACCCGGCCCTCGGGTCGAGACGGAGAGAGCAAACACTTTGTCATCGCCCTCCGGTCGCAGATATTCATGCTGGCTTTCGGGAGAAGTTGTTTCCTCCACAGCCGACCCGTCGCCCCAGTTCCAGAGATAGGCATCAGGTTTTGCCGCCGTGGCAATGGCCGTTGCCCGTATCTGCTGGTGTGTGCGGGTAGTCTGAATCAGGGTAGTTTTTACCTCTTTTAATTCGGGGCAAATCCCGGGCACAGAAACCGAAATCATCGCTTCACAGCGGCAGCTTTCAGGGCCTTCGGGCATTACCTGCACGGGGTAATCCACCGCGTCGCCCGGCAGGCGACGGTAGCGGTGAACGGCCTTCGTGCCTGCCGTGCGCGTGAGGGCAGTACCATCACCCCAGTCCCAGGTTATCTGACCCGGAAGCGGTCCGTCAAGAATCACCTCAAACTGTATTTCCTGATATTCGGCTTCGGGGTTCTCTGTGGTGGGGACAATCTTCACAATGGAAGGACAAACACCGGGAATCTCCATGTCTGCCGAAACCCCGCTCTGACATCCTTCCGGCCCTTTCGCAGAGACAATAACCGAATAGATTTTATCATCTCCGGGTTTTCGCTCATAAACATGCGAAGCGGTTGGCGCGGAGGTCGAACTTATTTCCGAGCCGTCGCCCCAGTTCCAGAAGAAAGTCTCCGGGGCAGGGCCCTCCACCATAACAGCCGCAGAAACCGTCTGGCTATTTTTTTCCAGTTTGCCCGCTGTCAATGTAAGTTTTCTGAGTTTGGGGCAAATGCCTGGAATCTCAACCGTTGTCTCTGCCATGGTCTCGCAGCCTCCGGCACCCTTAGCGGTTACCGATACAACGCGTGTCTTGTCATCGCCCGGTTTCCTGGTGAATACATGATTAACCTCATTCCCGGGCGTAATTTCGGGCTTACTTCCGTCACCCCAGTTCCAGACAAACGCATCGGGAACATGCCCCGTCGTTACTGCCTTCATCTTCCAGGTCTGGGTTGCAGCATCTGCTACCACTATTTCCTTCTGAATATTGACGATTTTGGGGCAGGAGCCGGGTATGGTAAGCAGTACCGGCTCGGAATACGTACATTTTCCCGGGCCTTGCAGCCGGACATTTACCAGCAATTCCTGATCACGGCCCGCCAGCCGGTCGAAGGTATGCGCATGAACCGGAGTTGTCGTTTCTTCTGCCGGCGATCCGTCCATCCATTCCCAGATAAACTTTTCAGGAAGCGGGCCTTCAAGTGTCAGTTCAAGCTGAATGGTATGCTTCAGTAAATCCTGCGCCTTCACAGACTGCCTTACATTGGTGATCACCGGGCATTGGGCAGGAATGGTGACTTCTATTTCCCGTGAAGCTCTGCACTGGCCGGGGCCAAAGCTGAATACTTCGATTTTGCGGGTGATATCGTCTCCGGAAGGACGCGGATAAACATTAACAAACGGAGGCTGAACCAATACTTCCGGACGGGAATAACCGTCTCCCCATTTTACTTTGTATCCGTCAGGTGAGGGTCCCGAAACCACAGGTTTAAGCGTTACTTCCAGTGCGTCATTGCGAAGGTTGGTAACGACCTGAATATCGCTCATTACCGGACAAACACCGGGAACATAAATGGATACTTCACCTGAAGAGGAACAGGTTTCCGGCCCTGTAACAGACACTTTGACCAGATATTTTCCCGTATCCCCTTCCGGGCGGGGAAACAGGTGATTTACCTTGGGTAAAACCGTTGTGACGGGTTTACTCCCATCGCCAAAATCCCATACATAAAACTGAGGTGCGGGTTCGGGCAAATTCATTTTTACCTCAAACCCCACTTCCATTCCATTGGCTCCGGGAGGTTTGGTATTAATCAGAATCTGATCCAGTTCCGGACACACAAATGGCACTTCTACCATGACCGAAGCAGAAACAGCGCAACTGTCCGGACCACTGCCACTTACCACGACCTTGCGGCTGGCAGATCTTCCTATCGGGCGGTTGAATGTATGGCGAATCTGAGGCTGAGCCGTATTTTCCTCCGGCGTACCATCACCGAAATTCCATTTGTACTGATCTGACTTCAGATCATTTCCCAAAGCAGTAAACAAACAGGTGAAAGTCCGGGCATCGGCGGAGACATTTTCTACCATGACCTCTGTGATCACCGGGCAGCGACCCTCAATCGTTACAAAAACCTTTTTGCCATCGATGCAGTTTCCGGGGCCATTGATGGTAAGTTTGACCTCATATTCCCTGGCTTTTCCGGCAGGCCGGTTAAAAACATGCTCCAGAACAGGGGATTTCATTACGATTCGCTCTGTGCCATCGCTGATATCCCAGGTATAAGTTTCGGGTTGTGGTCCCCGTGTTTGCGCGGTGAAAGTTATTTTTTGTGATTTTTCTTCCTGCGGGTCGGCCCCAACTACAATCTCGTCAATTGCCGGGCAGGTGCCGGGTATTTCCACATAATCTCTCAAAACCGCAAAACATTCGCCCGGGCCTTTGGCGGAAACCTGAACCTGCAAAAGGGAGGGCTTGGCAGAAGGACGCGAATACACATGGCTTACAGTCGCCTCCGTTGAAATCAATGGTTCACTCTCATCACCAAATATCCACTCAAAAGACTCGGGGGCAGGGCCATCCGCTATTACAGTAAAAGTTACTTCCTGGGTATCGATATGCTGTACGCCAGGTGTCTGCCGAATCTCGGTCAGATGCGGACAAATACCCGGAATTTCGCATTCAACCGAAGTTTCGGCATGGCATTCACCAGGTCCCTGTGCTACAACAGAAACTTTGTATTTGGAAGGCATTCCGCCTTTCTTTTCATAGCGGTGAACGGGCATTCCGCTGTCAGTTGTGAGCGCGGGTTTGCCATCTCCGAAATTCCAGATATACACCTCCGCCGCCGGGCCTTCTACCATGGCGCGAAACTGAACATCCTGATGGGCCGAACCTGCGCCTGAAAGCAAATCAAAACTTATTCCCGAAAGAATAGGACAAATGCCCGGAAGAACAAATTCCAGTTCTCCCGAATCGCTGCATTCGCCCGGCCCTTCCATAATGACTGAAATTTTTCTTTTTTCAGGTTTTCCTCCCGGCTGCTTATAGATATGCGTAAAAACCGGTTCGCGGGTAGAAAAAGATTCTCCGCGAATACCTGTTTCCCAGATAAACTGAGCGGGAGCAGGCCCGTCAAAATGAACGGTAAATGTAAAGGCCAGTGCCTGGGTTTCGATTTCCTCTGTTTCGAAAGTAATCGAAGTAAAGGCTGGACATGCGGGTTTTTGTACTGCGGGGGGAATAACTACTGAGACCGAAGTTTCATCCCTGCATTCACCCGGCCCTTCTATGGAGAGTGAAACATCCAGTGTCTGAGAATCACCTTCAGGTCGGGTGAAGGTATGGGAGATCGCACCTGTTTTCGAAGTACTTTCTTTTGATCCATCACCAAAGTTCCAGACAAATCGATCGGGGGCAGCAGAAGTATCTGCAACGAAGGATATAGTATAAGTTGAATTGTCTTTACCGGCTTCACTATGGTTAATGGCAGTAATGGCAGGACATGCTACCGGTGGTTGTTTGACTGCGGGAGGAATTTTGACTGAAACCGATGCTTCAGATTCACAGCCTGCTCCGGCGCCCTTTGCCCTGACGGATATTTCTACTTCCGATTCTTTTTCCTCTGACCGGGGAAAGGTAAAAGAGAAGTCTGGTGTCTTAGTTGTCTGCGCCTCACCATTTTCGCCCACTTTCCATACATAAGAAACTATCGCACCACCATCAGTTTGGGCCTGAAAATCAACAGAAAGCGAATTTTCATTTAAATCTTCTCTTACTATATCCAATCCGGTGAGTTCGGCACAAGGCAGAAAAACCTGCATGGGCTTACCGCTCATAGGGTATTTATTTCGCGGGAGTTTGGCTTCCGCTACAATCAGCGTCCACCCGGTTTTTTCCCCAGCCGTGCGCTCGTTGGTAGCGTCGAGTGAGCGTTTTTCTTCCAGCAGTTGCCAGTGGTCGCGCAGGATTACACTCCCGTCTTCCTCAATAAAAAATCCCTTTTCTCTGTCGAGCGCGATTCCAAATACTTTGGTTGTTTTGGCTTCTTTCTGGTTGTTGACGCGAATCCGCTCAAAATAATACCCGCCAATGACCGTAAAATACCGGTCTTCGTCTTCGGGGGGAAGTTCTGTATTTTCGACAATCGCGCCGATCAGTTGACGGGTATCAAAATCTTCGGGCGAAGGGGAGGTACTGGTGGTAAAGATTACCCCATAGTCCAGAAATCCGGAGGATTCATCCTGTGGGGTAATGGCGCCGGAAACGATAGTTGATCGTTCGGTAAGTCCGGAGGGTATGGAAATGGGAATCAGTCTCATGGCCAGAGGATTAATTCGGAGGTGAAAAGTTTATTTATTGAGTCTGCCCAGCACTTCCTGAGCGAGTTGCATATAGTCAAATGCGCCGTTGCTGGTGTTGTCGAACCGGAAAATATCCTGTCCCCATTCCTGAGCCTGAGCCAGGCTGATATTGGTTCGGATGCTGGTTTCGAAGACCAGATTTCCGTATTCGGCATTGAGCTGGTCCAACACGTTTCGGTTCATCGATTTGCGTTGGTCAAACCGGGTAAGCACAAACCCCAGAATTTCCAGACCGGGATTGAGCTGTTTTTTAACTTTCTGAAAAGTTTTCATAAAACTGTGCACTCCCCGTAGCGGGAGAAATTCTGCCTGAAGCGGCATAAGCACGAAGTCGCTGGCATTCAGCGCGTTGATGGTAAGCAGATTGATCGCAGGCGGGCAGTCGATGATCAGAAAGTCATATTTTTCCTCCAGCGGCTGCAGCATGGTTTTTAATACCCGCTCGCGGTTATATACACTCACCAGTTCCAGTTCAATTCCGGCGAGATCGAGGGAGGCGGGGATAAGCGGAATATCCCCCGAATAAATCAGGGCGCGGTCTATATCAGCTTCTTCTCCGTCAAACTCCTGGCGCAAAAGCTCATACAGACTGGGCGTCGGGTCCTCAAAACCCAATGCCTGCGTCATATTGGCCTGAGGGTCGAGATCCAGCAGGAGCACATTTTTCCCCAACTGGCGAAGACCTGCTCCGAGATTGATGGCTGTGGTGGTTTTTCCTGATCCACCCTTTTGTATGGCAACTGCGATCGTGATCATTTGCTTTTTTATCTGTTAGAACCCGCCGCCTATTTGAATCCCCCCAAAAAAACCGGGGGTTTCCTCCTGCAGAATTCTGGGAAAAAACCGGTCATCCCGTTCCACAGGAGCCATTACCCCGAACCCGCCCTGTATCCAGAAATGGTTGTTTTGGGTACGAATGGGCAGGGCAATTCCCAATGGAATTTTCATAGGACCATATGCGGAGGCTTCTATATTTCGAAGTGGACTGAACGGCGACTGATTTATCGTTACCGGTGTGCGGTTTTGTATTCGATCAAGTTCTGAATCGATATTTGCGGGTGCCTTCTGCAAAACCGCATCCCACCACCGATCTGAAAAATCAGGTTTTCTGAAATAGCGGACCAACTTTTTCATAAATGTATTTTCCAGCATGGTTTTTCTTTCTGCCGGAGTAGTAGCCAGCAGAGAAATCAACAAATCGGTAGATAACTGCCGGACTACCAGGGCAGCTAGTTTTCTGGCAATTTCAAAATTATGTGCCCCCGGATGATCTTTGGCCATTTTAGCGTGTGATCCTTCGGCAGATTTTTCTTTTACCGCTTCCGCCTGCTGGTGAAAATAATCCTTCATACCTGCCCCACTGATACTTTCACTGATGGTATATATGCTGTCGCTCGTACCGCCGACGCTACCGGAAATCAATTCGTTTCCATGCCGCGAATCTGACTGGATCAGTTCCACAAAATTGGAATGCGCAAAAAAATCCTCAACAGTATGAAACGCATTTCCGGCATAAATCATTTTGTGTTCGTCTGTGCTTTCTTTCTGATCGTAGTCTTCTGCCAGCTTATAAATTTGCGATCTTATATAATCCAAAGGAGAGGTGTCAGGATGCCGCAGGTCGTTGTATTTGAATTTCGTGTTCACCCCTCTTGTCCGCCATTTGCCACTTTGGATGTCATAAATAAAGTTGTCAAAGTGTTCTTCCGCCTTATAACCCCCGAAATTACTATTCTGATTGAGCAAAAAAGCATTGCCCGCTTTGGGCACCTGGCTGTAGTCGCGCTGGGTATTTCCTTTGTGAATGCCTTTGATCTGCCCGGCATTAAACCTCAATTCTCCGGTTTTGCCTGACTGCTGTATAAGTAAAATTTGTTCTTTTGTCAGCCCATATCTTTTTGCTGCATCTTCCTGCTTTTCGGGAGTATCTGCCTGGGAAATAAATGCAATATCTCCCGCACCCAAACCGGCATTGTGCAGGGCATATTCTTCAATCTGATGATGGCCTGTATCGCTGAAACGGGAAATCATGGGTTTTTCTGCCGCAGAAAAATCTCCCCCCGTCTGCTGAACCACATGGGTAAGTTCATGTGCCAGCAATTCTTTCCCCTTAGGGCTTTCCGGCTGGTAGTTTCCTGCTTTGAAGTAAATATCTTTTCCGTGGGTAAATGCCTCAGCGCTGAGATCATGATTCATCTGATGAGCCTCGCTTCCGGTGTGTACCCTGACGCCGCCAAAATCCTGCCCAAAGGAAGATTCCATCTCCGAACGGGTAGTCTGGCTCATTTCACTTCCTCCTCCGCTATTTTTCTCCAGTGATCGTTGTATATCCTCACTCGCGTATTCGGTTTTGCCAGTGGATTTCATCTGGATGGGAGACTGATACATCTGATCCTCATCGCTTACAAACCCTTCGGGATAGTCTCTTTTTGTCAGAACCTTTTTCGCCATAGCATCCGCTTCCTGCTCGTATTTATCTCCGGGCTGACTAATCGTAAGTTTGGTCTGAACGGGGATATTGACTTTTGGGAAAAAGGGTGTGTCCCCGGTTTCCTTTCCTCCGAAGGCAGGTTTGAATTTTTTACTTTCTTCCTGGCGTATTTTATGTTCGGCTGAATAAGTCATAACACTCGTTTTTTCTGACTGCAATCTGAATTTTAATTCCAATCGACATTTAATAAATCTGGCATCCACGATAGTTGTATCCGGCTGACTCCCCAGGGCAATTGACCCAGTAAAACGTCCTGGGGCTTTTGTTCCACAAACAGCTTCCAGCCAGAACCCATAAAAATCAGTTTTCCCTCTCTCAACAGAAAGTTGTGCCGCAATCCGTCGGGACTGGTATTTTTTAAGGCCTTCCAGTGTCCGACAACTGCACGAAGCAGGGTATCGGTCTCTTCAATTTCTTTTTCAGAAGGAGCGTATTCATACAATACAGGCACACCCAGCGGCAATCCGCAGAGTATTTTATTGAGCACCAGCGTATGTTCTGCAAATTGGGTTTCCCCTGCGCAGAGAAACTGTGTCAGCAGCACCGCACGTTCTCTGCTTTCCTCATTTTGAAATTTACCATCAGTCAGCAGTCGCAGTTCCTGAAAATAATTGGGGAGAAAGGGGTGCATCAACACGAGTCCGGCATTTTCAATATAGATTTCCGTTCCTTCTTCCGGTTTGGCTTTGTTGTCTTTTTTTTCAGAAAGTGCCTTTTCAGGGAAATTGGTTTCCGAAAAACTGTCATTCAATTCATCATTCGGATTTTTTTCGGGGAAATCAGTTTTAGGGGAGAAATTATTTTGGGTAATCATTTTTTTCTTCCCTTCCGGGTTTTCGTTCACCCATTCCCTCAACAGAGGAATAAGCAACGTTATTTGCCGATCAGCTTTTCGTTCATGTTCTTTCAAATAAGCCAACAATCCGGAAGTCATTTCCCTATCAGAAATGTAAAATTCCCTTTTGAAGTCATACAACCATTTCGCAACTACTTCCCTGTCCGTTTTACCGGAAAGAGAATCCAGTACGCCATAAAAATACAGGGTGCGTGTGATCCATTCCCGAATAGCTGAAGATGGTTTTTTAGCAACAGACAGGATATGAAAGAAAATCACTGCCCAGGTTTCATTGTCCAGAATAGCGGGAAGCACAGGCAATTTTTCCCCGATTACCTTCTTCAATCCGTCGCCTGCCTGATGGAAAAACCGTGTTTGCGCGCTTTCATTTTCCCTAAGCAATGCGACAATAACCTCAATTTCTTTTGCATGACCGAATAAATAACCAACCAGCACATCCAGCCAGTTTTTCCAGTCTTCAATCTTTATCCACCAGGGGAAAAATCCCTTCTCCAAAAAATAACAAAAGGCTTCAACCAGACTCATCTGCATGGAAAAAATGCCTTCGCCTGCATTCTTCTTCACCATTGAGAGGCCTGCCAGTTTTTCCCTGAGTTCGGCTTCGACCTGCGGCAGAATCTGCGTTATCATGGATTCTTCCAGTTGTGCCGGGTCAAGCCTGCCTGCATCAATTTCCAGCCCGTCGAGGCGAATAACAGTATCAGGCCCAACCATCTGGTCAAACAAACGCTCCAGCCGGGGAATCACACGGTTTCGGAAAACTGGACTCCTGTTGAAAGTGGGCAAATGCATCTTCTGCACGGGGAACACCCAGTTCGACGATTTGTTTACCGATGATGTGATTCTGGACAGACATTCAGTCAAAAAGAAATTGTTGTATGGAAATTGGTTCACCAAGAAGGAACACTGGTCAGCTTTGTTTTATGCAAAACATTTCAGCAGCCGGTTGGTCGATACACCTGCTTCAGTAGCTTTTTCAGGTATGCTGCACTCCAGTTTTTTTCACAGATGCAGCACTAAGGCCGTAATCGGCCCAGCCTAGCAGCTTCGCTGGTGATGATTTCCCGGCCTCAGTAGGCAGGGCCGTGTGGGGGTAGTTTCCATTGATCCGGTCAAGGTTAAGAGGAGGAAAATCAGTTGAAGCATATGTCCGTAATCTGATTGCTTGGTCTGGTCGCCCGTTTATAGACAGATTTTAGTTTGCCTGCGGTATCGCGAGTATTAAGTGCAGAGGCAGCCAGCTTTGCCGGTGTCGGACATCAGCCTCTGCACTGACTGGATAGGTGCGGCTCCGCTGATAATCGCCTCCCTGATTAAAGGCAAAAACCGCTTTCACCCTACCCTGTTCCCTTTCGGGGAAAATATCGAGGCTGGTTTTTCTTTTTTCTTCCGGAGCTGTTTGCGCTTCGGCTTCTGAATCTTTCGGCAAAAAGCGCGCCTTGGGATTTGACCACCCCTAACCCCGGATTACAGGGAGAATAATCGGCGGGACAGTAACTTCCAATATCCACCACAGGCCCCGGATCAGATATATAACGATAAAGAATCAATTCGACTGACCTTTCCATTGGCCGAGGCGGTAGCTTCAATACTTCCGCCGTAAAAGCATCATTTCCCTTTACGGGCGTTGGCGACGAGTTCATACCTACCTTTTTTCGGTAAGACCTTTCGAAGGAACAATTCTTCGCGGGTAGAGCCGTCGCCCTTCGTCTGACTCGGCGTAATTTTGGTTTCAATTACGGTCTGCTCGCCTTTCCTGCGAAGCTCAACCGTGGCATTTCCAAAATAATACTTCTCTTCATCAAAAACATATCTCTATTTTTTGCCTTCGGCTCACTGTAATAGTTTGTCCTTCCGATTCCAGATTCAGGCAGCAGGTGAGTTTTCCTTTAATGGTAAAGTTTGTGTTGTTACCACATCGTCATCAAATCCCGGACAGCGGGGATCGGCCAGAAGTATCAGCGTATCGCCGGGGGCTACGCCATTGAGGTGCTCCATGCCGGTCAGGTGATCGACATAGTCTTTATACAATAGCGGATTAGGAATCGGATCGCGGACTTCGTCGATGGAAGGTGCCAGGTAAAATAAAACTACATCAAAATCGAGGTTAAACATCATCCGCGATGCACGAAGAAATTCCATCACTTCACCGGGTGTTTTTCCCAGGTGGCCTTCGATCTGGTAAAAGGATTTTTGCTGAAGGTCAAACCGGAGCGGCGCGTTCTGGTAGTTATCGCCCTTTACCTGAACTGACCGGTGAAAAGACAGCGGTGTTTCAGGGGTGTGGTCTTACGTGAAGGGCCGCCATAGTTCAGGAATGTATATAAAGCCGCTGTAGTGTCGGGCCACTGGGTGGTCAAAACGGAATGGCCTGCTCACCCAGGGCATAGCGCCCGTCCGGCCGGGGGTAACCCTGATATCCGGCATCGCGGAAAGGTCGCCGCAGGTGGCCACGGTTTCCATATCAAAATACATCACTCATGTACAGATCGCAGAAAGAGAACGGGTATAATCCTAGTCCCGATACATCTGATTGCGAACTACGGCAGGTTAAAATCATTGCGGAAGATCGTTCCGCCTTGGTTTTCCGGATGGATCAAATCTCCGAATCATCGATGCTGGGGAAAACTGCCGGGGCTGGCAGGACTGAATCAGTCTGGCCCAGGCAACTTCACCTGTTGATTGCTACGACCAGATCGCGGATAAAATCGTAGTGATATTGATTATAATCGGAGGCATCTTTTCCTTCCGGAAATAATGCTGCAGCCGTCTAACATCTCGATCATAGGATCATCCTCCGCGCCCCCACACTTCTCTTCAGCGCTGGATATAATCCGCAAAAATTGACGCGTAAACCTTTCGTTGCGCTGCTTATTTTTGTCGAGCGACTTCCGTGGATTGGTGACATTTTGAGAGTTAATGATACCATAAGCATGGCGTGAATGTCATCCGTTCTGCCAATCGTTGCCAGGGGCGTGCAGTTTTCCGCCCGTTCTGATGGGCGATTCCATTTCAAAGGGCAGTATGAAACCGTAGGGAATATGCAGCATCCGGCCACCAGGGGCTGGATTTGGGAATACCAACGAGATCAGACTCATGTACCAGCAAAGCTTTTATACTCAACCGATTCGCGCCCTCTTTTATTATTGTAAATCTATCATCCGGCAGGATTTCAGGCTTTCGTCCTGGGTTCTACATATAGTACCAGCACATGGCTGCGGATATACTGTTCTTCCAGCGGGAATATTTTCAGGGCCTCCTTTTGCCTCTTCTTCCACTGCATTGGCCGGATTGGAACCAGTTCGTACACAGGCTCTTTACTGCGTCGCGCCAATAAGGGTAATCCATGGTTTTGTCGCTTCTCGCAAATCTTGTCAATGCCTTCGTATTTCCGGAACTGGGAATAGGTAAGGGCATTAATCTCAATCAGGTAGTCTTCATCGGAGGTATGCCCACCCGAACTGACTGCAATTACATGACCCTGGTCGAGTTTTTTTCCGTTAGGTGGTATAATGCGTGAAGTCCGCAGACAATACCCGTGCCGATGAGCCGCCGGTTTCTGGCCGGTGATCCTGTTGGTCGAGGAAGGTGCGCAGTTCATTGAGCCGCGTCGGTCAACACCTGATTGTGACAAAACTGTATATAATGGAATTTCGCGCCGCTGCTTCGGCGGCAATCAAATTTTTGTTTGTTATTTTCAAAAGTATGTCGAGGTTGCTTTGTCCGAGACAAACTGGGGTACATCGTGTTTCCTGCCGATCCGCAGTCGCGGAAGACGGGAAGCGGGATAGAGGCTTTCTGAGTGCAAACAACTGGTCAATCAGCTTTTTGGTGGAAGTCGTTTCAGATAATGCGGATGGGTTTCGTCCCGGTATTATGAGAGCGCATTCCCAGCCATTTAATACCTGCTCAAAGTGCCGCATATTCTCATGGCCGATCCAGCGCTATCCGAGAATACATGCGCGGGGGTCATTTTAAGGGTTTCTTCCATCAGACGCCGAAGGGATATTCCTGAACCTGAAAGGCCAGGCGGGAATGACTACCGTCGCCTGAAAGGAATAAACATCTTCAGACCTCACACATTCATCCAGGTATCGATCGCCAGGTTTTCTTTCGCAGAAGAATATGCTCTACCACAGCGAAACTCCTCTCCTGATCGGCCAGACTTTTACGCAGGTAATCCATTACTTGCCATTCCGCTTCCGGGCACTGAACCAACATACCAAACCGCTGGTCTTTTTTCCCGTAGTGGCGGTGCGAGCAAGCCGAAATTCATAGTCGTACGCCTTTTTCCACTTGAGGCGTGAACCACGCCTCCCTGATTTACCCACTCCATCACCGGCTAATGTGCAGCAGGGATGAAACGCCGGAGAAGAAGTGCAGGATATGCTGCGGACTAAAATATTTCCCTCCTCATCTTCTACCACAAACCGGAATGTACCGTCGGGATCGCCCACGATTTTCAAACGTTTACCTGCCAGGTCATGACTTTTCACACAACGGATTCCCAGCTTGCGGTAAACCCTTCGCTGAAGGCCCGAAAGATTGTCTGTATCAAGGGGATAGCGGTAATCGTAGGCCTGCCCTCTCCCGCTACTGAGCCGGGGGTATTCGCGTAGAAAAGCCTGCTTGTCGCGAATCAACCGGGCGGAAGCAGTAGCAGTGTCATACATACCCATCGTCACCATCGCATAATCAGTAAACACCTCTCCAAACCGGGCGATCAGATGCTCAAGAAAACGTAGTTTACGCGAGGCCGCACCTTCAGGGGTTTCGATAATCTCGCCGAGTTGTGTGGATAACTGATTGTATTCTGCATAAAGTTCAGGGAGTCCGGCAATTTCTGCTTCATTGAGAGGCTGGGTAAAATAGGTTTTTACCGTTCCGTCTTCCGGGCTGTCCCATGAAAACAGGTCGTTGATATGACTCAGTTGGGCGAGATAGTTGGCAAACATCTGTTCAAAAAACAGCAGGAACCCTTTCAATTGGCGGGCCTGTGCTTTTCGGAGCGGAGTGGCAGAATCGGGAACCTGAAATTGCCCGACGAGATAATTGAGCGGGAGGTCGTTTTGTACGGGAAAATGGTCGGAGACTTCCATGTCTTCACCCACGGGAACCGGGAGATTATCCTGATGGTTTTTATGTTTGATGCGAAGATCAGCCGTTTCCCGGTTGGAGAGGATCATCCGCGCCTTATCTGCATTGGCATAAAAGGGGATTTCGTTTTTGTAAAAAATAAAGTTGGAACGATCCGGGCTGAAATTGGGCAAGCGGCAGGCATCATCAGAAGGGCACAGAATCCATTTTTCTTCATCCCGAAACCGGTCGTCGATAAAACTGACCATGACGAGATTTTTTACCGCCACAACGCCCGGAATATCCATAAGTTCCTGAATAATATCCGAAGCGTAAAATGCCCTTCGCGGGGAAATCCGGGCAAATTCCGCATCATCAATAAAACCGTGATCGAGCGCAGGCCCTTCAAATATAGCTTCGACCGCCTTTCCCCGGGCTATCATTTCCTGAAGAGTATAAAACCTTACCGGTGGTTTGATAAATTCTTCCATCCGGTAGAGAATCTCTGCCATCACTTCCTCCACATTGGCCGTCGGATTGAGGTCTATATCGGCACATATTCCGATATCTTCGGGGAGAAGCTGTTTGATTCCGGCCAGATCTTCACAAAGGTTGCGGTGAGACAGGATTTTATCCATTGCCTGCTGGCGGATAGCGGCAGGCGTAAAAACGGTGGAAGGAATATTTTTGCCAACCGGTACGGTAAAACTGATTTCCCAGTCGTAGAAAAAATAATACGCCTGTTCCAGGTATTCCGCTGATTTTCCACCCACAAGAATCAGCACGCCGGGTTCTGTGTAAGGAAATTCTGCCTGATGGTTGGCATAAAGCTTAACCGCATCCGAACGCGCTTCCAAACGATAATTCTGACAGGGAGAAAGCTGGCAACCCAATGCCACGCGGGTGCGGCGATCTTCGCCCTTCAGCGTTACCTCTTCACAGCAGACTACCTCACCTGCCATGTTTTTTATTTCTACCGATACTTTTCCCTTTTTGCTGCCATAGATATAGACCGCATCCAGGGTAAGCGCCCTTTCAACATCAAAAACGATGGATTTTCCGGCAGTATCGGCATACTCTCCTTCCAGATTTCGTTTATCGTAATCGGAAAGGCCGACCACTGCTTTTGCAGGATAATCAGGCGCGCTCCCCGGCTCGGGAAAATCGAAAATCAGGTCGTAGAAATAATAATAATTCTGCTTTTCGGGGCTGTCCAGTTTGCCGGGAAGTACAATTTCAGCCAGACCTTCTACCTCTGCGAGGCAATCGGCTCTGTTCCCGGCAATATTCATGTAAAGATGGGTGGTCGAACCTTCGGCATCCAGAATGTAATAATTCTCATCTTCATCGGGCAGGGGAACCAACACCCAGTTTATAGCGACAGGTGTTTTAACTTTGCTTTCCACCACTTCCATTGAAACGGTTTGCAAAATTTCACCCGAAGCATTTCTCAACCTTACCACTACTGTGCCGGGCGACTGAGGATAGACACTCATCTGGCGCAACAGCATGTCGCGGGTAACGGTTATGCGCATTTCTCCTACATGCGGTGCTTCGTATTTTCCTTTTAATTTTTCGCCCAGACAGTTGTCGCGATCTTCCAGGCCAATTTTTAGTTCCTCCACATACTCCTCAAACTCCAGAAAAACCTCAAACAATCCGCGAAGTTCCGTCTCCGTATATTTTTCTACCCAGGCATTTCTCACCCCTTCAATATCTACCAGCATTTTGCGCAGGTCGTGAAAAGTTACCGGCGCGCTGGTAAGGATTTCTCTTGCCTTGTGAAATCCACCAGGAGGAATAACTGCACCCTTTTCAGCATGTGTCAGGAGGTCTTTGAGGTCATAGGAAGTGCGGTAACCCAGATCGGTTATGGCATAACAAAGTGCTTCCAGCAGGGTAATACCCGGGTCAGAAGCGTTGTAGTCAGTCCACAGACTGCTCGCGAGACGCTGAATATGGGCGATCCCGGTCTTTCGGAGCAACTCGTAATTCTGGCTGTCAGGTTGTACCTGGTCGCGAATTAGAAAGAGGTTTTGATCTGACATTTTTCTTCTTCTATTGGGTATAAATCAAATAATCCGGCATCTGCGGGTACCAGAATCGCAGCCGCGTGTGAAGCCGATACAGAATCGCCAGTCACTTTTTCCCAGATTCCTTCAGGCGTTTTTCTGTATTCCAGCCTGAAATCGTCGATGTAGTCCACGTACTGTTGTTCATCGAGAAAATTTAGCAGCCCGGAAACGGAAACTTCACTTCCGAATACAGGCCCTGAAAATGGCGCTTGTGTCCAGGGAGCCAGATAACGGGTGATATCTTTGACGATCTGGCGGGAATAAAAACCGATATCTTTCCCCCGGGCAAACTTCACACCTGCCTGGATACGGACTTCCTCATATTCGGGCGAAATGACCTGTATTTCTGCGAAATCTGAAACTCTGGCGCGGAGGAAATTGCGGATTTCGTTGCGGAGATTCACGCTTACCACCGGTCGGAGCCGGTTGGCGGCAATCTGGCCGGAGAGGTCAGGAATGACTACCAGCAACACTTCTCCCGGCGCAAGTTCATTTCCGGGTTTGCCGTGGTTGATACATTTGACTTTATGGATTTTGGGGAATTGCTCCAGCACCAGCCTTTCGTAGTCCCAGATCGAAACCCCCCGGTTTTTGTGGCGAAGCCGTTCGCTCACCCTGATATAATAACTGGCATCCGATTCTGCGGCCCGTCCGCCAAAAGAGGGGAAAGGCTGTGAAACTTCGCTGATCGCTGCCTGTTTTTGAACCAGATCTGTAACCGTTTCTGCTGGAAGCGCTTTGGTCAGGTGCGCCGGGTCGTTGTCGGGCTGCTTTTCGTATCCGGCAAGCACTGCCTGGGGTATAACTTTTATTCCCTTTGCGATCCCATCGGCATAATTGACGATACTACCGCGTATCCAGAACAAACCGCCGGGAAGTAGGGTATTCTGATCGGTCATATCGTTGGGAAGGGCAAATTTTATTATGCCGGGCGTCAGCAGGTTACTGGTAGCGTCGGAAAGTATGGCCGAAGGACTGAAATCTTTCCATCGGTTGTAGGACAAGTAAGACCAGACCACACGCTGCCCGGAATGTTCGGGATTTTCACTTCCTTCTGCCACCTGAAAAAGTATATGCAGGTTTTGCGGAAGGGCCAGATTCCTGACACCAATAAAAAGATTGCCGGTAGCATCGAGGTATTTTTCCTCCGGAGTTTCGGGCAGCGTTCCATCTGCGTTGATCACCTGCGCATCAAACACCGGAACGATTAACGGGCTGGTAAATACAGCATCTGTTGGCGTTTCATCCACAGGAAAAAACTCTGCATGACCGAAGGGGTGAATATGGAAAAACTGCTCTACCCGTGCCGGAAAATCAGCCGCAGATTTTACATAAAAATTTATGGTTTCGGAGGCAGTATAATCCAGTGAAATCCGGTTGATGAGCGGCGTATAAGGTTCATTCGGTATCCGGCTGGCATCTCCCTTAATAGCTGCCCTTGCCACAAACCGGGGAAAATCGGCGTGGAAAAAATCCTTTAACAGCCGTAATTGAAGAAAACCGCGATTCATTCCGTTTCTGAAAGCCTGAAATACCGCCAGATTGGGATCGCGCTTCAGATTCAGTCTGTCAAATACGACCGATATTTTTTTGGTAAGAGAATGAAAATCGCGCAGTTGGTCCAGAATTCTGGCTTTATCCTCACCTTCATCATTGTTGTCCGGGACAAACAATTCTGCCGGTAGTGCGGGAGTAGAAATCGGTGAATTTACTTCCCCCGCTTTTTTCCAGATTCCATTCAGCAGAAGATTTACATTGGCCGTAAAATAGCCGTTGTCATCCACAGGAGAAACCGGAGTCGTGGATGTTCCTGCAGGTTCTCCATAGTTTTGGTAGTAGGTCGAAAAATCAAGCTGCCCGACAGTCAGCGGAAGGTTTCCCCATTCCAGATGCAGGTCAACGGTGGAGGGAGCCTTGGAGAATACTTCATGGCTTCCGATATAAAAATTCCCGCCTACTTTTGGATAAGAGCCAAACGGGTTAAAGGGTTTTCCGGGAGAAATAACCCCTTCATCGTTTTCAAGCACCAGTTGCTGGATGCCTGTCACGCTTACATTCACATCAAATTTATAGACGCTGGGCTTTCGGAAAAACTTGTAAGGATAACTGTAAGAAACCTGACGCCAGATACTACCCGCTGTATCATCTTCCGGAGCCAGTCCTGTCGTATTTCGCATGGCCATATAGATTTTTCCATTCGAAATCACATGGCTATACTGGAAGAAAGTCTGGCCGGGTTTGTAAGGCGGAAAACTTCCTACCGCCTGCCACAATTCGGGGGAATTTTCGGGGTCATCGCCGACTACGGTAGTCAGTGCCCGGTAAATTCGAGAACCGTAACGCACATATTCGCCGGGCAGAAACCGCTCAATTCCATTAAAGTCGGCAATCCGGATCAGGGTTTCCCATATCAGTTGATTTTGTCCCGGTGTCTGCCCTTTGGATTGAAAAAGGGAAACGTAATATTTCTCGGAATAATAAATGGCTGTTCCTGCTTCATAAGTAATCAGCGGGTCGTAGTCTCCAATTTCGGGGATTTCTTCCCAGGTAGTTCCCGAACCCGGTTTGCTCCGGTTGGCAGGCTGTGTCGATTTATAAATACTTCCGCCCACCCATACATGATCTCCGGAGTTGTAGCTATGGCCGGCTTCGTAGCTGAGGATCAGTTGCCAGGCTTCGGATGCCGGTTCTACTTCCGGCGGAGGAGTTTCAGAAATGACTGCATTAGCGCGGAAAACCTGGTTTCCGGAAACCACATAGGATCCGGTGACATATATTGTCTCCTGATTATACGCAGCGATATTTGCGGGATCGATGGATTCCCAGACCAGGAGATCGGACACCGGGGGAATACCACGAGTTACAGCCTGAGACCGGTAGATTCTGCCGCGGAAACGCACAAAAGCGTCTGCTGGGTATTCTGTGCGGGCATCATACTCTGCAAGGGTGGATTTCTTTTCCCACAGTGGGTTTTGGTCAGGCGATTGCTCCACCGGAGGAATGCCCCCACTATTTGCCACCTGATAAATCGTTCCGGCAAATACGCAATAATCACCGCTGATAAATGACCGGCGCGGATCGTAAGGCAGGACATTAAATGTGCTGTAATCAGCAGGATCCAGTTTTTTCCAGATTTTCTCTCCCAATGAGGGTCTAACCCCGGTTGTGGAGACCATCGTCTGATAAGGCGTATTGCCATCAGTAACCAGACTCAGCGGTTGGAAAGTTGTGCCGTTGGTCCAGTTGACAGGTGCAGCAAGCACCTGCATCCATACTTTTGGCATATTCACCGGGTGAACCCCCAGCGTGTAAGCATTTGCGCGGAAAAACCGCAACGATCCCGGCGTCGCGCCGCTTACTTTTACCGTATTTTCAGGCTGATATTCAGTAGTATTCTGAAATCCGGCTACCTGATCTGAAATATCTGTCCAGGGGTTAGAGGTGTTGGAAGGATCCGTACCCTGGCTGGGCTGCAGGGCCTGATAGAAGCTGGTTTCATTGGGAGAGATAATTTTTACCTTCGCAAATGCCAGATATGCTTCCTGTGAATCCCACGGAGAAACCAGCGAAGTGATTTCACGCCAGACGTCAACCTTGTGGGTCGGATGATCGCCAAGGCAATTGCTGGCTGCCCGGAAAAAACGCTGGGAAACAGCACTTTCCGTTACCCGAACAAGTTCACCGGCAGAATAGGAAACCTGCAAGTCAAACTCCTTCACACTGGCCGTAACATTCTGCCACGGAAAGGAACTATTCAGCGGATGGTCGCCCAGTACATTGGCTGTCGCAACAAAAAACCGGTTGGCAACAGGGAATCCCGTAAAAACCCGCACCGTTTCGCCTGCCAGATATTCGTTTAAATCGTTGTACAGGGCAACGGGAGGAAGCTGCACCCAGATTGCACCAGTAAAGTTGGGATCTATGCCCCGGATTTTTGCAGTTGCAATATAAGGACGTATTCCCTGTCCGGGGTCAAACTGCACGATTTCGCCTGTATTGTAAAGGGTGGCCGAATCAAATGCCGGTTGTGAAGCCACTGACCCCAGACTCTGCCATTGAAGGATATTGTTGGCGGAAGGAGTAGCCAGAAATCCAAACATCTGGGTTTTAAATAACCCTCCGTTGCTGTGGACGATATCTCCGATGCTGTAAAAAACCGTGCTGCTGTATGGCGCAATTTCTCTCCAGCCTGTATTGCTGCCTGCCGGAGATATTTCGCTGTGTGTGGCGCCCGACCGGTACAACGTCCCCTGAAAATTGACCAGATCACCTGCCTGGTAAAGGATGCCTGTCCCGGAGCTCCACAAACCCACCTCATTCCAGGAATTGGTACTTCCATCGGGTGCAACACCTTTTGAAGCAAACAAAGCAGCGTATAGCCCGGATTTGAATACCACAAGGTCACTGTTATTGTACCGGGTGGCTGTATCCCAGCCCATACCCTCAGTCCAGGAAGACCCGCTCTGGTCGGGTGAAGCACCGAGGGAAGAGAATAATGCCTCATACAAACGACCATCTATTACTGCCAGGTCAAACACATGGTACAGGTTGCTTCCACTAAAGGCAATAATCTTCTCCCATATGCCAGAACTACCCTCCGGCGAACCGCCCTGGATCACTGCTGAGGTCTTATACAAACGTTCTTTAAATACTGCTATTTCATTGGGCTGGTAGGGTTTTGTGGATGAAAATCCGGCGATTTCACTCCAGCCATTAGCATTGCTATCAGGAGAAAGTCCTTTAGAGCCGGCAAGTGCCCTGAAATATGCACCGTCAGATGTCAGCACCACCTCGTCTTTGCGATAAAGACGTACAGGTGTGTTTTCATAAACTTTGATCAGTTGCCATATTTCCACGTCATCAGCAGAGCCAGGTTCAATATTACTGGCTTCATCGGCGCGAAGTACAAAGTAATTTGCCAGCACGCGGGCGATTTCGCCCTGGGAGTAGGTAGTTTTGTCAATCCCGTAGGCAGGTGGCAACTTCCAGGAAGGAGATAGAGACGGCGCAATGGCCGGGATGCCGACTTTCGCCTGAAACAGCCAGTTGTCAAAACTGACAAACTCTTTGGCCTGGTAGGCTTTTGCCGGGTCGTAGCCAATATTCCCCAACGGCCCGGATTCCCATACAGAAAGGGCAACGGTGGGATTCAGATCCCACACTTTGGCATTGGCCCTGTATTTCAGGTTGTTGAATGAAACCACATCACCGGGTAAATAGGGCGCATCCATATCCGGATTCCGGGCTATCCAGGGATCGGGGTTTTCGACATTAATCCTGCTCCACAGATACATCCCCTCATCTCCGGGCGGGATGCCGATAATGTCCGCATTCGCCCGGAATATCGTATTGTCAAGAGAAACAAATTCTCCTTTCAGGTATTCAGCATCGGAGGCATATACTGCCGCTCCGCCTCTCAGGTTCAGGTCGAGATCAGCCAGTGTTGAAAGTCCTTTGTTATCAAAAACAAACAGTGCTACCGGGAAACGGGTGTTTAGTCCGCGCTGATGTACATCCTCCGAATAAGGCACAATGGCAGGAGATTCGGGGCCCAGCGTCCACTGGAAAATCATTTCTCCCAGCGTTTCCCCACTGCCTGAAACATCGGCAGGAAGCGGAATATCTGTTAGAATATCCACCAGTGGGTTTGAAATGCTTACCCACTCTTTTTCACCTGTCAGGTAAATGAAGACATTATTTCCCAGTTCGCTTTTGATGCGCGATCTGCCGTAAGTGGAAACCGTTTTGCTCATATTCCTGAACTGAAATACCAGGCGAATGGTCCGGTTTCCTTCCCCCAGTAAAAACATGGGAGAAGCAATGGCAAACCCTGTTTCGGCAAAGGGCATCGTGTCATTGCCCATCAGTTCCCACGCCGGAAATTCTTCCGGCAAAGCGCCACCCAGTCCGTCGGAGGAATTGGCCACAGGCGCTGCAAAAATATTGTCAATGGAAAAATCGCTTACCGGATTTCCTGGTTCTGTGAGGTTTTCGGCACCCTCAGAGAAGTTTTTCCGGAGGAATAACGTTCGTAAACCCATCTCCGGATCGATCATCGCCCGGTTGACGACGATTTCTTCCAGGGCGCGGTAAATCCTGTCCGCCCCCACATCATCTGCGCCCCCGTCAAAAGCGGTATTTTCTGAAATCCGGTGCTGATCAAAATTATTGGCCAGGGCAAGGATAAGATGCACCTCATCGGGATCTTCGGGCCTTAATTTTAGTTGAAGGACATCCTTATAGTAAAAATCCAGGTGGCGGCGGGTAAGGCTGTTCATATCGTTTCTGGCCAGTTTCATGAGTTGAAGGAAGGCCAGAAAAAGTGCCATATGTGGTTGATGCTGCGGATACGCCTGGAAAGTCTCTTCGAGAAACTGAGGAGCTTTCAGGGTGATGGCATTCATCACTTCGAGGAATCCGCGAAACAGTCCTTCGAGTTTGGTTGTTTCCCGGTAAATTTGCCTTTTGGTTTCGGGAATACCCCAAAGGAAAGGTTTTTCTTCAGGAGGGAGGCCGCCATTGGGCCAGATGCGCACCAGCCGGTCGGGCCGGATTTCCGGCTTACCGGAGCCAGCCAGCGGAAGTCCGAGTTCCATTCCCTGGCGGAGCCAGTGGATGGTCTCTGCAAAGCCCAGCGGGATATGCCCCTGAATCAGACGATCCAGTTGCTGGTGGAGCGACAGTTGCGGGACAGCGTTGCGATACCAGTTGCTGAGCGTTTCTGCTGTATCAAACAGTACAGTCAGCATATCTGCAAAAGCGGTGGCACAAGTTTCGGGGTTTCCTACAGCGGATTCAGCCGCCGTGCGGGCCAGTTCAAACCGCTGGCGGAAAACATCAGGCTTTGTAGCCGAAACCATGGCAACCAGCGTGCTGATGTCTTTTTCAATAAAAGCCTGCCAGTCTCCTTCCGGTTGGTTTTGCAGGTTGTAATACCGGATCATACCGGCGTACCTCCGGGCATAAAGCAGCCAGTCCGAGATTTCCTTCTCGTCCACATGCACATAATCGGGGTTCAGTGCAGGCAGCATTCGCTGCTGCTGACTGGTACCATCTCTGCGCAACGGGTTCTTGTATTTCTGACTGTGGTTATTCATTTTTATTTGTGTTCCGTTTTACAATCACGGCGTTTCACTTCTGATCTGGCTGCCTTCCTCCAGATAATAGGGGAAGACAAAATTGGTTCGTGTATT
The DNA here is from genome assembly GCA_041391725.1 of Bacteroidia bacterium. Lineage (GTDB taxonomy): Bacteria > Bacteroidota > Bacteroidia > J057 > J057 > JAGQVA01. The sequence goes on from JAWKNL010000007.1 coordinate 136,645, forward strand.
GGTTCCGGCAATCGTATAATCGATAAATATCCTTACCAGTCCTTCTTCCGGAACGGGCTCAAGACGCACCGAATCGAGGATTACACGCGGTTCAAAGTACAGGATAGCCGTTTGGATGACATCCTGCATATAAGTCTGAAGGGTTGTATCAAGTGGTTCGAACAGCAGTTTTTCCATACCTGCCCCAAAATCAGGGCGCATGACTCTTTCGCCGATTCCCGTAGTCAGGATAATTTCGATGCTGCTCTGTATGTCGTCTTTTCCGGTGAGCATATTGACACCCCCGGAGGCTTTGTCAAATGTAGGCGGGAACCCCCAGCCTCTGCCAATAAAATCGTAGTCTGCCATAGGTTTATCCTCCAATCATTACGGTAACTTCTCCCAGTATTATCGTTCCCCCGTGGGCGGTAGAATCGCCCAGCCGGGCAGCAGGTTTTCCCCCAATGAGTACGGTACCCGATCCTTTCACGATGGAATCCGGCGGCCCTGTACAGGTAATCATATCGCCCACCACTGCGGCGGGTTTTCCGGCGATCAGCACAGTGGGCACTCCGGGGCCTGTAATCGGCCCGCCTACATGGGGAGTACCCGAAGGATCCACCATCGGGCATACATGCATATCGTTGACTCTGGCTGCGGGGGGCATATTTTAATGGTTAATTGTTAATGGTGAATGGTTAATGGGGGAATGGGCAATTAGTTGATTTTGACGAGGGAACCTTTTATTGTAGTGACGGCGCTGGAACTGACCTCTGTCCCGGCACTGCCGGAGGCTTTGAGTTGGGCGCCGGCTTTGACTTCTGCATTAGTGCCGCCTTCGGCTTTGAGGTTGGCGCCTGCTTTAATCACGACATCCTTGGCACTGTCGAGGGTGATACCCTTACTGTCAAGGGTGATGGTGTTTCCGTTTTTGTCTTTGATGACAATGGATCCGGCCTTGTCGTCTATGACCAGGCTCTGACCACCGGGGGTCTCCAGGGTAACAGATTTATCCTCATCGTTAAACACCAGCTTCAGTTTGTCGCGGGTATAAAAGCCTTTCTCATGGTTGGTATCTTTTACTTTTACCGGCGCGGGGTTTTTGCTGCTGTGGAGTTGGCCGAGTATCACCGGATTGCGCGGATCGTCGTTGAGAAACCCAGCACCACTTCGTCGTTGATTTCAGGCCTGGAAAAACTGCCGCGTTGTTTTCCTGCGTCCAGGCTTGCAATACGCGCCCAGATACCTTTGCGTTGGGGTCAATGGAAGGAATGGTTACCTGTACTCTGTCTTCTCCGTCGGGATCGCTTTCGAGTTTGGTTACGATGCCAATTGTCAGTCCGTTGATCGCTGGTATCAGCCCGGAAGCTTGTGTATCGACGATATTCTCAAATTGTTCGTGAAACCACGAAGGATCCATACCAAAACTGACTTCAGTCTCCCAGTTCAGGTTGTCAAATTCATGCCTCACACCTGACACAAAGGCTTTTCCGCTGAACCTGCTCCCTACACCACCGAGTTCAATCGTATCGCCCGGCTTCACCTTCCCCAGTCCCTGAAAGCGGACCTTTCCGCGAATTTTGGAGAGTTCGCTTTTCAACATCTGTGCACTTGCCCATTCTTTCAGTTCTTCTGATTTGACCTGACCTCCATGAACCAGCGGAAGATCACTCAAACCAATGATACCTGCCAGTTTGGATGCAGTAATATTGCCGGGAGAAAGCGCAGAAGGTTTGGTTCCTTTGCCGGAAATAATTTTCTGTGTGGCAGAATCCCAGGCACTGGCTTTAGCCCCTGCATATTGGTACCGGGCATCCATTTCAGCATCAAAACTGATAATAGAAGCTCCATATAAAACAGAAACCGCAGGGCCTTCCAGTTTGGGTTTTTCTACCGTTATCTTCCCATCCTCGGTAAACACCAGCATTCCGTTTGCATCTGCCCGGCTGAGGATAAAATCCCAGTCGGTAGAATTGTACTGCACCATCTGGGGATGCGTCAGACTTGTACTGCTGACCGAAGCATTCAGCCCTTTGCCTTTGATGAGTTTCTGGATAATGTCGCTGTCTTTCTGTTTTTCAAAGAAAGCATGGTTTCTCCCCACCGTCAGTTTTACCGCCTTGTCGCGGCAGGAGATACACAAAAGCGCAGACTGGTTTATCCGCACCTTCACCGAATGGCGGACTATAATTCCCTTAAAAACAGTAGTGTTTTTAGAGGAATAACCCATCTGAATTTCCACCTCAGCACCCGGCACAAAATCAGATGAACTGCTCACATCAAAATTTTCTTCTGCCGGATTTCCATCCTGAAGAATAATGTCGGCAGATGCGATCCGGTTTGCAGCCCGGGTAACCACCATTGACAATACCTGATATTCAGGATTAATATCCTTTCCGTTTGCCCTTATCTGGAAGGTGGGTGTATCAGGCGTATCATTAGGGTGGACAGTGCGCGGAAATGTCATTCGTTTTCGTTTTTGAGGGGTGGAAACTGCAACTCCTGGCCGGTTTTGAGTCTGCGAAAATGTTTCAGCCGGTTGTGGCGCGCCACCTGAATATAATAGTCAGGACTGTTGTAGATCTCTGAGGACATAAGCGGGAGATTCAGGCTTTCACCCACAACCCGGATATGGGTAAGGTCGGGCGAACTATTATTTTTTATCAGCTCGATAAGCTTGGGATCCTTACTTGCAGAAAAGGTGGCCTTAATCTTTGCCCTAAGTGGACTTCCATCAGGCTTAAAAAGCGTGTAACTGATGTCTGCAGAAGTAAGGACGCAGTCTGAGACTAATTTCCCCCAGGTGAGTTTTAAAAACCAGGGACGGTGTATTTTCCCCTTAGTATCAAAGCATACCTGCATAAACTCCTCGATCTTTTTCTCAACTGAAACAGGAGGCTGCAATGCACTACCACCTGGGATAGCGTTTCCAATACCCAATATATTTCCAGGGTCCGATGCGCCTGTCCCATCAATAAGGAATTCAAACTGATAGTCTTGTTTCCCTACATTGATAAAGACATGTTTTCGACTGTCTCCCCCTGGTTCGATTATTGGGGTATAATTAACCTGAATCCTATTTGAATAGGAATTGGGATTATACATCACCTCAAAAGTCTTTTTGGGGGCACCTTGTCGGCTCGTCTTATCAAAAGCCTCAATTTTGAACTTTTTCAGTTCTCCACTGGAAATTCCGGGTATAGATGGCATGGCTATCGTTCTTTTTTCTTGTCCAGCATTTCACTTACAGCTTCCAGTATCAGGCGTTTGTCCTCTGCCTCACGAATGGCCCTTTCATAAGGATTGCTGGCTTCTTCCATTCCGGAGGACTCAGAAGACGCTGTGGACTGTGGCGATCCGGACATTACCTGGGCCCGGATGACCAGTTCTCTGATTTCTAGCGGCATAATTAAAAAGTCAGGCGTATGTTGCGGAAATACTGATAACTAAGGGTCATGGTCTCAATGACAACCGAACTCTGTTCTGCATTAAAGGCAGACACTTCCCATCGCCGGGGAATGGCATTTACCACATACCAGGAGGCAACGGGCGCGTGTTTGTCATTCAGCAGAGACACCGTCAGGTTTGCAGGCTGAAATTCAAACAGTTCGATGGCGTTTCTGGCCCAGAGAAAAACACCGGAGGAAACCGGCGCAATTCCCCGTTTCAGAATCAGGTCGGAAAAACGTGTGCGGGTAGGAAGCTGATGGGTAAACCGGTTTTCTCCCCCTTCCACATACGACTCCATTTCCATATCCACAGAGAGTCCGGAGACCTCCTGGAATTTAATGTCACCCGGTACTGAAGGCACCAGTTGAAACACCACGGAAAAGTGAAACCCTACGGGGGGATATTCTCCTAAAGCCATCGTCAACCGTTTTGAATGGTCAGTCCTTCATGTGCAATTTCGATGCTCTCGATTGCCACTTCGTTTCCATCTGATTTCAGATCGGTGGACTGCACTTTTACCGGCCAGGCATTTTTGACCTTCCACACGACCACAGGCTCGTGGTTTTCGTTGAGCAGGCTGATGGTCAGATCGCGCCGCTCGATGGTATTAAGGGCTACAGTATTCCACCAGTTGAAATACTCGTTGTCACCGGCAAATGTTCCCCGTTTCAGGGTGATATTGCCGTACTTTTGCATACCGGGCATTTTGGTCTTAAAATACTCCGGACTCGCTCCGTGGCGGTATTCGATTACTTCTGTTTCAACATCCAGTCCGGAAACTTCCGTAAAACCGATGCTTGTGCCGCCCCATTCAACCTGAAAATGGAACTTGGGTAATGGATAAGATGCCATAAGATTTGTATTTACCGATAAATAATTAATGAAAGTCAAAAACTACAAAGTATTGATGGTCAGGATGTTTCCATCCGACAAGTATATTGAATCACAATAAACTCGGCGGGCCTTACCGCCGCAATTCCTATCTCCGCAATCATTCTCCCCTCCAGTATATCCTGCCCGGTCATGGTTTCTCCCAGTCCGATTGCCACATAATACGCTTCCTCAACAGAAGCACCCGACAAAGCACCCAACCGCCACTGCTGGCGAAGGAAATTGTCGAGAATCAGCCGCAGATGCATCCACGTATTGGCATCGTTGGGTTCAAACACCAGTTGTTCGGACGAACGCCTGACAAATTCCTCCACATAGTTGAAGTATCGCCTTACCGAAACATATCTCCATTCATTGCTGTTGCCCGCCAGCGTGCGCCCACCCCAGATTCTTGTGCCCCGCCCCCTGATGGCGCGAATGGCATTTATCGACTTTCCGGTAGGATGCACATTCAGCGACTCCTGATCCTTGTCGTCAATGGCTATACATGGCCCCAGCGAAGCCGCTATCGGCTCATTTGCAGGCGCTTTCCACACTCCGCGGTTAGCGTCAGTGCGTACAATCACTCCGGCAACTGCACCCGAGGGCGGTAATCGCTTCAGGTGAAGTGACAAAACCTCAAACACCCTGGAGAAAAACGGATGCTGTGTAAATAACGCCGATTCTGCCTTTTGCTCCTCTGACAATGCCTGCCCCAACAGTCCCTGTAATGTCTGCAAAATTGGCGAGGCAACCAGTCCCAGATGTTTTACCACAGAAGTCAGGAAAGGGACTTCTCCGTCCGCCTCTCCGGCTGCCCAGTCGGCAAATTCTGGGATATGAGCTACCACACTTGCGCGTATCCAGTTGGTCTGATCGAGGTCAGAAAAGATTTCGTTGACTTCATCCGGGTTATGAGACGGATACAGATGGTCATATATCGCCGCAGACTTAAACAAACCTATCAGTTTCTCAATACCGAAAACAAGCTCCTGGTTTGATTTTCTGACAAAAATGTATTCACCCAACGGCTCCGGCAAAATCGTTTCCAGACGGGGCAATATCATCGCAGCCTCTGCCAGCCAGTGAAGGGCATGGGCCAGCAATTCCTTGCGCGCTTCATCCGTTGGAACCAATATCGCCTCAAAAAGGGAGCGCCATCGGGATTCGGGAGAATGATATCTGTCCACCCCGTTATCCCCGAGGGTTTTGAGTATGGCAGAAACAGATTCTCCCGTTTCCAGTACTTTGCGGACCAGTTCGCGATGCTGTGCTGCCGCGTCCGAAGAAACATCAGCAGAAAAAACCGAATAATCACTGACAGGAGTCAAACGATCTCCCTCTCTGATCCGGAATTTCAGTTCAAAAAAATGGAATCGCTGGTCAAACCGGGTAAAAATCCAGGGGAAATAAGCAGCTCCATGGATCAGGTTTTCATTGCCCAGATATTCGCGAAATTCATCCACCTCACTTGCAGAAGTTGTATCGCTGAGATCGGCAATCAAAAACCTGTTTTTCACCCGTGCGCAGTGAGCAAGGGCAGCCATTTGCAACTGCCCCAGTTCGACCTTATCGGAAATGGCAACTGCATCAGGAAATAATATCAGGGTTGGCTCACTGACCGCATTGAGCGCAGTAATCCCACCCCACAGACCTGAAAGATGGTTTTCCTGTCCGTCGCCCAGGGAAATGATACTTTCGTAGTTTCCCACCGAAACAATGTAGCAGTCGCCGCCCCCGTTTTCGAAATACATCTGAAGGCTGTCATAAAGATAAAACCGCTTTTCGGGCACCGCACCGATAATGGTCTGTCCGTCAGACGCTACCTCTACATAGTAGGCCTGCGGGCGGAAAACACTGCCAAAAACCGATTCGTAATGCGCCAGATCGCGGATTCGGAAAGGTTGAAAATAACCTTCCGGGCCGGGATACTCCGTATAGCCGATAAAAGCCGGGAGTGCCGTCTCAATCGACGGAACAGCAGGCTGCGGGGGCGAATTATCCCGCAGATAAACACCAGGCGTTTTATATGTCATGGCACAAAAATTCTGTCAATAACCCCCAATCAGGATTCCTGCATTTTGTGTGAGAAGCTGAGAATGATAAATTCTGCGGGGCGAACGACCGCCATACCGATTTCCACATTCATTCTTCCTTCCAGAATATCGATAGCAGTCATGGTCTCTCCCAGTCCTACTCTCACAAAGAAGGCATCTTCGGGTTTTGCGCCTGCCAGCGCACCTGCGCGCCACTGGAGAACGAGGAAGTTTTCAATCATGGCCCTGACTTTCACCCAGGTATTGGCGTCATTGGGTTCAAAGACAAACTGTTCGGAGGCTTTTTTCACAGATTCCTCGACCATATTAAAGAAGCGGCGAACGGGAACATAACGCCATTCGTTGTCATTTCCTGCCAGGGTACGGGCACCCCACACGAGATTGCCTTTTCCGGCAAAGGTGCGGATCGCATTGATGGATTTTCCGGAAGTATGGACGTTCATGTCTGCCTGTTCCTGGCTGTTGATTTTCAGTACCGGTCTTACCACACCACTCAGGCTTACATTGGCAGGTGCTTTCCACACCCCGCGGTTGCTGTCCACAGCAGCATAAATGCCCACCATAGCGCCGCAGGGAGGCAGCAGGCAGGGGATGGCATTAATCGCCAGTTGAGCGCGGGCAAACAACCCTTTGTCAGCAGCTTCGAGTGCATTGAGATCAGTAATGGCACCATTTGCTGCGCCATTTACGACATAAGCGACGGAGACATCCGCACCACGGTAGCGGTAATCAAAAATCGTCTCCAGGTTGGGGGCATAAGCGGCACCGTACTTGAGACTATTGTTGCCCACACCACGATCTCTGAAAACGCTCTGGAGCTCGTTGAGCCGGGTAGTAGCGGTATGTGGCAGCATATCCATAACTGCAAATCTGTCCTGAAGTTTTTCACACTGCTGAAGGGCAAAATCGTATAGTGCGCCCTGATCGGTCTGGCCGGAGCCGGTAGGATCAAAACTCAGCGATTGTGCTTCAGGAAAAACCAGAAGCGTGGGTTCGTCTTCTTTTTCAAGTATATTCAGGCCACCGCGGAGGCCGCTGTCTTCATCGCCCAGAGCTACAGGGAAGCATAGTCTCCGACAGAAACAATATAGCAGGGGCCGCCGCCATTGGCGAAAAAAAGCTGAAGGGAATAATACATCAGATAAGGCGAACGGGCGCCGATCGATGCGATTACCGACTGAGAAGTCGCCTTTCCCGCACTGTCACGGGTCTCATTGATACTCACCGAAATGTTTTGTTCGGGAGCTGCACCACCAAAATACAATTCGTAATCCACCATGGAGGAGATTCGCCAGGGTTTCATACTCAGGCTTTCCCCGTTGGTATTCAGGGCAAATTCCGTGTGACCGATGAAAGCCGGGATGGCCGTTTCCACCTGAGCCACGGAAGGCGGAAATTTCTGAATTTCTTTTACATAAACGCCGGGGGTTTTGAATGTGCTTGCCATAAGTGGTATAGGATTAACTGTTGATATAGATTTCTGAAAATAATTGGTGATCGGATGGATCGGGGGTTATGATTTGCGGGCCTGGATTCGGAAGGAGAGTGTCTGTATTAAACATCTTCACCTGTACCAGACTTCGGGTAAGCGGCAGGGGATTGCGGGTAAAAAACCGCTTTTTTTCATCTGCGCCGCCGTCTCTGACCAGCTCGCCCAGTTGTACGTCAGTATAGGGTTGTTCACGGTTAAAAATGTACCGCCAGGTCGTGTACCGGTTTCGCAGAGATAAAACATATTCGGGCGAAAGCAAATCCTGATCTGCACCTGAGGCGAGCGCGTAGGATCCCAGTTCGGCCTGCGGCAGGTGAAATATTTCCACAATGCCGAAAGGGATTGGAGAAGTCATTTCACCCAAAACATAACAGGGGCCTGAAACAGAAGTTTCTATGGCGGTTCCGGAAGCATTCAGTACGCGAAGATCGTACCGCCCGGAGGAGACGCCATTCAGCAAAATGGTAACCTTTCCCTGAGTAGGCGGAGCAATGGTCTTCTGAAACACCGGTTCAGCAGTTCCCGGCTTTACGAGGTTAAAAGTAACAGGCCCGGAAGTACCGGAGGGTAAACCCAACTCTACTTTCCCGTTTATAGCCAGAACGCGGTCTGCTCCACTGGCAAAAGCCGGCTGCCCTGCGGGCAAATCACGCCAGTCGGCGGCAACTTTAGGCCCGGGGCCGGTTTTTCTGATAGCTTCCTGAATCAATCCGGAGGAAAGACAGGTGTCTCCGGCAGCGTACGCTTTCGAAGCCTGAAAAGCCGGAACCGGAAGGGAGAGATAATTGATACCTGAAACAGCCTGATTTGCCCGGTTTGAAAAATAATAACACCCATTTCGGTCGTTGCTGAGAGGCAGTGCAGTGTAGTTATAAAATTCGGGGGAAAGGGGATACAGGAAAAATGTCAGGCGCAACCCCGGCTCCAACCTGATCTGCGGGCGATAAACCCCCGCTCCGGAAGCAGCACTTTCCACCTGAATACCCACGAAAAATCCCGCTTTGTCCTGACGAAGCAGAAATTTTCTGCCGCGCATGACGAGGGCAGTTTCCGGTGATGGCACCACCTGAATAAAGGATGTCGGAGAATAATTATTTCTGACTTTGGCCTGCTCTTCCGCGCTCAGAGACAGAAAATCACGGATGCCCTGGTTGAGGAAATAACCATGGTCAATATTTATGCTGAAAAGCCGGTGCCAGGCAATGGAAAATCCCATTGAGTAATCCTTTTAGTTTGCAATTCCAGTAATTTCATCAATGGCCGGTGAGGATGCCATAGCAGAATCTCTGCGAATCATCAACAGCCGCATTTTATACATGACAAAAGGAACCTGCTTGCTGCCAAGCGAGCCCCAGAGGTCGTTGATCTGTTCAAAGTTGAGGGTATGTATATCCAGAATCAGCTTCATTTCAGAAAGCTGAGGATCACCCGATAGTCCCGAATTGGGAGAATTGGCAAGGGTAAAAACAAATTTGCCCTGAAAAAACTCAATAACCTGCGATAATCTTCGCAGAGCGGTCGTATAATTGTCAAAACTACAACTAAATAACAGATACAAATTCAGGTTTACAGGCGGCTGAATATAGGTCGTTTGGCTGCCCTCTTTTATGAAGTGGGGGGTGTTTTTCAGCCGTTTTTCTTCCTCCAGATTGACGAGGCTTAAAACCACTTTTTCCAGTGCGCCATTGTTGCTGTTTGAGGCATTTTCGGCCATGGCGATATTGCCAAGCGAAACCACATCCGGCCTGTTGGTGCTGTCATTATCCGCTGCATCAATATAATCGTTTAGTTCCCGTACCAGTAATGTTAATGCCTTGGAGATCATGTCTTAACATTTTTTTTCAATTCCATTTACGAACAACAAGTCTTTCGTGCCATGGGGCAAAAAAGAATAGGTGAAAAGCAATTATCACTGCCTTTCTGTATCAGGGATAGCAACAGATAGATTGGGTTACATCGAACCTGAGCAAGTAGGTAAATGAAACCTGGTGATTGTAGGGGTAAGAATGAATATTCTCCGAATACCCATTTCAGAACTAAGTTAACCATTCCCCTTGTAATTCCAAACTTCCGGGAAAAATTTTAAACGCCGGAAAAACACGGGTAATGGTTTTACTTCATTTGACGGAAACAAATATGCTACCTGACCAGATTATTCGACTATTCGCCCAAACCAGATGGCATTCATAAAAAGTTTATTTGTTCCGTACCAGAATCCGCGGAAGTTGGGGTTGTCGGTCATGGCCACTACCCTGCCCTTTCCGACCTTTGAAACGGTCACAGCGGCGGTATTTTTAATCGCCGCAATATTGGGGTCGGAAAGGTATCCGCTCACCAGGGGCTTGTCGGTATAAACCACGGGGTTTGCCCAGGGATTGCTGGTTTTTTCCATAAAAAACCGGGCATTGCGGAAAACGGGCAGGTATTCATTTTCCAGCCCAAATCCCAGCGGATGAGTAATATCCACACGGGTCATACAGATGGCGCCTGCAATACTTTGCGCTTCTTCGACATTTACCTTGTTTTCATAGGCAAGAATGGTGTCGCGTATTCCCTCCGGCGTAGGTTTCATTTTGATCTGCCCTACTCCCTGCTGCGAAAGCCATTTCACAGCGCCTTTATAGGCAACCAGGGTTCCGCCTCCTGCCAGCCATTCGACCAGTCGGTTGCCTGCGGCAAAACCATAACTTCCATTCACCATAATGAGGGTATTGTATTTGCTCAAATCTGCACTCGCCATCGATTCTCCGGGCAGAAGGGTAATGTCCATATTGTAACGGGTGTCCAGCAAATGCCAGACCTCTCCTGCTTCGTAACTGTTGATATTCCCGTCCACAATCAGGGCAATCCGGGGTTTTTCCAGGCTTTTAAAGGTCTCACTTCCCAGCCGCACACCGGTTGTCATACCCGATGAAAGGGCATAAATCACCGGACCGTTTTCCACTTCTGCAGCCTCTTTTACGAGCTTGTAGAGGGTTTCCGCATCCATATCCTGTCCCTGCGAGGGAATCAGAATACTTCCATATCCAAATTGTCTGCCATCGGCTGTGCCAAAAGGGTGTGTTGCCACTTTTGCCCTGACCCCGGCTTCCATCAGTTTTCCCAGTGCAAGCGGGGAATAATAATCTGTCCACTCAAACGCATAGGCATAAGCCGAAGGGCCGCCTTCCAGTCTTCCGTGAGGATGGGTGATGGCCACCTTTTCTCCCAGCAGGTCGGACTGATAACTTTTTTTGTCCAGCGAATCGTACTGAAGACCAAATGCCAGGGGAAATGTCCAGGCTGAAATATCGTAAAACAGGCTGTCTCTGAATGAAGTTCTTTTTTCAAACATCGCCTGTATTAATCCAAACTGTCGCTGCCTGAGCGGAATAATAAAACTTTCTGCCGCTTCATACTTTTTACCCGAAACGGTAACAGGACGGGCCAGCCGGTACACCTCCACCTCATGCCGAATGGCTGTTTCGGCCAGCATCCGGGCGCGGTTTAAGTCCTTTCCCGCAGAAAATACATAACCTTTGATTTCAGCCGCGGCGGCATTTTCCATTGCATCCAGATAAAACTCCCGCTGATAATCGAGCAACTGTGTTCTCAGCTTGAGTGTACCCCGTAAAGTAGCCAGGGAAGCGGTAAACTGATTGCGGATGGTAAAAGGAAAGGTCAGAAGCCCGTTTTCGGTTTCCTGCACATGCCCCCGGCTGCTGGCCTGTTCAAACAATATTCCCACTCCGCCATTGATGTCGGGATAGGTTGATCCTTTTCCGTAGAAAAAGTCGTCATAATCTTCTTCGGTAAAATACAGGGAACCAATGCTGTCGAGCGCCGAAGCATAATAAGGAGACATACTATAGGTAAGCGAAATCGCACCTTGCGGCGTCAGCGGATGGGTGCGGGCGGGAATCCCCGGCTGGAAAAAGAAGGTAGAACCCGAGCCCATTTCGTGGTGGTCGGTGAAGTAGTTGTAATTCCAGCGGTGAAACTGTGCGATTCGCGCCCGTGACTCGGGTAGTTGAACCGGGAGCCAGTCGCGGTTGAGGTCAAACCAGTAGTGGTTGGTCCGCCCCCGGGGCCAGGCCTCATTGTGTTCTCTTGAGGCAGGATCTGCATTCAGTCTGGTGATGCCCCTGTGCGTATTGACCCAGCTTGCAAACCGGTTGAGGCCGTCGGGGTTAAATGCGGGGTCAATGATAATAATTTCGTTTTTCAACAACTGATCCATCCACGGCCCCTGGGCTGCTGCCAGAAAATACACCACCAGCAAAGATGCATTCGAACCGCTGGCTTCGTTTCCGTGGATGCTATAACCCATGTGAACCACAGCGGGCATTTCGGCGGTATTCATACCGGATGACTGATCGGGCAGGGAAAGCTTCAGATGATCCTGGCGGATAGATTCCAGGTTTTTATGATTTTCGGGAGAAGTGATAATCAGGTGAAGGAGGGGGCGGTTTTCATACGTTTTGCCGATCACCTCCAGTTGGATCCGATCGCTGACACGGGCCATTTCCCGCATATAATATACCAGTTGGTCGTGGCTGACATGCCATTCGCCGACCTCATACCCCAGAATCTCTGATGGTGTGGGAATGGCGGGGTCATAGGTAAATCCTTCCGGGAGATAGTCATCGAGCACAGATTGGGATATGGCAGCAGGAGCCCACAAGATTAAGGCCATACACACCACAAAGATCAGTTTATTCATACAGCAAGCGTTGGATTGTGAAAATGTAATAAAAAACAAAGCTCTGTGGAGCTTTTATTTGGTAGTCCGGCAATTTTGGTAAAACTCCCGGTCCACGGATTTGGGATTATCGAGAATATCGTAAAACTGAAGGATATATTTTGACAAAGAGGTTTTGCTTTTACTGTCCAGCCATTCATTTCCTTCAATCAGTTGCAGAAACACCTCCTTTTTTTGCTGAAAAAGCTGAAAAGAAGCGGCAAACTCCTCCTCCGTGCGGCAGAACCCGCGAAAGAGCCGGTCTTTAACCGACACGATGCCCAGTTCGGGGTTGGGAAGTGCGTAGGGCGTATTGACAAAACCCGCCCAGTCAAAGTCATACGGCACGGCAACCGGCGGTTCGGCGGGATTCATCATCACCAGGCGAATATTGTGAAGGCCGGAAATCGACCAGTCCGTATTTCCCACCATATATTCAAAAACTGCGAGGTGGTTGGCCCATATATAGTTGGTTTTATCGGGGTGGACATTGGTTACCTCAAGAATGCGCCCGCCCATACGTGTTGCCACCTGGTCTTCATCTTCGATAAAAAAGCCAAACTTTTCCAGCGGTTCGCTTTTTCCCGCCGAATCCTGATACACCACCTGCACCAGACGCACCCGGAAGCTGCTGTCGGTCAGTTGGTTGTACATTTTGTAGATCAGATATTCTGCCAGCACATACTGGTCAAACCCTTTGCTTTTGGTTTTGCAGTGAGTTACCAGCTTCAGTTTATTCTGCCCTTCGAAAATGGTGTTTTGTGTGAGCGTATCAAAATTGAGCAGGAGCGGCGGAAAATCGCAGGTACTTTTCTGCCTGCGGAAATTGCCCCTTACCCGCAAGCGCAGCGGAATTTCGACCGAATTGCCCTCCCCTTGTGTATAAGAAAGCACAGCAGGGTGATAGGAACGCTCCTCTTCCCGGTCTTTCAGGAGCGATTCCATATTCGCGGTGATCGTTATTTTTACGATATCCTCAGCCTCAAAAAGCGGGCGGCGCGTATCCTGAGCAAAAACACGAATACCCGAGGTCAGGAATAAGAAGGTTATCAGCAGCAGTCGTAGTGAGTACATCATATAAAACAATTAGAGACAGACTGTTTTCTTTCCGGTAAGTGCTATGGCAAAATCGGAAGATAATTCTGCAATTCCAATTTGGAGGCGAAGCCATCCCTATGGGAGGCGCAGAGACGCAAAGGGTTTTGAGATGTGCTTGGCGGGTTGGCGTCTTGGCGAGAGAGGATTAAGAAGGTCTCGCGGAGGCGCAGGGGCGCAAAGTTTTTTTGAGATGTGCTTGGCGGGATGAAGAAAATTTAGCAGATTTATGGCTGGGCGCGGAGGGTGTTTTTGGAGGAAAAAGTTAGGGAGACTGGAGTTGTTTTAGAGAAAGCAGAGGATGAAGGTGTGTAGGTTTTATTGAGCATATGATATATTGTTATGGCAAAAACGACATTTGGGGACCGGAAAAACGCCATGGGCAACAATAGCAGCATATTGCTACACCGATATTAATAATAATGGAGATGAGTCAACATTAATCCAAACGAGTTCCCGTCCTGCTCAATTTTTCCTTCGGCGGCTTAGCAAGACTATTGATTTAGATAAGGTGCAGATGGAGAAGGACAAGGAAACAGCAAAAAAGGAGAAAGATGAAATAAAAAAGAAATTTCATGAACGTGATTTGCACCCAATACTCGTCTCATACACGTACGGAGATACACACTTTAAAGCAAATCTGAAAACGATTTATCATGAGAACTCTTCAAAATCTGTCAAAGGGCAAAATGAGTGGTTACATCCTGATTTAGTTGGCGTTTATTTCCCATTCCGCGATTACAAACCTGAAACACTGGAAATTCAAAGTTATCTTTCGATTACGTCAATAAAACTATTTTCATTTGAGTTGAAGATTTCATTGAACTTTGGGAATTTAAGGCAGTCATACTTTCAGGCTGTTTCAAATTCAAGTTGGGCTAACGAAGGTTATCTGGTAACCCTCAATATTGATGATGATCCAACATTTAAAGATGAAGTACGCCGTTTAAATAATGCTTTTGGGATTGGTATAATAAAGCTCAATCTTGATAATGTATTTGAAAGTGAAATTCTCTTTCCTTCAAGAGTAAATCCTGAAATTGATTGGGATACTGTTAATCGATTGGCAAACGAGAATGCAGACTTTAGCGATTTTCTAAAACTTATAACGGAGGATTGCAAGTTAGGAAAGGTCAAAAGCCAATACGATAAGGTTTTAAAGATTGAGGATCTTGCAATACATATTAAAGACAAAGGAATAAACGCCCTGTAATCAGGTCTTTTTATACTTCAAACCCCGTCGTTTTTGTATATTTACATCAAATAGTTTCAGATGAAGTTCGCAGACGTCAAAAACGACATCGCTTTCCGAAAAATCTTCGGCAACCAGAACAAAAAGGAGGTGCTGATTTCCTTCCTGAACGCCGTTCTGGACTTCGGGTTCAAGCACAAAATCACAGATGTGACAATCATAAATCCCTACCAGTTGCCTAAGTTTCGGGACGGAAAAGCTACAATTATTGATGTGAAGGCTAAAGACCAAAACGGAAGGGAGTTTATAGTAGAGATGCAGGTCGCCGATGCATGGGGTTTTAGTAAGCGGGTTTTGTACTACACCTCACAAGGTTATGTGAGCCAGATTGACCGGGGCGAGTTTTATGACACACTCAACCCAACTATTTTTATAGGTATTTTGGACTTCAGGTTATCACAAAATCCCAGGTATATCAGCCGCCACCGAATACTTGACGTGGAGACTGGCGAGCGAATCATGGAAGATATGGAGTTTAACTTCATCGAACTGCCAAAGTTCAAACTGGGCAGAAATGACCTGAAAACGCTTGTCGAAAAATGGGTGTTTTTTATCAAAGAAGCAGAAAACCTTGAAGTCATTCCAGAAGAGATAGACGACCCCGGACTTCTGACGGCATTTGAAGAAGCCAATATCCAAACGTGGTCACAGGAAGAATTAGAGGCTTACGATTACGCAGGCCTTCGCGAAACGGAGGATCGTTTAAGGCTTGAAAAGGCAAAAGTTGAGGCCATAAAAGAAAGCAGGATTACCATGGCCCGGCAAATGAAGTCTGACAATATGGAAACGGAAATAATAAAAAAATATACCGGATTAACCGACGAGGAATTAGATATGATATAATCTGCCCCCTCACACCCCACCCCTCGCAGAAAACACAAATCTCGCAGGGCTGCCCTCCGGGACGTGGGCTCTTTCTTCGAAGAAGACGTGCCCTTCCCTGTCGATCATCACCACAGTCGAAACACGGGTTCCGTATTCGGGGCTTTTGATACAGATCGCGGAGAGTCGTTTTTCCCACTCTTTTGAAACGCCGGTCTGCGGCAGGTTTTCGTCGGGCGCCAGGGCCTCATCTGCCAGAAAGTGGAACAGTTCTTCCCTATCGGGAAAATCTTTCTGATCGATGGTTTGTTTCAGCATGTTCATCCCTTTTTCCACCTTGGGCCAGGAGGTATTGAGCAGATGGTTGCTGAGCCCATAGATTCCCCCTGTCAGTGGAAGGGGTTTCTCTGCCCGGTTGGAGTACCAGCCCATCGATTTTCCATCGAAGGTAAGGAGGTTAAATCCATTATACCCCGCACCCCGTGCTGAAAGTTGATCCATATAGGCCGGGGAGGAAACACTGCTGCCCAGAAAATCGCTTACCAATGCGCCCCGCGAAGGGGCATCGGCTTTGATATTATGGGGTTCGCGGAAATTGGTAACCGCAGAAAACCTGCCCGTATCAGAGACACCGAGCCAGGTTCCCCCGGCCAGCAGATCCTTTCCCGCAAGGATGGCGGGGTGGTCTTCCCACCAGTGTGCGCGCTGGGTAGGACGGGCGTAAAACTCGTCGCGGTTGGCAGCGACGATTAAGGGAAAGCGGTCATGGGCCTGCCAGGCAAATAAAATCAAACACATGGCCGAAGTTACTATCTTTTTTATACTGATCGGAATGCGGCTGGTGAAAAGTTTGTTTGTATTCGATCCTTATTCGTGTCGCAAGATCCCATAAGGGGAATTCGTGGTTACTTTATTCACTACTGGTTCACAAACCATTTTTTAGGTTAAAATCTGTATAAAAACAAAAAGTTCCGAACCCGGCTTTCACCTTACGGAACTTTCCTATTAACCAAGTCTTTAGCAAGGGAATCCTCCATCCGGAGCCCTGCACAGACAAACCTATACCCGCCGGCTAAGCCGGAAAACTACCTAAACGAATAACATCAGAAGCAAATCCCTATTTTTTGCAAATGAAGCTCAGGTATAAGGCGTCGATTGCAGGCGCTCCTTCGGAGTGATAGAATGAAAAGAATTATGAATGACAGAAAATAAATGTCAGACGGCAACCCGGGAATCAGCCCGGACCAGGGAAAACAGTTTACTTGCGAAAATTACTTCCGTCAAACCCGAAATGGAATTAAGAGAGCTGTATGAATGTTGAGAGGGGGGATCAGAATAGCAAGGTGGTGGCAAAGCACAAAAACACATGCTGGGAAAATACACAGGTTAAAGGTTTATGTCGTCCAGGCTACTGCCTGTTATTTGTTTTTCTTACATGTAAAACTAGGGGTTTTCATTCAATATCTTTTGATTTTTTACGGCAAATTTCGCTGCGCAAACTTCCTTTTCCTCCGTATTCTAACATTCCCGAGACAGCCTTTTCTTGCGAATTTCTTCGCTTTTGGGAAAAATAGTTTCGCAATCGGTCAAATTTTTTAGCTGTTTATCTCAAACACACTCCGCAATCGAAAAAAATCCTTACATCATTCGACCCTTTTTTCTGCTTCTGAAAGCACTTCAAAATATCGCACCAGCGTCTCTCCCCGCGCATCAACCAGGGTAAGTTTGTGTTCGCCCGGGGAGGGCTGAAGGCTCATTTCGTGAATTTCTTTGGTTGTCCCCAAAAACTTTTCGTCCAGGTGCCAGTAAACCAACGCGCTCTTGTTTCGGTGTGCCACTTCAAACACAGTACTGCCCAGGCTTCCATCCAGTTCCTTCGGAACAAATATTTTTGCATGATTGCCGGGATAGATCATTTCCATCATCCGCCCGGTTGCCAGTCCTGAGCGCAGACAGTCTTCCCGAAAAGGCGGCAACACCTTATAACCGGGGTTACGTGAGCGGTAATAGATTTCCTGTACCGGAGGGAGCACAAACCACGGCTGCAGGGTCATCTGCTGCGGGGACTCGCATTCGCTGTGAACGCGCCAGGTCGCGGTTTTGTCCAGGTTAATCCGCTCGTGATAGGGACAGACCGGCGTCCGCGCACCTACAGCCGGAATCCAGAGCGTATCGGCTGTCTGGCAATATTCCTGAACCCTGTGCCCGCTCTCGCGACAGACCGGTACCTGAATCATCTCATCAAAAGGTGCAGCAAACCAGTTTTGGGAATACCCCAGGGCATTAAACAGATCAAACATCACAGGGGCAGCGGAAGTCGCACCGGTAAGACCTGTACGGCCTTCGCCGTCTGCATTGCCCACCCATACGCCTACCACATAATCGGGCGTACAGCCTACGGCCCAGGCATCGCGGTTACCGTAACTCGTGCCGGTTTTCCAGGCGATTTTATCAGAGGAGGCAAAATTTTCCCAGAAACTCTCATTCTCGGGCCGGGTAACCACTACCATAGCTTCAAAGGTATGCCAGATGGCCGCAGCACTGACTTTTCCAGTTTTCGCCAGGCGGTGATGGTCAGCAGGGGTTAATCTGCCTTTTGAGCGGGAAAAAAGATAATTGGGCGAATGAAATGCCCCCGGATCGTATTTGCCGTTATACTCCTGAAAATCCGCCAGCGTTCTGCTCAGTGAGGCATACGCCCCAGTCAGTTCCCAGAGGCTCACTTCTCCCCCGCCGAGTACCAGGGTTAATCCATAATCTTCCGCAGGCCGGTCGAGGGTGGTAATACCCCAGTCGCGCAGGTTGTTGAGAAACCGGGAGATTCCGTAGTCTTTCAGCAGTCGCACCGCAGGGATATTCAGGGAGCGGGACAACGCTCTTCGGGCAGGAACAGCGCCGCTATAGGTTCGGTCGTAGTTGGCTGGGCTAAATCCCGAATAATGGGAAGGAATATCGGGCACGAGCATGCCGGGCAGGAGTTCGCCGTCATTGAGCATGGAGGCAAACAAAAAAGGCTTTAAAATACTGCCCGAACTCCTTCTGGAAGTAATCAGATCGACAGAACAACCGTTATCGCCATTTTCGCATTCGATATTGCCGACATAGGCCAGCACATCGCCGGTTTCCACGTCGAGAATAATCGCAGCAGCATTGTGGATACCATTTTGTTGCAAATGCTGGTTCCGCCTGCGGATGATATCATTGGCCTGTTTCTGAAGGTCAAAGCGAATGGTCGTGCGGGTGATGGCCCCTGCCGACCCGGGATTTTCGAGGTGAATCCTTTCGAGCAGATGCGGGGCAAAAGAAGGCACAGGCAGCGGTTTGTCGGGCAAGTCTTCGAGCATGGCAAGATGTGCTGTGGTCGAATCAATGACACCGGTTTCGTGCAGCCGGGAGAGCAGGCGGTTGCGTTTTTCAAGCAGAAGTTCGCGGTTTTTGCCGGGGTGAATCAATCCCGGCGCGTTGGGTAGAACTGCCAGCATCGCTGACTCTGCCCAGGAAAGTTTAAACGCTTCGCGCCCGAAATACTTCCAGGCCGCGGCGTCAATCCCGACCACATTGCCGCCGAAAGGCGCATGGCCGGCATACAACTTCAATATTTCATTTTTGGAATAGCGGATTTCCAGGCGGAGGGCCATCACCATTTCCAGCAGTTTTTCTGCTATAGTGCGTGATTTGCCTTTGCGTGAAAGGCGGATCACCTGCATGGTGAGTGTGCTGCCGCCGCTTACTACTTCCCGCTGGCTGAGGTTGAGACGAATCGCGCGGCCCATCGCGAGCGGATCCACACCGGGGTGGTGAAAAAATCGTTTGTCTTCAAAGGCGACAATACACCGGGCAAATTTCTGCGGCACGGAATCAGGCAGGGGAAACCGCCATTGCCCGTCTCCGGCAATCCGCGCGCCGAGGAGTTGTCCAGAGCGATCGAATACAACGGTCGATACCGGGTCTCGAAACAGGTTGCGTGGCAAAACGAAGGCAAACGCCAGGAGAAGAATCAGGAAAACACTGATTTTTCCCTTATGGCGCAAAAACCATTTCTGCCAGGGCTTCCGCCTGGGATCAGAAACCCATGACCGGAGACCTGGCAGAATATTACGCATCATCTGTTAATTAGATATACTAATCCGAAAATGGTTTGCAGAAAAATTGATTTTATTCGATCCTTATTCGTGTCGCAAGATCCCATAAGGGGAATTCGTGGTTATTCCTTTTGTTGCTGGTTCGCAAACCATTTTATTTTAAATATAATTATTTCTGACGACGGGAGCGGCGGTTGGGCCCCAGGTCCTGCTGGCGATCTTTCAATGCAGACTGTTGTTTCTTTTGTTGCTCCTCCACCCATCTTTCCAGGCGGGATTTGTTGCTGCTGCCTCCCTTTCCGCCTTTGCCGCCTTTGGTCCGATTAAATTCGCGGGTGGCATTCATCTGGGCAAGCAGTTTTTCATCACTCTGGAAAAGCCCGATAGTCAGTGTCTGCCCGATCTGGAGAATGTTGGACATAAAATAGTACAAACTCAGACCTGCGGCATAACGGTTGAGGAAGATCAGCAGGAAAAACGGCATGAAATAAGAAATGTATTTCATCTGCGCGTTGGCTGCAGTAGCGGGCTGGGAGCGCTGCTGATAGATGGTATAAACAAAGGTGGAAATGGCCATCAGAATGGTAAACAAGCTGATGTGGTTGCCATACATCGAACTGAGGAGCGGAATCTGCGCATCCCAGGAGAAAATGGAATCGTAAGTCGAAAGGTCATGCGCCCAGAGGAAAGACTGCTGGCGAAGTTCGACCGACTGGGGAAAGAAAAAGAACAGCGCTATCAGGAACGGATAGGAAAGCAGCATGGGCAGACATCCGCCAAACATACTCACGCCCATTTCCCGATAGACCTTCATCTTTTCCATCTGAAGTTTCTGCGGATCTTCCTTAAATTTGGCATCGATATCTTTCATTTCCTGCGTGCCGTTGAGTACCCGCATTTTGGCCATAGAGACAAAACTCTTGTAAGAAAGCGGGAACATCAGGGTACGGATCAGGAAGGCCAGGATGATGATAATCAGTCCGTAGTTGCCGATATAGTTTTCGAGGAATTTAAAGACGTAAACGGTGCCTTTATTGATCCAACTGATAAAAGACCAGCCCAGATCCATTTCATCTTCGAGGTCGAGGTCATAGGAGCGCAAAGTATAATATTCATTCGGCCCCATGTAGAAGGAGAAACTGTTTTTGCTGGAATTGGACTTATCCATATCGACTACCACCTTCGCTTCCATGATGCGGTTGAGCGACTCGTCCTTTTCATCGGTGAGCATATTGATATTTGCCGACCGGAAAGTCTCGTCAGCAATCAGGATATGGGAGAAAAACTGGCTTTTGAAAGAAATCCATTTTACCAGCGCGGATAATTTTTCCGATTCCGGGTCATCAGAATAGGAGAGTTTTTCGACATCATTTCCCAGCCGGTAGGCGATGGTCGATTTTTGGCGAAGATTCTGGATAGAAAGCTCCGTTTTGGGCAGATACGATTTCCAGAAAATCGTATAGGAAGATTCTCTTCCCAGCGATTCGCGGATTCCTTCAAAATGGATTTCGTAGCCCAGGTCATAGGTATTGCCCTTAAAATTATAAACCTGTTCGATGTATTTTCCGGGGGCAATATCGGCGCGGAGCGTCAACGTTTTGGTTTCATCGCCCGTGATGGTGATTTTTTCATCCGAAGGCGTAAAATACAATTCGTCAGACCTGACCGCTCTTCCGTTGTAGGCAAAAGGGAAATAAAATTCATTGCGCGGATCATCGGCCACAATGGGCAGCGGGAGCGAGTCAAAGGTAACGTAATGATTGAGGTAGGCAGAACGGATATTCCCGCCTTTTGTGCTGATATTTACCGTCAGTTCGTCGGTGATTACCGTAATGGTTTCTTCTTTTCCGGAGACCAGCGGATACAGGTCGCTGTACCGGTCTCTGATTTGCACATCTTTCAGCGAATCGGCCTGTGCATTGGCCGTCACATCGGATACCGGAGATTCGGTCAGGGAATCTGGTGTGGTAACCACGGAAGACTGAGCGGTGGAGGTAGGATTTTGGGGGAGTAGGCTTAGGCGCGAAAAAATAAAAATATACAACGGTAAGCAACACCATCAAAATCAGCCCCGTAATCGAATTCCTGTCCATGAGTTATTGATCGAGTTTCTATAATAATTTCCTGATATTGCAGGAAAAACTATCAGTCGGGTTTGCCCTGCAAAACTTACAATACGCGGCAAATTTAGTCAAGAATTTTCAATTCTTCCGGCAAATGCAAAATTATACTGCGAATGTAACAACTTAGATATTTTTAATTCGTTGGTTTTTCATCCATTTTTCAAATGATACCGTCCATAGTCCTGCTCCTGGCAAAATCCAAAAGGCGTGCAAGGACGCGCCGAATGAGCGAAAAGGAGGGGTTGTGGGCCGTTGGCTATAATAATAACACCCCTTCGGGGTTAGGCCTGCGGCCCGGGAAACAGTTCATAATTGCTCCGATCTGAGAAACAGTTCATAATTGCTCCGATCTGAGAAGCGGATCGCAGAGCCAACCCCGAAGGGGTGCTATTATTATAGCCCAAAGGTATCCCCCTCCAATCCTTCCATAGTTGCGTCTCTGCACGCCCTTTTTACCTTTACCCCGTTCTCAATCTATCAAGAGAACCTAATTAGCTGCAAATAAAGTGGTTTGCAGCAAAATCTACAAAGGCGCTTCTTCTCTGAGTTTAATGTCTTTCTTCTGCTTGTGGGCATAAGCGGCATTTACAAACGAAAGGAAAAGCGGGTGCGGATTTTCAACCGTATTTTTGTATTCGGGGTGAAACTGGGTTCCGAGGAAATACGGGTGGTCTTTGAGTTCGACGATTTCTACCAGCTCGGTATCAGGATTTACCCCCGACAACACCATCCCGTTTTTTTCCAGTTGTTTGGCAAAATCATTGTTGAGTTCGTATCTGTGGCGGTGCCTTTCCGACACGCGGGTTTTCTGATAGGCCGCATGTGCCAGTGAATTTCGCTTCAGCACACATTCGTAAGCACCCAGACGCATAGTTCCGCCCATTTGTTTGACCTGCTTCTGATGTTCCATCATGCTGATGACAGGATAGGCCGAATTCTGGTCAAATTCGGTGCTGTTGGCGCTTTCCATCCCCGCCACATTGCGGGCAAATTCGATGACCGCTACCTGCATACCCAGGCAGATGCCAAAAAATGGGATATTCTTTTCGCGGGCATAACGAACACTGCGAATTTTGCCTTCCAGTCCCCTTTCCCCAAAACCGGGCGCAACGAGAATTCCATCCAGGCCTTTCAGAATGCGGCCCTGATTTTCTTCCGTCACATCCTCGGCGTGAATCCACTCGATTTTTACGCTTAATTCGTTCTCCGCTCCGGCAATTTTCAGCGCCTCGGATATGGAAAGGTAGGAATCGTGCAATTCCACGTATTTCCCCACCAACCCGATCTTCACTTCATCCAGCGGGTTTTTCAGACGGGAAACAAAACTTTTCCAGAAAGACACATCGGGTTCTTCCCGGAAAGGCAGTCCCAGTTTTTTGAGCACCACCTCATCCAGATTTTCTTTTCTGAGGAGGAAGGGCACTTCATAAATCGTAGCAGCGTTGATATTTTCGATAACCGACTCTTTGGAGACGTTGCAAAACCGCGCCACTTTCTCTCTGACATCATCCGGGATTTTGACCTCAGAGCGGCACACCAGAATATCGGGCTGAATCCCTGACTGGAGCAGGCTTTTGACCGAATGCTGGGTGGGTTTGGTTTTCAGTTCGCCCACGGCCTGAAGGTAAGGCACCAGCGTCAGGTGAATAACCAGGCAGTGTTCGGGGCCGTAGTCGTAGCGAAACTGGCGCAGTGCTTCGATATAGGGCAGCGATTCGATATCGCCTACGGTGCCGCCGATTTCGGTCAGGATGATATCAAACCGTTCGTTTTCATTGAGCAGTTGGAACCGGCGTTTTATCTCGTCGGTGATGTGGGGAATGACCTGAACGGTTTTACCGCCATATTCGCCCATACGCTCTCTTTTGATGACAGTTTCGTAAATTCTGCCGGTGGTGACATTGTTGGCCTGGGAAGTCGGCACATTAAGAAAACGCTCATAATGACCCAGGTCGAGGTCGGTTTCTGCCCCATCATCGGTGACATAACATTCGCCGTGCTCATAGGGGTTGAGCGTTCCGGGATCGATGTTGATATAGGGATCAAATTTCTGAATAATCGTACTATATCCCCGGAGCTGGAGCAGTTTTGCCAGTGAGGCGGCAAGGATTCCTTTTCCCAGAGAGGAAGTAACCCCGCCGGTAACAAAAATGTATTTGGTAGTATCAGCCATGTGGTTTGTCAGAAGGTTTCACAAAACTATATCTCATAATTCAGAAACGAAAATTTGTTTGTAATAATATAAGGAAAATCCATGCGGAAAATTATCCATCCCGGTGCATATTTACATCAGAAATGAGGCACAACCCGCATCATTAAAATCATGAGGGCAATCATTATTGGAATTATTTCTACCATTCTCCCTTCTGTATTTGCCCAAAATGCCATGTTTATCCCTTTCGGCCAGCCGCTCGACGTGGTAAGTGAATACCTGTCTTCGCGCGACTATGCCCAGAAAGTGGATAAAACCCTCGGATCCGAATGGATAAATAATGTTTCATCAACCCAGTCCGTAGTCTATTTCTTTGATGATGATGTATTATTTGCCATAGAAGATTCCCGATTTTACAAAGAAAAAAAAGAAGCCGAACGCGTGGTCAAAACCTGCCTTGATTTTATGGCTATGGAAAAAAGGCGTGTCAGAACACTGGATTCCGAAAGCGGCACCAACCATTATGCTGTGGTGACGGATGATCGGCTGGTGGAACTCATTGTGGAATACGGAAAGAAAAATGAAGGGGCGTCAATCCGGCTCAAATCGACCAGCCGGCTGTATGGCCCGCGGATGAAGACAGAGGATGTCGTGATGAAAGTGGTGCAGTAGGAAAATTTTAGCTTTCCGGTTAACAGCAGTTAGTTGCTGATGTCCCGCTGATCTTCGATTGGCGGGAATTTTATTTTTCCCATTTTGTATATGCTGTACATGCCCCATCCGACCACAATACCAATGACCGCACCGGCAAAAATATCTCCCGGATAATGGACTCCCAGGTAAATGCGGCTGTAGCCCGTGATTATTGCCAGAAGAAAGGCAGCAACAGTTATCTGCTTTCGCCTGAAAACCAGGCTGAAAAAGGTAGCCATAGCAAAAAAATTGGCAGCATGCGAGGAGGCAAACCCGTAAAGTCCGCCGCAATCGCCATAGACAGTATGTACATCAAAGGGCAGCCCGG
This sequence comes from Bacteroidia bacterium, assembly GCA_041391725.1. GTDB lineage: Bacteria > Bacteroidota > Bacteroidia > J057 > J057 > JAGQVA01. The sequence goes on from JAWKNL010000007.1 coordinate 161,760, forward strand.
CCTCCGGCCGGCAGGGGCGGTACCGCTCCACCAGCGGTTTGAGCAGCCCCGATGCGGTCTGGTCGCTGATGAGTATCATCACCAGCCAGCAGGTCAGCAGCCAGCCAAGTCCTCTCCAGCCTTCCCTGCGAAATATCACTATCAGTATCAGCGCATACAAGGGAATCCACACCCAGCGGGTGCTGATCAGGTACATCACCGGATCAAGCCAGTAGGCATGCAGGCTGTTGAGCGTGTGAAACATCGCAATGTCCCATTGTTCCAGCACTCCGGTCATAGGTAGTTTTGTGTAAGTATAACGGTAAGGTCTATTGCCAGCAGAATCATTCCCAACGCGCCGAAAACCAGCGCAGCGCGCCGCGCTGGTGCAAGAAACCGCAACCCGCCGCTGTCATAATAACCCTTTATCCACAAATAAACCAAAACGCTGATGGCGATTCCGGCAAAACTCCCGGCAAGTATGTCTGCCGGAAAATGCACACCGATATACACCCGTGTATAACAGGCCAGAACTGACATTATCACCAGTCCGGTACTGATCCACCACCGCTTCCGGCTGATTGCCAGGTCTGTAAAAAAGAAGGAAGCAGCCGCAACCGCACTGTGCCCCGAAGGAAAGGACTGATTTTTTTCCCCGATGAGTGAAATAAAATGAATCTGTGCCGCGCCAAAAACTTTCACAGGCCGGAACCAGTCCGGAAAAATCAGGCTTTTGCTCATACCAATTACCAGTGAAATACTCAGCAGGGTAATGATCAGCGCCGCCAGAACCGGGATTTCGGATCGCCTGCCGATCACAAGCAACAGGCCACCGACCAGGACACCATGCCCCAAATGTGTAAGGTGAGGCATGATTTTGTCTGCAAACGGATGGTGCTGGCTGTTGAGGAGGAGAAAGCTCTTTTCATACCCCCACACCATCAGAAGCGCGCACAACACCCCCCAAAACAAGAGGTACACCAGCAGAAAGTATCGTTCGGTATATAATAGTTGTCTGAGGTTCATAATTTACCCGGGCTTTATTATCCTGTTCTAAAAATCAGAGTCATCAAACCACGAATACGCCTGCCATGCCTCTCCGGGGTTGTTTCTGCGCAGCCTGAGTTTTGCCCTGCCCGTGCCCGAATATACAATCTCTTCTGTTTCTTCAATGGTAAGGTTGAAGTTTCGCACCACAAGCGCCTCGGTATCAGTTGTATCCAGTTGGGTAAAATAGTTCCAGTCGAGGTTGATCTGCAATACGCTCTGAAACAGGTTGTAGGAAATAATCAGGTCCGTCGCCCGATCCCACGAAATGTCCTGCCCGAGGTCGGGATCGTAATAGGTAAAGATAAAGTCGGGGGAAAAAAGCCTTCCGTAAAGGGTCGTGTCTCTGAGTTCGTAGCCGTTTTTAAACAGGCGGAAAAAACCGTCGATATTGGTGGGATCGCCAAGAATATTGATATCGGCCAGCCCTTCGGGATCATAGGCAGGGGCAAAAGGGTTGCAACTCACCGTATTCAGACCGAGCCAAACTCCCAGCGATATGAAAAATAGTTTTCTTTTCATTGCACGTAGCTAAGTTTTAACTGGCTCCAGCTTGAGTCGCGGTAAATCTCAATATCTGTCCAGCGGTGAATTTCCCATTCGTTAAAATCATTGATTTTGATTACCAACTGAATCTGCCCTTTAAATAACCGGGACAGGTTCGAATCTTTGTGATTGATGTGAAGAGTGTAATCGCCGACATATTTGAGCGAATCAGAAGTAACATCCTGCAGGTCGGTCTGCACCAGGTTGAGCGAATTGCCGGAAGGGGAAGAAAGGTCGGCCACAAAATTATCAAAATAGCTCTGTTCGTCCTGTACAGTCCACCCTTTCCATATACTCTCGTTGTCGTTGACCAGGGAAGCAGCGGGAAAAAAATACAGGGAATCTGCATTAAAACACCGGAGGTAGTTCTGGGTATTGCGCTGACTGATGGCCGTTTTCAGGTTGGAAAGCAGAATAAGATAATCGGTAGGACTGACCCAGTCTGAAGCCGTACTGGAAGGGGGTTCGACCGGGCGAATCTTAAAACAGGCGGAAAAACCTGCGGCCAAAATCATAACAATTCCCATCCACAGAAACAATTGCTTCATATACAGGTGATTAGCAGTAATCCTGTTATAAATTTACCGCCCTTTCACCCTTGTTCCAAACTTTTTCAAAAAAAGGAACAGACAGAAAAATAATTCGTAATATTGACCGACCGGTCATTCAAAAATTATTTTATGAGTCCGAGAAGTAAAAAACAACTGGAAGAGATCAGAGGGCAAAGCCGGCAAAAAATACTGAGTGCCGCACTCGAACTTTTTGCCGGGCAGGGCTACCACAATACTTCTATTGAGCAGATCAGAATCAGGGCAGAGGTATCCAAAGGATTGATATACAATTATTTTGATACAAAAGAGCAGTTACTCAACGACCTGGTAACCGAATCAATGGCAGAAGGTGAGTCTATTCTGGAAGAAATCATGCGCCTCCCTACGGCATATGACAAGATCAGATACATTATAGAAATCAGTTTCAGCTTTATCGTCGAACGTGCGCATTACTCCCGCCTGCTGGCCGCACTGGCCCTGCAGATGGAGCATTTTCCGCACCTGGAGGAGATCGTTGTGGGAAAATATACGGGCCTGATGCCCTTGCTCGAATCGCTGTTTCAGGAGGTGGGCATCACCAATCCCAAAGAAGAAGCATTACTTTTTGCAGCCATCATCGACGGGGTTGGGATTGAATATGCCGTACTCAAGGATGCGCTCCCGGTAGAGACCATCAAAACCTATTTAATCGAAAAATATACTCATTCATCAAATTCTTCTTCAAAATGAAACGCATACATTTTGTAACCCTGGCAGCTTTGCTGCTATTCTCCCTTCAGGCTTTCGCACAGGTGGACGTAAAGGACATCGTCCGGAAAGCCGAAGAAAAACGCCGTGGCCTTGAAAGCTCTCAGGCCGAAATCACTATGACCATTGTTCGCCCCGAATGGACGCGCACCATGTCTCTCAAAAGCTGGAGCAAAGGCGATGACTATGCCATGATGCTGGTTACCGCCCCGGCAAGGGATCAGGGCACCGCCACCCTCAAGCGCGACAAAGAGGTGTGGAACTGGATGCCTACCATCGAAAGAACCATTAAACTACCGCCTTCCATGATGTCGCAGTCCTGGATGGGATCCGACTTCACCAACAATGACCTGGTACAGGAAGTCTCTGTCATCGACGATTATGACCACAAAATCCTCAAAGACTCCACCATTCAGGGCCGTGCCTGCTGGAAAATCCAGATGATTCCGCATGAAGGTGTAGCGGTAGTCTGGGGAAAAGTTCATGCATTTATCGACAAAAAAGACTACCTTATGCTAAGATCAGAGTATTTTGACGAAGACGGCTTTATGGTCAATATTCTTCAGGCTTCCGGAATTAAAGACATCAGCGGACGTACCTTTGCCACCAAACTGGAGATGATCCCCGTCGAAGAAAAAGGCCATAAAACGGTACTCGAATATCATAGCATCGTCTTTGACAAGGAAATTCCGGAGACCTTTTTCTCCGTCCAGAATATGAAGCGGCTAAAATAATTGCGGAACCATGATTTTATTCACACTCGCATGGCGTAATCTCTGGCGAAATAAACGTCGGACCCTGATTACTGCTGCTTCCGTGTTTTTTGCTGTCCTCCTGGCTATCGTCATGCGATCATTTCAGGAAGGAACCTATGAAAAAATGATCGAAAATGTGGTCAGTTTTTACTCTGGCTATGCACAGATTCATAAAACAGGCTACTGGGACGATCAGTCGCTAGACAATAGCTTCGAGGTGAATCCGGCATTTACCCAAACACTGGAAAACCAGCCACTTGTAGCAGATGCCGTTCCCCGGCTCGAATCCTTTGCCCTGGCTTCCTCGGGAGAGATTTCGGAAGGTTGCCTGCTCATTGGTACCGATCCCGGGCCGGAAGATGCCCTCACCCACCTTTCCGGTATGATTACGCGTGGCCGTTATTTTGAACCCGGAGCACAAGGGGTAATGGTAGCCGAAGGTCTGTCCGAAAAACTGCATCTGGGAGTCAATGACACACTCGTACTGATCAGCCAGGGTTATCAGGGTGTAACTTCCGCAGGCAAATATGTCATCACCGGACTGGTAAAATTTGGCAGCCCCGAATTAAACGACCGCATGGTTTACCTGCCACTGCCGGAAGCCCGGAAGTTTTACGGCGCACCCGACCGGGTTACTTCGTTTGCCCTCTCGATTGACGATCCGCATCAGGTTCCGCAGTTGCTTCAATCGCTGAAAACCTCCTTCACCAGCGAAGAATATGAAGTCATGGGATGGAAAGACCTGATGCCCGAACTGGTGCAACTGATTGAAGCAGACAGAGCCGGAGGCATTCTGATGATGGCGATATTGTACACCATTATAGGATTTGGGATGTTTGGTACCGTGTTGATGATGACCGCAGAAAGGCAGTACGAAATGGGGGTAATGACAGCCATCGGAATGAAAAAATCGCGACTGGCAGCCATTATTACCATAGAAACCATTATGATCTCCATGATCGGCGTGGTAGCCGGTGCGATCGGAAGTCTTCCCGTAGTGGTCTATTTTCACCAGAACCCGATTTATCTGGGCGACAAAATGGCTGAGGCGTATGCAGAGTTTGGGATGGAAGCGGTATTTCCCATGGCCATATCTCCACAGATATTTTTTAGCCAGGCACTGGTAGTATTTATTTTTGCCTGGCTGGTTTCTATATATCCTGCATGGAAAATCATGCATCTGAATCCTATCAAGGCTATGCACAGTTAACAAAATCCACGACTATGTTATTCAAACTTGCCTGGCGAAATATGTGGCGAAACCGCCGCCGAACGATGATCACGATGGCATCTGTATTTTTTGCCGTAGTGCTGGCGACCTCCATGCGCTCACTTCAACACGGAGTAACGGTAAAAATGGTCGAAAATGTGGTCAGCCTTTACTCTGGTTATGTGCAAATCCATAAATCGGGGTATTGGGACGAACCCAATCTGGACAATACTTTTGAAGAAAATCCGCAGGTATGGAAAGTAGCCAATGATGACCCGCGCATCTCCCGCGTTGCGCCCAGACTGGAATCGTTCGCCCTGGCCTCATCGGGAGATATTTCTGAAGGTTGCCTGATTCTGGGTATCGATCCGGAGAATGAAAATTCCCTCACAGGTCTCCGCTCCAAATTGTCTGAAGGAAAATATCTGAAAAAAGGAGATCAGGGCGTAATGGTAACCTCCGGCCTCGCCGAAAAACTAAAGATCGGAATCGGAGATACGCTCATCCTCATCGGCCAGGGATATCAGGGCATCAGTGCTGCCGGTATATTTCCCGTTACCGGCATAATCGGCTTTGGCAACCCCGAACTCAACCAGCGACTTGCTTACCTCTCTCTCGATGCTGCCCGGAGGTTGTACGGCGCCGAAAACCGTCTGACCGCTTTTGCCATTAACCTCGACAAACCCGCTTTTGCCGCCGCAGTTGCAAAGGATATCCGGGGCGAACTGGACAACCAGTACGAAGTTATGGACTGGGCAGAAATGATGCCCGAAATGGCGCAGCTCCTCGAAATTGACAAGGCAAAAGGGCGGATGGTCATGGGGATTTTGTACATGATTATCGGCTTTGGCATGTTTGGCACTGTGCTGATGATGACTTCGGAGCGTAGGCATGAATTTGGCGTCCTGATGGCCATCGGCATGAAAAAAGAATCATGGCCGGAATGGTGATTGTCGAGTCCATTCTCATCTCCATGGCAGGAGTGGCCGCAGGCTTTATGGCCAGTATCCCATTGATCTTTTATTTCTACTTCAACCCGATCCGGATGGGAGGGAAAATGGCTGAAGCTTATGCAGAATTCGGTCTGGATCCCATTATGCCTATGTCCATCGAACCGCAAATTTTCTATTCGCAGGTATTCACCGTTCTGGCTTTTGCTATTCTTGTCTCAATTTATCCGGCGTGGAGCATTATCAGAACCGACCCTGTAACCGCAATGAAATCTTAAGACCACTAACATTATTACCATGATATTTCAAGTAGCCTGGCGAAATGTATGGCGAAACCGGGTGCGAAGCCTGGTTGTCATCTCAGCAGTAGCACTGGGACTTATCGCCGGCGTGTTTATGATGGCTTTCTCCTGGGGAATGAATATGGAAAGATCCCGGGAAATCATCGAAACACGAACCTCGCATATACAAATTCACGAAAACCATTTTAAGGATGACAGGAAAATGAGCCTGTTTATCCCCGATGGAATGGCATTTCTGGAGCAAATGGATCAGAAACCGGAAGTGCGCTCAGCCACAGGCAGAATTCTCGCCAATGGCATGCTCTCTACCACCAAAGGCGGATTCGGCGTTCAAATCAATGGCGTCATTCCTGAGCGGGAATCAGATGTAACCAGGCTGGATCAGCGCCTGGTAGCCGGAGATTATCTAACCGAATCGGGAACCAACCTCATCCTGATTGGGGACAAACTCGCCGAAAAACTGGGCTGGAAAACCGAATCGGACAGCACCGATGCCGAAGGAAAGCCGCTGCCGGCAAGTTACCGCCTGCGCAAAAAAATTGTCCTCGCCTTCCAGGGGCCCGATGGCGAAACCAAATACGGAAGTTTTAAAGTCTCAGGCGTTTATAAAACCGTTAACTCCAAATTTGACGAAGCCAATGTCTTTGTCCGGTTTGACGACCTCAACCGCCTGGCAGGAACAGAAAACCAGCTTCACGAAATCGCCATTCTCCTCAACGATCAACCGATGGCAGAAGATAGTACTTTTCTGGCTTCCATTCCCGGCGGGAGAACCGATCTTCTGGTCGAAAACTGGAAAGACATTGCCCCTGACCTCCGGCTGGTGGACGAAACTTTTGCCACGACCCTCTATATATTCATCGGCATTATCCTCCTTGCCCTGCTTTTTGGCATTATCAATACAATGCTGATGGCCGTGATGGAGCGCACCCGCGAACTGGGAATGCTGATGTCTATCGGGATGAACAAACCCAAAGTTTTTTGATGATTATGCTGGAGACACTGTTTTTGTCCTTTGTAGGCGGCCCGTTGGGATTGCTGGGAGGATTCGGGCTGGTGAAACTGTTTGGCAAAATCGGAATTGACCTTTCGTCCATGGCCGACAGTGCTGCCCAGATGGGTATTTCCAGCATCGTCTATACCGATCTTCAGTCACAATATTACTTCCAGATTGCCATCATGGTCGTGGTAACCGCCATCATTGCAGCCATTTATCCGGCATATAAAGCGCTTCAGCTCAAGCCGGTAGAAGCCATTCGCGCACTTTAATTTCCATCCCACTCATTATTCCGAAAACAATGAAAGTTATAGAAACCATAAACCTCGATAAAATTTACGAAGGCGTTGTACCTGTTCATGCAGTTGACCACGTCAGCCTTTCCATTGAAGAAGGCGAATTCACTGCGATTGTCGGCCCTTCCGGTTCGGGTAAAACCACCCTCCTCAATATCATCGGCGGACTCGACCGCCCCACCGCCGGAGAGATTCGGGTCAACGGCACAGATATTTCCCAACTGAGCAACAACCAACTGATAGACTTCCGCCTCCAAAACATCGGATTTGTGTTTCAGGCCTACAACCTGATACCGGTGCTTACGGCCAAAGAAAATGTGGAGTTTGTCATGCTGCTGCAAAACCGCACCAAAGCAGAACGCGATGCGCGTGCCCAGGAGTTGCTTTCGGCAGTAGGGCTGGGGGACCGCTCCCACAACCGCCCCAGCCAGATGTCGGGTGGACAGCAGCAGCGCGTAGCGGTCGCACGTGCCCTTGCTTCTAAACCCCGGTTTGTGCTGGCAGACGAACCTACGGCCAACCTCGACTCGACCTCCACAGCCAACCTGCTCGACATCATGGCCGAGCTCAACCACAAAGAGAATATCACCTTCGTTTTCTCCACCCATGACCAGCGAGTGATTGACAGAGCGCGGAGAGTGATCACACTGGAAGACGGAAAAATCGTCAGCGACATCACCAAATCCTGATCATGAAACGAATATTACTTCTTGCCCTGGCAGCAGGTTTATCCTGCCTGCCTGCCCGGGCGCAGAATGACTCCACCCAAAAAGTCAGCCTGCGGGGATATGTCAAATTCCTCCAGACCGCAACTTTTTCCGGACTCGATACGATTGCCGATCCGGTTACCAATAATCTTATTCACAACCGACTCAATTTCAGGTATTTCCCCAACGAACACTGGACCGTGGCTGTAGAAGCGCGAAACCGTATTTTTTACGGTGAGCAAGTGCGTTTCACCCCCAACTATGGAGACCTGGTTGACCAGTACAACGGACTTGTTGATCTTTCGGTCCGGTGGCATGAAGGCGATGCCATACTCGTTCATTCGATCATTGACCGGGCTTATGTCGATTATTCTTCCGGAAAATGGGAGGCGCGGGTCGGTCGTCAGCGGATCAACTGGGGGGTAAACCTCGTCTGGAATCCCAACGACCTGTTTAATGCCTTCAACTTTCTCGATTTTGACTATGAAGAAAGGCCGGGAAGTGATGCCGTCAGAGTTACCTATTACCCCGGAGTACTTTCTTCGGCAGAAGTGGCCTTTGCCCCCGCCAAAAATATCGAAGAATCGGTAGGCGCTGCCATGTATAAATTTAATGCACAGGGTTACGACGTACAGGTTTTGGGAGGTTATTACAAAGGAGATCTGGCACTGGGTACAGGTTGGGCGGGCAATCTTGGACAAATCGGGTTTAAAGGCGAAGCCACCTGGTTTATGCCACTGGCGCCTTCTCCCGATTCGGTTCAGTCGCTGGGGTTTCGGCAACTGCCGACTATCTTTTGGTAACGGCATTTATCTCAGCGGCGCATTTTTGTACAATTCGGCGGGAAAAGCGGGCGGACTTGGCGGAAGCGGCGGATTATTCAACTCAAACCTTACCGTTTCAGCTAAAAACCTTTTTCCGGTGGAATGGGCATTTGTAGCACAGGGCTCGGGAAGTATCACCCCGCTTTTTTCTGCCAGCGGCGTAGTGATTTATTCGCCCCAGAACAACCTTGTAGCCGGGATTCCCACCCTCACCTACTCTATCAAAGAAAACTGGGATATCGATCTGATGGGGCAATTGTTTTTTATGGAAGTACAAAACGACTTCCGGAGCCTGGCGGCTTCCCTGTTTTTCAGGATAAAGCTCAGCTTTTAGCCGGTTTCAGTACGTCGCCCGCCCGCCGGAAAGGTCAAATACAAATCCGGTGTTGAAACTCGCTTCCGGAGATACGATCCATGCGGCCAGGGATGCGACTTCCTCCACCGTTCCCAGTCTTTTCATCGGTATTTTATCCACCATATACTGCAACATCTGCGGATCGGTATCGAGGTTCATGGGGGTAGAAATCACTGCCGGGGCAATACCATTTACGGTTATTCCCGTTCCGGCATATTCCTTTCCGATTCCCTTTACGAGTCCGATTACCCCCGACTTGCTGGCAGCGTATCCGGCCATACCGGGATTTCCCTCTTTACCTCCGATAGAAGCCACCAGCAATATCCGGCCATAATGGTTTTTCTCCATATAGGGAATAGCATACTTGGTAATCAGAAAAGAGGCATTCAGATTCACCTCCACCACATTGCGGAAATCGGCATAGCTGTACTTTGTAATTTTTGTCGAGGAGGGGCCGATAATACCTGCACTGTTGACCACAATATCCAACCGGCCCCAGGTTTCAAATATAGTAGCGAAAGCTGATTTCACCTGTTCCTCATCTGTTATGTCGATGGCCATTCCAGATACAGACAGGCCTCTTTGGCTCATTTCTGCACAGGCTTCATTTAGAATATCGGGCAAAATATCCCATAAAATCACACGGGCGCCTTCGGCGGCCAGTCGCTCTCCGATACCCGCACCGATACCCCTGGCACCGCCGGTTACCAGTGCCACCTGATTTTCAAAACGTTTTGTCATTTGATCTGTTTTCGGGAAAGATAATAAGAACGTAGAAATAAAGTAAATGGGCGGAGGCATTTCGAGCATTGTCTATAATCATTTGCACAAACTGACCCTTGTAATCTTTGAACAGAGTCGGGATAGAACCGCATAGGATCATAGGCACATAGTAGATTCGCCGAACACACTGTAGCTCCCCCCCCCCCCCATTTTAGACAAAAGATTAAAATGACAAAAAGTAAATGATTACCTTCTGGCTACAATTAACTAATGTTGATTTTCCTCAAAAACCACCAACCTCCCTGCACCTCCCCGCCCAAAGCCTGATCTATACGCTCCTGATCAGCCTGATTGTGAGCACTTTGCTGGGTGGGTATATTCTGGTTAATCACTATCAACGGATACTTTTTCACCGGCTGGAAGCTGTGGAGTGAAAATGAGGCGATTATGATTTACCGGCAATGACAAATTCTCTCAGGAGATCATTTCGGTACAGGTCTTCGATGGAAAAACACAGATCAAAATCATTCCAGTCGAGGTTCCCGGACTTTATCTGAAAGTTTTGGAATAAAGATTCCTGAAGATATTTTTTGATTGCGGGGTGAGTGGATTTTTCGAGAAAAGGTTTGAAGTCAACCAGTTTCTGATAACCATCAGAAAACCTTAGACGGATCGCAAAATCTCCAATATAATACGCCTCTTGGATAAGAACCGGGGTATTTGCTTCCGGGTATTGATATCTTTCGGTAATTTTCATGTACTACAATTTTTGCGTAATCTTCTCAAAAGTTACTTCTCTATGATAGACAAAATAGTCAATCCATTTACTTACGATTTCGTCGGCATAATGGGTTAAAAAAGTTTTCAAATGATTTAGCTCCTTGCCTTTTAACGGTTTACGTCCCTTTACATCGGAAATAATAATCTCTTCAATCATCCCATTCAAGACAAAGATTTCGGCTTTACTTTCGTATTCTCCTTGCCGTGCATGTACATGAATCGGTTCATGTTCGTTCGAGTAAAAGAAGAGTACGATTCCAAGGTATTCATAAAGTTTGGGCATGGATCTGCTTGAATTTTATCGCTTAAAGTTACGATTTTTCTTCAAAAAGCTACCCATCCACCTCAACAAACCCTATGAAATTACTTTCACCAGCGGACCCAATATCAACCCAAAAATTCGCTATATTGGAGCCTGTCCCGAGGTACGCCGAGGGAATGCCGCAGGCAGCATTAAGTCAGGAAGTCGTGAACACCTCCAATACCGTTACCAAAACCTCGGATTATGTAGGCGCTTTCCACTACGAAGACGGCGACCCCGGTAAGGGATTTTCGTCCGTAAAGGGACTTCACCTTCAAATGGAAGAAGGCCGGGTACGCCTCGATGGCTCTGACTGGGTGTATGAGTATCAGATTAAGGTCGAAGATCTGCCCGGCAGAAGCATCTGGGGAATGTCCGGATTACTTTTGGCGATTTGAATGACGATGGTATCCTCGATCCGAATACGGAGATACAAGACGCAAACAATTACTATGCTTGCATCCGCCCAAGCGGACCCTTTTGGCCTGCGCATGGCCGGAGAAAACACCCTCGTCGCTTCGCCGGGGAATGAGTATCTGTACAATGGAAAAGAGTTGCAGGACGAGCTGGGCCTGGGGTGGTATGATTATGGGTTTCGATTTTACGACCCGGAAAAGGCGCGGTTTGTGTCGGTGGATCCCCTGGCGGAGAAGTTTGCTTACCTGACTACCTATCAGTATGCGAGTAATGATCCGATCCGGAATATTGATTTGGATGGGTTGGAGGGGTTCGATCCAGTAAAAAAAGAAACACAGGCAACAACCAATGTTCCCTATAGGAATCCCGGCATTATGATAGATCCTGGACATGGGGATAATCATGCACAAAATAATCAAATTGATCCTGGTGCACTTTCTCCCACAGGTGAGTTACATGAAAAAGATTTAGCTTTAGGTGTTTCAGTAGGAATAGAAAGTCGGCTAAGTGAGGTTGGGTTGCAGACAAGTAAAACGAGAACAGAGGATATAAATGTTGACCCCCAAAAAAGGCTTCAATGGAGAATTGATATGGCAGAAGGTTCAACGATGTTTGTAAGTGTGCACTTAAATGCCAGTTCGAATGAAAATGCAAGTGGGTTTGCTGTATACCACAATGGAGGAGAATCGGAAAAGCTTGCTCATAGCATTTCTGCTGCTCAAAGCATTATGAACGTTACAGGCGATGGAACAGCAGATGGTAGTAATTTATATGTGATAAAAAATTTCAAAAATGGCCCCTCGGTATTAATTGAGACGGGATTCATTACCAATGAACAGGATCGTAATACTATACAAAATTCTGGTCCCGCCATTGGTCGGGAAATTGGCAACGGTATAATTATCTATCTGCAGCAACAAGGAATAGTTACCATTAAAGATTAATCTATAACCGGATGATATAATTTCATGTGAAATGAACAAGAAAGTTGCGAATTGGCATTTCTATATATATTGTGGAGGATTACTATTTTTTAGTATTTTTTCCTGTGGGTCGAATCAGGTTTCGAACACTTCCCGAATGGCCTCACCTACATTGCCCCCGGGAAACCCAATGATAGAACAACTCTATAAGTTACAAGATCAGTTTGGGGAAGATCTTTTTTGCGATATACTCATTGCCTGAATTAACTGGCTACATAACGAATAACCCAAAACAAGCAGAGATGCGTTGGGATTTAATAGGACAATTCTATATCCTCGTTAAGCGAGAGTGCAAAAAACGAAATACTTGAAAATATTGCCCATGAAATGATACAGATGGAAACCACTCAGGTTAATCTGCTGTTAGCCAAAATGAAAGCATGGTGTAATGGAAAATCACAGTTCAGGCTCTTCGCTGCCTTTGATTTCTTTTTTAATGAAAACTCATAGAATCATTATATCTTCAGAACCCATTCAAAAAGCTTATTGAAAAGGAAATTCTACTGCAAGGTCAGAGTATTGAAGGCTTATCTTCTTATCAAATGAATGAGGTGTATTATAAGTCGCTAAATCTACTAGCAACCATGAGCGAAGAACAACAAGCGGAAGTTTTTGCGAATCTATACTTAGCTTAAGTAAATAGGGGGAACATTATATTCCCTCAACAAATTCAGACCACCGGTCAAGATTATAAAAAGTAAAGTGTTACCTATGGCTACAATCAACTGACCCCACCCTACCCTTAGACCACAAGTCAAGTTGATTCAAAGAAAAATGTTACTTTGGAATTATGAAACCATATAGCATTTCTCCCAAAGTAACCCCAGCGAAATGCTGACCTGGCTACTTTTCTATTCGATAAGAATATTCTCTTAATTTTGATTCCGGAAAGTCAACTGAACTGCTATTTTCTCATGCCGCTGATTTCAACCTCCTGTACCGCTCTCCCTGGTGGCTGTCCAATCCCCATGCGCAAACCATCTTCCCCAATCCGTGCGCCCTATGGACATGGGTTACGTGCGGGAAGTACCCTCACTCCTGATGACTTCCTCGACCTCGACTGGGTAAGGCAGGCGCTCCCCGACTGCTGATTGCCTCCACGGACTCGAAGGCAGCAGCGAAGTCCAAATACATTCCGGGCATAATCCATACCTTCCGCCAATACGGCTGGGATGGCCTGGCCCTGAATTTCCGGGGCTGCGGAGGCACGCCCAACCTTCTACCCGCGCCTATCACAGCGGGGAAACCGGCGATCTCGATTTTGTGATCAGGCATGCCGTTTTCATGGGGTACAAAAGAATTGTCATCGCCGGATTCAGCCTGGGAGGAAATGTGCTGCTGAAATATCTGGGGGAAAAGGCGCATCTATTCCCTGCGGAAATCACACATGTGCCGTCGCTTTTTCCGTTCCCTGCGACCTTGCTTCCAGTTCGCCAAACTGGACCGCCGGAAAAACTATATCTACCGGCAGCGGTTTATGATCAGACTGAGAAAAAAGTCAGGCAAAAACCCTCCATGATGAAACTGGCAGGCGACCCGGAAAAACTCAAAAACTTCCGGATGTTTGACAATGCCATTACCGCACCGATTCACGGTTTTGCTGATGCAGATGACTATTATACCCAATCCTCCTGCAAACAGTTTATCCCCGGAATCAGGATACCCACACTCCTCGTCAATGCGCAGAATGACCCGTTTCTTACCCCCGCCTGTTTTCCGGAAGAAGAAGCCCGAAACAGCAGGTATTTTTATATGGAAACCCCACACGACGGGGGTCATGTGGGGTTTTATACGCCGGGAAAGGCAAATATTTATTGGTCAGAGTTGCGGGCACTTCATTTTACGGAGGAAACCATGTCCTGAAAGCTGCGGTCAGTTTACCGCTTCAATATGGCCCGCCCCGGAAATGGACTTACTCACATCCGAAGGATTTCCCTTATAATTTACCTTTCCGGCGCCTGATACATTCAGATCGAGTTTTTGGTCGGCATTCACCTCCGCATAACCCGCTCCGCTGATAGAAACGTGCATTTCATGGGTTTTCAGGTCATAGGCCCGAAGTTTTCCCGCTCCGGAGATATTCACCGTTGCTGAAGCGGCTTCGCCTGAAAAAGTAATGTCACCTGCGCCGGAAAATTCGCTGTGAATACTTTCCATCGCGATATCGAGGTTTACTTTGGAAGCACCCGAGGCTTTCACTTTCAGCGAGGTACCCGAAAGCTGGTTGTCAGAACTCAGCACTACTCCACCCGAAGTTTCGACCGAACTGAATTTCGGAGCGGTAATGGTAACCTTCATTTTTTCAAACTTCCCGATATGTCCTTCGGTATGAATATCGAGCGTCTGGTTGCTGACATCCGTCACAATGTGATCCTGAAGGTTTTCATCTGCCTCTATATCAACCGAATAACCACTGCCCTGCCGCAGCATCACTTCAAAGGCGCCACCAATCCGGATATGTTCAAATTCTTCGGAGGCGCGGGTATCCGAAACGACCACACCGTTGCCTTTGACCAGGTCTTTATTGTTCTTTTTGGCGAAATAAACGCCCATCCCGATGAGAATCAGGGTTCCGTAAAATAGCACTCGCAGTAATCGACGCATAGTATTTTGATTTAGGAATGATAATACTAAGGACTGGGCATCCGGGCAGAAGTTGGAAACAATTGGGAAATTTTTAAGTTTTATCAGAAACTTCTGGGCTTTCCATGCTGAAAATCTCCTGGTCAGACATTTATCGTTATCCCCTCCCCGAAGGTCACCGTTTTCCTATGGAAAAATACGACCTTATTCCCGAACAGCTTTTGTATGAGGGAACCATAACCGAAGCCAATCTCTACGATCCCGGATTTGCCCGGCTGGAGGATATCCTGCTCACGCACACGCCAGACTATATCAGCCGGCTGCAAAACCAGACGCTCACCCCCAAAGAGATCAGGAAGACAGGCTTTCCCCTTTCCGAACGCCTGGTCAGAAGGAGTTTTTCCATCGCTCACGGCACCATGCGTAATGCAGTTTATGCCATGCAATATGGCGTAGCTATCAACGGCGCCGGAGGTACCCATCACGCGTATGCAGACAGAGGAGAAGGCTTCTGCCTGCTCAACGACATTGCCATCACGGCAAACTGGTTGCTGGCAAATGGAAAAATCAATCGCGCGCTGGTCGTAGATCTCGATGTGCATCAGGGAAACGGAACAGCCGTAATTTTTCAGGGCGACCCGAGGGTATTTACTTTCAGCATGCATTGTGAAGCCAATTATCCACTCCACAAGGAAAAATCCGATCTCGACATCGGGCTTCCGGCTTTTTCGGGAGACCAGTTTTACCTTCAGACGCTTCGCAATACCCTTCCCCGCCTGCTCGACGAAGTGGAGCCCGATATTGTGTTTTATCTGTCAGGCGTGGATATCCTGCATACCGACAAGCTGGGCAAACTGGCATGTACAAAAGAAGGCTGCAAACAAAGAGACGAATATGTGCTCAGACTCTGTCACGAAAATAACGTCCCGGTTGTCATATCCCTCGGCGGCGGTTATTCGCCACTGATAAAAGACATTGTCGATGCACATTGCAATACGTTCAGGCTCGCACAGGAAATTTGGTTTTAGCTTCGGGAAATTCCAACTTTGGAGTCCGGAGTGAATCTTTGGAATTAGAAATTCGTAATTTATTCAGTACAAAAACATAAAATTTAACTCAATCAATATGCAAAGGATAGGAATCATTTTTTTAGTTCTCATTCTCTTTCTGGGCGGATGTGGCTACTTTACCGGTAAAAATAACTACAATCGGATGGTAGAACTTCAGGAACAGGTTGACGCCCAGTGGGGCCAGGTTCAGAATGTCTATCAGCGAAGAGCCGATCTCATCCCCAATATCGTCGAAACAGCCAAAGGATACGCCGAATTTGAGCAGTCAACCCTCAGCGGGGTTGCAGAAGCCCGCGCAAAAGTAGGCCAGATCACCGTAACGAAGGAAGTGCTGGAAGATCCGCAGCTGATGGAGCGTTTTTCTGAAGCACAAAACCAGTTGGGGCAGACCCTTTCCCGCCTGCTTTCTGTCGCAGAAAATTATCCTGACCTGAAAGCCAATGAAAACTTCCAGGCACTGATTGTCGAACTGGAAGGCAGCGAAAACCGGATTTCCGTTGAAAGAAAGCGGTTTAATGACGTAGCCCGGGAATACAATACCTACATTAAAAAATTCCCCACCAACATTTTTGCCGGCTTTTTCAACTTCGATGACGTTGCCTATTTCGAGGCACAGGCAGGAAGTGAAAATGCACCTAAAGTAAGTTTTGAATAATGAAAGTCCGAACTCGCGAAACAATGGAAAACACAAACAGTATCCGGAGGATCAGGAAGGTTTTCCATTGTTTCCTTCTCCCCATGCTCTGGGTATTGCCGGGCCTTTTCACGGGTCTTCAGGCGCAGAGTTTCCCACAGGCACGAGGATTTGTCAATGACTACGAAAATATCCTCACAGCAGATCAGGAGCAGGAACTGGATGCCTACCTTACCCAATTTGCCGAAAGCACATCCAACGAGATTGCCGTAGCTTCGCTTTCGCTTCCCGAAGGCGAAACGATTGAAACCTATACTGTCGCGCTGGCCCAAAACTGGGGGATCGGCGGCAAAGACCTCAGCAATGGCGTGCTGATTGCCATTTATCCTCAGATCAGAAAAATCAGAATTGAAGTCGGTTATGGCCTTGAAGGAGCTATCCCTGATATTGTTGCCACCAATATTATCACCCAGGTCATGCAGCCTGCGTTCAGGCAAAATGACTACTACGGAGGCATAAACAGTGCCGTGCTGATTCTCGCAGGCGCAGCCAAAGGGGAAATTGACACCGCTCCCTTTCAGAAAAATTATTATACCCAGCCTTCCCGCGAAAATGCACAGGCTTCGGAAGTTGCCAGAGTTGTCATCGCAATTATCATCATCGTGTTATTTATCATTCTCTCCAATGGCGGGCGCCGCGGCGGAAGAGGTGGCCGCGGGGGCGGAGGGTTTTTCTACTGGGGCGGCGGCGGATTTGGCGGCGGCTCCGGAAGCAACTGGGGTGGCGGCGGCGGTTTTGGCGGCGGCGACTTTGGTGGATTCGGTGGCGGCAGTTTTGGCGGCGGCGGCGGTTCGGGCGGATGGTAAGAAAAGGATTTGTCGGGCAAATATTTCCAACTATGGCAATTTTGGCTATATTTGATATTATTCCAAAATCATTGACCTATGCTGGAAGCGATACGCCGGTTTTTTGCAGGAATATTTGGTTTCCCCTCCCCTACCCATCCACCTGTTGTATCCCCTGAAGATGGCCCCGAAGATGCGGCTGACTTACAGGAAGAAGTTATTATTTTTAGAGAAGATAAACCCGCACCGGAAGAGCGAAGCCGCGGGATCGGGTTCGAAATCTCGGAAGTTATTGACGCCGACGGAGACGGATCGCACAGTGATTCTCCCGTTTTTGAAATCACTACCCCCCGGTTCCTCTGGTGTCTCGACAATGGACACGGTCGCCTTCAGGAAGGCAAACGCTCCCCTTTCTTTCAAAACGGAACCCGGTTTGAAGAATGGGAATTCAACCGCGACATTGTAAAGAGAATCATGGCCCAACTCGACGCCTGCGGCGTGCAGTATTTCAACGTAGTTCCGGAAGAAGATATTGATGCTTTTACCACTGGCAGATCGCAACGCGCCAATGCCAAAGTCTCCCCGATGGGGCTGCCCAAAATCTTTGTTTCAGTCCACGCCAATGCCTTCGGCATGAACAACTGGGCCAACGGATTTACAGGCATCGAATCATGGTTTTTTCCCGGCAGCAATTCCGGTATGCGCCTCGCCTCGGCTTTTCAGCGCGAGCTCATGAAAAAATTTCCGGACTGGGCCGACAGAGGCATTAAAAGCCACCAGCCCAATAGCCGGAAAATCTTTACTGTATTAAGAGTGCCGCAAATGCCTACTGTTCTCACCGAAAACGGATTCTACACAGATCAGAACCAGGCATGGGCTTTGATGCAGGACGAAACACGCCAAAAAATCGCCGATGCCCATGTGGCTGCCATCCTTCAGATAGAAAAGGATGGGTATGACAATATCCCCATTTACCGCCCCAATATGATTGTAGGAGACTGATGCACGAATCTTTTCACAATTCAGACAAGCTCTTTGTCTATGGAACCCTGCTACGGGATACAGAAAATCCTATGTCGGCCTATCTTAAGTCGAAAAGTACTTTTGTCGGGGAGGGTTTTATGAAGGGCAAATTGTTTAAGGTTGATTTTTATCCCGGCGCGGTTTACCTGCCCGAAAGTCCACAGAAGGTCTTTGGGGAAATCTATCAGATAGAAAACCCGGAAGAGGTATTTGAAGTGCTCGATACCTACGAAAATTATACCCCTCAGGCACCGGAACAAAGTCTTTTTACCCGAATCATTGTACCCGTTTTTCATGAAAATCAGACCATCGACTGCTGGATTTATGTCTATAACCACAGCACAAATGGTCTCAAACAACTGGAATCGGGTTATTTTCTGGAATAAAAATTCTGTTAAAAAAAAAAACGGCTGCCCATGGACAGCCGCTTTTTTTTGTGTGCATATTTTACGGGAAAATGCCGAGGTCAAGATAGCTGACGGCGATCTTGTCGATTGCGTTGATAAATGCCGCTTTCCTCAGGGTGGAAACCCCTTTTTCCAGTTTCTTTTCACGGGTCTCGTGGAAAGCCCGGATCATGGTATCCTCCAGTCCGGACTGAACAAGATCGCGTTCATCTGCGCCTTTGACGATATTTTTGCGCATCACATCCGAAAGCTTGGAGCCGGTAGCCGCCTCAATGGCCTCTACGAGGCGCTGGTTGTTGAGGGCATCATACCGTTTTTCGATTTTTCCGAAGGAAACCCGGGAGAGGTTTTTGAGCCATTCGAAATAGGAAACGGTTACCCCGCCCGCATTCAGGAAAAGGTCGGGAATGACGGTTATTCCTTTTTCGGAAAGGATACTGGCCGCAGCAGAAGTTACAGGACCATTTGCTGCTTCTCCGATGATTTTGGCTTTTATTTTTGGGGCATTTTCGTCTGTGATCTGATTTTCAAGCGCAGCGGGAATCAGAATATCGCATTCGTATTCCAGAAGTTCTTTTGAATTTTCGATGGTTTTAGCTCCGGGGAAATTGCGGATGGAACCCGTTTCTTTCCTGTGTTTATCCACCTCAGCCACATCCAGTCCGTTGGGGTTGTAAATACCGCCATCATATTCGGCAATGCCGATAATGGTTGCACCTGCTTCCTGCAGGTATTTCGCCGAATAATAGCCCACATTACCCAGGCCCTGCACGATGACCGTTTTGTCAGAAAGACCGGTACTGAGTCCCAGTTTTTTCATGTCTTCTGGTACATCTGCTGCTTCCCTTATACCAAAGTAAACGCCCTGTCCGGTTGCTTCGGTACGGCCTCTGATACCCGACTGGGAAAGCGGTTTGCCAGTTACGCAGGCACCTGCATTTACGGATTCGGGATGAAACGCAGAGTAAGTGTCCATGATCCAGGCCATTTCGCGGGAGCCGGTTCCGTAGTCAGGCGCCGGCACATCCAGCGCCGGCCCGATGCAGTTTTTCTTGATCAGTTCGTAGGTATAACGCCGGGTAATGCGCTCCAACTCAGAGGTTTTGTACTGCCGGGCATCAATCCTGATTCCTCCTTTTGCGCCGCCAAAAGGCACGTTGACGAGCGCACATTTGAAAGTCATCAGCGCCGCGAGGCCGGTAACTTCTGATTCATTTACATCCGGAGCATAACGAATCCCGCCTTTGGTGGGCGTCTTGTGATGTGAATGCTGCACCCGGTAAGCCCGGATTACTTCATACACACCTTTCTTTCTGCGAATCGGAAAATTAAACTTGTAAATAGAATTGGGCTGTTTGATTTGTTCAATCAACCCGGGATGGTAGTCTGTGTACTGCGCTGCCTCATCAATGAAGCTGCACACTTCACTAAACAGATCAAATTGATGTTTATTACTCATGGGGTGAGGTTAAAAAATAAATCGTGCGCCCCTGCTATTTGAAAGCAGAAACGCACGTTTGAATATAGGGATTAACCTAATAGGAACAAATTCAGTTTTTATTCCTCCGGATTTTTTTTCTCATCGGGGCTGTCCGGGGTTTCTTCTTCGGTCTCGTCCACTTCAAAAATGTTGACATTCCATTTCCCACCCATAAACCCTTCTTTAAATTTCTGTTTTTCTTCTTCTGACATTCCGGCCATTTTTTCTTTTATTTTTTCACGCCAGGCCGCCCGTCGGGCTTCCCAGTTACCGCTGTGGCAATGATGCCCATGATGGCCACAGCCGCCCCGAAATCCTCCGCCAGTCAAAAACTTACCCAGAAAAACCAGTCCCAATGCCTGAAGGAATCCGATTACCGGGCCGCCAAACAACGATGGGATCAGGATATTCCACAGGATTTTGACGACAAAACCCGAGATCAGCATACCGACGATTCCGCCACCCCAGTGATGGCCCCGGTATTTATAATGTTTTTTCTTTCCGTGCTTATGCATGACTTATTTTTTTTTGTGATACAAACCTGACAGATAGACTCTTACAATTCCTCATACAGAGATCGGAGTCTTTCTCTCAGAAATAAAACCGCATACCTTTTCCGGGAGAGTGCCGTGTTGAGGGTTACACCTGTTTGTTCGGCAATTTCCTTAAAACTTTTGTCCTCAAATTCGTGCATTACAAAAACCTCTCGCTGCAGCTCCGGCAGTTCTTCCAATGCTTCTTCCAGCGCGTCAAGGATTACCCCCCGGTCGTAAATGGTGTCAGGCTGACGGGAAAGATCTTTGAGTATGCCTGCCAGCGACAGGTCCTCATCTTCGGTTTCTCCGTTGCGCTCGTGGAGTTTGTGGCTAAAATTCTCAGGTTTCTTTTTGCGATAGCTGTCGGTGATCCGGTTTCTCGCTACGGTAAACAACCAGGACGTAACCTTGTCCAGTGACTCGATGGCATCAAAACTATTGACAAACTGGAAAAACACATCCTGAAGAATATCTTCTGCATCATCCAGATTCGGAACGCGCTTGCGAATAAAGTCAAATAAACGCGTTCGTTCTTTGTTTACAGTTTCTTTGATAATCAGTTCACCCTGGGCGGTCATGGCTTTCTCCTCAAAAAGTTTTGCTTGTTTTCCGATAGACGGACATGCAGCGGGGATATTTTAAGGAATTAATATTTTTTTCCTTATACCCGCAATACGAGAGATAAGCCAAATGGTTGATCAATATTGCCCTACCATCACCGCCCACGGGCGGTGGATGATGCGCCAGTGGCCGTTGACAAAAATAAGCATATCGTAAGCGCTGCCCAGATACCTGCCGGGCTGAATAAATTTGAACCGGTAAAAGGTGAGGCCGGGACTCATATACTGCGCGAGCTCGTGATACCCGCCGGGAAAATTTTTGGCTTCCCCGGAGTATTCCAGCAACTCGCTGGTAGTGGCATGCCACAACAACAAATCAGTTTGTGATTTTAGCAGGGGCTGAATGACTATTCCCGCCTGGCGGTCTAGCTTTCGCTGATACCGATATACTTTTTTTCCCAGGCTTCCCTCAAAGATATACTCGCAGTCTTCCAGCGTAGGCCTGAGCTCGCGCGTGATGACCCGCCGCTCCTCAAAGTCAGATTCCAGTATATAATTTAAAAGCTGCCTGGCGCCCTGGACTGTCCCGGGATACCGATCGGTGAAATTTACCTGAGTATGAACCGGCAGGCAACAAAGGATGAGCAGTGCGAAAAATAATGAACGAAGAAAAAACATAGCCCTTTGATAAATAACTGGTATTTTTCCCAAAATAAGGAATCCACCCTAAGGAAAAAAAACATTTGTCATTCACTTTTATCATACCCTGTGCTGTATGAATACCGAAAATCTCACCCATAAAATCAAACAGGAAGCCTGTCGGCTGGGCTTTGATATGGCTGGGGTCTCAAAGGCCGGGTTTCTCGAAAAGGAAGCACGCGAACTGGAAACATGGCTCAACGGCCAAAACCATGGGTCGATGCAGTGGATGGAAAACCATTTTGACAAACGGGTGGATCCCCGCCTGCTGGTGCCGGGAGCAAAATCTGTGATCAGTGTTATTCACAATTATATGCCCCATGCAGAAGACCGGCAGCCAGTGGGAGCACCCAAAATTTCGACCTACGCCTGGGGAGAAGACTATCACCATGTGCTGAAAAAAAAGCTTTACGAGTTGTTTCGCTACATTCAGGAAATCGTCGGCACAGAAGTTCCCGGAAGAGTATTTGTAGATTCGGCTCCTGTAATGGACAAAGCCTGGGCAAAAAAAAGTGGGCTGGGCTGGATTGGAAAAAACACCAACCTGATCACTCCCCGGCGGGGTTCATGGTTTTTTATTGGCGAAATTATCCTTGATCTTGAACTGATCCCCGACGGGCCGGTCAAAGACTACTGCGGGACCTGTACCCGATGCATGGACGCATGCCCGACACAGGCGCTTCAGCCCTACCAGATCGATGCGACAAAATGTATTTCCTACCTGACCATTGAGCTAAAGGAAAACATGCCCGAATCCTGGAAAGAAAGTCTCAGCGGATGGGCCTATGGCTGCGACATCTGTCAGGAAGTCTGTCCGTGGAACCGGTTCTCCCAGCCGCACAAGGAAGCTGCCTTCAGGCCATTGAGCCATATTGCTGCCTTTGACCGGGAGATGTGGGAGGAAATAGACGAAAAAACCTATAAAAAATTAACCCGCCACTCTGCCATGAGCCGGATTCGCTGGGCAAAGATGAAACACAATGTAGATCTGACGAAAAACAACTAAACGGATTTCTCTGCACCCACAGCATTGGCCGGATACTGGATACGGGAGTGATAAATGCTCAGCAGTTGTTTGTGAATCACCCTCCGGATAACGGCAATATCATTAAAGGTAAGGTTGGAATTTTCGAGTTGATTGTCTTTGATCTTATAGTCGATGACGCTGTCCACCAATTCTTTCAGCTTTTCAGGTGTGGGATTTTTCATTGACCGGGATGCCGCTTCTATGGAATCGGCAATCATCAGTGCCGCTGTTTCCTTGGAAAAAGGTTTGGGGCCGGGATAGCGGAATTTCTCTTCAAATTCGGGCGCATCACAACTATTTTCCCTCAGAAATATCCTGTAAAAATACTCTACCCGGGTAGTGCCGTGATGGGTTTCTATAAACTCAATAATTTCTCTGGGAAGCGAATATTTATGGGCCAGCTCGATGCCCCGTTTTACATGTCCGATAATAATGGCGGTACTTTCCTCACAACTGAGCTGGTCGTGGGGGTTTTGCCCTTCCGACATATTCTCAATAAAAAACCTGTGGTTGACCATTTTCCCCACATCGTGGTATAGAGCACCCACGTGCGTAAGCAGAGGCATTTCCGCCGATCTCATTGATGGTTGCCTCGGCAATATTGGCGACCTGCAGGCTGTGGTGGAAAGTACCGGGTGCTTTTCGCGCCAGTTCTTTGAGCAGCGGGTGGTTGGTGTCGAGCAGTTCGAGGTAAGTGAGGTCGGAGGTCAGTCCGAATATTTGTTCAAAAAGGAAAATCAGGTTATAGGCAATGATGGTGATGGCCACATTGATCACAAACAACAGGATCGTCCGGTAATTAATATCAGCAAAATTGCCCTTAGAATACAGATTAAAAAGAATGTAGGAAAGTGTATAGGCAAGGAAAATATAGGCAAGGGTGTAAAAGAATATTTCTCTTTTCCTGAGTTTACGCAGGCTATATACAGCCACTGTTCCGGCGATCATTTGCACAAACACAAATTCAAGTCCCTGCTGAATCAGCACCCCTCCGTAAAGCGAAACCAATATATTGCAGAGAAAACCCGTGCGAAGGCCAAAAAAATTGGTGATAAAAATCGGAACAATACAGGCCGGTGCAATATAAATGTACGAAAGATTCAGGTTGGGGCCGATAATATCGGAAAGCCGTTCGGCCAGGTCATTGAGTTTGGTTGCAACCACCATTGCCCCGACAGCCAGCAAAAGTGTAAAAAGAATCAGCCCCAGTTTGGCATTGTTGAAATAAATGCGCGGGCGGTTTACGCTCAGGTAGGAAAGCAAAATAACGGTAATCACCACAATGATCAGAAGCTGGCTTAATACAATACTAGCCGTACTTTGATCTCCCATGTGAAGGCTCTGTTCATGTACCAGCGAACGCAGGATAGCATCCACCGACCGATCCACAATCTCATCTTTAGAGATAATGCGCTCTCCTTCCCTTACACTTCCATAGACCGGAGAAACCAGAGCCATCTGCGACTCCCGTTCCTGCTGGGTCAGCCGGTCGTCGTAGCGCAGGTCAGGCTGTATGGTCATCAGCACAACCCTCCGGATGAGTTCACCTTCTCTGGAGTTGCCATCATAGGGAAGGGCTGAAACAAAATCATTGACCGGCTCAATTCCCAGCAGTAATTGGGAAAGCGGCCTGTATTCTTCATAGGCACGGGTAAGGCGAATCGAAACCATATCACCCAGCGAATCCGGCAGAACAGAATTGATATATCCCCTGTTCAGGGTAGCACGCGCCATACCGATACTGGCATCGGCCATTCCCGATTGCCAGGCAACATCAAAAGGCCCTTTTAATTCATCAGGAGACACTTTATACTGACGCAGGAAAGCGGTTTTCAGCACCGAAGATTCCTGTCCCTCCCCATTTTCAGAAAACGACATTTTTTGAAGCTGGGTCGCGATATTCTGCCATTCGGCCCTGATCTTTCGGGAAACTTCGGGCAATACGGCCGAGTCTTTTACAAATACAGGGAGAATCTCTTCTCTGACCCGCTGCTTTTCTTCCAGAATACTGTCCTGAGATTTGTATATCGAAAAGGAAAACGGTGCGTACAAATCTGCATCCTGCCAGGGTTTTCCGATTTCATAATGAAATTTCAGCCGCAAAGACCGGGGCATCATTAAGGTCATCAGGATAATATACACCCCGACAAACGCCACTCTGACAAGGTAACGGCTGTCTCTCAGCCTTCGGTATCTGAAAATATTTCGCCGGCTGTTTACCATAATTTATTTCCCGTACACAACTTCATCCTGACAAATTTAGTTGAGTTTGTAGGTCAAATGTACTTATTTTGAAGGTTTTCAGTAGAATAAAATTTTATTTTCAATCATGATAAAGGAAAATCACAAAGGACAGGCTGTCAGAAATTTTGAATCACCTGACTACTACCTGACCGATGACCTGCTTACCGAAGAGCAGAAACTGATCAGAAGCTCTGTCAGAGACTGGATCAACCACCATATTATCCCCTACATCAACGAATGGGCGCAAACCAATACCTGCCCCAAACACCTGGTAAGGGAAATGGGCAGCCAGGGGTTATTTGGCCCATCATTGCCCGAAAAATACGGCTGCCCCGGACTGGACGAAATCGCTTACGGTCTGATCATGCAGGAGATTGAAAGGGCAGACTCAGGCATTCGCTCCATGTGTTCGGTACAGGGATCGCTGGTCATGTATCCGATTTATAAATATGGATCAGAAGAACAGAAACAAAAATACCTTCCCCGCCTCGCCTCGGGCGAAATTATGGGCTGTTTTGGCCTGACAGAACCTGATTTTGGTTCCAATCCCGGTGGCATGGCGTCTTCTTTTACCGATGAAGGAGACCACTACCTGCTAAACGGATCAAAAACATGGATTTCCAATGCGCCTTTTGCAGATATTGCTGTAATCTGGGCCAAAAATGAGGCTGGAAAAATTCACGGGCTGATTCTTGAAAGAGGAATGGAAGGATTTTCGACTCCCAAAATCGAAAATAAATGGTCGCTGAGAGCATCAGATACGGGCGAACTTGTATTTGACAATGTAAAAGTTCCCAAAGAGAATCTCCTGCCCAATGTCAGTGGATTAAAAGGCCCGATGGGATGCCTCGATAAAGCGCGTTACGGAATCTCCTGGGGAGTAATCGGCGCGGCCATGGACTGCTACCACACTGCCCTGACCTATGCGAAAGAGCGGATTCAGTTTGACAAACCCATTGCCTCCTTTCAACTTACACAGAAAAAGCTGGCAGAAATGCTGACCGAAATCACCAAAATGCAATTGATGTCGCTCCGGCTCGGGCAGTTGATGAATGAAGGCAAAGCTACCTCACAGCAAATATCGATGGCCAAGCGCAATAATGTGGATCAGGCGCTGCATATAGCCAGGGAATCGCGGCAGATATTGGGAGGAATGGGCATCACCGGCGACTACCCCATCATGCGGCACATGATGAACCTCGAATCGGTGATCACCTACGAAGGCACACACGATATCCACCTGCTGATCACAGGAATGGATGTAACAGGGATCAGCGCCTTCCGTTAGGAAATAATCAGGGGCTGACGCCAACGCCAAACACATAAACCATTTTTCCGCCCACATGTGCGCCCACACTCATGGCCACAAGTGCGGCGGCAAATATGGCTACAAATACCCACAAGCCCGTGCGACCCAGTTTTCCCCTGAGCACATACTGCCAGACACCCAGGCCCGCAAACAACCAGACTGACAGGTAGCCCAGCAGTTCATGCCGGTTGAGAGCCGCCTCCGCCTCGGAGGTCAGCGACAGTCCCGCAACTGCCTGCCTTCCCGAAAAAATTGCCACAGCCATGGCAATCACACCGGAAAAATGAAGGATTTGAGAAGTGTGAAGTCTCCAGTCCTGTGGACGAAAAGCAAACCACAGATAAAATCCAAAAGCTGCAAACAGCAATGCAATGGGAAAATGAACCGTTTGCGGGTGGAAAGGCATATTATTCCTCTGAAGATGCAGTTTCCTCTTTGGCTGACTCCTCCCCTTCTGCCGCAGGCAACTCCAGGCTCACCTGCCAGGCTTCCAGAATCTCATACCAGGAAAGCAGTTTTTTTACATTGGAAGGATAAACCTTTTCCCGGTCGTAAGAAGGAAGAACCTCACCAAGAAAATCCATCAGTTCGTCTTTCGAACTGCCTTTATTTACGGGTAAGCCTTCAGGATATTTTTCCCTGATTGTTTTCAGCACATTGACCAGCGGCTCACTGTCATCATCGGTGTAGATGCTGACATCCATCAGTTTGGTTGCCACCATATTACCTTTTACAAGCTGACGTTTTTTCTTTTCGTCCATGGATTCGACCACAATCACTTTTTCATCAGCTTTCAGGATTTTATGTAACCCCGGAGCGCCGGCAAGCGCCACAACATCTTTAATTTGAACCGTTTCTTCGGACATACGTTGATTCCTAATTGTAAACAGGGATGCAAGTTTTGAATGTTATTCAAAAAAACCAACTGGTTTTTTAAGAAAAATTAGCCCAATGGCAGAATATACATGACAAATATGCAGAAATAAACGATCTTTGTACAGAGGCACAGCGTTTGAATGTATTGTAAAATATTTATGGCCTGTGCCCGTCAACAAAAAAACGCAGCGGCATAGCCGGTAATTTCCACATTTTTTTCGAAAAGATGACATTTTTTCATACAGACTTTGACCAGGACGGATATCTCGGAGATGAATTCCCCATTATCTCCAATTCAGAGGAAAGGATTATGGCTGAAGAAGATATTCCGGAAGAAGTCAGCATACTCACCCTGAAAAATACCGTTCTCTTCCCCGGTGTTGTTATTCCTATTACTGTCGGAAGAGACAAATCGATACAACTGGTCAAGGAAGCCTATAAGACGCCTGACCGCATGATCGGGGTCGTTTCGCAGCGAAACATGAGCATAGAAGACCCTCAGACAGAAGATGTTTTTACCGTCGGAACCCTTGCGCGTATCCACAAAATGATACGCATGCCCGATGGCAGCGTCACCATTGTCATTCAGGGCAGAAGCCGGTTCCGTATCGAATCCTTTACACACGAACATCCGTACCTGCGCGCCCGTGTAATCAAAGCGCCTGAAATTTATCCCTCCCCCGATGAGTCCCGCGCCATCATGCACAGCCTCAATATAGAAGCATCGCGGATCATCGAACTTTCCCCCAACATCCCCAGCGAGGCACAAATCGCCCTCGAAAATATCGACAGCCTCAGCTTTCTTATCCATTTTATCGCTTCCAACCTGAGCCTGGAAGTACCGCAAAAACAGGAAATCCTCGAAATTGATTCACTCAAAGGAAAAGGGGAAATCGTACTACAATACCTGGGCAATGAACTCAAAGTGCTCGAACTGAGCGAGGAGATTCAGACAAAAGTAAAAACCGATCTCGACAAACAACAAAGAGAATATATCCTCCGCCAGCAAATCCGCACCATTCAGGATGAACTCGGCGAGTCGGGCCCCGATTCCGAACTGGATGAACTCCGCAGACGCGCCGCAGAAAAAAACTGGCCCGAAGAAGTAGAAAAAGCCTTCCAGAAAGAAATCAACCGGCTCAGCCGGCTGGTGCCCGCTATGCCCGATTATGCCGTGGTAATGAATTATGTCGAATGGCTGCTGGAACTTCCCTGGGAAAATTATTCTGAGGACAACTTCGACTTTAAAGCCGTGCAAAAAACGCTGGACGACGACCACTACGGCCTTGAAAAAGTCAAAGACCGCATTCTCGAACACCTCGCGGTTCTCAAATTAAAAGCTGACAAAAAAGCCCCGATCATCTGTTTCTACGGCCCTCCCGGTGTAGGTAAAACCTCGCTTGGCAAATCTATCGCCCGGGCGATGAACAAAGAATTTATCAGGGTTTCTCTGGGCGGCGCACGCGATGAAGCCGAAATCCGCGGCCACCGCCGCACCTATATCGGTGCCATGCCGGGAAGGGTTATTCAAGGGCTCAAAAAAGCAAGTACCAGCAACCCGGTTTTTATGCTGGATGAAATTGATAAGGTGGGCAATGATTTCCGCGGAGATCCTTCATCTGCTCTGCTTGAAGTACTTGATCCTGAGCAGAATAACACTTTCCGCGACAATTTCCTGGAAGTGGAATACGATCTCTCCCGCGTGATGTTTATCTGCACAGCCAATACCCTTTCCTCCATCCACCCTGCCCTGCGCGACCGGATGGAAATAATTGAAATCAATGGCTACTCTCAGGAAGAAAAGCTTGAAATCGCCAAAAGACACCTTGTGCCCAAAGCAAGGAAAGACCACGGACTCAAAGCCAGTCATATCAATATCTCCGCTCACGCACTGCAAAAAATCATTGAACATTATACCCTCGAATCAGGCGTAAGAACCCTTAACCAGAAAATTGCCGCAGTATGCCGCGGCGTCGCTAAAGAAATTGTCCTTTACGACAAAGAAAGTATCAGGGTCTCGGAGAAAAACCTGTCTAAGTTTCTGGGTGTCGAGTTGTTTGAAAAAGATCTTTACCAGGATATGAAAGTTCCCGGGGTCGCGATCGGCCTTTCGGTAAGTTCGGTCGGAGGAAGAATTCTTTTCATCGAAGCAACTCTCACCCCCGGCCACGGCAAAATCAGTATGACCGGCCAGTTGGGCGACGTTATGAAAGAATCCGCTGCCCTGGCTTTTACCTATCTCAAAGCACAAAGCAGCAAACTGGGAATTCCGTACGAAACTTTTAACCAGTGGGATGTACATATTCACGTGCCCGCTGGCGCCATTCCCAAAGATGGCCCTTCTGCCGGAATTACCCTGCTCACTACCCTTGCCTCGGTATTTACCCAGCGACTCGTCAAGCCCTCTGTAGCTATGACCGGTGAAATCACGCTCAGGGGAAAAGTGCTGCCCGTTGGCGGCATCAAGGAAAAACTACTGGCAGCAGTGCGGGCAGGAATCACTACCGTCATCATGTGCAAAGACAACCAGAAAGATGTGTCAGAAATCAAACCCGATTATCTCAAAAACCTGAACATCCATTTTGTATCAGACATGAGCGAAGTCCTGGCACTGGCACTGGAGCCCGAAAAGGCTTCCAATGCCCTCAATCTTTCTCCTCCCGAAAAAGATGTGCCGGCAAAAGACCTCAACCAGTTGGAACAAATCAGAAAAATTGTCGCCCGGGCCTGACCATTTTATTTTTCTGCGAATACAAAACTACCCGGGATAATCCCTGTGCGAAATGTGTCTATCGCCGTGCCGTCATCCTCAAACCGCAACATGGCTCCCCGCTGTGAAAAATCCAGTGCATCTGCGACATAAATCATTCCTGAGAAAGGGTCCACTCCCAATCCATAAAAATAGCTTCCCTCACCCTGGGCTGCCAGCGCAGACGAAGGAAGTTCATTCGCCTCGATATCCAGTTCGTACAGGCCATTGTTGAGATAATACATCCTGTCTCCGGAAGGGTTGACCGAAAGGCGAACCGGATAATCAGCCGCGGTAAAGAAAAATTGTTTTACTGTTGAAAGATCCGCCGGATTAATGCAAGTCAGCGTGCCGGCAATACCATTAAATGAATCTCCGCTGCTCAAAACCCAAAGTCGGTTTTGTTTGTCGAGCCGCAGGCTGTTGGGCCATGCCGACATTCACGCTGTCTGTAACTGTATCGGTTTCAGGATCAACTACATATACATATTCTCTGGAAAGATTGCAGATAAATACCTTTCCGGAAGTCATCAGCATTTCTTCGGTCCATCCGGGAATCGGAATACTGCCTTTGATAATCCCGGAGGACAAATTTACTACAGACACAGAACCGCCAAATAAATCGGATACATAAGCTTCACTGCTGCTCACGGGAAGCAGATACCTCGGGCTGGCAAAATCTGTGATCGTGCGGATTTTCGAAAAATCGGCGAGCGAAACCACTTCGATTTTTTTGGAGTTGTTGACCACCAGATACCCCTTGTCTCCGATAATGGTCATAGATTGGAGCACATCCCCCAATGGCGACTGATTTTGGGAAAAAAACACATCTGATGAAAGTGTTTTTGTTTCCGGATCGAATCTGTCCACACTGGCGTTGCCTGCCAGAAAATTTCCCTCGTTGAGGATAAATACATTTCCCGACTCAGAAGGGGGCTGCGGGCCTTCGGGCTTACACGAAAAAATGAAGGCAGAAATGAAGGCAGAAATGAACAACAACAGTAAGGTTCTAAGTTTCAGGTTGGTGTACATAAATATGATTTAAGGATTAGGTGTATTTCTTTTTTTCAGCGGTTTTTCGAGTGTTGCATCCAAACGGAAAACAATATGCCGCAGCGGCATAGGATAACCCGCAACCACTTCATACCGTGAGTTCCAAAGGTTATTTATCTGTACATACACAGACACTGACTGGTTTGGAAGATCAAAGGTTTTTCCTGCGGAAAGTCTTCCCAGATGATAAGGAGCCAGAGAAGCCGAATGATCAGATGCCGTAAACCGCCTTCCGCAATAGGCGTGTTGGAAAGAAAAAGTATAACTGCTCAGAGATGCCGAAACAAAACCCTGAAAATTGTGTTCGGGAACGTAAATCAACTGCCTCCGTACCCCCTCATCCAGCACCGAAAGCCGGTTTTGCCGGGTGGACTTTATCCACTGATAGCTGAGTTTTCCTTCGGTTGTAATTTTCCCAAATTTCAGGCGGTCAAACGAAATTTCAGATTCTACACCCCGGTTCCACACCTGGTGGATATTTTCGGGGTGCCAGAAACTGATCCCGGGCAGCCATGCAATCCAGTCTTTAATCCGGGAATGAAAAATCGTAAAGTCCGCTTTGACCACGGGGCAAACCGGCAGGCGGTAGTTGATGCCCGTTTCCAGCGAATATCCCGATTCGGGAGCCAGGGCAGGATTTCCCCCCGGGCGCCAGTAGAGATCATTAAACGTCGGCAGGCGGTAATTCCTCCCCGCGTGAAACCGCCACAATAACTTGTTTCCCCATTTTTTTTCCAGTCCGGCAGCAGGAATAGCCGGAAGGACGCCCCTGTCTCTGATTCCCTGCCGAAGACTGGCGACAAATGAAAAGTCCTGAGGGAATATATGTTTGTAGGAGCCAAAAACGGCATTTTCCACTTGAGAAAACCGGTCTGCGCCATAGCCATCGGCGCGGGCCTGGGTATAACGAACCATCACGCCACTTTCCACGACATCAGAAGGCGAGAGTAAAAACCGCACCTCTGCCTCACCGGAGAATACCCCGGAATGACTTTGGGAGAAAACCGAACTCAGGGTGTCATCGTAGAGGATTTTGTCGCTGAAATAACCGGTTCTGAACACCTGATAAGTTCGCGTACCTTTATTTTCCCAAATCAGGGCAGTGCGTAGATTTTCATCCTGCTGAAAAGCCGAAACCGGCAATTCTCTGCTGGCACCGAGATACCACAGGTGAAAATGCAACTGCTGGCGGTCATTGAGGCGGAAAGACTGGGAAGCCGTCAGCCCGGAGCGGCGGAAAGCCCCGTGATCCCAGGTTGCAGGATCACCCGCGCGCGAGAAATAACGATAATCATTGGTTGCCTGTTGGTGAAAAACCGAAATTCGGGAAAAAGAACTGATTGTGCCCTGTTGAAAATTCAGGCTAAGCGTATTGGGGCCAAAAGGGGCAATCTGCCCGGAAAGATTCATTTTTAGTCCGGAAAAATAACTGGGAAAAGAAGAAAGCGAAATCAGCCCACCCACCGCTCCACTGCCAAACAAAGCAGCACTTCCACCAGGCGAAATACAAATCTGATCCGTCATGGACACCGGAAGGATAGAAAAATCCACTCCGCCATGCATGGGGCTCTGGAGGTTAAAACCATTCCAAATCACAGCCGTGTGGCCGGGGCCAGTACCGCGAAATGAAGGCGTGGAAATACCCCCGGTGCCGTAAGATTTAATAAAAATACCTGATTGCGCGGAGA
>JAWKNL010000008.1:0-191377 GCA_041391725.1 Bacteroidia bacterium
TCCAGCAGTTGTACGACCTGAGGTCCGGGCTTTTCTCTGAAAGTAAGTTTGAGATTTCCGGCCTCCCAAAGCAATTGTTCTTCCATAAAAGAAGCGGATTTTCCTGGGCGAAGGTAAAAACTTCTTCCATGCGGTAAAACCGGCTTTTACCGTGATTGCCGAACGCGCCGGGCACGGGTTAATAACCTCAACTTGCCTTCTGCAATATAACGATCTGTCGTTTGCGTGGCTCTTTTCATAATAGCGAGGAGTTTTTCATCTAAAGGAAGCTCATCAAATGCAGAGACAGCTTTTTCTTTCCATTCCCAAACTTCAAGCTGTGCTTTAGAAACATTTACATTTTTATCCATAATAAATTAACTCACTGGGTGTAATAATTCGAAGTGGGTGTAAATATCCTTCCTTATAATTAATTGCGGTTATTAGCCTTTCTCTATTAACGTTAGCAAGATGTTTATAGTTCCAACTGGCTAAAAAATCGATTTTTTCGATCGTACAACATGCTACATGCAATGCATCATAAATTTTCTTAGGGGGAATTGCGCCTCCTTCAATATATCGTTGAGCAAGGTATTGGATCTCCTGCAAATCTGATAAACTCATCCTTATTAATGAATACTCCTCCCCAATTTTTAGTAACCGACTTCTATGTGAATCATCATTAGTCTGGTTGATTTCATCAGTCACAAAATCTGACCAATAAACTTCGTAAACTCCGGTTTTAACAAAGTTATCAAAAAAGTCAATCGTAATCTCCTTCTTTTCGGGTGCATCATCTGCAAAAAGGAAGTTGATCGTTGAAGTATCAAGATATACACTCTGCTTTATCATCTTTCTATCGGGGATAATTTTGTTCTTCCATAAAAGAAGCGGATTTTCCTGGGCGAAGGTACATATTTCTTCTGCCAAATGCGTATAGTCACATGCGCAGGGAAAGAATGAGAGAATAGGGAGTTATGCATAAAATTCGTAAATTGGGCTTATAAAATACATGATTATGGCTTTGATAATCACAGATGATACGCTGCAAAAAGTTAACCTGTCTGCTGAAGAGTTATTAATTGACCTTGCCTGCTTCATGTATGAAAAAAAACGCATGAGTATGGGACAGGCACGAAATCTGGCTGGTCTGGATCAGATCAGTTTTCAAAAAGAATTAGCCAAAAGGGATATTTATATCCACTACTCTGAAGAAGACTTAAGGAAGGATTTGAAGAATCTCGGGATTAGTTTATGATTATAGTCAGCGATACCTCTTCCATTTCCAATCTTCTTCAGATCGGACTACTTGACATTTTGCATACACTTTACCAAGAGATAACAATTACACCTGCGGTGCAAAGGGAATTATATAAAATGCCCGATCAGGAATTGCAGATTGAACAAATTGATTGGATAGCTGTTAGAGCGCCGCAAAATCAAAAAATGGTTTTGGATTTATTGAAGGAACTTGACTTGGGAGAATCTGAATCTATAACCTTAGCATTAGAAGAGCCAACTCAATTTCTGCTAATTGATGAATACAAGGGAAGACTAATTGCCGATTCTTATGGGATTAAGGTAGTTGGGGTCCTAGGTGTACTGATACAGGCCAAACAAAAGGGTATTTTAAGATCAGTAAAAACACATATTGAGAAATTAGTTGAGATAGGTTTCAGATTAGATAAAAAGCTAATCGAAAAAGTTTTGCAAAGCCTCGGAGAAAATTAGTGTCCTATCTTTCAAATACAAAGCCTGAGTATTTACTAGCGCAGCCACTTCCGTCTCCCCATAAACCCCACCACCACCAGCAAAATCGTCAAAGACATAAAAACCAGCGCAATCGGCCGGTTGAAAAATGCCCATATATTCCACTGCGACTTGATGGCCGACATCATAAAATTGGTTTCCATTACCGGCCCCAGCACCATGCCCAGCACAATCTGGGCGAGCGGAAAACCTGCGCGTTTGAGCGTAAAGGCCAAAAGCCCCGCTCCCATCATAATCCAGATATCCGCCGGATTGTTATTGATGGCGTAGGCGCCCACTATGCAGATGCCGGCGATGACGCTCATCAGGATTGAAACAGGCACTCTTGTCACAAGCGCCGCCAGCCGCGCCAGCCAGTAGCCGTAAAAAGGCAGCAAAATCACATTGGCAATCAGAAAAGTCAGATACAGCGCCCATATCATATCGGCCTGCTCCTGAAACAGAAGCGGCCCCGGCGTGATTCCCTTCATCATAAATACGCCCAGAATAATGGCCGTAATCGTATCTCCCGGAAGTCCGAGCGCAAGGGCAGGAATCCACGCACTGGCGACTGCCGCGTTGTTGCTCGTCGTACCGGAAAGCACGATCTGGTCTTCCGATGAGGTGGACCTGCCCCGCATTTTCTGGATACTGCTCGACACCCAGGCTCCTATATCGGCTCCGGCTCCGGGCAGAAATCCCACAAATACGCCGATAAGCGATGATCTCAACACGAGCCATTTTTCCTTCCAGATTAAAAACACAGGTTCCACGAAAAACTTCCGGGGAGAATGGTCAGAAGAATCTGGTTTTTCTTCTACAGCAGCGTTCCGGCGATAGAGGTTTTCCAACACCTCAGAAAAACCAAACAACCCGATCATCACCACTATATAGTTCAGGCCGCTCAGGAGGTTGGGCGAATCAAAATCAAACCGGGGATAACCCATCGTCGGGTCCACGCCTACGGTTGCGAGCAGCAGCCCGATCAGCAGGGAAATCGCTCCTTTCAGGGGAGAATCTCCTGAGGCAAAAACCCCTGCGCTCAGCCCCAGCACAGCAATCCAGAAATATTCGAAGGAGGCAAACTGTTTGGTAACAGAAGCTATACCTGTAGCACTGGCAACGAGAATAATAGTACCGATTATTCCCCCGACAGACGAACCCAGCGCACTGATGCCGAGACCATACATAGGACTGCGTCGCTGGCTGATGGCATATAATTCTTCCGTATAGGCTGCACTGGCTGGTGTGCCGGGGATTTTCGCAATAGCGGCCCCAACATCACCCGCATAAATCGCCACTGAAGATATGGCAATAATCGCGGGAAGCGCAATGATCGGATCGAGAAAAAAAGCCAGGGGAATAAACAATGCGACTGCGAGTGTGGCCGTAAGGCCGGGAATGGCGCCAAAAACGGCCCCGTATAATCCGCCCAGCAGAAGGGCGGCAATTCCTTCCCAGGAAAATAACTGTGTCATAGTGGTACTCCCAATAAAAACCCAAAAATTACATAAACGCCCAGCGCCGTGCCTCCGGCAGTGATCAGTGCAACCCACCACCGCACTTTAAAAAGAAAAGCCGTAAGCAACACCAGTCCGCCAATACCCGGAAGCAGTCCCGCTGCCTGATAAATCAGCGGTATAAGCGCTGTCGAAGCCAGTATTCCCAGAAGCCGGAAATGGTCACCGGAAAACTCATAGACAAAAACCGTTTCCTCCTCTTTTTTTAATGGTAAAAAAAACAGCCCGATACTCGCGACAGCTATCAGTAGTGCAATCAGCCGGGGAAACAATGAGGGACCGGGATGTCCGCCATCGAGTTGAGGAAAAGTGCCTGCATGCCACCATACGGCCACAGCAATGGCCAGCAAAAAAGCAGCGGATATTCGATTGGGGGTAAATTTCATACGGTTACTCTTTCGCCAGTCCGGCAGCCTGGATCAGTTCGCCATTGATGCGATCCTGTTCCTGGATAAATGCACTGAAAGCAGCCGCCTGCATAGGTGCAAGGTTAAATCCGGCTTTGTGCATGGCATCGAGGTATGCGGGCTGTTGTGCAGCCAGGTTTAGTGCAGAATCCAGTTTCACGACAATTTCAGCCGGCAGTCCGGCAGGTGCCCCGATGGATATCCATCCGCCCAATGTCCAGTCCACGCCTTGTTCTCTAAGGGTAGGGATTTCCGGAAAATCGGCAAGTCGTTCAGGAGCCATCGCTGCCAGCACTTTTACTTCTCCTGCTCTGCGCAGGGCATCAACCTCCGCAACAGCAGCGGTGACCACATCTACGCCGCCAGCGATCAATTCCTGCAGAGCGGGTGCAGCACCCTGACTGGGCACCCAGGGAAGTGCAGATTCGGGCAGGCCTGCGGCTTTGAGAAAGCCGATTCGGGCAAGATCCCAGATTCCGCCTTTGGAAGTACCCGAAGCGCGAAATTTACCCGGGTTTGCGCGGATGTCGCTCAGAAGTTCTTCGAGTGTATTCCAGGGCGCATCCTTGCGCACGGTAACGGATGCTGCGTTATTCATAATCAGCGCCAGGGGCGTGAAGTTCTGGTAGGTGAGATCGGTAAGTCCCTGCCAGTGCATCATGGTAATTTCCATGGTAACTGCTCCCAGGGTATAACCGTCGGGTTTGGCCTGAGAGATGGCCAGATGGCCCACCACCCCACCGCCTCCGGTGCGGTTGACGACATTGACGGGTTGCCCCAGCACTTCCTGCAATACAGAAGCCATCGCACGGGAAGAAAGATCAGTGCCTCCACCGGGATTCCAGGGCACAATCAGGGTAATGGGACGGGAAGGATAGTTTTCCGGATTATTTCCTCCGGTTTTACAGCCCGTAAAAGCGAAGATAGCAAGCATTGAGATGCATGCAGACACAAAAATTTTAGTAGTAGTATTCATTATCAACCATTAATAAGGCCTCACTTAACCACCCACTGGCGGAGATAATCGCGGCTTTGGATCAGGGCAAGTTTCCGGTTTTCGAGCGAACCTTCGTATGCTTTGTCCTCCACTTCTATACACACAGGTCCATCGTAGCCAATGTCATTCAGCGCAGAAAAATAGGAGCCCCAGTCAATATCACCCAGTCCGGGAAGTTTGGGCGAATGAAAAGACAAAGGAGTAGCGAGAATGCCCACATCGTCGAGTTTGTCGCGATAGACTTTGGCGTCTTTGATGTGGACGTGGAGGATTCTTTCGCGGAACTCATAAATCGGGCGGATATAATTCATCTGCATCCATAGCAGGGGAAGGATCGTAATTGAGTCCAAAATTGGTGGAGGGAATAATTTCGTACATTTCACGCCAGATGGCAGGAGAATAGGCGATATTCTGCCCGGCAGGCCATTCGCTGTTGGTAAAATACATCGGGCAGTTTTCAATACCGATATTCACCCCGTTGTCTTCTGCATACTGAATAATGGAAGGCCAGACCTGCCGGAATTTTTCCATATTCTCTTCAAGATTTTTTGCCTGGTCTCTTCCGACAAAAGTATTCACCTGATTGAGTCCAAGCATATTGGCAGCGCGGATTACCTTCGCCAGATGTGATAGGAAAAAATGGCTTTTTTCATCGTCGTGGTGCATGGGATTGGGATAATAACCCAGTGCCGAAATTTGCACGCCTCTGGAAGCAAGGTAAGCGTTGATTT
The DNA here is from genome assembly GCA_041391725.1 of Bacteroidia bacterium. Classification (GTDB taxonomy): domain Bacteria; phylum Bacteroidota; class Bacteroidia; order J057; family J057; genus JAGQVA01. The sequence goes on from JAWKNL010000008.1 coordinate 5,384, forward strand.
CCTCTGCCCGGGATTCATCGAGAGAAGAAACATCAATATGCGTGACACCTGCATACCGGCGGTCGGCCTTTCCCTCAGGCCAGCACATGATTTCTACATAAGCAAATCCATTGTCGGCAGCAAAATCAATCACTTCCTCAAAGCTCAGGTCAGGAAGGATGGCGCTGACAAATCCAAGTTTCATCATAGTTCGTTGTGTATTGATGGTTGAAATATACAAAAAACTGGTTCACTACCTTATGATAAAGGTATTATCTTTGCCGCCGAATTTAATTCCGCCCGAATCTATGATCAGCAATCTGAAGAAATTTATCCAAAACCCGGCGTTTCTGAGTACAGGGCTTATTTTCTCTATTAACAGTATTCTCTTCAGCTTCTGGGTTACGCGGCTCCCATTTGTAAAGGACAGACTCGGGCTTTCGGAAGGTGAACTGGGGTTGGTTTTGTTTTTCCTGCCGCTGGGAGCCATTACCGCCATGAGTGTGATCAGCAAACTGATTCAGAAATGGGGAGCAGGGAGAGTCACCATTGTGAGTACTATATTTTTTTGCCTCGGCATGATCATTCCTGTAAATGCCGGGCACGTATGGGTTCTGGCCCTGGGTTTATTTATAGGTGGAATGGGTTCGGGTGCTATGGATATCGCCATGAATGCGGTGGCAGCTTCGCTGGAAAAACAATACAAAACCGTCATCATGTCCACCTGCCACGGCTTTTTCAGCCTGGGCGGAATGATTGGCGCGCTGATCGGTACGGCCATGATCGGCCTGAAAATCGGCCCGTTTTTTCAAATGGTAGTGGCAGCTGTGGTTTTGATCATGCTGGTCTGGTTTTATATCAAAACGCATATCTGGCATGCAGGACAGGAAGATGGCGGCACCGGGCCTGCTTTTGTATTGCCTACCGGACCGCTTCTAGGTCTTTCTCTGGTGGGGTTGTGTATTATGCTGGGGGAAGGTGCAATTGCAGACTGGAGCGCCGTATATCTCGAAGAACAAACCTACAAAGGTTCGTACATCGCCGGGCTGGGATACGCCGGATTTTCGATAAGTATGACTATCGGGCGGTTTTGGGGCGATAGTATCATTGCACGTCTGGGGGCAAAAACCATCGTACAGGGAGGCAGTGTCCTGGCAATCGCCGGTGGAATCCTCGTCCTGCTGGGCATTCCGGCTGTAACCATTGCGGGCTTTGGCCTGATGGGGTTGGGATATTCGTGTATTGTTCCGGTATTGTTTAGCGCATCTTCGCAGGTAAAAGGCGTGAGTCCTTCTCAGGGAATCGCCTCCGTAGCCACGGCAGGGTTCTCCGGTTTTCTGGTAGGTCCCGTACTGATAGGGTTTATTGCCGAATCGGTAAACCTCAGTGCAGGATTTATATTTCTGATTATCCTGGCCATTATTGCCCTGCTGTATTCTCCAAGAGCATTGGCAGTAAGGTAAAATCAGGGATTTTCAACAAGGAAATAGACGTACCGAAGGAAACCAATATCAAATCCTGCTTTAATATAAAGCATGGCGGGGAACTGCTCTTTCATGATCCGTATGCCATCGGGCCCGGCTTTAATACTGCTCCACACCATCCCCGGCAGGTCTTTGATGGAAAGTTCTTTCAGCCCTTTCAGTCCATTTTCGTAACTGAAATCCCAGTTTTTGCGGGTTTTGTCGTTGAGATCGGTTATCTCAAGGATATTAAACCCTGCCTGCCGGAAATGGGACTCATAAGACTCAGCCGTTTCGAGATTGGGAATTGCCCAGTACTTCATAAAAGGATGCAGAATAAGCTCTTCCTGCACAAAGTTCAGCCCCGGTAGTTTGCACCAGTCAACCATCAGAAGCCGGGCGCCGGGTTTCATGACAGATTTTATTTTTTTGATTGCCAGTGCTTTATCGGGGAGATAACAGGCTGCATCGAGAAAAACGACCGCATCAAAGGTATCTGCCAGTTCGTCCACCCGCATAATATCCTGTTGTTTGAAGGAGAGATTGTCGCGCTGCCTTTTTCGCGCCTGCCGCAGTTGTGCGGGCGAAAGATCCACTCCCAGGACTTTTCCGGTCGTATGGTCAGCCATAATTTCCGTAAACCCACCCCTTCCGCAGGCAAGTTCAAGGATATGGGCTGAACCGGCTATGTTGGCTGCTTCCAGATATTTGTGATGGGTCTGGGCGAATGCGTCATCGAAAGACTGCGATTCGTCTTCGAAAATGGCGAAATGAAACAAATCATTCCAGTAGTCTGCGTACAATTCCCCGGCGGCTTCAAAAATTTTGGGGATAATGGTCGCGTAATTTTTTTTGAGGTACGAAAAGTTATGATGATCCATGCTCCATTTTACACAAATTTTCTCTTGGACGAAGATTTTTTTTTATTTTCTCTTATGGAAAAATCTGTGCCTCCCTGTCTAACTGATAAAATCCAACTAAGTTATTAGTTCCCATCACAACAACAAACCTTATGAATTATCCCACCCACCTTTCGACCAGGCTGTTCGGACTGCTTTCCGCATTTGCCTTCCTCGCTATTCTCTCTGCCTGCAAAAACAATATGTCCTACAGTGGCGCACAGAAAACCGACGCCTACGCACTCGAACCTATGGCTGCACCGCCCATTCCTACTCCGGTACCAGAAGAAGAGATAATGCAGGATGGCGATCAGCCCCCGGCAGAATTCAACACCGAGGAATACAACCGCATCTACGAAAATCCTTTCCTTCCCGCAAAACAAAATCCGCTTTCAACCTTTTCCATTGACGTGGATGTGGCATCCTACGCCAATGTGCGGCGTTTTCTCAACGACAACCAGATGCCTTACCCCGATGCCGTGCGCATTGAGGAAATGATCAACTACTTTTCCTACAACTATTCCCAACCCAAAGGCGACGATCCTTTCTCCATCAACACCGAAGTTGCGCAATGCCCCTGGAATTCAGAACACCAGTTGGTTCACATCGGCCTTCAGGGTAAATCCATCCCGGATCAGAACCTGCCTCCCAGCAACCTCGTTTTCCTCCTAGACGTCTCGGGTTCCATGGACGATCCGGCAAAACTTCCCCTGCTGAAATCGGCTTTCCGGCTGCTGGTCAACGAACTCGGCGATGAAGACAAAGTGGCCATTGTCGTGTATGCCGGTGCTGCCGGTGTGGTTCTGCCTGCTACCCCTGCTTCCAGAAAAGAAGTGATTCTCGAAGCGCTTTCAGGCCTGAATGCCGGTGGTTCGACCGCAGGAGGTGAGGGAATTGTAGCCGCCTATAAAATAGCCAAAGAGAATTTTATCGCGGGTGGAAACAACCGGGTAATCCTCGCTACAGACGGAGATTTTAACGTCGGCCCCTCCAGTGACGGAGAGCTGATTCGCCTGATTGAAGAAAAGCGCAAAGACGGGATTTTCCTTTCGGTGCTGGGTTTTGGCTCTGGAAACTACAAAGACAGCAAGATGGAGCAACTCGCCGATAAGGGTAATGGCAATTACGCCTATATCGACAATATCCTCGAAGCCAAAAAAGTTCTCGTTACCGAAATGGGCGGCACATTGTTCACCATTGCCAGGGACGTGAAGATTCAGGTCGAATTTAATCCTGCCCTGATCAAAGGCTACCGGCTTATCGGCTACGAAAACCGGGTAATGGCCAATGAGGACTTCAACGACGACACCAAAGATGCCGGCGAACTGGGCTCAGGCCATACCGTAACCGCTCTCTATGAAATCGTGCCCATCAATGCTTCTACAGAGATAAAAACTTCTGACAAACTGAAGTACCAGATGGCCGTTCCCATTGAGGCGACCTCCAACGAACTGATGAATGTCAAGTTCAGGTATAAAGCTCCCGACGCCGATGTCAGCAAACTGATAGAAGGGCCAATTATGAATGGATCAAAAGGTCTTTCCGATGCGAGTGAAAACTTCCGGTTTTCGGCAGCAGTCGCAGCTTTCGGCATGCTCCTGCGCAACTCAGAATACAAAGGCAGTTCAACCTATGCCAGCGTAAAACAACTTGCACAGGGAGCCAAAGGAGAAGATCCCAATGGATACAGGACCGAGTTTGTTCAACTGGTAGAAAAAGCCAGTCTGCTCGACAACCGCCCTGAGGCGAAGCGGTAAACCCTCTGAGGAGATAACCTCTGCGTCCTCTGTGTCTCTGTGTCCTCTGTGTTTAAAACTCAACATTGCAGAAAAAGGAACACAGAGAAACAGAGAAACGGAGAAAACCCTCTGTGTCTCTGCGGCCTCTGTGTTTAAAATATAACACTACAGAAAAAAGAACACAGAGAAACAGAGAAACGGAGCAACTCCTCTGTGTCTCTGCGGCCTCTGTGTTTAAAACTCAACATTGCAGAAAAGGAACACAGAGAAGCGGAGAAACGGAGAAAACCCTCTGTGTCTCTGCGGCCTCTGTGTTTACACCACGGTTATAAATCAATCCCCCAAACCCCTATTCCAGCCGCTGGTACCTGATCTGTATGGTCACGTCAATATCTTCCTGCGGGAGGGTCTGAGGCAGTGCATCAAAACGCCACTGGCGAATCGCTGTGTAAGTAATAATTCCGAGGCGAGGTCTTACTTGCTGGTGGGAATAGGCGCCGTAAAATTTGGAGATAAAATTTACTTTCCCCTCAGGCGAAATATTGGCGATTGCAGTTACAACGCCTTCCTCTTCCCCTTCTTCATAACCGGGGGCAATCAGTTCTATGGGGGCACGCCCCCCCAACCCTTCTATTTTACACAATCCATCCACAGAATACATGACGCCAGATCCTTTGTTGTTGAACTGAATAATCACCCTGACCCGGTTTTCTTTCTGTGAAGCCGTGGCGGGTATGGGTGAAAATTTCCATTGGATAACTGCCGCTTTGGCCGCTTCGACCATGGCCTCATTGGCTGTGGTGAGGGCAAAAGTTTCTTTTCTGACTTCTGAAACTTTTCCATCAGGCTGAATGGTAAATTCCAGTCCGACAATTCCTGTCTCCTCGCCGTCATAGGCAGGCTGAGGAAGGTTTACCGGTTTACGGTTCAGAAATCCTTTTCCCTCCAGACCGCTGAAGGAATACATAGTCTCAGGATCCATTACTTCAAGCATGTTGGGGCCGGTAGCCCGTACCTGTCCCAAAAGCGATATTGAGATAGGGCTCAGTAAAAGAAAATGCGCGCATAGCAAGGTAGCCAGTATAATCAGCCGGGGTGTCATCTGATATTACTTTTTTTTGCTCCGAAAAGTTTTATCGTATAAACAAATATATTTCCTGAGATTCAATTCTTTTCTCAATGCCCGGTGAATGAGCAATTTGGCCGCGTGAGCGTACCTGTTTTGTTTGTAAATTTGCTTTCCCTACCTGAAAACCTATGAACAAACTTAGCTTCACTTCTGCTTTTCTGTTGATTTTTGTGATTCTCCCGGCAGGATTCATCTTTTCCCAACAGTCAAAAAATCTCTCGCTTACCGGTCATCTGCCTTATTCTGTCCCGCTCAATGATATCTGGGCTTATGCCGATAGTCTGGGAAACGAATACGCGCTGGTAGGAGCCTATGATGGTTTTTCTATTGTTGATCTTTCGGATCCCTCCTCTCCCGCTGAAATCCAGTTTATTTCCGGCCCGCAATCCATCTGGCGCGATATCAAGGTATTCGGCCATTACGCCTATGTATCCAACGAAACCGCAAATGGCATTCTGATTGTAGATCTGTCCGGACTGCCCTCCTCGGTTCTTTGGAAGGAAGTCATTATCGGCGGGGCAACCACCACCCACAACCTCTGGATTGAAGATGGTTATATGTATCAGTCAGGGTTTAATGCTACAGGAGGAATGGTGATCTCTGACCTCAATCCAGACCCATGGAACCCCGTCTATACAGGTACTTACAACGCACGTTATGTGCACGATGTGTATGTAAGAGGCAACTGGGGATATACTGCCGAAATTTTTGACGGCTTTTTAACGGTTCTAGATCTTACCGATAAAAGCGCACCTGTACAGATTTCCAATACTGACTGGGTCAATTCTTTTACCCACAATACCTGGCTCAATGATGCAGGAGATGTATGTTTCACCACCGATGAACTCAACAAGGCCTATGTTTACGCATGGGATGTTTCTGACCCCACAGATGTGGTACAACTCGACCGGATCAGGTCTTCTCTCAGCCGCGGACAGGCAGCGCCGCACAATGTCCATGTCCTCAACGATTTTCTTATTACCTCCTACTACGCAGACGGAATACAACTGGTAGATGCTTCGCGGCCCGGCAACCTCGTTGAAGTCGGGTATTTTGATACTTCTCCCCGCACTGGCCCGGGGCTGGTGGGATGCTGGGGCGCATATCCTTTCCTTCCTTCGGGACTTATCCTTGCAACGGACATGGAGCAGGGGCTTTTTGTTTTGCAGCCCAACTATCTCCGCGCAGCACACCTCGAAGGGATCATTTCTGAGTCAGGGTCGGGAATACCGCTTTCAGGTGTAACGGTAGAACTGGATGGCACTTCCATTCAGACCACTTCCTCAACGAGTGGCAAATATGCCCTGGGAACCTCCGAGCCTGCCACCTATCAGGTCTATTATACCAAACCCGGATACCGCCAGGAAGTTCGTACCCTCTCTCTCAGCAATGGCCAGGTGCATATAGAAAACGTACAGTTAACAGCACTTCAGCCGGGCGCATTCTCTTTACATATTACAGATAAGGATACAGGATCGCCGCTTTCCGGTGTCAAGGTAAAACTTGTATCTCCTTCCGATACTTTTTCATTGAGCACGGATGCCAACGGTGATGCCACTATTTCTGGAATTCCTTCGGGCGGGTATAAATTTAGTGCTGGGAAATGGGGCTGGGAAACGGATTACCGCCGTATCCAGGTTGAACCCGCCGCGCCCGTTCAGAATATTGAACTCACACGCGGGTATTATGATGATTTCAATTTTGATTTCTCATGGTTGTCTTTTGGTACAGCCCGTCAGGGCAACTGGATCAGAACCCAGCCTTATGGAACCTTTAGCGGAGGCCGCTTATTTAACCCTGATTTTGATTCGCCCAAAGACCCTGAAGATCATGCATTTATCACAGGCAACAACAAAGGGAATGCGCTGAGAGATGATGTGGAAGGAGGCACGGCAATTTTGCTTTCGCCCAATATGGATCTGTCTGCCCTTACCGATCCGGTAATTAGTTTTGATATATGGTATGCCAACCAAAACCTTACAGGATCGGATGGAAATGATACCCTGGTGGTCGAATTAATTGCCGGAGGCTCGGCTTTTGAAATCGCCAGATTTTCTGGGCATCGCGACTACTGGGATTCTGTCAGCATCCGAATCCGCGACTACGCCACTCCGGGGCCTGTAAATTATATCCGGCTCACCGTCACCGAAACCCTGCCGGAGGACATAACCGAAGCGGGGATTGATTTTTTCAGGGTAGTGGAAACCGCAACCACGGGTCTGGCCGATGAATATCACCCGGCAAATCTTAAGTTATATCCGGTACCGGTGAATGACCGGCTTTCTATCTCCTGTGATTTACCACTATCAAAATCCACTGATCTCCATTTTTCGATTTGGGATGTACAGGGGAAAAAGCTGGCTGATTTCCCGCTTTATCCCCGCACAAACCAATGGTCGGTTCCTTTCAATTTTCCCGCAGGAATATACCTCGGCACACTGGAGTCAGGCGGAAGTAGAATGGCAGCGCAGAAAATCGTGAAATATTAGTTTCCTCCATTTTGTATTCACTGCAACGACCTTACTAAACGGCACAGTTCAGAGTGGTCATTATTCCCCATATTTTCAAGCGAAGTTTCCATTGCTGTAATCGCCAGAGAAGAAAGGTAACGCGCAAGCGGAATAATGGGCGTCACTGCTTTTCCACTCTGCATTACCGGAACTTTTCTGAGGTCAATGGAATAAAAATCATCTGCCCGGTTTTGTAACTCCCACAGGTTGTGATCGTTGATGGCCGAACGAAGATTCCCCAGCGTACTTACCGGTGCGAGTAACTGGTTGCTGGGAACCGGTTCCGCATCGGACAGCACCTGGTCAACGGTTCCGTTTCTGACCAGAACTGAAATCAGTTTTATCCTCCGGAAAGTGGTATCGCTCTCGCGTATGGCAGCAAGTTCTTTCAGTACACAGGATGCCGTACGCGCCCCGTAATTGTCAAAATACCCGGCGTCCACAAAGCTGCCTACACCTTTAATATGTCCGGCAGGATTGATGTAGGGGAAACTCGCATTCAGGAGGTTGGCACTTATAAAAGGAAGTGTCAGGTCCGGATGTTGTTTATACATCGAATCGAGCAGGTCTATTCCTCTATAGGCCGATTCATTGATTTTTACAGGAGAAACAATCGCATGTCCTCCGCCCTGTACCCGTGTCATGTTGTAAAACAGCAACGGCCCCACATCCTGATTCAACTGCATATTCCCCTTTCCTCCATACCAGAAACTCATATAGGGTTTACAAAACGCATTGGTTTTCCCGTTTTCGAGCAGACTTGCCAGTTTATTTCTCCATTCATCCTCAAGTTGTCTGCCCCGGTCGCTGCCAAATGAAAGCCCCAGAATATCCTTGATCAGATCAGCCCCCAACAATAAAGTCAGAGAAGAGGACAAATAATTTTCCCGAAACATTTCTGACGACACGGCCTGCATTCTCCCGGGAGAAACGTCGCCCTGCTTCATGGCAAAAAACGTACTGTTTCCGGTACTTCCGCCGGAGGCGCCGGTAAGTGCAAATAAATGATTCTGATAATAACCCGGAATATTTTGTTCGAGATAACCATGAACCCTGGAAGTCCAGAAAGCCGCTCGTGATCCGCCGCCTTCTGCTGACACAATCACTATGGGAAAGGAGTCATTCGGATGAGAAATCAGGTAGTTTTGGATCACCTCCCTCCGCTGGTTTTCCCACTGGCGAAAGTAGTCTTCCATCGTGAGTCTCTTCCCTGGGTTGTATGATTTATTTATATAGTTGATTTCGTGATGGCGAAAGCTATTGGTTACACCTGCACAGACAAAAATCCCTGTCAGGAGAAAAAGAACCGTAAAAATCCGCTTGCGCATGCCCAATATACGGGTGAGATACAATACAGTGAGGTAAAAAACGAACGCGAGATTGGCACATACCAGCGGATTCATGCGCTGTGACAGGCTGGGAAATACATTGATCAGTACAAAAACAGCCGATAAGAGTACAGCCAGCGTCGCCAGTGGATAGCTGATATTATTGTGATGCTTGAAAAAAGGCATCCATCGCCGGCAAATGGTAAATATCAGAAAGGAAAAGCTTATCAGGAATGCGGCCAGCAGCAAAAATTTCAGGTCATTAAAATCGCCCTGTTTGGTAAACATCAATCCGGCAAGTACCAATCCGACAAACCCAAAATAATAGGTCACCCTGCCGCCCACATTGTCCCGGAGCCAGAAATTCAGCCGAAAGAACACAGGCTCCGATCCGTTTTCAAGCAGCAGAATCAGGAGTATTGCGCCTCCCAGTACAGCCATTACCCGGTAAGCCGAAATACTCCAGGGAAAGCCCGCCGGATCTATTTCATTTCCCACATTCAGAATCCCCAGTGTCACCAGAAAAAGCAATGAAGCGGCCAGAACTCTTGGCATCATTTCTCTGAAATGCCGCGGGTAAGTATCAGCTTCGGCAGGAGTATAAGCGGCGGAATACCCATTGGCATACCCCGGATCGGTGTCAAAAATTTTTTTCCAGCTACTCAGGTGAGTGAATTGCGACCGGTTCTCTTCGTAAAAATAGCGGGGCAGATACCAACTGATTCCAGCCAGCGTAATCAGACTGGTAAAAAAGAGTACAATCTGGAGATGGTTTTCCTGATTGATGGTCAGCAGCAAATCCTTCGCCTGGGGAAATGTCCAGTAAAAGAGATAAATGAAAATCAACAGGACAATCGTAAATAAATTGGTCATTGCGACCTCCCCCAGCAGTTTCAGCCGTGTGGATAGGCGAACCAGAAAAGATTCTGCTCTTTTACCTATTTTTTGAACATAGCTGATGGCTGATGGTTTTGGGGCATTTTCGATGACTTCCATGAGGTTGGGTTGTTGGTTATTTTATACCCCAAATAGCCAATTAATCCAATCTCCCATAATACCCGCTTTTCCTCCAGGCTTATACAGGTTTCCCGGTAGAAATATTTTATCTAATCAGCATAATCCCTGCCACAACTGCCGCTGCAACTGTACAGCCCAGGTTCACCAGATCATTGCTGAGATAACCCTGCCGTTGCAGGGTTCCGCCCAGAAGAGAATCTATGATATTACCGGCGATTCCTGCCAGAAAAACAACTGCCACATCTGCCGGCCACTCATGGGTAATACCATATAATAATGTTATAATACCACTGCCCGCCAGACCCGCAAGGCTACCTTCCAGACTGATGACGCCATCTGCGCCGCGTGTTCCCCGCTGCAAATGCACCAGATCGACAAACCGCTTCCCATACACGTTGCCGAGTTCGGAGGAAAGGGTATCTGAAGTAGCAGCAGCAAGGCTTGAGGCAGTCATCACGACCAGGACAGAAGCGTATTCCGGTAGCAACCAGGCGAGAAATCCACACAGTCCGGCTACGCCGCCATTGGATACCGCATGTCTGACTGAGCGTTTTCCTCCGCCTTCCTGTTCGAGGCCAATCTTCTGCTTTTCACTTTTTTTCCAGTGTGAAGCCAGCGATCCCAGTACAAAAAACACGAGCAAAAGCCCCAGCAGATAAAATCCGCCTCCGGCAAATATACCCATAGCAATTACCCCTCCCACCAGGCTCCCCGGAAGGTCGATTTTGCCTGAAAGGTAGCTCAGGATCACAAATACACCGATGGTCAGTGCGCCGGCGATCATTCTACCCAATCGGCGATAAACAGGTTGGTATCACGGGTTCCGCCGTTGTTGCGGTTACCGGCAAATACCAGTTTTTTTCCGTCATAGGAAAACATCGGAAAGGAGGCAAACTCTGCTTCAAAAGTAACCTGCTCCAGACCAGTACCGTCGGGGTTGATCATATACAGGTTGAAAACGCGTCCGGTTTCGGATGCGTGATTGGAAGAGAAAATAATTTTCTTACCGGAAGGATGAAAAAACGGCGCCCAGTTGGCTTTGCCAAGTTGGGTAATCTGACGAAGGTCAGAGCCGTCGGTATTGCAGATAAACAGTTCCATATTGGTGGGAGCCACATATCCCTGGGAAAGAAGATCTTTATATTCCTGTTTTTCTTCCTCCGTTTCAAAGCGCGAAGCGCGGAAGAGCAGTTGTTTGCCGTCGGGCGAAAAAAATGCCCCTCCGTCATACCCGAGTTCGTGGGTCACCTGGCGAATATTGGTGCCATCACTATTCATAATATACAGATCGAGGTCTCCGTTGCGGGTGGAGGTAAATACAATCTGTGAGCCGTCGGGCGAAACGGTAGCCTCTGCGTCATAGGCGTCGTTTTCGGTGAGCCTGCGCAGGTTGGAGCCATCTTTATCAGCAACATACAGTTCGTAGCCGCTGTAAATGGGCCAGACGTATTTTTTGACTTTGGTACGGTCAACTTCCGGCGGGCAGTCGGGGGAAGCATCGTGCGTGGAGGCAAAAATAATCTGTTTGTCTCCAGGCATATAGAAGGAGCAGGTGGTGCGCCCCTGTCCGTTGCTTACGCGGGTCATTTCAAAAGACTCTTCCGGAGATTGCGGCAATTTGGCTGTATAAATCTGGTCGCACAGAATGCCTTCGGAGGGGTTGGTGCGTTGAAGTGTAAGCCACTGACTGTCAAAGCTGAAATACGCTTCTGCATTATCCCCGCCAAAAGTAAGCTGGCGAATATTTTTGAGGTGGGTTTCTCCGGGCAGAACGAGCGAATCGGTGGCGGTCTGTGCTGCCTCAGCAGGTTCTCCGGTCTTTTTTTCATTGCAGGCAGAAAAAATAACCAGCAGAGAAATTGTATAGAGGAATGGTTTCATAATTAACGTTTGAGCCGCAAAATTACATATTCCCGCTTCCGCCTCCAATTTTACCTTGAGTCAAATGTTTTTTAGCAGGCATCCTTTTTCACTACCCCGGCGTTTATAGAGAAAAATATAACCAAACTACTTCACTTTTTTTTTAATCTTTCTGGTTTCACGGGGATAGTCTAATAAGGACTTTCCCCGTTTTTTTATGTTATTGTGGATTAATTTTTCCCAAAATCTAAAATAAAACAGCGATATTTCGTATCTAGTGTGAGTTGGACGCATTAAAAACGGATCATGGACGAAATCAATCTCTATCATCAATATATGGTGGACATTGAACTTCCGGAAACCCTAACGCCGGAGTTTATGTCGCTCATTCCTGAACAACGCGCTCAGGTAAATGAACTGATGAATGAGGGCACTATTTCTAGCTATACGCTGGCGCTGGATCGTTCCCGGCTCTGGGTAATTATTGTAGCACGCTCAGAAGAAGAAGTGGAAGAAGTACTGGACAGCATGCCAATTATGGAGTTCTCCTTTGCTACGATCTATGAACTGATGTTCCACGAAACCAATACGCGGGAGTTGCCACGTATTTCGCTCAATTAACCCAGATTTTTCCTTCCCTTAACCCCTACTGCCCCAGAAGACCCTGAATTTCCTGCAGAGACGGGATATTGTTGTGGTGCCACTTTTTCAGGATAATTCCGTCTTTCATCAACACATAACCCGGGTGTGAGCGCACAATGGTCTTCAGCACAGTTTCATCCATAAATATAAAAGGGTACGTGAGCTGGTATTCCGGTATCCATTTTTCCATATCTGAATAGCCGGTGGCTGTTGCACCTGTTACGCCGATGCCGGCATTTTCGAGGGCAAGGGAGAGTTCGCCGCTTTCCCGCATAGCCCCGGGGTCGGCCTGATTTACATTCTGAATAACAATCATCATCCTCGGCCCCGAAAACAGGGGTTCAGGCGTGATGGCATAGGCTTTACCCGTCGTGATTCGCACGCTGTCGGTCTGAGCCAGGAGGCGATAGGTATCGATGAGCAACAATTCTTCATCGGCAAAACTCCAGTCCTTGCATTTGGGATAACCGTCCGCTGTCATTGCAGTAGTGCATACCTTCAGATCCACGCCGATTTTATAGGCGCGATAATCGACCACCGGCAGGTTTTCATGGCAGTACCAGGAATACACACCCGAAAAAACCAAAACCACCGCCGTCAGGATTCCTGCCAGGCGGGAGGAAGGAAAAGCCGAAATGGTTTTGCGCACCAGAAACACCGGAATCAGCATTACCATCAGAATCACGTCTTTGGTAAAAGACTCCCACGGTTCGATTTTGAGGGCATCGCCAAAACAGCCGCAGTCGGTTACGGCTCCGGTAAGATGCGAATAGGCGGTAAGTGCCGTAAAAAATATCATCATTAGCAGCGTAAGCCAGGCTGTCAGATTCATCATAAAGCCCGTCAGAATTGCCACAGCCAGCACCAGTTCAAACACACTGATAAACCAGGCCATCGGCTCAGCAAACGGGACAAAAAAGCCGAAGAACCCCTTAAACGCGGGAAAATGCGATCCAAAAACCAGAAAATACTCTTCCAGTTTATAGGCAAACCCGATATAATCATTGGCCTTTACGAAGCCTGAATAGAGAAACAGCAATCCTATATATATCCTGACCAGCCATACAAACACATGCGAAACCGGCAGCGACTCCCAGCTCAGGCTTTGGCTGACGCCCAGTTTTTTCTGGGCTTTATCGGCCAGTTTTACCGACAAGAATATCAAAACACCACCTGTCAGTGACCAGAGAAACTGAAGGCCCAGGTTTCCGGGAAAAGCCGCATCCGTATTGACGTAGGCTTCGAGTATTTTGGGAGAATTGATGACCCCTGTGGTTCCCATCCAGAGAAAAAAAAGGCCCATCAGCACACCAGCGGCATATAGCAGTTTTTGTCTGAGGGGAAAAAGCCGGAAATACTCCATAAATAAAGCGGCACCGGTGGCAATTCCCAGTCCCAGTCCCAAAAGTCCTATGATCTGATAGTTAGTCATCGTTATTATTTTTTAAGCAAAGGCAGGGGTTGTTTATAATTTTCCTTCCGGTTCCCACATTCTGATGAGGCAAAATACGGAATATACCAGCATATCTACATAATTGGCGGCGGGGCCTTCGGAAACCAGCAGTTTTCCTTCCTGATCTTCTATTTGTTTAAGCCTGAAGATTTTCATAAGAATCAGGTCTGTGATAGAAGAAATGCGCATATTTCGCCAGGCTTCCCCATAGTCATGGTTTTTGTCGGACATGATCCGGAAGGCAAATTTTGTCTTCTGATCATACATTTCGCCCAGTAAACCCGCATCAGAAGGAATTTCCAGCGCCGGGTCAGATTTTTTGTCCAGAAGTATCAGTGCAATCACGCAGTAATTGACGATACCGATAAACTCTCCTTCTACACTGTCTCCGACCTTATTGACTGTATTTTCCTGAATAGACCGTATTCGCTCAGCTTTGATATAAATCTGATCTGTTACGGAAGGCATTCGCAAAATTGCCCACGCCGGGCCGTAATCAATGGTCTTTTTCAGAAACAATTCTCTGCAAACGGTAATGACAGACCAAAACTGGCTGGTAGTTTTTTCCACAGTAGGCTTATTTTTCATGAACCGTTGGGGATATAATCCCTAAATCGCTTACAATATTGCAAAATTCTTACGTATTTGCTGAACCCCACACCAAAAAACGAAATACAAAGTTGACAACCATTCCCTCATTTTTGGCTGCCTCACCTTACTCGCTCAATTGTCGTGGAAAATTACTTCCGCTGAACAAGCCTGTGATTATGGGGATTCTCAACCTCACGCCTGACAGTTTTTCCGATGGGGGAAAATACAACCAGTACGATACAGCCCTTTTTCACACCGAAAGTATGCTGCAGGAAGGGGCAGCCATAATTGATATTGGCGGGTATTCGACCCGGCCGTATGCGCAGGAAATCAGTGAAGAGGAAGAATTGCAGCGGGTTGCCCGGATCACGGAAGCCATACTTGTGCGTTTTCCGGAAGCGATTGTTTCCATTGACAGCTTTCGCCCGGGGGTGGTGAAACCCTTACTTGAAATGGGGGTACATATAGTGAATGATGTATATGCCGGCAGGTTTTCGGAAGAAATGATGCCCCTCGTAGCCAGGTATGGCGATGTGCCGTATATAATGATGCATATGCAGGGTACGCCACAAACCATGCAGCATGATCCGCAGTATGAATCAGTGGTACCGGAAGTATTAAAATTTTTCGTCAACAGAATCGCAGCGGCACAAATGGCCGGAATAAAAGATGTGATCGCAGACCCCGGTTTTGGATTTGGCAAAACGATACGCCACAACTACCAGTTGCTGGAAGGCGTCAATCAACTGGCGGGACTTGGTGTACCCCTGCTGGCTGGAATCTCACGCAAATCCATGATTTACAAGTTTTTCCAGACCAGCCCTGAAGACGTAATCGAAATTGCGACCGCTCTTCACCTCAAACTACTGGAAAAAGGAGTACATATTTTGCGGGTTCACGATATAAAAGCTGCCCGGCGCATCACCGAACTGTTTGTTTACCAAAAGACCCATGGAATTATTTAAGATAGGATTTGTCACCGTAAGGCTGGTGGATATAATCGATATTACCATTGTGGCCTTTCTTCTGTACAAGCTGTATGAAAACCTGAGAGGAAGCCTTGCGGTCAGAGTTACGAGTCTGATAATTTCTGTTTTTTTGGTGTGGAAGCTGGTGGACCTGTTAAATTTTCGGCTTTTGGGTACAATTCTCGATGAGTTTCTCGGACTGGGAGCAATTGCGATTGTCATTATTTTTGCACCCGAAATCAGGCGTTTTTTGTCTGTGATCAGCAAAAATACGCTGATTGACAGGATTTTACGGCAGGTGACATCCCGAACCGAGTCAGATAGTACGTATCGGGAGGTAGTAGAAGCACTAAAAAGCCTACGGGCCTCCGGAAACGGGGCATTAATCATTCTGGTGGGGAGCAATCCGCTCACCGAAATTCAGGAAACCGGAGACAAGCTCGATGCCAATATCACCGCCAGGCTGATCTATTCCATTTTTCAGAAAGAAAGCCCGCTGCACGATGGAGCGATGATTTTGCAAAACAACCGAATCTCCGCAGTGCGATGTATTTTACCTATAAGCAAAAATCCGAGGATTGATCCGGAACTGGGACTAAGACACCGTTCAGCTTTAGGGGTAACCGAAATCAGCGATTCGCTGGCAATTGTCGTCTCAGAAGAAAGGCGGGAATTGTCCATCGCGTCGGAAGGTCATTTGGTTCGCAACATTGATTATCAGGAAATAGAGTCGGCCATTGACAAACACTTCCGTCAGATGGCTTCGAGGTAGTAAGAAAGCATTGTTTTTTGAGATAAAAAATTACTGAAAATAAGAGTAATTCGCAATAGACAGTAACGGAAAAGAAAGGTGAGACGAAGAAAGTTGTGCCAGCGCCAAATAATTCGCCACAGACCTTGCTCCTTTTACAATTCGCGAAGGGAAAAAACGTTGCTAGAATAAGCTTGGACAATTTCAAGGCGCTATTTGATATACTGAAATTAATCGCTACCTTTGTCGCCTCAATCACACTTTACAAGGCGACGTGGCCGAGAGGTTAGGCACAGGTCTGCAAAACCTTGTACAGCGGTTCGAATCCGCTCGTCGCCTCCTTATTTGTTTAAAGTGTGTTGTGTCCAAATGGTTTTTTTGCCCCGATTATTTATAAAAAGGTAAAAACCTGTGGGATGGAAGAATAACAGTTCCGGTTACAAATCCCACCATTGGATACAAGATTTAAGCAATTCCCATAGTCCTTATTGAAAGTACTGACAAAATAGCCTTATTTAAGGTCGTGATTCAGCGTGTTGGTTTAGCTGAATGTACATTTTTCAGAGGGGAAAGAAAACGAATGTGCGTGAATTTTTGACAATATCTTACGACCTGTCAGTTCCCGGCCTGGTGATTAATTTCCGGAATTGTTAACATCCTGCAATATTGATAATCAATATTTTATAAGTTTACATTCCCGTCAGGCCTTCAATGGCAATTTGACCAGTTGCGAATACGTTCTAAACTATGGATTTAATGTGAGTTCCTATATTTCACACGTTCTCAATTTGTTTTATTTCACAATCAGAAAAGTAAATTAACCGGAAGGAAGTATATGAAAAACTTAAGACATCTCCTTTTGTTGATGTTCCTTAGCTCTACTATTTTTGGGTACGCCCAGGATGAAGACAAGTACAAAAATATCAGAAAACAAGACTACGATCAGAAAGATCAGTACGAAGACGGAGACTATCTTTTCCCTCCTCAGCCCAAAAACAACTGGTCTGTCGGGGTAAAAGGTGGTGCAGCTTTCATCTCCGGCGACGTCAAAGCCCAGCCGGGCGCTGGTTTTGCCCTTGATGTGCGCAAAGCGCTTGGTCACGTTTTCTCTCTTCGCCTGGAAGCATCCGCAGGTCAGCCGACAGGACTCAACTATCAGCCCTCACAGGGTTACAAAGGCCACAATGGCAACCCCTGGCAGGTAGCTTATTTTACAGGTGGAGTAAGTGCCATTGACGGATCAACCGCTGCTCCCTATGTGTATTACAACTACCGTATGCGCTACGGCGACCTCACCCTTCAGGGAGTGGTGAACCTCAACAACATCAACTTTTACAAAGAGCAAAGCCAGTGGAATATCTACGCGGCAGCCGGTATCGGTGGCATGGCTTACAACACTAAAGTAGATGTTGGAAGCGGCCCAAACGTTGATCCCTACGATTTCTCTTCTGTTACTGCAATCCCCATGACCGGCAACAATGGTTTCTTTACCATTGACGGACGCCGTCAGCGCCTCGATCAGCTCAGAAGTATTGTCGATTTTGACTATGAGACTCCGGCAGAAGGCCATAAAGACGAAACTGGTCTCTCTCTCAGAGGCGACAACTACGTGGTAAACCCGGTTCTTACCGGTGCGCTCGGCCTCCGCTATCGCCTGGGAAGAAGAGTAGAACTCGAACTGGAACACCGCATTGCCTGGACCAATGACGACCTGCTCGATGGTCAGCGCTGGCAGGAAACCGGTGGTGGCGCAGGTACAGTATCACCCCTCACCCGCGACTTCGACCTCTATAGCCACACTACCCTCGGTATCCACTTCCGTATTGGCCCCGGAGAAGAAGCCCTCTGGTGGAGCAACCCGCTTACCGAAGTATATAGCAGCGCGCAGGAAGCCCGCGAAATCGTCAAAAAACTCACCGACGACAGCGACAACGATGGTATTCCCGATCTCTACGACAAAGAGCCTGATACGCCCGAAGGCAGCCCCGTTGATGGTCAGGGCCGTACACTCGACAGTGACAATGACGGATACCCCGACAGCGAAGACGATGAGCCTTTCACACCCAAAGGATGTCAGGTTGACCGCAATGGTGTAGCACTTGACGCTGACAACGACGGAGTACCCGACTGCTTTGACAAAGAGCCTAATTCTCCTCCCGGAATGTACTACGATGCAAAAGGTGTGGCGATTCAAATCCCCAACTCTGCTACCGGTGGTGCTTCCGCTAGTGCAAACTCACCCTGTCTGCTGCCGATTATTCACTTCGAACTCGACAAAGACAACGTGAAACCAGAGTTTTATCCCGAACTGTACTATATCGCTCAGGTAATGAAGGCTAACTCTTCCCTGAAAGTACGTGCTACTGGTTTCGCCGACGTTCGCAATACCGATACTTACAACCAGGATCTCTCCATGCGCCGCGTACGCAATACCGTTGACTTCCTCGTAAGTACCTACGGCATTGATCCCAACCGGTTTGTAACCGACTATCAGGGAGAAACCAACAATGTAATCAAAAATCTTCCCGACAATTATTCCGACAAGCGACTGGAGCCTCTGCACTATGTCAATCGTCGTGTTGAATTCGAATGTATTCAGGAATAATCCTTCCGGTATTTCTGGAAAATTTCGATCAGGCAGCCTTTGTAAAAGGGCTGCCTGATTTGTATTTTGGCCCCAATGAAAACCCTGTTTCTTATCAATCCCGGTTCAGGACGTAAACGCAACACGGGCAAAACGATACAAATTATCGGAGAGGTTTATCAGGAGGCCGGAATTCCATTTGAAGCCCGGCTTATTGACTTTTCCTGCCTCAACCTCACACTCGAAAATGCCATACGTGAAGGGGTAAAAAATATATTTGCTGTAGGCGGCGACGGCACAGTAAATGCTATTGGCACCCGGCTGATTCACCGCGAGGTCAACTTTGGCGTTATTCCCAAAGGTTCCGGCAATGGCTATGCCCGAAATCTGGGGTTTTCGACCCACACCCGCCTGGCCATCGGGCAGTCGCTCGATGCTTTTTCCATCAAGGTTGACACCGGCAGGTTCAACGACCGCCCCTTCCTCAATGTAGCAGGTGTCGGTCTGGATGCCGAAGTAGCCTGGCATTTTTCGATGGGTAAAAGCAGGGGGTTTGTCCCCTACGCCAAAAGTTCGGCCGACAGGCTGCTGGCCTACCAACCCGAAGACTATTCGGTCACCATTGATGGCAACCCCCATGTTTTTCACAACATCATGGGTATCGCTATTGCCAATGGTACGCAATGGGGTTATGATGCAAAAATTTCCCCGGAAGCCAAAATTACCGATGGAATGCTCGATATTATTGTCGTACATAAATTTCCGCTTCTGAAAGCAGGCCTCATTGTCGGCAAACTTTTCAGCGGCCAGCTCAGAGACTCCCGGTATGTGGAAGTTTTTAAAGGAAGACATATCTTTATCTCAAGAGCCCACGCAGGCCCTGCCCAGATCGATGGTGAGCCGATTGATGCTGCGGCAGAAATCGAAGTGCAGATTGTCGATAAAAGCCTGAATGTCTTGCTCCCCAATACATTAACAGAAAAAAAAATCATCTCACTGTGAAATTTTTGCTCCAACGGCTGATACAGGGAATACTGGTGATATGGGGAATCGTAACCCTACTGTTCCTGATTTTTTACACGCTGGGCGATCCGGCAGAATACCTTGTAGGTGATCAGGCCGATGAAGCTACAAAAACTGCTATCCGCGAAAAATATGGCCTCGACCGACCGCTGCCTGTTCAGTATATCCGCTATCTCAATGACCTCTCCCCACTGGGAATCGGAGAAAATGGCCGGCTGACATTCAAGGTACCTAACCCCGGACGCTCCTATCAGACCAATGCGCCCGTAGGCGGCATGATTGCCTCCCGGATGGAAGGCACGCTGATTCTGGCAGGTGTTGCCATTACTTTTGCGGCGATTTCGGGCATACTGCTGGGCATTTTTTCTGCTTTACAGTATAACACCTGGTGGGATCGCACCATACTTTCGGTCTCGGTACTGGGCATCTCTGCCCCCTCCTTTTTTATGGGTGTGCTGATCGCCTGGTTATTTGCAGTAAAACTCAGAACCCTTACCGGGCTAAATGTAAGCGGATATATTTTCGAGGAAAATATTTTTTCTCCGGGCCGGACTGTCATCCTCAAAAACCTGTTTTTACCCGCCATTGCCCTGGGAATCCGACCCCTGGCGATATTTATCCAGCTTACCCGCAGCAGCATGCTGGAAGTGCTCAGCGCAGATTATATCCGCACGGCAAGGGCAAAAGGACTATCCTCATCCAGGGTCATGATGAAACACGCCCTGCGCAATGCGCTTAATCCTGTGATGACTTCGGTCACGGGCTGGCTGGCCTCGCTGCTCGCAGGTGCTTTTTTTATCGAATATATTTTCGACTGGCAGGGAATCGGCAAACTCACTATTGACGCGCTCAATACCAATGACTTTCCGGTTATACTGGGGTGCGCGATGACGATCGGGGTGATTTTTGTGGCGGCCAGTATTATTACAGACTTGTTGTATGCGGTTCTCGATCCGAGGGTAAGACTATCGTGATCTGGCTGCAAACTGGCCCACAAACCAAAATATCCTACCTCCGGGCGGGTTTGAAGTGTGATACCCGTTTCCCAAAAGTGCAAAAATATTTCTCTTTGCAATTCATCCATTTTCTTTATATTTGTTATATAGTGTATTTAGCCAGCATAATTAAACACAATCTCTATGAAACATTCGACTATTACCCTGATTCTCCTTTCGCTGATGGCCTGTAACGAAGACCGCTTCCTTCATCCCACCGGCCAGACAGATACCCCCCCCCGCAGGAGAAAATAACTTTTCCTGAAATGCAGATCGAAGACCTTGCAGGCAGGCTGCCGATGAATGGCGCAACGGTTTTTGCGCTCACTCAGCGGATTTCGCTCGCCCAGACCCGCAGCGCAACCAGCTTCGACTGGAGCATGGCCGATGACTATACCCTTTGGAGCGCGGTGGTAGCCGGACTCCGGCAGTTGGGCACGGTGGTTTACGTAGAGCCGGAAGGTTATAATGAAACCCTCTATGCAGAGACTCCGGTTCGTACCAGTGGATGTAGCGAAGAAACCGATCAAATATATACCTCCGACTATTTTACCATCAGCCCCAATTCAAAGGTTTCCTGGCATTTGGGAACCGGTACGCATCGGGTATCCCTTGCCTGGGACGTATCGCCCAAAGGCGCAGGTATTACACTCGGTCTTATCGATACCGGGATAGACAGCGATAATACCTATCTCAGCCAATCGGGGCTGTTTACCTCCGGCGAATCCGGTGGCAGGACGATTGAAAAGCTGGGTACATTCAACGGCACCAGCCCCGATGACTTGTGTGGCCACGGCACACGGATGGCAGGCATCATTGCTTTTCCCCGCAATAACAATGGAGGTATCACCGGAATCGCCTACAAATCGAGTTTAGTGAGTTACCGGGTGGCCAATGGAGTCATCATTGACGGGACGGCAGAAAAACAGGCCGTGGTGGATGCCCTTACCGCTTTAGGCAACCGGAACGATGTGAGGATTATTAGTATGTCTATAGGAAAATATTTTGAGCACCAACCCATCACCCAGGCCGTTAAGTACGCCTACGGAAAAGGGAAATTGATTTTTTGTGCCGCAGGAGGAGGGCTTGGCGTTGAAATCTTTCCCGCCAAATCCCCGAGTTTAGCGAATGAGGTTGTAGCGGTAACAGCCGCTAAATACGATTATAACGATCCCAATCATGTCAATTTAACGAACGCCGCGAACTGTCCCTTTGCTTCCTATGTAGATTTCGCGGGCTTAGTAGAAGAAAACATGACGACCAAAACCCGGTTTGCACTCAGCACCCAACTCGACAACGGGGCGAGTCTGGCCTGGTCTAAAAAAGCTTCTGCCGCCACCGCGACAACGGCGGGCATCGCCGCGCTGGTTTGGTCCTGCAATCCCAACCGCAGCCGGGCACAGGTATTAGAGATTCTGCGTCAGGCGGGTAGTCGTTGGGGAAATGTAAGTACGGACTATGGGTATGGGGTGATTGATGCAAAAGAAGCGGTGGATTTAGCCAATATTCCGCTTCCGCTCACTGTACAGCTATCAGAACCTTCGGTCATCGAAACCAGCGGAAGTTATACGTGGACAGCTACGATTGCCAACAGTACCGCTACCAGTCATACCTACACCTGGAAGTGGAATGGTACCACGGTGGCGACCGGCACCAATTTCCTTTCCTATACCCGCAGTGTAACGATTCCCTCTTCCGGAACGGTGACAAATACCCTATCGCTTACCCTCACCGAGCAGGGAGGCCTTAACCGCACACAAACCGCCACCCTTCCCATCCTCATCGGAGATCCCAGCGCAGAGGCGGAGTAAGAGTGTCCCGATTGACGATCACTCCTTATGTATAAACAATATGTATAAAAAAATTGTAAAAAGTATCGGATTGGCAGTTATCCTGCTGCTAGCGACCCCTTCCCTATATGCCCAGGCCCCAAATCTGTTTTTTACCCAGACCGACGCATGGGTTGCCGGAGCCTCGGGCCCTATTTCCATTTCGCTTCAATATGAACATAAGTTCAAAATATATCCTAAAGGATGGATTTCTTCTCTCGGGGTAAGTTCGGGGTTGACACTCACCAACTATCCAGATCCCTGTAATTTTATCAGTGGAGGCTACTTTCAGGTACCTCTCTATTTCACCCTGCAAACCGGGCATCGGTCTCACCATGCACATCTGGCGGCAGGAGCGCGAATTATTTTGCCTTCGGAGGATTTTGGAGGATATGTACCGCCTTTTTTACCGATTCCTATGCTGGAATTATCGTACCGCTTTGAGCCGCCGCAGGGAGGTATCATGCTGCAAGGGGGAATGGGCATTTCCATCGTGGGAATCCTCGCAAGCGGCGGTATTGGTTGGGCGTTTTGAGGGGAGGGGTGTTGAGGCGGAGTGATTTTTCGTCTGAATCTTTAATTCCAGCGTTATGTACAAACAATTGTTACTAAAGAGTGCACTCTTCACCTATCTGTGTTTGATGGGTGTTGAAATTCTTCATGCTCAGATGAAAGGAAAGAGCGCCGTTGGTGTGGATATAGGATGGTATCCGGGGCTAAATCCCTTTACGGGCATTCTCTATGAGCGCCAATTAGGATATGCGGATCGGCAGGGGCTTTCCTTTCGCTTTCGCACGGGCATCTACCTCGGTCTGGAAGAATTAGGCTACGATAATGCGAAAATAGGGATACCCACAGTTGTTACTTTGCTTACCGGACGGAATTTCCACCACTTTGAGTCGAGTCTAGGTGTCATTTGGACACCGGGTAACCGAAATGAATATTTGCCCCCCCTCTTTCCGGTTGCCGAAATAGGTTATCGTTATATGCCGCCTAACGGAGGTTTTGTTCTCCGGACAAGGGTGGGAACAACTGGTTTGGGAGGCGGTATTGGCTGGGCTTTCTAAGGATATGCTTGGGAGTGGGATTTGTAGCGCTATACAGTGCGACACGGGTATTTCTTTAAAAATAACCTTTATGTATAAAAAAATTCTAAAAAATATCGGGTTTGCAGTTATCGCGCTGCTCAATACCCCTTCCCTACACGCCCAGGCCCCTCATCTGTTTTTTACCCAGACCGACGCATGGATTGCAGGAAGCTCAGAGCGTGTTATTTCCATTTCGTTTCAATATGAGCATAAGTTCAAAATATATCCTTCGGGGTTGATTTCCTCCCTCGGGGTAAGTTCGGGGTTAATCTTCGCCAATTATTCAGACTCCGATCGTTTTATCCGAGACGGATTCTTTCAGCTACCCCTCTACTTCACCCTACAAACCGGGCATCGGTCACACCATGCACATCTGGCGGCAGGGGGGCGTATTTTTCTTTTGGACGATGACTTCGTACTCCCCTTTCCCATTCCCATCTTGGAATTATCGTACCGCTTTGAGCCGCCGCAGGGAGGCATCATGCTGCAAGGGGGAATGGGCATTTCTATCATAGGAATCATTACAAGCGGTGGTGTCGGCTGGGCGTTTTGAGGGGAGGGTGTTGAGGCATCACTAATCCGCACCCAACATTTCTCCCGAGATATTGGGCAACCACACCGAAAACCGCGAGCCATGCCCGTAGGTGCTTTCCAGGTCGATGGTTCCGCCTAGTTTTGAGATGCTCTGTTTGACAATATACAAACCCAGGCCCGTGCCTTTGGATTTTTTATTTCCCCGGTAAAACATCGAAAATATCTTCTCCCGTATCTCCGGTCTGATCCCCTCGCCATTGTCGGTAACCGTAATCCTGATCCCGGCACGATCAGGAAAAATACTGACCGAAACTACGTGCGCGTAATCGCCCTCCTTCCGGTACTTGATCGCATTGGTGATCAGATTTTGCAGGATTGACAACATGCTATTGCGGTCAGACCGCACCGAAAGCAACATAGGGACATCTGTACGACACTCCACGTTGCGTCTTTCGGGCATATGGTTGATACTCTGAAGCACTTCACTGAGCAGGGTGTTGCAGTCTATGGTTTCAGGGCGAATCTGCTCCTTGCTCAGACGTGTTACATGGATCAGGTCAAGCAGGGCATTGTCGAGCCTCGCCGTGCTGGCGAGGGCCATTTCGATGTATTGTTTTACCTCGGGCTGAAGGCAATCCTGAATGGCAATGTTGAGAATACCTACCACTGAGGTGAGCGGGCCTTTCAGATCGTGGGTTGCTTTGTACAGAAACAGATCCATCTGATGGTTTCGCTCTTTGAGTTCTTCCTCAACTTTTTTGAGATCAGCCATTCTCCGGTCTGCCTCTTTTTGCATGAGCTCGTCTCTAAGGGCAATATTTGTAATATAACAGCGGTAAGAATCCGTTTCATCCACAAAATAAAAATGCGCCTGATATACTTTATCACCCAGATGGATATCTACTCCTTTTACCTGCCCGCTTTGTTTAATCATGTCAAAATTGTTTTTCAACTGATTCAAAAGCGGATGTGTCTCTGCATGGCTAAACAGGTAAGGAAACTCTTCCTTTCCGCTGGCATTGATATAGGTTATTTCTCCCTGCCGGTTGAGCTCGATAATCGGCATAGGGCTTGAAGCGGGAAAACTGGCCTGGTGCGAGAGTTCTCTGTCCATCCGGGAGATAACCAGAATCAATATTCCCTGGATAACCAGGATGATCACCAGCATGACAGGATACAGCCAGGGCACCGGAGCCGTTGCAAAAATCCAGAAAGATAGTACTGCCAATTGCAGCAGCAGCAGGCCGCTCAGCACCAAATATCCGACAAAGTGTTTATAAAAAGTAACACCTATACTCAGTATCACCAAAGAGATAATCCAGTAACCTTCCTGAAAATCATTGAGAAAGGCAAGAACCATCATCCAGGAAGTCACCCAAAACAGAACTCCCATCGTCAAAAACCCGATTTGCTGCCTGATCTTTGGCGAATAAAATGAAAAAAGAAAAACTCCCAGTGTCGATAGAATAATCGCTATCCGCATGGCTACAGGATCATGGGGCGGAGGCACAGCCAATTCCCGGATAAACCCAAAAATAGTCATTCCTATAGCCAGAGAAACCAGTCCGAGGCGGCAGGCAAATAGTTCTGAGACCAAAAATCGATTTCGCTCCGGATTTTTCATCAGGCAATTATGGCAAATTCGACACAACGAATCAAAAATAAGAAGTATTATTCTTACCGGATCAAGATTTTTTGATAAGACTCAAATTTTTCTGACTGCAACAAGAGGATATAAGTACCGGGTCCCAGATAGGATAAATCCCATTGTTTTACATAACTCCCCTGGCAGGGTTCTGATTCTTTCACTATTCGCTGGCCCATAAGATTAAACACCGCCATATTCAGATTACCCGCCGGAAGTCTTTCTCCTTCCAGGGTAAATATTCCGTCGCCGGGATTAGGATAAATACGAAAGGAGGGCCTTTCACTCAAGTTATTTTCGACAGATGTTGATGCTGCGCAGACACCAGTAAGTCTGATATTGTCAATAAAAATATTGTTTCCGTAATCATTATAGCTCTCAAACTTAAGCCTGAACTTTTCTTCTCCGTCAAATTCGGAAAGGTCAATAGAAATACACCCGGCCCAGCCTGTTCCTGCAAAACACCAGTCGTCTGCCGATGCCGGAATAAAGCTGGTAAACCAGTTGGCATTGGTAGCAAAATTGCCTGACCCGTTTTCTGCATTGCTGTAAAGCAGGTAAGGATAGGTCTGTCCGCCGTCAATGGATGCAAAAACACGAAGAGAATCAGATTCATTGTTCGAAAATCTGCGGTAGGCATGATCAAAATCCAGCATTACCTGCTCATTGGTCCGCAGGTCTATTACGGGTGAAATCAGTCCGTCTCTTGCACCGGTGATCGCATAATCATATAAACTGATGCCCATGGCCTTGCTACCGGACAAGGAACCGCCGACATCTTTAATTTCCCAGGTAATTTTGTTGTCAGGGTTTTCAACCGTCCATCCATTGGGGCCACTTTCAAACCCTTCTGAAAAAAATATACCGGGACCGGAGGAATTCACTTTGATATAGGTTGCCTTCAACATGGTGTCGGTACCGTATAGATTGGATACGGAAAGGAAAACATCGTAAGTACCCTGCGCCGGATAAACCACTTCCGGATTGGGTAGGGTGGAAGATGCCGGCGATCCACCCGGAAACTGCCAGTTCCAGGTGTTGGGACTATTGTTGGAGAGGTCTGTAAACTGTATTTTTCCGCCTTCGCAGACCTCCATGCGGCTGGCAGAGAAAGCTGCTTTGGGGGCGATTTCTACCGAGCAGACGGTAGAGTTGGCCAGTACTCCCCTGCGCGGGGAATTGTCCATCACTGTGCGCATCCTGATCTTCTGGCAGTTGGTAAAGATATTCATGCAGTAATCGTCGGTGTAGTCCATATAGTTTTCCGACATATCTCTGGAGCCGCAGGAGAAATGGTTTACCGGGCAGCCGTAATTGGGGCCTTCAGCTGTGGGAGTATCGCTGCAGTAGTCATCCACGCTACAGTTTCCGTCGCCCCAAATATGCCAAAGCCCCAGCCAGTGGCCTATCTCGTGGGTAAGGGTGCGCCCCTTATCATAAGGCGCGACCAGATTGCCTGTGCGCCCAAAAGAAGTAGGCCGAATGACTACACCATCTGTCGAGGCGGGGCCATAGCTGGTCGCCAGATCGCTCAGCGTGGAGGCATTGGGAAGCTGTGCATACCCCAGGTAATCATTGGCAAGATCTACCGTCCATATATTCATATAGCGGTTGGGGTCCCAGAAAGTCTGCGGCTGAATATTGGCTTTACAATAGCCCACAGTATAGGGAGGGGCATTTAGCGCCAGATCGTTGCGATGGATGCGCTCCACGCCCTGTTCTGCCAGTGAGTTGCTGTCGGGATCAATGGTAGCCAGGCAAAACTCAATTTCGATGTCTGCACCATCGGGATGAGAGTTGTAACCGGGTGTACCCAGGATTCTGCGGTAATCTTCGTTCAGAACGTCTATCTGGGAAGCAATCTGTGTCCAGGAAATATTGGTTCCACTCCCTACAGGTTCGCCGTTGTGAATCACATGTACAATCACTGGTATAGTGAGAATAGCGCCTTCAACGGGAGGAGAAAATGCGATCTGCTGCTGTACCCAGTCTTCAAAATCTTGCCGGGTACCTGCCTCAGGATATGCCTCGCGAAACAACTGGTCTGCCTCAAGGGTAGCGCACCTCACCACCTGTTGTTGTGCTTGAGCGTGTTGAGAGATCAGGACAATCAGAGCCAGCAGAATACACTTTCGCATTTTTATCCCCGTGTTAAATCTTTTGACAAAAATACACAAAATCAGGCAATGCCTTATGTCATTTATTACAAACGACAGGGCAACAACCCTAAGGTAAAAAAAAGGGGATTATCTTTGAATTCGTATTCATTGGAAACCAAATTCTTACCGGTTGGCATTGATTACGCGAAGAAGTTCGGGTTCAAACTGAAGGGAAGGGTTTATCTGAAATAAAAGATAGTGATCTTCATAAGAAAGTTTGAGCGTAGTCTTAAGCAGAGAGATGCCTCTCTTTTTGTTGCCTGTATCAAAACAATAAGCCGCACACTGGTAATACAATTCAACGGCCAGGGGGTTTCGCGAAATTCCTTCTTCCAGATAGGTAATCGCGCCGGTAAAGTTTTGCTCCTTATACAACATTTGCGCCCAGTCCTGCCATATATGGATTTCGTGAGGCGAAATAAGGATTGCTTTCTGAAGATATTGATACGCGCTGTACCGTTGTTCGAGCCTGTATTCACAGATCGCCAGGCTCAGGCAAATCTGGCTGTTTTCCTCATCCAGTTTGTAAGCTTTTCCATAATAATGGGAAGCTTCAAAAAATTTCTGCTGTTGCTCCATACAATACCCCAATCCCATCCATGCATCGACAAAGTAGGGATCGAGTTTGCTCACTTTCAGAAAATAGCGGAAAGCCTCGAAATACAGCCCCGACTGTTCATAACACTCTGCGATATGGAAGAGGGTATAAATATCTCCGGGAGAAATCGATTCTGCCTGAAAAAAAGCCTGTAAAGCTGCTGCATATTTCCCGGTTTCCATCAGAATCTGCCCGCGTGAAAACCATGCGAGTGTATATTCCGGCAGGGCAATCACCGCATAATCACAGGCATCAAGCGCCAGTTCGTAGTTGCCTGATTTTCGGTAAAGCTGGCCCAGATTGTACCAGACCTCGGCTGCATAAGGGTATTCGTTGAGGAAGGATTCGTACAGGGCAATGGCGGCTTCTGTTTTATCCTCAGAATCGAGAAGAAAAGCCAGTTCAAACAAAGCTTCTTCATAGGAGGGATGCACCGCCAGCGCCTGCCGGTAATAACGTTCGCTGTCTTCGGGATATGCACAGATTTGTGCGATATTTCCCATCTGAAGGTAGATTTCTTCCTTTACGGTATGCGAGGAAAGCAGGGAGGCCAGCAGGTCAATGGCTTCGGGATATTGATCGAGGCGGGCAAGAATCTCTGCCTTAAATATATGATAATCGTTGGTTGCAGCGCCGTATTCAAGCGCTGTATCGATATATTTGATGGCCTGCTGGAAGTGTGCGAGTTCAAAGTGCACCTTTGCCCATTTAAAATACAGATCGCTGCTGGCGGGGTGAGTTTCCATTGCCACAGCAAGTAGTTGCTGTGCTTTTGCCAGCTCATGACCGGAGAGATAGAAGTGAAATATTTCATCGATCTGAAAAAGATCGAGGTAAGGATTTTCCTGATCTTTCAGTCGTCTTTCATATTCACGGGCATTTTTTCTGGCCCGATGTTCTTCGAAATCATTTTCCCAGAAATTGTCTTTCATAAGGCAAAATCCAGAGGTGTCAGCAGTGGAACATGATCAAATATATAAGACTTTGGAAAAATTGTCCACTTGTTTAATTAGTGTTTTTTCCTTATGAAGGCGGTGTATTCTCCTTATTTCATCCAGTTTCGGGAGATATTCTGTTGAAAAAATTTAACAACAGCAGCTTTGCCCCATGTTTCCTTTTCTTCCTCATCCCACAAATCGGGAAAAAATACAATACGCTGATAGCGGGGAGGCAGAAAGGTGCGCCAGTTGGTGCCGCCGGTTGCATCTATATCATTGCCGCCACTGACCAGGTGTTTGGAAGCCGCCGAAAGGTGGCTTAGTTTCCAGTAGATATTGACATACTGGTCGTATTCCCGCAGGGCCGCGATGATATCGGCATTTTCTTTTATTTCCGGCCCCTGCGCCATAAACCGGCTTTCCAGATTCTGTGATTCATATTTGTGAATCAATTGTATCAGTTCCTCATCATACCGGGTCTCAAACGCTTTCAGGGTAATGGTTTTTTTTCCTGTTTCGAGATCAATTCCTCCTTTTTTCCAGTACATCTGTGGATACACCTGTGCCGGGTCGTCGCTGATTTCGGGTTTGCTCCCCTCTGTTCTTATCAGATTTTTGAGCCGGGTGCTCATGATTTCTATTTCGCGAAACTGTACCGACTGAAAACCGCTGGCAGGCAGGAGCGCCATTCTGAACTTCCGGAGTTCGTCTTCATCCATCCCGTTGAGCATAATATCGAAGCTGTTGCACAGGTGTTTGAAGTAATTGATTACCCTGCCGATCCTTTTTTTCCAGTTGGAAGCGTGAAGATACTCACTGTCTTTTCCCTGTTCGGCGGTAAGCGCATCTATTTCCTGCTTTATCAGTTTGAAAAGCAGTTCGGTCATCTGATGGTAGGTAATAAATATGACCTCATCTTTAAACGGAGTGCGGGGTGTCTGTAGCCCCAGCAGACTATCGAGGTGAATATATTCCCAGTAGGTGAGTCCGTTTGAATAATACAGTCCGTCGAGATAGGAGAGCATATCCTGCCCCATTCCCACGTACTTATCTTCCAGCATACTGAGTCTTTCCAGTATCTGGGTGAGTTGATTTTTCCAATCTTTGTTTGCCATATATTTCTCTCCTGAGGGTTTTTTCCGCCAACCTGCAAAGTAACGATCAAAACCTTCTCCGGCAATAAAAAAAGGCAATATTACTGGCGGTATTTAACCCACCGGAAGACCTCCTTAAACGAGGGTTTTTTGCCATACATGAGAATACCCGTACGGTAAATCCTGGCAGCCAGCCATACACACCCCAGAAAAGTTCCGATCAGCAACACGATGGAAAGTAAAATCTCATACCAGGGCACATCGGTAAGCGACATTCGCACAAGCATAGCCATGGGGGAGAAAAACGGTATAAGCGATGCCGATATGGCAAATACGCCATTGGGATTCTGAATGATATTGAGCACAAACAGAAGCGGCAGCATCATGGGGATGGTAATCGGAAAAGTAAACTGCTGCGCATCCTGGATATTGTCCACTGCTGAGCCGGCTGCGGCCATGAGCGAACCATAAAGAAAAAATCCGCCCAGAAAATAGATCGGAAAAAACCACAGGATCGTCCAGTCAAACTGCCGGATTTCTTCCATGATTCCCATCACCATATTTTCATCCACCTGCTCCATACCCGGCTGGCTCACAGACTGGGGGTCAACGGAGCCCATCAGCGGCGCCATGGCAACCATGACTATGAGGGAAAGTGCCATCCACAGCAAAAACTGTGTGATACCCACCGAGGCAATGGCCAGTACTTTTCCCAGGAGCAGGTCAAATGGCCTGACTGAAGAGATAATTACCTCCACAATACGGTTGGATTTTTCCTCGATTACGCCCTGCATCAATACGGAGCCGTAAATACCCATGAGCATATACATCAGAAAACAAACGGCATAGCCGATTCCGGTGGCAACAGCCACGTTGGTCTGCACCTCCTTTCCATCCTCTTTGACCTTCCGGGTTTTAATGTCCAGATCAAAATCGACAGCTTCCAGTTGTGATTCTGTTATGCCGGCTTTCTCATTTTTATAATCCCTTACGGCGTCATTAACCAGGCGTTTAATTCTGATATAGCCTGGCGTGGCTGGGGTTTTTAGCACCTACGATGACCACAGTTCCGCTCTTTTTTCCACAGGAGCGTCTCTGAGATGGTCAGGTACAATTCATTTTTACTGTTTGCCACACGCGCCCGCAGGCTGTCTTCGGGAAGGTCAGAGGTTTCAAACTTCAGCATTTCTCCCGGCTTCAGCCTGGAGGTTATTTCAGGTACATCTGAAGAGGGAATCAGAACCGTGTAAGACTCTTTTTCCACAAAAGCAGCCGAAAGAATCTGAATCAGAAAGATTGCCGCAAATCCCAGTGGCACAAGAAAAGTACTGATCAGAAAGGTTCTTTTGGTAACAATATTCAGATATTCTCTTTTGAGTATAATCCAGATGGTATTCATGTATTTCTTTTTTTTCCGGGTGAAAATCAGGCGTTGCTTACCAGTTCGATGAAAATGTCATTGAGTCGGGGGAGGTGAAGCTCAAAACTCTGTATATTCAGAGGACTGTCGGCGAGGTAGCGCATCAGATCTTTTCCAGAAACGCCTTCGTGTAGCTGAACCATAACATATTTCCCGGTCTTTTCGGTAATGGAACCAACCGGGAGGTGATCCCACCAGGAGGAATCACCGTTATAAACGATTTTATACAAATCCTTCTGAAACTGTTTTCTCACCGTCTGTATGTCATTTTCGATCATGACCTTTCCTTTGTTGATCAGTGCGATAAAATCACACAGTTCTTCTACCTGCTCAAGCCGGTGAGTGGAGAAAATGATTGTCGTACCCTGCTCTTTGAGCAGGCGTATTTCCTGCTCTATCGCACGTGCATTGACGGGGTCAAGCCCCGAAAAAGGTTCATCGAGGATCAGCAGGCCAGGTTTGTGCGCAATGGTCGCTATAAACTGCACCTTTTGCTGCATACCTTTGGACAAATCTGTGGTTTTATGGCCTCCCCAGGCCGAAAGGCCAAGTTTTTCCAGCCAATGATCGGCGGCGGCGGTAGCCTCTTTGGGAGACATGCCTTTGAGGTTGAGCAGATAGACAATCTGTTCTTTCACCTTCATCTTTTTGTAGAGGCCGCGTTCTTCCGGCATATATCCTGTTTGCCTTGCATGCTCCGGGTCGAGGGGTGCACCATCAAACAAAATACTACCGCTGTCAGGAGCGGTGATACCGGTAATCATACGTATAATGGAGGTTTTTCCTGCGCCGTTGGGCCCGAGAAGGCCGTAAATTTTTCCTTTGGGTACCTGAAGCGATACCTGATCGACGGCGCGGTGCGTATCGTAGGTTTTGGTGACTTCGCGAATATTGAGAAAGGGTTCCGACATTGGGAAATTTATTTTTCCACTTAGTCGCAATTATTCGCCCTGTATTACAGATATACTTCCAAAATCTATATTACAGATGATTTTTACACATTTCTCGGGGCTTTTCTCCCAGGCCTTATTGGCATAAACTCCCTTTTTTAATTCCGTAAAAGAGTCTGAGATGTCAACCGAAGCAAAAAAACCCGTCTTAAGCGTAAGTTGTACAGGCTGCCGGGGGTCGAGCACCAGAGTACAACTGCCCACACCCGACTGGAGATAAATCGTTGACTGAGAGGGGTAAGTGTTTCCTACAATGAGTTTGGTGGCGCCCATATCGTTTTGAATGGTAACCAGTTCGGCACGTGCCATTTCCAGATTTTTGAGCGTAAGGTCTGCGCTCGCAGCGTGTATATCCATTTTCTTCATGGCCACCTGATTGGCAGAAGAATAGGTAATCACTACATTGGAAAAAGCAGAGTTGACCGAAACATTATTGAGTGTAAGCCCGGACAGGTCAAGGATAGACCCCCCTACGCCGAGATCGACAAAAAGATCGGTGGACAGGGATGGGTCGGGCAGGAACTCTGATTTATAGGAAGCCTTATCTGAAAAAACATCGAGATTGGTCATCTGGTCTGTAAATCGCATCCGGGCGGTGGGAGAGGGAGGCGCAGATTTGGCAGTGAGGGTAGATTCCAGGCGGATGGTGCGAAACTGATTCCCATGGGTATTGGATCGGGAGATCATCTGGTGGCGGGCAAAACTGTCGGGAGAATATAACCGGGAGAAGCTGGTACCACACGAACCGGAAGACTGCACAAACATTTCTCCTACCGGGATTTCCAGATTCAGATAAATATGCGAAAGGGATTCGTCGGTAGGAATGGTATCAGAACGGTAAATCGTCTGAGCCATCACAGCATCAAATCCCCAAAAAATCACCGGGAGTAATATTAAGTTCCTGAAATTCATAGCTCTTATCATTACGTATTCCTTTTCCCAAAGGTTGACCTGGAAGTGCTGTAACCCAGACCGTTTCAGCCAGCATTGAGGAAAGGATCGGAGTAAATCTCAATCAGGATTCAACGATAATTTGCGCGAAAATATATAAGAATGAAAAAAAACCTTGCTAAATTTACATACTGAGACGATAGATACAACTTTATGGCGTATGAACTGAGAGACATTGAACCATTTTACGGCTGGCTGGAAATCTACAGCCACGACCAGGATGAGCTTTCGCCTTTCCATGAAGTGCAGCACAATATGTTTTATTATGACCGCTCTATCAACAATATCCCTGCACATCCCCTCTGGGATGATTTTGGCTCCGAAAGCCTGCTGGTGAAGATTTTATACGCCAACTACGAAGAGGGATATGCCATACTGGAACTTTTCGGAGAATGGAACGATCTTTTCGACAACGACTACAAACTGCTGGGAGAAAACTGCCTCACCTACCTCATCGACAACGGGATAGATAAATTTATTCTCATCTGCGAAAATGTATTTCATATTTACCTCGAATCGGATGACTATTACCAGGCTTTACAGGATGAAATGGAGGACGGCTGGATTTGTATTCTCCGCGCCAAGGAAGAAGTGCTGGAAGATATGAAACATTATGGTATTGCCAGCTACTTTTTTTTTAGTCCTTTTCTCGATGAAATTGCCTGGCGCAAACTGAAACCCTTCCAGTTGTACGCAATGGTCAGATCGCGTATGGGAAAAGTGCTTGAGTAAACGCGAAGGAATTGTACAACTTGGAGTAAAATTGTATATTCAATCTTTTATATACCCGGGAATTTATATCATGCTGAAAAATCAAATTATCATCCGGACACTTGCTGTTGCTGCCTTCTTCTTTGCGAATCAGGTTTATGGCCAGTTTTCACCGGATACCTCTCTCACCTATTCCACTTTTCTAAAAGAATGTCAGGAGTTTGCCCGTAGTGAAAGGCAGGAAGTATGGGTAGTAAATTTCTGGGCCAGTTACAATGGCGCATCCCTTTATGTCCTTCCTGACCTCATCCGCATTTACAATGAATACAGAAATAAGCCCGTGCGGTTTATCAGTATTTCTGTAGATAAAGTACGGCCCAACTGGGAGAAAAGACTCACACAATACGATATGCCCTGGGAGCAGATTTTTCTCCCCAGTGAATCGGATTACGCATTTCTCAAAAACGCATTCGCCCACAACTCTCTTCCGGGACTTTTTCTGGTGAATCCCCGCGCACAGGTACAGCGCCTGCATGACACCAACGAATTGCGACAACTACTTGATTCTGAAACCCGTAGCCTGCCCAATGGCCCCTGGCAGCCGATGGGCGTATCACCGGAATATACCCCGCCGACAGCGCGACCCGTGAGGGAAGAAGTGACAGGCACACCGACGCCTTCCAAACAGACGGCCACAGACGTTGACGTAGTCAACGGGTGGGTCGTCCATACTGTCCAGCCTTCTGAAACCCTGTTTTCCCTCTACCGGAAATACGGCGTAAGTGTGTCTGAAATCAAACGCATCAACAACTTACCCTCCAATACAATTAAGGTAGGACAAAAACTGAGGATCAGGCAAAATTAAGGGCAGAACTAAGGAAAGATGCCCAATGTAGATCTTCAGGTCGTACAATAAAAAAGGGCATACCGGCTTATGAACCCGCTATTTAAACATAGCGCCGCAGTCCATATTCCCGTATGCCCTGAAGTAATTTTTAACTGAGGAAAATTACCGCTTGGTGCAATTCATGCTGCAGGTCTCACCCCCGCCGCTAAAGTTGTAAGAGTAGTTGATAATCAGCAGATTGCCATTGATGGAGCCGCTACCATTGACAGAAACAGCAAACCCACTAGCTGTAATATTCTGATTAGGGATGGTAACCGAAGACTGATTTACAGTTGCATTCACAGCAGCACCAAGATCACCCAGATTGTTAATGATAATTGCATCATCACTGGCAGATCCGGCAA
Organism: Bacteroidia bacterium; assembly: GCA_041391725.1. Taxonomy (GTDB): domain Bacteria; phylum Bacteroidota; class Bacteroidia; order J057; family J057; genus JAGQVA01. The sequence goes on from JAWKNL010000008.1 coordinate 41,483, forward strand.
CGATATTGATTTCAAAAGTATAGTTTCCTGAAGGGCAACTTTCTGCAACGGTATATTGTGCAATAAATTTATCCCTTGAAGGAATACAAGTGCCATCATCTTTGGTGGCGTCAACATCATAGTTATCAGAATTGGGGTCTGTACATCCTTCTGTTGCACAACCTGATGTCAGCGACTGAATCACAACAATAGTTAATGGAAGGATCAGCCAAGAGAAAAAACGACTCGTCTTCATTGTAATTGGTATTGTTTTTATTGTTAGACAAAATTAATAATTAACTCATCAGAAAAAAGCTCCCTGCGCTTTCTATTAATGTAGGGAATACCTCTACAGGTTAACGCTCACCTCCCAAAATTCTATATCTTTGTGGCAAAATATCTATAGAATGCCCAACGCGCTCATTCACGAAACTTCCCCCTATCTGCTTCAGCACGCCCACAACCCTGTCAACTGGTATCCCTGGGGCGATGAAGCCCTCGATAAAGCCCGTGATGAAAACAAGCTTATACTTATTTCCATTGGCTATGCAGCCTGCCACTGGTGTCACGTCATGGAGCGCGAGTCTTTTGAAGATGAAGCAGTAGCAAAGGTGATGAACGAACATTATGTCTGCATCAAGGTTGACCGCGAAGAGCGGCCCGATGTCGATAAAATCTATATGGATGCGGTCATGCTTATGACCCAGCGCGGCGGCTGGCCCCTCAATGCCATAGCACTCCCCGACAGACGTCCCATATACGGAGGCACCTATTTTCCCAAAGACCACTGGATAAGTGTACTCCGCCAGGTACAGGAATTGTATGAAACACAGCCGGAACGCACTTATGAAGTCGCGGATAATCTTGTTGGTGCCATGAATTCCATGGACAGGGTTATTGTCGCCCGCGATACTACCGGTCTTTCGCCCGACGAACTCGAATCAGCTCTGGAAGGCTGGCTCGATCATATTGATTTCAGATGGGGTGGAAGAGCCGTTTCTGCCAATAAATTTCCGCTTCCTGTCAACCAGCTTTTCCTGCTCCGGGCCGCATGGCTTACCGGTCATCCGCGTGCGGCGGAGGCAGTATCAGTTACGCTCGAAAAAATGGCTTTTGGCGGTATATTTGACCATATCGGCGGTGGGTTTGCCCGGTATTCGGTAGATGCTTACTGGAAAGTACCCCATTTTGAGAAGATGCTCTACGACAACGGGCAGCTCGTTTCGCTGTATGCTGAAGCCTGGCAGCAGGAGCCCAGAGATTTGTACCGCGAGGTGGTTTACCGCACGCTGGACTTTGTGCAGCAGGAGATGACTTCACCCGAAGGAGGGTTTTACTCTTCACTGGACGCTGACAGTGAAGGCGTGGAAGGAAAATTTTACCTATGGGATTACGAAGAACTCGAATACGCCCTCGACGAAGACAGCAAACTTTTTGCCGACTACTACAACGTCAGTCCAATGGGAAACTGGGAGGGGAGAAACATACTTTTTGTGCTGGAAACTGAAAGCCAGTTTGCCTTCAGATGGAAACTCGATGAAGCTGAATTTAAGGCCAAAATGGCCGAATGCCGGCAAAAACTGCTGACCGCACGGTCAGGCCGGGTGAGGCCGGGGCTCGATGACAAAATCCTTACTTCCTGGAATGCACTTATGCTCAAAGGATTTGTGGACGCCTACCGTGTATTTGGCGAACCGCGCTTTCTGAAAGCAGCACTTGATAATGCAAATTTTATATTCGACCGGATGACAGAGGGCCCCAAACTGTATCGAAACTACAAGGCAGGCAAACGCACCATTCCCGGTTTTCTTGACGACTACGCCCTGGTAATTGATGCCTATATCGCCCTTTATCAGGTAACCTTTGACATCAAATGGCTTTCTCAGGCGCAACTTCACACGGCCTATGTAAGTGCGCGGTTTTTTGACAGAACAACCGCCATGTTTTTTTATACCTCCGGGGAGGAGGAAGTATTGCTCCGACGAAAAACAGAAACACAGGACGATGTGATTCCTTCCTCCAACGCCATTATGGCTCACAATCTGCATTCGCTGGGATTACTATACGGAGAACCCGAATATCTGCGGCAGATGTACCAGATGGCCGCCAATATGAAAAATGCCTTTACAGAAAACCCGGACTGGCATGCCTGCTGGGGGTTACTTGCCCTCAAAGAGATGTTTGTCTTTTACGAAGTAGCAATCACCGGAGAAAATGTACACCAATTACGGGAAAAATTGCAGCGACATTATCATCCCGGCCGGATTTTTGCGGGATCAGAAAAAGAGAGTAACCTCCCCCTGCTGGAAGGTCGTTTTCAATCGGGAACATGGATACATGTTTGCGAGAAAGGAAGTTGTCTTCTCCCGGTAACAACGGTGGAGGAAGCCCTTGCTCAGATGGAATAATGCGTATCCTGCTGGGGGGAAATATTATTATTATGACCGTTGGTGTACGGATCTCGCTTCGTTTTTTTGTATGCTTGCTCACGATATGGGCAACATATCAGCCCGTACATGCGAAACAACCCGAACTGGACAGTCTTCTTTCTATCCTTGATACTGTCCGCACCGACAGCCAGCGCGTGCGCCTCCTGTCAAAACTTTCATGGGCAGTAGAAAATGACGATCCCCAGGCAGCCCTTATTCATATCAACGAAGCCATAACGATAGCCCGCAAAGCAGATTTTAAGCTTGGACTGGCGCGTGTGTTGCAAGATAAAGCATTTTTATTGTGGTATCACAGCGGTGCGTACGATGATGCCCTACAGGCCAACCAGGAGGCTTACGAAATTTTTGAAGAATTGGGCGACGATGCCGGTGTGGCAAACGCTTACCATACATTTGCCAATATCGTAGAGATGAAAGGCGACTTAAAGTCTGCGCTCTCTTATCATAAAAAATCGCTTGAAATACGAAAAACACTGGATGATGCCATCACAGAGGCCTGGTCGTACACCAATCTGGGGGTCGTTTACAGCAAGCTCGGTATGTTTGACAGTGCCCTATATTATAAGCTGGAAGCACTTCATCTTTACGAATCGCTCGATGAAAGAGGCGGCATAGCAGGGGTACGAAATAATATGGGTATCATTTACGCGGAAAAAGGGCAGCCCAATAAAGCTCTTGAAAACCATCTGATTGCCCTGAAGATCAGAAAAGAACTGGGAGATAAAAGAGGCATTTTGGATTCTTACCGAAATATAGGTGAAGTGTTTCAGAAGCAGGGAGACCTCAACCGGGCCCTGATTTATTACCAGTATGCGCTGAAAATCAAACTAAAATCTGAAACCCGGATAGAAGAAGCCGAAATGCTCCACGCCATCGGACAAATCAAAGAAATCCAGGGTTCACTGGATGAAGCGGAAGATAATTTTTCCCGGGCGCTGGAGATTTTTCGTTCGATGGGTAATACCATTTATACTACAGACAACCTGCTGGGATTGGGAAGAATAAAAAAACTCCGCAACAATATTCCGGATGCGATAGAATATTTTGCCGAGGCACGGGCCATTCAGGAAAAAAGCGGAGATAAGGGCGGATTGGCAAATACTGATCTGGAACTGGGCCAATTGTATTATTTGGCGGGAGAACCCATTCAAGCGCAACTCTCGCTTCAGAAAGCCCTTTCTACTGCACGTGAGATCGGTGCGGCTACCATTATACGCGACGCCCATCTGCACATGGCCGAATTTTATGCCAAAAACGCCCAGTACGAAAAAGCTTATCTGTTTAAAGTTCAATATGAAAAAATAAAAGATAGCCTTTTTCAGGAAGAACAGTCGCGGACGCTGGGCGATATACAAATGCAATACGAACTGATCGAAAAAGAAAATCAGATTGAAGAATTAAATCTCCAGAGGGAAATCAACCAGCTCACCCGAAGAGGTATTTTTATCGGCCTGGCGGGAATCATTATCCTGAGTTTGCTCACCATGATGTATTTCCGGTATCAGATTCAGTCCAGAGCCAACAAAGTGCTGGAGTTTCAAAAGCAGGAAATCGAAATCAAAAATAAAGAACTTGCCAGTTCCAATAACGAGCTCGATCAGTTTGCCCACGTCGTTTCGCATGACCTGAAACAGCCGATCCGCACCATCGCCAATTACTCGGGCCTCATGGAGCGAAAATTTGCCAATGAACTCGACGTTAATGGCAAATCTTTCCTTCACTTTATATCTGACGGGGTCGCCAACCTCAACGAGCTTGTATCCGATCTGCTGGATTATTCGCAGATCAACCGGCAGCTTATTCTTTCCGAAAAAATTGAAATCAGTGGGGTTGTCTCCACGGTCCTGTATTCGCTCAGAAAAACCATTCAGGATACCCATACCCAAATCCATGTCGATACGTTCCCTGCCATAAAAGCCAATCAGGCGGGAATGATACAGGTTTTTTCTCAGTTGATTTCCAATTCGCTCAAATTTACCAATCACCCTACACCCGTTATTCACATAGGTTATCAAAAAGAAGGGAGCGAACATATTTTTTCGGTCAGAGATAATGGGATTGGTATCGAAAAAGATTATCAGGAAAAGATATTTAATGCTTTCTACCGCCTGCATACAACCGATGATTATCCGGGTACAGGAATGGGACTTGCCATAGCACAAAAAATAATCAACTGGCATAAAGGCAGAATGTGGATTGATTCTTCCCCGGCGAAAGGCAGCACATTTTTCTTCTCAATACCAGAATAAACTACTTAAATCAGGAAAAACTTAGTCCGGGGAAGAATCTGTTCGGTAAGTCGTCAAAAATTTGTTTCTTTAGATTTCAATTGTTAGGATTTGATGTTAAAGCCATTTAAGAAGATTACTACAGGGCTTTTGCTGATGCTGATATGTGTTTCCTGCTACTCCCAGGAAAATAGACAGGCTATTCTGGAAAAACAATTAAGTGAAGCCTTTTCCCAAAAAGACCGGGCCTTTTTACTGAAAGAACTTGCCTTTGAACTAAAAAGCAGCGACCCGGAAAAAGCACTGAGATATGCGCGGGAATCACTATATCTCGCAGGCGTAAATGAAGATCAGCAAGGGCTTGCCGAGGCGCACCATACGATCGGCCTCATCAACCGCTACAGGGGAAAGTATGACGAAGCGCTCGATCATTTCCTCATAGCACTGGAAATCAGGAGGAAAATCAACGATGAAATTGGCCTTGCCCGCTCCTACAACAATATAGGCCAGATTTCCGATATTCAGGGCAATCTGCCTCAGGCGTTGAATTATTTCGAAATATCGCTTGATCTCCGCACCAAAACCCGGGACTCCGTGGGCATGGTCTATTCATATATCAGTATTGGTGAAATCCATGAGAAACAAGAAGATTTTGAAGCTGCACTGGCGTCTTTTGCCGATGCATTGATCATTGGCAAAAAAATAAAGGATGCCAAAGGTGAGGCTTTCGCTCATGGGAAAATTGGCGCGCTGTTTTTAAGAATGAAGCTTAACGAAAATGCCCGGTCGCATTTTGAAGATGGTATTCAAATCAGCAGAGCGCAGCAGTTGAAATATGAATTAGCCATGAATACCATCGGTCTCGGGCAAACGTATGTAAAAGACCGCAAGTTTGATCTCGCCCGCCCCCTGCTGGAAGAAGGGCTACAGCTCGCGCAAGAAACCCGGTCTCTCGAAATTGTTCGCGATGCCTATCTCGGACTGGCTGAAAGCTACCAGCTCCAGAAAGACTTTAAAACAGCCTATCAATACCAGGGATTATACACGGAAATAAAAGACAGCTTGTTCAGTCGCAACAAATCCGCCTCCTTATCCGCAATTCAGGCGAAACACGACCTCGAAAATAAAGAGCATGAAATAGAAGAAATGCGAAGGAATCAGGACATCAGCAAGCTCCGTAATTTTTCCTTTCTCGGTGTTGCTGCCGGATTGCTGCTCCTCATTGCGCTGGGAGTTTTCCTTTTCCGGGTCAGAATTCAACGAATCACCAACCAGAAACTATCTGCACAGAAAGCCGAAATTGAATCCAAAAACCGGGAACTGGAAATTTCCAACCGGGAACTGGAGGACTTCGCGCATGCCGTTTCCCATGATTTAAAACAACCGCTCCGCACCATTGGCAGCTATACCGGCCTGCTCCACAAAAGATACCAACAGGAACTTGGACCCGAAGGAGAAGAATATGTTTCTTTTATCCGAAGCGGCGTAACCCGTCTTCATGCCCTCCTTTCTGATCTGCTGATCTACTCAAATGTGGGTGAAACGGACTCCTCAGACCAAAATGTCAATATGCAGGAACTGCTGCTGTCTGTAAAAGTAAACCTTGACCAGCAGATTCAGGAAACCGGGGCAAAGATTTATTTCGGGAAAATGCCGGAAATCCGGGGCAACTACTCTGCTCTTTTACAACTTTTTCAAAACCTGCTCAGCAATGGGATGAAGTTTCAGCCTCCCGGCCAGACGCCAGAACTGAAAGTGCTCTATTCTTTAATTGAAAATACACACAGGTTTGAGGTAAAAGATAATGGTATCGGCATCCCCCAATCATACCAAAGCCAGATTTTCAAGGCATTTCACCGGCTTCATACTCAGGATGAATACCCCGGCTCAGGTATAGGCCTGGCCATCTGCCAGAAAGTGGTTCACATGCACGGCGGCGAAATCAGCGTGTTGTCCCAGCCCGGCCATGGCAGCACTTTTGTCATCGATATTCCGCACCAAAACATTTCTTCCATCTAAAAAAATTTCCACTTACCAGGTTACGTTTTCTTTTTTTCAGGTTACTAACAGGTGTATCTAATCTTCACCTTAATCCCTATTGTAAAATGAAAACTCTTCTTGCCTTCGCAGCCGCTGTTTTTCTTACGGTTTCATCTGCTTTCTCCCAGCGATGGATCGACGACTCCCTGCTTTGGGTAAAAGCACCTTTGAAAAATTTTGCCATTGCCCATTTTCAGACTATCTCTTCCGGGAAAATTGAGGCTGTTTCCCAGCAGCTTACCGTTCCGCTCAACAAAGGCATCTTCAACGATACCATGCTGGTTTTCAAAAATATATACAGCAAACTCCAGGTTCAGGATGTGAAGTACGCCACTAAAACTCCCGAAGGAGAAATGATTTTTGTTCATATCAGCGCTGCGGTCAGCCGGCGTCTGCCTTATGATTACTTTCGCACTTCCCCCAAACTCAAAGCCTGGGTAGAAAAAAGAGGACTCGACACCCGGCGCTATATCGCGCTGAAAGTAGAGTCCAAAGGCAACCAGTATAAAATTGTCAGCCGCTAATTGTAGTTGTTGTATGGTATATAAAACAAAAGCCTTTCCGGTCGGAAAGGCTTTTGTCATTTTTAATCTACCCGAATCTTTTTCACCATCCACGCTCCATCTTCGCGCAACAACCGCGCGACATATACTCCGGGAGAGAGATTCGCCAGTGATATTCCCCATTCAACCGGAATAGCAGATTCCTCATGTATTACCCGTCCCTGTATATCCATCAGCGTGAGATTCACCTTCATCTTTTCCACACCTACGTTTGATCTTACGCTCAGCATTTCAGACTGCTGCTCATAGATCATCTGCCAGTTCAGCATCTTTACCAAAGATTTTATTCCTGTAGCTCCTTCACCTGCATTGATGCGATAGGAAGCAGTCTGTGTAGTGGTAATTACCACCAGACTTGTATCACCAAGCAGATGCATATGGTAGCCGGTAAGAATCTCAGGGTGAAAATTGTAAGTTCCGGGAGAAGACCAAGTGTCGGTTGACGGATCAAAAATCTGCAATAAGGTATAAGGGCCAAAACCGACTTCACCAAAACCAAAAACCCAAACCTTCCCGTCGGGCATCAGCCTGCCCGTCGTTGCCTGACCGGGTATCACCAGGCTGTCGGTAACCATAGAACTGGTGCCGGTAGTATTGACCATAATTGCCTCCTGGCTGAATGAAAATCCGTCATCCCAGGTGAGGATTCGCCCGTCCTGAAGCTTGACCACATCACCCGTGTACATGGGCACAACAGGATCAGCATAAGAAATCGAATTTCCGCCCAAACTATAATACTGTCCGCCTGCACCGGTATGAAAGATGATTCCGTTGTCGAGGATAACAATCGGCCTTCCTCCCGCATCCAAAGGGCCAAAAACACTTGTCTGATTGGTCCAGGTCAGTGATTTCGTATCAAAAGTTCCATAGTCTCCATTGGTAGTCGTCATCCACACATTGCTGTCTGGGAGGAGAATACCCGAGGTTCCGGTATAGGGAGATGTACCAAATGGCACACCGGCTACCACTGTCCACTCGTTGGTAATCACATCGAGGATTTCCACGTTGTCGGTACGCAAAGGAAAACTGTCGATTCCGGCAATGGTCTGATATCCATTTCCGCCTATGGACATAATATTGCCGTTGGCAAGTGTCACTACCAGTGGCGCGGCGACCTCGGCGTTCAGGTCAGGGCCAGATGTCCAGGTCTCGGCAGTGGGGTCATACACATACGATTTGTTGCTGAGCCAGATTTTTCCGCCAGGCGCTTTGGCCAGCTTTTGGCCGCCCCAGACGATGACATTTCCGTTGGGCAACAGGGCAGAGGCTGTATATAACACGCTGTCGGGGTAAGTCGCCGTCTCACGGATAGGGATCGTGCTTTGTGCGTGAATGGAAACACACATCAGGCAGAGGGAGAGAATTGTAAGTAATTTTTTCATTTTTCAGGAGATTTGTTGCAAAACTCCTGCAAGCTCTTCAAAAGCACCGGGCGACTCAATTACCCTTTTGGGTGATTTTTTGGGAAGATGTGGTGGAAATAATAGTTAACATTTGTTAATTTTGGTAATGGAAAATATATTTTCTCAGGCGTTAAAGAAGATTGTCGATGCCCTGACAATTGAAAAGATTGAATATATGATTGTGGGAGGCTTTGCTGTAAGTTACCATAACCGGGCACGTACTACGAATGATATTGACCTTATCTTACAAATAAGCTATCGCGATGTTGGTAAAATTTTAACCTATTTCCCAGAATGGATGGAATTTAAAGAATCCTTTGAATCTGACATTAAACGGGGAATGCTATTTAATTTAACCGATTTCAATACTGGAATAAGATATGATTTTATGACCTTACAGGATACAGAATATGGCAAAGTTGCATTCGAAAGAAGGGAAAAGGTTAGCTTCTGGGGGGTTCAATGCAATATTTCTTCCAGAGAAGACCTGATCATCTCAAAACTAAAATGGTATCAATTAAGCCAAAGCGAAAAGCAAATGGATGATCTCCGTTTTCTCTTTATCGATAAAACTCTTGATTGGGATTACATCCGCGATTGGACTTCAAAACTTAAACTCTCTACATATGATTACTGGGGTAATAAGGTAAATGTTTCAGAAGATGCCGCACGAAGACAAATCGCAATTATCCGGAGTTTTTCACCTGAAAAGCGGTTGAAAATTGCCATTGATTTTGCTGATATGGGAATAAGTCAGACCCATAGCTGGATTCGTTCAAGATATCCTGAGTTTAGTGACTATGAAGTAAAGTTGGAATTCGTACGCCTCATGTATTATCAGACCGGAGAAATGCCAGAACTACAATGGAAACATTTCAAATCCACTATGGAAAAAATTATCCGAAAGGATTGGATATTACGTTTCAGAAATATGATGGAGGAAAAAAAATGGAGCTATGATTATGTTGCCAGTCTGGGTGGATTTAAAAATGGGAAGGTAATAGAAGCAACAATCAGCAGAGGTTTGCCTTCCTTTGCGAAACTTGCAGTTGTAGTATTTGAACAAAGTAAAAAGGCACAGACTGAAAAATAGTCCTGTTATAAGGTCAGTATCTCCAGATTGTGGTTCGTATAGATACAGATATCCGCAGCAATGGTAAGTCCTTCGCGGACCATTTCTTCTGCGGTGAGATGGGGTGCATGTTTTTTAAGTGCGAGGGCAGCAGACCGCGCGTAAACGCCACCGGAGCCGATAGCCAGAATTCCTTCATCAAAGCTGAGTACATCGCCTGTGCCACTGACAATCAGGCCTTCTTCCTTATCCATGACGATCAGCATGGCTTCCAGCCTGCGGAGGTACCGGTCGGTGCGCCAGTCGCGTGCCAGTTCGATCGCCGAACGGCGAAGGTTGCTCCGGTACATATTGAGTTTTTCCTCAAACTTTTCGACTAAGGTAAAAGCATCTGAAGTCGAACCGGCAAAGCCCACCAAAATCTTTCCATCGCCGATTTTACGCACCTTTTTCACATTGCTTTTGGCAATGGTATTACCCATGGTTGCCTGCCCGTCGGCGCCCAGTGCTACCTGGCCGTTGTGAATGATGCCGAGGACAGTGGTTGCGTGTATATCGGCCATGTCGATCTGTTACTTCCGGTTGCGGAGGGTGTGAATGTTGTTGTCTTTTTTGAAATTATAGACGTCGCCAAAGTTTTGGTTGCGGCGCTCTTCAAGGAATTTCAGTCTCGGAGCGAGCTGTTCCTTGTCGATGACAAGGCGGTCTTTGCCATAAACGGCATCTTCGCGGGAGCTGAAATTGATTTCATAGTCGGGGCTCATTACAATCGCCTCTTCGGGGCAGACCTCCTCGCAATACCCGCAGAATATACAGCGAAGCATATCGATTTCGAAGGTTTCGGGGTATCGCTCTTTCTGATCTTCACTTACTTCGGCAGCCTGCATGCTGATTGCCAGCGGCGGGCATGCGCGGGCGCAAAGACCACAGGCAACACATCTTTCCTTTCCCTCTTCGGCAACAAGCACAGGACGGCCGCGGAACTCAGCGCCCAGTACAGGTTTTTTTTCGGGATACTCAATGGTTACCGTAGGCTTAAACATATGTTTGAAAGAGAACCACATCCCCTTAAAAACTTCAGGGAAATACAGCTTACCCATGGTATCGAGCTGGCGTTCTTTTTTGCTGCCTTTGATTATGCCTTGTTTTGTTGCCATAAAATCTTGCCTGGATATAAAGTCCGGATAAAATTATCAGTCTTTCCTCATTCAACCAAACATTTTCCCGAAATGTTGGGTGAAAGATCATCAAAGCTGGAAAATTGTTTACCTTAGTGCAATGATATGGAGGGATATTACATATTTTTTTATCATTTCCCGCCCGGTAAACGTGCTGATATCCCTCATCGCATTTGCTGTCGCCTGCTTTCTGGTCAACCATCATCAGACTGATTTTTTTTTTCACACCCGGTTCTGGGCAACGGCGATTACCATTACCGTTATAGCTGCCACAGGCTACTGGATCAACGATGTATATGATTTCAGGATTGACCGGATCAATAAGCCCAAACGCACGGTTGTCAATGCCCTGCTTTCCGTAAAAAAGGTACTCACTGTATATTTTATTGCAAATAGCCTGGTTTTGCTGTTTTCTCTCGGTTTTCTGGGTTTTTATCTGGGCGAGTTTACCGTTACTTTTATCAATTTCCTCTCTGTTTTTCTGCTGTTTTTTTATGCGAGTTACTTTAAGCGTGTAAGTGTGGCGGGCAATCTGGTGATTGCGTTTCTGATTGCGCTGGTGCTGATACTGGCGTCGTACCTGTACGACGACCTCAATATGGCGCTGATCTGGGCCATTGTTTTTGCCTTCGAAATTACCTTCATCCGGGAGATAACCAAAGATGTCGAAGACATCGAAGGCGACCTCGCATACGACCTGCGCACCTTACCCATTCAGGTAGGTATCCTCCACACCCGAAAAATTCTGATGATCCTGTACGGCGTTTTTTTATTGTCCTGCTACCTTCCTTTTGCTTACCTCTATTTTGTAAAGCAGGAATCCAACTGGGTTTACCTGGGGCTTTCCTTTGTGCTGGTGCAGATTCCGGCAACAGTGCTGATGGTTTTGCTGAGTCGTTCGTCTGAACCCGAGGCCTTTGGCAAACAAAGCCGCTACCTGAAGTACCTGATGATAGCAGGAATGATTACCCTGTTTTTCCTTTAATTACACCGAAAGGATTTCCACAAGATTCAGCAGGTTGGGATTGATATTCTGATGGTGTTTACATGCTTTGATCAGGGAAGTATGCTGAATCTCGCCGTTCACAATTCCCGCCATTGAATTGGACAACCCTTCCATCAATGCCTCCACCGCTGCGGCTCCCAGCCGGCTGGCCAGCACTCTGTCTGCGCAGGTAGGCGTTCCTCCCCGTTGGATATGTCCCAGTACAACGACCCGGATATCATAGTTTTTAAACTTCTGCTTGATTTTCTCAGACACCTGAAACGCGCCGCCTGCCTGGTCGCCTTCTGCAACCACAATGATCGAAGAGGATTTGCTACGCAGCCAGCCTTGTTCGAGCTTTTTGATAATGTCCTCAATAAAGGTGGGGGTCTCAGGAATCAGTACAGCCTCCGCCCCTGCCGCTATGCCTGTATTGAGGGCGATAAACCCTGCATCGCGACCCATTACTTCGATAATAAAAAGGCGGTTGTGAGAATCAGCCGTATCGCGGATTTTGTCAATCGCTTCCATGGCCGTATTCAGTGCCGTATCATACCCTATGGTAAAATCAGTACCATAAAGATCGTTGTCAATCGTGCCAGGAACCCCGATTACCGGCACATTATGCTCGGCTGAAAACACCTTTGCTCCGGCAAAAGTCCCGTCTCCGCCGATGGCTACCAGTCCCTCAATTTCAAATTTTTTGAGGTTTTTAAATGCCTTTTTCCTTCCTTCTTCGGTGCGGAAACGTTCACTCCTGGATGTTTTCAGGATGGTACCTCCGCGCTGAATGATATTACTGACCGACTTTGCGTCCATCGGAAATATGTCTCCGTCTATCATTCCTTCATACCCGCGCATGATTCCAAAAGGCTCAATTCCGTTGGCTATAGAAGCCCGTACCACTGCACGGATGGCAGCATTCATGCCCGGAGCGTCTCCTCCGGATGTATATACAGCGATTCGTTTCATTTCTGTTTTTTTTCGTGGCCGAATATAAACCCGAAGGGGGGAAATGAAAAACCCAATATTCAGGGTTGCCAGAAAATCCGGTAAATCAGATCGGCATGATCATCTGATACCAGCATCGACCCGTCAGGCAAAATCAAAACATCCACAGGTCTTCCCCAGGCTTTTCCTTTGTTGAGCCATCCCGTGGCAAATGGTTCAAACGAAACTGCCCGTCCATTTTCCACCCTCACCATAGACACCTGATAACCAATAGGTTCTGACCGGTTCCACGATCCATGCTCTGCGATAAAAATATTATGCTGATAGGATTCAGGAAACATATCGCCCGAATAAAACTTCATCCCCAAAGCAGCTCCGTGCGGATGAAGTTTCTGCGCTGGCGGGGTAAAATCGCTGCAGGGTCTTTTTTCACCAAATTTGGGGTCGGGTGTATCTCCCTGATGGCAAAACGGATAACCAAAATGCATTCCCGGCTCCGGGGCATGGTTGAGTACGTCGGCGGGCATATCATCGCCCATAAAGTCTCGTCCGTTGGAGGTAAACCACAAATCGCCCGTTTCCGGATCCCAGTCAAAGCCCACCGAATTGCGCACACCATGGGCAAATACTTCATGACCGGTGCCATCGGGGTTAATCCGGGAAACAGACGCGTAAATTTCTTCTTCTGAAAGACAGATATTGCAGGGAGCACCGACAGGAATATACAGCTTGTCGTCAGGGCCAAAAGCGATATATTTCCACCCATGCCAGACATTATCGGGAAGCTGGTCGAAGACCAGCACGGGAGCTGGCGGGTTGTCCAGCCGGGACTCAATCTGGTCATATCGCCAGATTTTGTCCACCTCAGCCACATATAGCGCCCCGTCGCGGAAGGCGACGCCATTGGGCATATTCAGACCGCTGGCAAGCGTATATACCTTATCTGCGCGGTGGTCGCCGTCTTCGTCCCTGATTGCATAGACATTCCCCTTACTTCGCGTACCGACAAAAACTGTCCCGCTGTCTCCCAAAGCAAGTGAGCGTGCATTGGCGACACTATCAGCAAATATTTCAATTTTAAACCCCTCGGGAAGTTGTATTTTTTCCAGTGGCGGCTTTTTTTCGTTAATCAAATTGGCATTGAGACAGCCAGCGATAAACAAGAAAATAAGCGCCGGCGTTTTTGAAAATCGTTTCATTCCTGATTTGTTAATGCTTCTTTCTATCGAATCAATGTCACTGTCCCTGTTTCAGAAATGGTGCGAACTCTTTCTGCCTCCAGAAACTCGTATTCAAATACCCAGACATATACGCCTTCGGGAACACCATGACTGCGGAAAAATCCATCCCAGACACCATCGGGGTTTTCTGTTACAAACACGGCTTCTCCCCATCGGTTAAACACTTTCAGCGTTCCGCCAATGATATCACAATCGTAATACAACTGAAAAAAGTCGTTGAACCCATCGCTGTTGGGCGAAAAAGCCGTAGGCGCATAAATCGCACAGAAACACGAATGCCCGTCCACCAGCAGCGAGTCGCCGTCAACACCGCAGACATTCTCTGCCCGGGCGGTATAGTACCCGGGTTGTGTAACCATAAACAGCGAGTCACTGCTGCCGTTTTGCCAGCGATACGTAGTAAATGGCTGCCCCTGCGCTGCGCTAAGCCGGAAAGAATCTCCTTCACAAAGAATGGTATCCTGACCAAATGACACAACCGGCGTTTTCAGATACATCACCGAAAGATCGTCAGTCTCTTCTCGCACTGATTATATACACGAATCTCGTATTGTCCGGGTCTGCGAACAGTATAAACGGGCAGGATAGATCCGTTTTGCCAGTAGCGCACATTCTCCTGCGCTACGTCAAAAACCACGGTATCACCGGTACAAAGAATAAGGTCGTCTCCCAGACTTACAGGCAGTGGTTTTGCGATAAAGTCAACAGCGATTTCATCTTCGCGGTTTCCACAGTGGTGAAAAACCGTAACGTGATAAACCCCTGAGGTAGTAATCGTGCGAACGGGCGTTACCTGAAGATCGTCCCACAAATAACTGGCGCCGGGCCAGGTTACGTCCACTGTTTTACTTTCCCCCTCACACAAAACGGTATCTGCCCCCAGATCAACAACAGGTGCCGTAGTGTAAGCCACTTGAATGGTATCTGAAACCGAGCCGCAAATATTGGTAACTCTTACCCAGTACGTGCCGGGATTGCGAACGGTAAACGAACTAAAACCCGTACCATCCTGCCACAGGTGTGTAACCCCGGTCTGACCTGTGGCAAGCAAGAGTGTCTGTCCGCTGCACATCAACGTATCACGCCCAAGGTTTACGGCAGGCGGAGGCGAAAGATAATCGATCCGCCGCTGATCCTGGGCAAACCCACAGGTATTGGTAACCGAGACTGAGTACAGTCCGGGCGAATTGACAATCAGTCCACTGGCAGTTGAACCAGTGTTCCACATATAAGTAGAAGTTGGCGTCCAGGCAGCGTTCATGATGATAACCGTTCCGGGGCAAACGGCGGTATCATTGCCCAGATTGACAATAGGGGTCTGATCATAGACGATATTGATAGAGTCTCTGGAGATACCACAAAGATTGGTGACCTGTGCCCAGTATAATCCGGGGGAGGAAATAGTAAAAATTGGTGCAGTTGTGTTGTTCTGCCAGAGGTAGGTGGACGAAGGCTGGGAGACGTTGAGGGTCAGGGTGTTGTTATTGCAAAGAATAGTATCATTGCCCAGATTTACGGGTACAGGCGGAGATTCGTAGGATACCACAATTGTATCGCGGTCAAATCCGCACTGGTTGCTGACCACGACCCAGTAGGTGCCCGGTCCGGATACGGTCAGTTGGCTGCTACCTGATCCGTCCTGCCACTCATAGATAGCATTGGGGAAAGATGCATTCAGGGAAAGCGTTGAGCCCGCACAGAGGGTCGTATCATTACCCAGGCTGATAGCAGGCGGGGACTGTGCAGTAACTACGATAGAATCTCTTTTTGTGCCGCAGATATTCTCCAGTTCTACCCAGTAAAGCCCCGGCGCAGTTACAGAGAAGGATGAACCTGTGGAGCCATCCTGCCAGAGATAGGTAGGGCCGGGGCGAAATACATCCAGAAGAATGGTTTGTCCGGGACAAAGTACAGTATCATTGCCGAAGTTTATATTCAGGGAAGAATCGTATTCCAGATTAATGGTAAAGGATTCGGTTCGCACAAATCCGCAGTTGTCGGTAATGGAGGCTACATAAGTTGTAGAAGTATCGGGAAAAGCAAGGGGAGTGGCAATGTTGGGATTGGAAAGCCCTGCGGCCGGAGACCAACTGTAAGACACACCGCTGCCCACGCCAAGTTGCAGCGTATCTCCCTGGCATACAAGCGTATCAAGACCAAAAGACAGATAATCCACACAAAACCCCTGCTGGTTGCTCAGCGCGCCGGTTCCTGCCGTAAATCCCCAATATACATTGGGGTTTCCGCCAAATATGGTATTGACGATATTTCCGGTATAAGTCAGGCGAAGGTTACAATCAAAATATACGTTCAGGCTATCGGTGAAAGGGTTCCAGCTTACCCTGAGGTCATGGTAGAGGCAGTCTTCCACGTTTCCGCCTGTGGGAAGCATATTGACCGGGCCGGCGAGATTGGTAGCTGCCAGATGGCTCACATTCCCATTAGAAATAATCGCCATATGGTCTGTTGCCGGATCGCCCCAGTTGCTGTTTTGATAGGTATCAAACTCTACGCCTACAGAAGGGCTGATCCCTGCGTAACCCATTCCGCCCCCCAGACTTCCTACGCTGGTGCTCACCGACTGAAATGCGAAGACAACGCCATCGGCACCGCCATCATTGCAACCGAGAAATATCTGGGCGTAAAATTCAAAATTCTGGCTCAGGTCAATCAGGTTTGTGTACCAGACCGAGCCTGCCTGCGAGCCCAATGCAGGGGTGAGCGTATAACAGGTAGGGCCATTGGCCGCAGCAGAACCATTGAGGGCAAACTGACCGAAAGCACCAAATGGAATCAGCGAAAGGAGAAGGAAGGGGAAACTACGATTCATCCGAGCAATGATTGGAGTGAAAACAGTGAAGAAAAGTAAAAATAAACATATTCATTAATTTTTGATATATTAGCTAGTCAGATTACATTCAGGACTAGCTAAACACCCTACTTATGCTAAAAAACTACTACTCTGCCGGTTTACGCCGGCACTTTTGTACTGAGATAAAACGATGGCTTTTTCTGTTTATTCTCAGTTTTGGTATGATTCAGGTTTTCGCACAAACAACCATAGAGGGCGAAGTGATCAGCGCAGATGACGGATCGCCGCTTGTGGGAGCTACAATTCTGATTAAGGGAACGGTTCAGGGTGCTTATTCTACTGAAAACGGAAAATTTTCAATTAAAACCAACCTCCCGCTGCCGGTTTCTCTCGTAGCCAGCTACCTGGGGTATGATACCCTTACCTATGAGGTAGCGGCTCCGGGGCAAAAGATCAAACTGGAACTGATTCAGAAAGAACGGGTACTAGACGAAGTGAATATATTTGCCAGTGCCTATGCAGACCGCCAGCGCCAATCGCCCCTTTCCATAGAATCAATTTCTGTCAATAGCATCAAAGAAACGCCTGCTGCCAATTTTTACGATGCCCTCGGCTCTCTCAAAGGCGTAGATCTCAACTCAGCCA
Source organism: Bacteroidia bacterium (assembly GCA_041391725.1). GTDB lineage: Bacteria > Bacteroidota > Bacteroidia > J057 > J057 > JAGQVA01. Next base: position 59,030 of record JAWKNL010000008.1, read on the forward strand.
GCATCGGATTCAAAGTAATCAATACCCGCGGATTCAACAGTTCGGCCCCGGTCAGGTCGCTTCAGGTCATTGATTGAGTGGACAACCAGGCGCCGGGGTTAAACTTTTCTCTGGGCAATTTTCTGGGCGCCTCAGAGATTGATGTGGAAGGTGTGGACCTGATTGTGGGTGCCAGTTCGGCTTATTATGGCCCCAACGCCTTCAATGGGGTTATCAGCATGAAAACCAAAAGTCCCTTTATCTATGAAGGCCTGAATCTGATGGCTCGTGTAGGCGAAAGAAATATGGGCGAGTTTTCGGTTCGATATGCCAAAGCATTTGCCAATAAGGGAGGCTACGACCGTCTGGCTTTCAAACTAAACGCCTATTATCTCCGCGCCGATGACTGGGTAGCAGACAACCTCGACCCTGTGGATGACGCAGAGGTTCCGGCCAATAACCCCGGCAGGTACGATGCGGTCAACCGCTATGGAGATGAAAATCTCAACGGAGGCATCAACAATGCTACCGGCAACAGCGATCAGGTCATAAACCCCGGCCTCGGCCGGTGGCACCGCACCGGGTATGAAGAGACCGATCTGGTAAATTATGACACCCGCAATCTGAAACTCTCAGCGGCATTTCACTGGAAAGTAACCAAAGACGTCGAACTGATTGCAGCGAGTAATTTTGGCAATGGCACTACCGTGCTTCAGGGCGACAACCGGTACAGCCTCAATGGCATCCTCTTCTTCCAAAACCGGCTGGAGTTGCGCAAAGAAAACAAGTTTTTTGTCAGAGCTTATTCTACCAACGAAAATGCCGGCAACTCCTATGATGCTGTATTTACTGCTTTCCGCCTTCAGGAAAGGGTAAAAAGTGATATTGCATGGAGCACCGATTACCGCAACTACTGGGCCGGGCTTTCGACTTCCAACCCTTATTATGTACCGCCGGTTGCCGGAGCCAACGGGACACGGGGCGGCATGCGCGGGCGCGTGATGGCGCTGGAAAACTTCCCCAAGCAGGTGGTTCCGTATCCCTACGAAGATGCAAACGCCATTCTGGCTGCCAACCTCGATTCTCTCACAGCCTGGCATGCCCTCGCAAGAAATTATGCAGACAATTATCAATACCCCCGCCTGGTGCCGGGTACTCCTGAGTTTCAGCAGGCATTTGACCAGATCACATCCACGCCGATCAATCGCGGAGGAACCATGCTTGTGGACCGGTCGGCGCTTTACCATATTCACGGTGAATATAAATTTCAGCCCGAATGGGCAGAAATTACCGTAGGCGCGAATGCGCGGGTCTATACACCGATTTCTGAAGGAGCTATATTCAGCGATACCCTTTCGTATGTGTGGCAAACCCAGCCCGACGGTACGAGGGTCAAAGTGGATTCGAGTTACAACCGTATTATCAACCGCGAAGCCGGTATGTATGCAGGTATTCAGAAAAAATATGCGGACGACAATCTGATCCTCAATATGACGCTTCGCGTGGATAAAAACCAGAACTTCAATTTTGTTCCTTCCTACGCGGTTTCGGCAGTTTACAACCTCAATGAGCGGGATGTCATTCGTATTGCCCTTTCGTCGGCTATACGCAACCCTACCCTCGCAGACCAATACCTCTATTACGATGTGGGAAGGGCCATTCTGGTAGGAAACCTCAATGGATTCAACAACCTGGCAGACACCAGCTCGCTCCGCACCTATTTTGAAAGTTCACCCAAAGATGCAGGCCTGGTCAAATATTTTAATATCGACCCGGTTCAGCCGGAAAAAGTACAAACGATAGAAGTAGGCTACCGCTCCTGGTGGTTTGACAATCGGGTGTATGTAGATGCCAGCTATTATTTTAGCCGATATAAAGACTTTCTGGGGTATAATATCGGTGTGGATGTGCGGTTCTCTCCCACTTTCCCCGATATCATTATCGCCGCACAACCATATCGGGTTGCCGCAAATGCCACCGATGTGGTTTTTACACAGGGCGCAGCCCTCGGATTGAGCTATTTCCTGGGTAATGACAGAAAATATACGATCAATGGCAACTACTCCTGGAACCGGCTTTCCTCACAGTCTGAAGACCCCATTATTCCTGCATACAACACCCCTGAGCATAAATTCAACATAGGTATTACGGGCACAGATATCAAGGTGCGGAAAATCAGGGAAATCGGGTTTAGCGCAAATTATAAATGGATTCAGGGGTTTGTTTTTGAAGGTTCTCCGCAATTTACCGGACAAATCCCGACCTATGACCTGCTCGATGTACAGGTAAATAAACGCGTACCCAAGATCAAAACCACCTTCAAACTGGGTGCCTCGAATGTGCTCAACAATAAAGTCTATCAGCTATATGGCGGTCCGAGAGTCGGGCGACTGGCATATTTTACTATTCTCACAGAATTAGATAATTTGTAACTTTACCTTCAATTACCTTAACCTTTAATGCAATAATTATGAAAAAAACGCTTACATTATTTCTGATCAGTTTCTGCTTCCTGCTGGCTGGCAGGATGGAAGCACAACAGCGGTATCTCGATGAGGTATTCACAGATGTCGTGCGACTTGACAGTATCACCTACGCCAGCAATATCTCGGTTTTCCCGCCCGCCGGTCTCAAGGATCTGATCATGGATGTGTATTATCCCGCCAATGACAACGATACCAGCCGCGCACTCGTGCTTCTGGCCTGCACGGGCAACTTCCTCCCCCGTCCTATCAATGGTGGCCGATTAAAGATAGTACAGTAGTCGAACTGGCTACCCGTCTGGCCAAAAGAGGATATGTAGTAGCTTCCTTCTTCTACCGCCAGGGATGGGACTTTACCAACCCCAGCCAGGAAATCCAAACTGCAACGCTTCTTCAGGCTGCTTATCGCGGTATCCAGGATGCCCGCGCACTGGTGCGGTTTTTCCGGAAAGATGTTGCGGAAAATGGCAATACCTACGGTGTTAATCCTGACAAAATTGCTATAGGAGGTGTCGGTACCGGTGGTTATATCTCCCTGGGTTCTGCCTTCCTCGATACGTATGAAAAAGTAAAACTGCCTAAGTTTACAGACTTCAATACGGGTACTCCTTATGTGGATACCATGGTTCACGGCAACGTATGGGGAACCAACCAGACGCAGTTGAATATTCCCAACCACGTAGGCTATTCTTCGGAAATCCAGTTTGCCTTCAACCTCGGCGGTGCACTGGGAGACTCTAGCTGGGTTGATCCCGGAGATATTCCCGTGGTAGGCTTCCACACACCGCAGGACCCCAACGCGCCTTATGATATTGGTGTGGTAATCGTACCCACCACCGGCAACACCGTCATTGACGAAGCTGCCGGAAGTTATGCCGTAGCCCGTCTCCAGAACGAATATGGCAACAACCAGTTGTTTATCAACGCTGCCCTGAGCGACCCCTTTACCCTGGCCGCCAATACCAACAACTACGACTCTACACTGGCCATGAACCTCGAAGGCCTTATGCCTTTTGACAAGCCGTTTACCCCCGGTGCTTATGACTGTGGATTTAGTGGCGTGCAGGTTCCCAAAGTGCCCGAAGGCAGCCCCTGGGACTGGTGGGATCAGTTGGCATTTATCAACGACTGGAATACCGTTACCGGTGGTAACCCCTTCCCCGGAGCTGTGATGAATTGCAACTCGCTGGCCAGCAACCCCGATATGTCTCCCACCAAAGGTCGTACCTACATCGACTCTGTCATGGGTTACCTCGCACCGCGCATGGTCATCGCCATGAGCCTGTATGCAACATCTATCGACAATGACCTGTTTGACCGGGCCGTTACCGTCTATCCCAACCCGGCGCAAAACCTGCTTAATATCCGCACGGACAATAGCGCCAACCTGATCAGCGAAGTCAGACTGATGGATATCGCAGGCCGGACCGTGCATTTTCAAGCTGGGCTCCGCAATTCAGAAGTCAGTATTTCCCGCGGAAATCTGCCCGCTGGTGTGTATATCCTCAGGATGAAAGGCATCAAAGGAATGACCACCCGAAAAGTAATTTTTGAATAAGCTGCTTTTTGTACAGAATAAAACAGAACCAGTCCTTCGGGGCTGGTTTTTTTTTGCCCTTTGGAAAAAAACAGGCCATATTTGAATAAATAAATTCAGTTATGAGCGGATTATTTGGCCCCAGCAGAAAAGAAATCTGGAAACAGCTTTCAGAAGAATTACAGGCAGATTATATCGAAGGAGGACTGTTTAAAAAGGATAAGGTAGTGGCGTATCACCGAAACTGGATGATCACCCTCGATACCTATACCGTTTCCACGGGCAAATCTTCACATACCTATACCCGAATCCGCGCACCTTATATCAACCGCGACGATTTCTTGTTCACTATTTACCGAAAAAATATCTTCTCCGGAATCGGAAAGATGTTTGGAATGCAGGATGTGGAGGTGGGCTATCCCGAATTTGATGAAGATTTTATCATTCAGGGAAATGATCCGCGAAAACTCAGGATGATGTTTTCAAATCCAAAAATTCGCGAGCTGATCGGTTATCAGCCCGCGATTCATCTTCAGATCAAAGACGATGAAGGTTGGTTTAAGGCAAAGTTTCCCGAGGGAATCAATGAATTGTATTTTCAGGTTCACGGGGTCATCCGCGACATTGTCAGACTTCACGACCTGTATGATCTTTTTGCTGAAACGCTTGATCACCTGTGTGAAATCGGAACGGCAGACGAAGATGACCCAGGAATGACCCATCTGTCAGAATGAGTACCCTGCGGCAAAAATCAACTGAGACTTGCGGTCGGAAATCGCATAGGTGCTGCCTGCGATAACCACTTCGTCTCTGAATCTGCCCAGGTTGGGTTCATATTTGAGGTCAAGCACAATCTTTTTACCCAGATCAAGGCCTACTCCTGCCTGAAAACCTACTGTCGCATCGCTGAATTTGCGTCCGTAATTGTCAATATCGGCAAGATCTGATTTGTTGCCCAACTGGGTACGGAAAACCGGGCCTGCCTGTGCACGTACCGGGCCAAGCTTTACCCCGGCAATCACAGGAAGTTCGGCATTATAAAAGCGTTCGGTACGCTGCGAAACCTGCCCCTGGGCATCCTGCACCTCATATGTCGAAGAAGAAGTGGTAAAAAGAAGTTCGGGCTGAACATACAACCCCAGGAGTTGTACACGTGCAAAAACACCAAACTGATACTCCGGCGTAGAGTTCTGCAGGGTCAGCCTCAGTTGTTCTACATCGTTGGCATCTTTGATGATCAGGTCGTCGAGTTCTACTCCGGCAGAACTAACACCGACTCTTGGTCCGAATTTCAGTTTTTGGGCGGATACAGTCTGGACAAAACCAGTACTGAACACAAAAAACAACGCAAATGCGAGAGAAGTGTGTCGTTTGAAGTTTTTAGCAATGAGGTTCATGATCTTATTATTTTGTCTGAAAAGGTAAGTCTATGGAGATTAGACGTAATAACAGACAAAAAAGTGCACCGACAGTTGCCTGATGTAAGGTAATTCAGGATAATCGTGTGGGATGAATTAGCAGGCGGAAGATTCAGGGCTTTGCGGGGAGGATATCTTCTTCCTCCAGAATTTTCTGCAGGCAAAAGGAATAATCATCAAAAATTGGAACAAGCTCATTCCAATTATAAATTTCCATATTCCGATGCGATTTGACGAGTATTACTTTTCTGCTTTTAGTCAGAATCCATGCTATACCAGTTACTCCGAAATCGAGTAACTGGCCAGATTTCTCCACAATATAATCCATTTCAGAACCTGATGGGGGATCAGTGGAATAATCTTTGGGTTCTACTGCAATATCCACCTCAATTACAAATTTTGGTGGAGTGTTATTATATTTCTCAGAAAGTGGGTTTTCGATTTTTTCTTTCTCAACAATCACGATATCACTGGCGAGATTTCCCTTATAATCCAGGTGTAATCCTGCTTCATTTGTGGGTACCCAGAATTTTTTTTTCGGCAAAATAGTTTTTGAGATAAAACACGTGCCTGAATAATAAAGGTGGAAAATACTACTCCCCATAATGTCAGTTTCTTTTTAAGACCCACCAATACATCGCGGTAACCTTTCCGATAGTAGGTTTTCCTCCAAATGATTCGAAAACAAGGCTTTCAGGAATATGTTTTGCCGAATATTTCATAGGATAATATACCAGTCTGTTCTTCCCAATTTAAGAAATTGGGCTTATAAGTCCAATTGTAATTCAATATATCACTTCCACTTTGTCCCCGATACTGACTGCACCCCCGCCTTCGTGAATCATTCCCATACCAAACACTACCTTGTCGCCTGTGTTACGGTAAATGGAAAGTGTATGGAAAGGTTCTTTTTCCCGGGCCCCGGTAGTCTGATTTACGTTGGTCATGGCACAGCGGCCCCGACGGGTTACCGGGTAAAAAATCACCTCACCGATTTTTATTTTTTTCCAGTTGTCTTCGGCATAAGGCACGCCACCGGAAAAAACAAAATTGCTGCGAAATCTGTCCATCGGCACAGGATTTTCCATCAGGCTGTTGAGATAGTCAAGGGAAGCATGACTGGTAAGCAGAAAAGGCAGACCATCGGAAAGGCTGGTAATCTCACCTGCGCGCTGATGTTTTTCGGCAACAGGCACCCTACTTTCGTCGGGCATATACACCAGGCGACAATCGGTTTTCAGTACATCGCTAAACCACGCATCGGCAAAAGCGCTTACCGCAACAGTGGGACACTCCATCTCCCAGACAGAAGTATTGAGCACGTCTTTACCCTCGGGCGATAAGGGCACAATTAAGGGCGGGATATCGCGGGTTTTGTGAAAAATCACCATTTCATCCTCCCTGATTTCGGGCTGGATGAGCGCCATTTCGGGAAATTTTCGCTGAGAGAGAAACCGGTTGTGGTTATCCACAAGCATCCAGCGGCGGTCATACTGCGGACCGCGGTCAGTTATCATCACCTTTTGGAGGGAAATTCCGCCCAGGGATTTGATGGGGTAAATAAAAATCTCCGATATTGTCATAAGGTAAATTTGAAAGAAAAATCCGGAATATGAAAAATGAGTTGGCAATTTCTACCGCCCGGTTAATTATCGAAGGATTTGACGGCTATCTCCGCGAATTTAAAGAGATTACCGGACGCGCCAGAATCAGGTTTGAAAACAAAGACTGGCACGGGATTCAGGCAGACAGCCGCAGGCGACTCAACCTGTACAAAAGGCAGGTTTCGCGTTATGCGCGGCTGGTGACTACCCATATGGAAGATGCCTTTTCAGATATAAACCTATGGAAATCCGTCAAAAAAGCGTATGCACATATTTCCCTGCAAAAATACGAGTACGAAATTGCCGAGACGTTTTTCAATTCTGTCTGCCGGAAAGTGCTCGGTGAAATCGGAGCCGATCTCGACATGATGTTTGTCGCCGATGAACATACCCAGCGGGAATACGCCTCAGAAGCGCCCATTTACAAAACCTACCCAGGCAACAAACCCACTCACGAGATTATACGCCAACTCCTGCTTGACTACCAGTTTGATGTACCCTATGAAGATATCGAAAGAGACGTAACCTATATTACCGATCAGCTTCAACACGATATTCTCTATTTGCACAAGCCTGACCGCGAAACCCGCCTGGAGGTGCTGAAATCTGTTTTCTACCGGAATAAAGGCGCCTATCTTGTAGGAAGGGCCTATATTGACGGCACGGTTTTTCCTTTCCTCATACCCCTGCTGCATGGAGAAAATGGCGTTTTTGCAGACACCGTCATCACCGGCCAGGATGAGATGAGTATCGTATTCAGCTTCACCCGATCTTACTTCATAGTGGAAGTAGATATTCCCTCCGAACTGGTGCATTTTCTCAAGACCATACTGCCACTCAAGCCTTATAGTGACCTGTACAATTCCATTGGATTTAATAAACACGGAAAAACAGAGCTGTACAGGCATTTTCTGGTTCACCTCGACCAATCAACCGATAAATTTGTCGTGGCGCCGGGTATCAGAGGAATGGTCATGGCAGTGTTTACCCTACCATCTTATCATATCGTATTTAAACTGATCAAAGACAAATTTGATCCGCCCAAGTCGATGAACAAAGCGCAGGTTATGTCGAAATACAAACTGGTATCGCTGCACGACAGAGTTGGAAGAATGGCTGATACACACGAATTTGAGCATTTTGTATTACCCAAAGACCGGTTTGATGAAGACCTTCTGGCAGAATTGCTACGGGTAGCGCCCTCCATCGTACATGTGGATGGAGATCAGGTGGTAATTGATCATCTTTACACAGAGCGGAAGATGATTCCACTCAATATATTTCTCGAAAATGCCAGTCGTGAAGACGTGGAAGAGGCGGTGGACGAATACGGCAACTGCATCAAACAACTGGCAGCCGCCAATATTTTTCCGGGAGATATGCTGCTCAAAAACTTTGGCGTAACGCGGCACAAAAGGGTTGTGTTTTACGATTACGATGAAATCGGTTTTCTTACCGACTACGTCTTCCGGCGCCTTCCCGAGCCCGACGATCAGGACGAAGTTTACGCCAGCACCCCGTGGTTTGCCGTTGGGCCCAATGATGTGTTCCCCGAAGAGTTTAAACACTTTCTCATCGGCAAGGAAGAGGTCAGAGAGATATTTTTTGAGTTTCACAACGACCTTTTCGATCCGCGCTTCTGGATAGATATGCAACAAAAGCAGATCAACGGCGAAATTGTGGATGTTTTTCCCTACCGCCGTAGGAAGCGGTTTCTCAACACAAAATGCTAAACCCTAAGTTGGAAGTCAGCATCGGGAGCGTTTAATTTGTCGCATGGCAAACGCTGATTCGCTCAATATACTCATGCTCTGCACCAAATTTCCGTATCCACCCAAAGATGGCGGCACGATGGCCATGCACAGCATGATCCGGGGGTTTTCAAAGGCCGGGCATCAGGTCACGGTACTCACCATGAATACCAGCAAACACTACGTTTTGCTGCGTGCCCTCCCAGAAGAAATTCAGCGGATGGCCAATTTTTACGCTGTAGATGTGGACACAGACGTATCTTTTCTCGATGCACTTTCCAACCTGATTTTCAGTCGGGAATCCTACCATGTCGTACGATTTACCTCCGGTGCATTTAATTCCCAGTTGGAGCGCCTGCTGGAAAAAAATGAGTATGATGTCATCCAGCTTGAGACGCTCTTTATGACACCCTATATTAAAACCATTCGCAGCATGCAGCCAAAGGCGCTGATTTCCCTGCGCACCCATAATATAGAACACGAAATATGGAGCCGCCGGGCCAATAATGAAAACAACCCGGTAAAAGAATATTATTTCAGAGAAACCGCAGCCCGTATCAAAACCTTTGAAGAAACCACTTACGGAGGTAATCCTTTTGATGTCGTGGTGCCTATCACGGGAAAAGACGCAGGTACTCTTAAAAATATGGGGGTAAAAACCCCCGTCATGGTCTCCCAGGCAGGCATTGACGAAGAAGACCTGGATACCTCGCCGGTCAAACCGCTATCCAAATCTATTTTTTATATCGGCTCTCTTGACTGGGGTCCCAATATTGAAGGCCTTGACTGGTTTTTGCGGCAGGTCTGGCCCCGGTTTACCAAAATGCACCCCGATGTAAAGTTTTACATCGCGGGGAGAAACATGCCTTCACGCTACCTCAAACTCGATCAAAACAATATTATCGTCGCAGGTGAGGTCGAAAACTCGGGCAAATTTATCAGAACCCATTCCATCATGGTTGTGCCTATTTTGTCCGGAAGTGGTATGAGGGTAAAAATAGCCGAAGGCCTGGCCTATGGAAAAGCTATTGTAGCTACCCGCATCGCTGCCGAAGGAATCAGCGTGAAACACGGCTATGATATCCTCCTCGCAGATACCCCCGAGGACTTCTGCAACAGCCTCTCCATCCTCGTCGAAAAGGAAAGCATGCTAAGTACCATCAGCTATCACGCCAAAGGTCTCTGGATGCGCGAACTCAAAAATGACAAGATCATCGCCTCACTCGCAGACTTTTACCGGAAGGAAGTAGCAAAAAAAGCGAAGTAACCGCGATATTCACTACATTTGCACGGAAACCTGAAAGGAAAATGGAACCGACAATTTCCCAGATCATCGAGTCGATCATATTTGTTGCCGATCAGCCGGTTACGCTGGAGTTTATCCGCGATACCTTTCTGTCTTCTTCCGCAGAAACAAATGGTCAGGAAAAGGAAAAGGAAGAGGAAGAGAATGAAGACGAACCTTCAGGCGGTGAGTATTCCCTCCTCGAAGGGCTGACAGATGAAATGTGGGAAGGAATCGTACAGAATCTTCAGCTCAAATATGCTGATGGTTTGTACCCGTTTGAGGTGAGAAAAGTCGGCGGCGGGTGGCAGTTTTTTACAAAACCTGCTTTTCACCGTTATGTGCGCAAAGCCTCACTCAACAAAAATCAGAAAAGGTTATCCCGGGCTGCACTCGAAACACTTTCCATCATAGCCTACCGGCAACCGATCTCCAAAGCAGAGATGGAGTTTATCCGCGGTGTAAACTGCGACTACGCGGTTCAAAAACTACTTGACAAAAAGCTCATAGCAATCACTGGCAGGTCAGATGGCCCGGGCAGGCCGTTGCTATACAGCACCAGCCCGTTTTTTATGCAGTATTTTGGGTTGGCAGACATGAGCGACTTACCGAAACTCAAAGAATTTGAAGAACTGGCGGAAGAACATCAGGAATTATTCCGCCAGCATACCGAAGAAAAAACCAATGGCAAAGAAAACGGAGAAATCCCCGAAGAAAGATCCCTTTTGGAAGGGGATGATGGAGGAGAAGAAGAAGAAGGTTACCCGCAAACCGCTGGAGAAAGCGCCGCCGAAGAAGAGTAGCCGCCCTCCCCGCAACGAAAAAACCAAACCGGCAGCCAAATCACTGGCGCCGCAGGACGAATCCGTCAGGCTCAACCGCTATATCGCAAGCGCAGGTATATGCTCCCGCAGGGAAGCTGACGACCTGATCGCCGGAGGAAAGGTGAAGGTCAATGGGAAAATTGTAACCGAACTGGGGCTTAAAATCGACCCATTGAAGGATAAAATTGAATATCAGGGTGAAGTATTAAAACCCAAAAAACTCACCTACATCCTGCTCAACAAACCCAAAAACATGATCACTACCAACAGTGATCCGCAGGGTAGAAAAACGGTCATCGACGCAGTTGCCAGCGCTACAACAGAAAGGGTATTTCCCGTCGGCAGGCTTGACCGCAATACAACGGGCATTCTACTGCTCACCAATGACGGCGACCTGGCCAAAAAGCTCACACACCCCTCACACCGGGTGAGAAAAATTTATCACGTATCGCTGGACAAACCCGTTGCAGAAGAAGATATGCAAAAACTCATGGACGGCATTACCCTCGAAGACGGAGAAGCGAAGGTGGACAAAATCGACTATGTCATTGGCAAAACCACCAATGAAGTCGGCGTGGAAATCCACAGCGGCAAAAACAGGATCGTGCGGCGGATGTTTGAGGCACTGGGCTATCAGGTAGAAAAACTGGATCGCACGGCATTTGGCTCACTCACAAAAAAGAACCTGCCCAGAGGAAGCTGGCGCATCCTGACAGATAATGAGGTTTCTTTTCTGAAGATGATGTAGGGGGGGATAAAACGAAACTAAGTAATATTTGATTTAAAGTAGAGGACGCTGTCTCTGATTCGGCTTCGTTCTAAGCGATAAGTTTCATCGGTAATCGTATTTCGAATTCGATCTGTGTTGATATTTGACAATTGAGCCGCCAGACTAAGTACGTTATGAAGCTTTGTAGTACCTCCATTAGACCTGAAATGTGTAATTAAAATTCGGATAAGTTCTTCCAATAGATCATTTTCGACAAATTCATCGATTTTTTTTAATAACTCACTATTTGATATTGGATGTTGAATTAATTCCTCCACATGATCTATTCCAGTGGCTTTGAAAAAATAAAGATCATTCAGGTTATTGCTTAATTCAAATATCCAGGTTAGAGCCAACGAAATAAACAGCCCACACATACCCATAAAGGATGTAAGGTTAATGGCCTCCTGAACGATCTGAATCTGACGTTCACTTTCAGGTTGAAAGGCTCTCATCGCCTGTCCATAAACCAGCAAAAGCATAATTAATGTAGTAAGAATGGCAACCCCCAGCAATTTTCTTTTGTAAAATGTATTAAACAAGAGTAAAGCCATTCCGAGAATTGTCAAGGCAGATAAACCAAAACTTGATGCAGTTACCCATCCCGGTACAGAATTATTTTCAGATGCCAGAGCAACTAAAATAATTGCAAAGACTGTTATCGAAATTATAATAAGAAACCACCTGACCCTGTATTTGTTTTCTTTGAGCTTTTCAAACCCATGTGAAAAAAAGGGGAATGAACAGAGGAATAACCCATTATTAAGCACAGATAGGATATGAGTTAAGGAAGATTTTTCTGGCCCACTAGCATAATACGGGGCAACAAAAATACTGGCCCATGTAAGAAGAGCAAGGGAAAGAATGAGGAGGCCATAGTCTCCGGAATGCGCACCCGAAAATGCATGTTGATAGTATGTATGATATTTATACCATATGTACAACAAAAAGAAAACTGTGATACCAGTAACTGAGATGTGAACCAATCTTACAAGGTCGTCTAAAGATTCCATTTGTCAATTTTGAAAAGCCGTTCAATATAACAAATATTTTTATTTGTCATAAAATCGAGAAAGCAAGAGATTTTCCGTTATCAGGTTTGTTCAAAATCGCTAAAAAATACAAATCGAAGATGTCTGCTAAATAATTCCCTCAGCCTTCAGCCAGCCCCAGCCCGCACGGCTCTTGAAGTATTTCTCCCGCTGCATAGCCTCCGCCCGCGTTGCATAGGCCTCCGAATAGATCAACTCCCACGGGCCGCGGTTTTTTGTTGATTTTTCTTTGCCCTGATTGTGGCGCCATAGGCGCTCTTCGAGGTTATTGGTCTGGCCATAGTAGTGCCGACTAGTCGTCGTGCTGCGCAGTATGTAGGTGTGGTACATTGTGTTTCATGTAAAAAAAAAGCTTCACATGCGTGAAGCTTTGGCAGAGAGAGGGGGATTCGAACCCCCGATACCCTTTTGGAGTATACTCACTTTCCAGGCGAGCCCGTTCGACCACTCCGGCATCTCTGTTTATTTCAATTTGCCCCTTAAATTATACTCTTTTGGAGTATATCCCTTGAGGGACCCGTTCGACCACTTCCTGAGATGGACTTCACTGTGTTCAGCCGGCATCTCTCTGTTTATTTCAATTTGCCCCTTAAATTATACTCTTTTGGAGTATATCCCTTGAGGGGACCCGTTCGACCACTTCCTGAGATGGACTTCACTGTGTTCAGCCGGCATCTCTCTGTTTATTTCAATTTGCCCTTTAAACTATACCCTTTTGGAGTATATCCCTTAAAGGGACCCGTTCGACCACTCCGGCATCTCTCTATACGGGACGCAAATGTAACTGTTTCCCGAAGATTTCCCAAAGGGTTTTGTAAAATTGTTGTGTTATCAGCCGAAAAGTGAGCTCAGTTTCATCGCAACGCCCATATCTCCGTCAATCTTGAGTTTGCCGGTCATAAAAGCACCCATAGGATTGAGGCTTCCCGAAAGAAGGTCATTAAAATCACTAAACGCAATCGTCACCGTGCAATCCGCATCTTTATCCTCATTGGAAACGACATTGGGATCCGATGATCCGTCCAGAAAAATCACGCCTTCTCCTCCTTTAAAATTAAATTTAATCGTAGATCCAATGCTGTCGGCAGCTTCTGCCATCCGGGCTACTTTTGCGGTAGTATCTGATAAGGTCATGATATAAGTGTTATTGTGTATTAAGCCAGACAAATCTAATCAACTCTTCGGAAAAGGGAAATGGAAAATTTTATTTTTTCCAAATTTTCCTCTGTATGGGTTTTGAGACTTTGAAGAATCCTTTGCCTTCAGTACTGTAACCCTTATCTTTATGACATGAAAAGACTGGTGGTTCTTACAGGGGCGGGCATCAGCGCCGAAAGCGGGCTGAAAACTTTTCGCGGCTCTGACGGGCTATGGGAAGGTCACAATATCATGGATGTTGCTTCCCCCATCGGGTTTAAACGAAACCCGGAACTTGTACTTCGCTTTTACAATGAAAGGCGGGCTCAGGCGCGACTGGCAAAACCGAATACCGGCCATTATGCGCTGGTAGCACTGGAGAAATATTTTGATGTAAAAATCATTACCCAAAACGTCGATGACCTTCATGAAAAAGCGGGCTCGGCCCACATCCTCCATCTTCATGGAGAACTCAATAAAGTGCGAAGCGTGACCGATCCCTCGTATATCGTTGAAGTTGAAGGCGATATTCACTTAGGCGATACGGCGCCGGACGGGGGGCAACTCAGACCCCATATCGTCTGGTTTGGCGAAGAAGTACCTCAGATTATGCCCGCAGCAAAAATTATGGCCGGAGCTGATATCGTAGCGGTTATCGGCACATCGCTGGTAGTCTATCCGGCGGCAGGCCTGCTCGAATTTGCGCCATCTCATGCACCTGTATTTGTGGTGGATCCCAACAGGCCCGAGAGTTATGACGTTGACAATGTGTTTTTTATCCAGAAACCGGGCTCTGCAGGTGTACCTGAAATGGCGAAAATATTGGCAGAGCAGTATAGATAAGGCTGATCCTTAAAGGAGAATGCGATACTGTACCACCGGGAAAAGTCCGATCTGATAAGTCGTTTTCAGGTCATCGGTACCGGGATCATATTCCTGAGAGAAAATATTTTTGTGATTGGTCACATTCTGCAAATCGACTGACCATTCCTGCATAAACTTTTTCCCGTTGAGGCGGAAAGTAGTTTTTATATCCGCTCTCACATAGGCAGGATATTGCTCTGTCCAGGGATTTTCGGTATTTCTGACAGTCTCTCCCGCTGCTTTCGATGATTCCATATCAATAGCTGAATACCGTTTCCCTCCTGCTGTAGTTATTTTCCCGTCAATGGACAAGCTATTTCTTCCCAGTTTAAATTCCTTCCCTCCCAGAAGATTAAAGATGTAGTTTCCGTTGAATGCGGTATTCCGTTCTATTCCGTCACTCCCTTTGTAACGTGAATCAAACAGAGAAGCAGTAAAAAGAAAATAATATCCTTTACTAAAAAACTTCTCTGCGGTGAGCTCAAGTCCGTAATTTCTTCCCGTACCCTCATTCACCAGGCTGTCAATCGTCGGGAAAGCAAAATCGGCACCTGCATTCAGGAGAGAGAAACTGCTGCGCCGGCTTTCGACAGGCGCTCCTGAAAGCCATTGATAATAGGTTTCAGCCTTCAGCCTGATATTATTTCCGGGGCTCCAGTCATATCCGGCAACAACCTGGGTGCTTCGCGTAAATCCCAGGTCTTGGTTTGTCTGTGCACTTCCGCCCCCGGGCAGGCTGGTTTGAACAAAATACATCTGAATAGGCTGAATTTGATTGTGCAGGCCGGCGCCCAAACTCAGCGATTGCCGGGGCCTGAACTGGTATTTAAGGCCCATCCGGGGTTCGAGCGCGCTGGACTGATTGAGGAAAAACTGCTGAAAATGAAGTCCCGAATTGAGGGAAAGATTATCTGAAAACCGGTGTTGCCATTGAGAGTAAGCCTGAAACAGGGCTGTCTGGTCACTACTATTATGGATAATTCTGTATTCCCCGGAATTGCGCCTTACGCTATCTTTCAGGTCATAACGGATAAGATCGAATATAATCCCGGCACGCAGGTGATTTCTGGCGTTAAACTTTTTGTTAAACTGATAATTGGCTCCGTACTTCAACTGGTTGAAGGCCCTTGCATAAAAGCGATAAGGCACGGTCGATGTGTCCTGAAACCTGTCAATATCAACGCCATCACCGGTTCCGGAAACAGCGATCACCAGTTTTCCATATGCATTCTGGCTAAAAAGCCAGGTATGTGAAAGCCCAATTACCCCCGCTTTTGCCTTATTGTACAAATCTTCTCCTTCGCTGTTGAAAAGGTTTCCTGCGGATTCACTTTCCAGAAAGTTGATGGAACTTTTACCGCCCATTCCAAAAAGCACCCACCTCCCGGTTTTTTCTGTGGGAAGGTGAATTTTAAAAGTCAAATCCTGATATTCGGGTACGGCACTGCCTGTACCAAAATTAATGCCCAGTGCTTTAAATACGCCGAGGGTCGAATAGCGGTAATTTGCAATATAAGAAGCCCGGCTTTGAGAAGAAAAAGGCCCTTCTAACCCAACCTCCACGCCATTAAAACCTATCTGCCCCATAAACTCCCGCTGCTCATTATTGCCATTTCTGAGGTTTAGGTCAAATACGCCTGCGAGGGCATTGCCGTATTCAGCCGGGAAGGCAGAGGTCATAAAATCCGCATCGCTCAGGTTGTTGTTGTTGACCATACTTACCGGGCCGCCAGTCGTGCCCAGGGCCCCAAAGTGGTTGGGATTGGGGATGTCAATTCCTTCCATCCGCCAGAGCACGCCTACGGGTGAGTTTCCTCTGATGATAATATCGTTGCGGCTATCAGATACATTACTTACCCCTGCAAAGTTTTGGGCAATCCTGGCAGGATCGTTTCTACTGCCCGCAAAACGAAGCGCTTCCTCTACGCTGAATGTACGGGCACTTACCGTGGCAAGTTCATTGAGTGGCTTTTCTTTATCTCCCTGTGAAGTAATCGTAACTTCAGCTATCGTATTGACCTTTTCCTCCATTTCCACATTTACAATCAGTTCCTGTGCAATATTGACTATCAGATTTGCTTTTAACACCGGGTGATAACCCACATACGTCACCTGAACTGATTGCCTGCCAACAGGCACATTGTCTATTCTGAAAACTCCATTTTCATCTGTAAGCGCGCCTTTCACTGGCTGTGAATCAAGCAGAATAACCTTTGCATTCACCAGTGGAGCAAGGGTTTGCTGATCGGTAACCGTGCCCCTGATCGTCTGCTGGGAAAATAACAACTGAATGCCTAAAAGGAATGGGAAAAGAAAAGTAAACCAAATTTTCATTATTTTTTTACACAAAAACACTTTTGCAAACCAAAACGTTGCAACTCAAAGAAAAAATTGTCTGCTTATTTAGACTACCCCGGGCCATCAGGCCTAAAACCCCAAGGAAACCTGAAATACCATGCCCCTGACGGTTCGGTTTCTGACCGTGCGAAGGATTTCCCCGGTTGCGGTCCATTCAATCAGGCTTTCTGTCAATTGGTTGGATTTATAACCCATACCTATGGTGGATTCGAAGCGGGAGCGGGTATGCCGTTTTACGCCAGTCCCTATATAATACATCAGTCCTCCGTCAAAATCATCAGTGATCCACGAATTATCCACGCCAAAACCATACCCTGCCTGAACCAGATAAAAAGGAGTGTTTCGCTTTTGAAGAAAATCTCCTGAAACCTCGGCAAACACGGGCGCAAGTATGCCGGTCTCATACTCCTCTATTCCGCCGCCCAGCCCTACTCCCAGGTACTGATTAAACCTGTAGCCTGCGCGATAATAGAAGGAAAAATCCGCATTAGGCCCCCAGCGCCCGTCATTGATAGTAAAACCCGAGGTAAGGAAGTTGTACATTCCATAGTTTCGGTACTGAATACTGTTTTTGTTGCGGTTGATACGCCTGATAACCTGCGAATAGCGATTGGGTTCACTGCTGATTTTTTCGATTTCATCCTGGCGGTACACGAGAATACTGCCGCCTACCAGTTCGATTTTTACATATTCGCCGGGAACCTGCTCGACAATCCAGCCTCTGATCTCAGAGCCGTTTTTGAGGTGCAGAATATTTTCCATGTAGTAGTTTTGCCCCGACAGGTCGGAGAAACAAACCACAAAGAAAAGTGCAAAAAAGATTTTGGCGATAAAACTTTGGATATGATTCATATTCGTAGTGATTCAGAAAGGAAATAATTAGAATGGTTTAAAACCCCCAGGATATCTGCCATATGATCTTCTGATACAGGATGGTACCTTTCACAATGGGCGCATCCGTCACATTCGGGCCATTGCCGGTTGACCAGTCCCAGTTTAGCCATACGATATCCCAGTCTTCAAACTCCATATAGGTATGCTGGAATTTATACCCAATGGTGAAAAACCATTCGTTGCGGGAACGGGTGTTTAGCTTTAGTCCCAGGCCGGCATGCCCCATCAGCCCGCCAGTAAAAACCCGCGTATTCCATCCGGGAAAGGTGCCATTGCCATAACCGACATTGACGAAATAGTGCGGGGCAATTCTTTTTTCAACGATTTCGCCGTGCACATCGAGGTAAATTGGCGTAACCGAACCTCTGGAATATACATCCAGCCCGGTTCCGAGTCCGACATTCAGCAGCCGGTGAAAATGATATCCTCCGCGAAGCTGGAGGGTAGGATATCCTTCGGGGCCCCACCGGCCTTCACTAAACCCGAGACCGAAGGACAACATTCCGTAAAGTCCGTTTTGCCGGTAGGAAATGGGGCGATAAATATTTCTGAGTTTGAGTTTTATATAAGAGTATTTTGCAGGTTCCCTTGTGATTTTTTCAATTTCACTGGTCTGGAATGTCATGGTTGTCTCCCCCACCAGATCAATGGTGACATACTCTCCTATTTTCTGCTCTGCAATTTGCCCGCGGATGACGCTCCCGTTTTTCAGATAGATCACATCTTCCTCATAAATTCTCTGGGCCTGTGAGTGAAACACCATACCTGCCATAAAAACTGACAGGAAAAATAATATCCGGAATAATGGGGTTCTGTTCATAAATAAGGAGTTACAGAAATGTGTAGCGCAAACATATTGATATTGCCGTATGAGTATAGATGTAAAAAAAATAGTACATTTACTCATTGCATAAACTAATAATTTTGAAGCACTGAGAAAAAAAAATGTATCAGCCAGCGTTTTCAATTTCCCAGACGTCTGATAGAGCAAATTCGCTGCTTAAATTATTTATCCAATTAAAAACTTAGCCTATGAAAATCAGCACAGACATTATGAAAGGCTTTACAGCAATCGCTTTGCTGGCCTCTCTCTCCCTTTCGGGATGTGTTACCGACAAATGTGATCTGGAATACACATTCAGCAAATACTCTCCCGTGTACATGTCGATTGAAGATTTCCGGAATGCAGTTTCGGTGGAGTCACCGAAGTCTTTACAAAACCCCGGAAAAATTTACATCAAAGACAACTATCTTTTCGTTTCCGAAATCGGCAAAGGTGTCCATGTATTTGACAACAAAAACCCCCAAAGCCCGGTAGCCCTTGCATTTATCAATGTTCCGGGTAATTACGACATTGCTTTCAACTGCGACAAACTTTACGTGGACTCCAGTACCGATCTCCTGGTGTTTGATATGAGCAACCCCGCACAGCCACAGTTGATCAACCGCGTCGAAAACGCCCTGCCCCATATTGTCTCCTACAGAGGTTATACCGCTGACGCCAATAAAGGAGTCGTAGTAGAATGGGTTCAGGAAATCACCACTGAAAAATACAATTGCGAGACCGGCGTTCCCTCTATTTGGGAAGAGAATCAGGCCGACGCTACAACTATCGCTTCGATGAACGGCGCAACTTCCCGCACCATTAACCCCGCTGCTCCCGGCAAAGGCGGTTCTATGTCGCGTTTTGCTGTACAAGACGATTATATGTATGTGGTTTCCACTACACAGATGATGGTTTATAATGCATCTTCCTGCGAAAGCCCTTCACGCATCAATACGCTCGATCTGGAACTTTGGGGAGGAGAAGCCGAAATGATTTTCAGCATGGAAAACCTGCTTATGATCGGCTCTACCAGCAGCATGTTGATCTACGATGCAGTTGACCCGGTAAGACCTGCTTATCTCTCCAACTTCCAGCACGCTACGGCCTGCGACCCGGTTGTAGCCCGCGATGGTTATGCTTATGTTACCCTCCGCGGAGGCAATGACAGAGCCTGCGGAGATGGATTCAGCAATCAACTGGATGTCATAAATATTTCTGAGCCCAGACTGCCTTTCCTTGTTAATTCCTTCCCTATGACTTCACCTGCCGGACTGGGACTCGATGGCAACCTTCTTTTTATTGCTGACGGTACTTCCGGACTCAGAGTTTTTGATGCTAGTAACCCTGAAAAAGTGGGAAATAACCAACTGGCCAATTTCTCTTCGCTGGAAGGATATGATGTCATTCCCAATGAAGGCGTACTGATCATGGTGGGCGCAGACGGAATTGCGCAGTATGACTATACTGATCCGAAAAACATCAAACTTCTCAGCACAATCGCCGTAGTGCGCTAGTGTTAAATAAATTGTCTATCATTCGCCGGAGGTCAAACTTCCGGCGATTTTTTTTTGTTGCCCCAGGTATCGCTCACCGCAATAATTCCAAAATATACGCCGATCAAAATCATGATCCATTCCCCGGCAATTGTACGGGCAGGGTACAAATACAATATCCACGCCCCGGCAACAAACCATAAAACTGAAGCGAGTATATGCAGGAAAAAATATTTTTTACTTCTGCTGGGATAGGCAAACCGTATCGGAACAAAATGCAGTACACTGAAAAACACAATCATCGCCAGTGTGAGCGCAGGTCGGTTGTGAAATACAAAAAAAGCGTAAAAAACAACCGCATTCCACAATACCGGGAACCCGACAAAGTACTGATTATCTACTACCATCCCCTCTTTTCCGTAGTAAATCGCCGACACAACCAGAATGGCAATCAGGCATGGATACATCCAAACGCCGGAAACCATATTCGCCGCATAAAAGAAATAGGCAGGAATAATCGCATAGGTTGCAAAGTCTATAACATAATCAATACTTTTACCATCGATATAAGGCAAAACTTCCTTAACCTTAAACTTACGTGCCAGCGTACCGTCAACGCCATCGATGATAAAACAAAGAAATAACCAGCCAAAGGCTTCCCGCCAGTTTTGCTGTCCGATGGCAATCATCGCCATAAACCCCGAAACCAACCCCAGGGACGTGAATACATGCACTCCCCAGGCAACGATCTTTTTACTTATCTCTGACAATGTCTCAAGCCTTGTGCAGGCAAGTTACAAAAATCGAAACTATTTATGTCAACCCTGGTTCTGAATCGCAAACGGATTTTGTGGATCGCCGGTCTTACGGGATCGGTGGCAGGCATTCTGGCATATTTCCATACCGATATTGACTGGAAGGGACTGGTCGTCGTGCTGATATTCTATTTTATCATTTTTGCAGTGGGAGTCTGGGCAGGAAAGGAGCAGAAGGAAGAGAATCAAAGCGAATTTATGCTTGCGGGCAGAAAACTTCCCCTATGGGTAGCGATCATGACCATGGCCGCAACATGGATTGACGGGGGTTATATCAACGGCACGGCAGAATATGCAGCTCAAAACGGGCTCGTATGGGTACAGGCCCCCTGGGGATATGCCCTGAGTCTGATCATCGGCGGAATATTTTTCGCCCGAAAAATGCGCCGGTTTCGGTTTCAGACCATGCTAGACCCACTCAGCCAGCGATACGGCACTAAAGCTACCACCTTATTTTTTCTTCCGGCTGTGACGGGTGAGATATTCTGGACCGCAGCCATTCTGACTGCGCTGGGGAGTACATTCTCTATTATTCTGGGACTGGACGTAAAAATTTCCATCATCCTGTCTGCCGCTGTGGCTATTGTATATACCACCCTCGGCGGGCTTCGCTCGGTCGCTTATACCGACGTCTTACAGCTTGCCATGCTCATCGCAGGGCTGTTGCTGGTGCTTCCGGGGGTGATTGCGTATTCCGGCGGATTACCCGCGCTCTGGGACGCCTATTATGCCAAAATGGGCGTCGCTGCGTTTCCCCTGCCCCATAGAGAAACCATGGGGAATACGTACTGGCAATGGTGGGATTTTGCTCTTCTCCTCACCCTCGGCGGTATTCCCTGGCAGGTCTATTTTCAGCGGGTGCTTGCCACGAGCAGCGAATCGTCGGCCATGTGGTTATCAATACTCGCAGGCGTCATCTGCCTGGTAGTGGCCATTCCGGCGGCCATTGTAGGTATGGTCGGCGCCACAGCCGACTGGGCCGCACTGGGCCTCAGTGGCCCGGAAAATGCAGCGGGAATACTTCCCTATGTTTTCAAAAATCTCACTACCCCTATCCTGGCACTCGTGGGCCTGGCTACCGTGGCCTCGGCGGTGATGTCCTCCATCGACTCTTCAATTTTGTCGGCAAGTTCTCTCGCCGCATGGAATGTGTACAGACCAATGGTAAATCCGGGCTTATCGGCTTCCGGCTTAAAAAAAATCGTGCGCAGAATGATCTATATCGTTGGCGCAGCAGCGACGATACTTTCGCTCAAGGTTGACTCGGTATATGCATTATGGTCGTTGTGCAGCGATTTTGTGTATTGTATGTTGTTTCCCGCTCTGGCCTGCGCCATGTTTGACCCCAAAGCCAATGCGCCCGGTGCCGTGTCAGGGTTTGCGGTAGCAGCCATACTGCGATTTGGCGGTGGCGACCCGGTGCTGGGCATTCCGTGTATTCTTCCATACCCGATGATCGAAGAAGGGGTGGTGCTGTTTCCCTTTCGCACGCTTGCCATGGTAGCCGGATTGTTGACGATTATAATTGTCTCCAGGCTTACCCAAAAGCATTATCCGGCCCGCGCACTGGAAATGGTTGAAAATACAAACTGACTGTGAGGCTCTGTTTTATACCAGTAAAAAATACCCTACCTTTGCGCCCGTATTTTACAGAATAAATAAACCAATATGAGTGTTGTTGTTGTCGGCTCTATGGCCTATGATGCGATCGAAACTCCTTTCGGCAAAACTGACAGAATTCTGGGAGGGGCAGCTATGTATATTTCTCTGGCAGCTTCCTATTTTACCCGCCCGGTCAATGCCGTGTCTGTCGTCGGTTATGACTTTCAGGCAGCAGATCTTAAAATGATGGGCGACCACGGGGTGAATCTGAAAGGTGTTCAGATCAAAAAAGATGAAAAATCTTTTTTCTGGGCAGGTCGCTACCACAACGACATGAATACCCGCGACACGCTTACCACCGAGCTGAATGTGCTGGGAACCTTCGACCCCATTATTCCCGACGAATATCAGGGCTGTGAATTTCTGATGCTGGGCAATCTCTCTCCCGATGTGCAGCGAACAGTGATTGAAAGGCTGCAAAAACGCCCCCGGCTGATCGTCATGGACACGATGAATTTCTGGATGAACATTGCGCTCGACAGCCTGATGGAAACCCTGAAAATGGTCGATGTGCTGGTCATCAATGATGAGGAAGCGCGGCAACTTTCGGGAGAATATTCGCTTGTCAAAGCTGCCTATAAAATCATGTCTTTCGGCCCGGAATACCTGGTCATCAAAAAAGGAGAACACGGCGCACTGCTTTTCCACGGACATGATCTTTTTTCCGCGCCCGGGCTTCCTCTCGAAGAAGTATTTGACCCGACCGGTGCAGGCGATACCTTTGCCGGTGGTTTTATCGGCTATATGGCCCGGTCTGGCAGGGTCAATTTTGAAAATATGAAGCGTGCAGTCATCTACGGAAGTGCCATGGCCAGTTTCTGCGTTGAAAAATTTGGCCCTGAAAGGCTTCAGGGCCTTACACAGGATGCCATTCAGAATCGCGTGAATAAATTTGTTCAACTGGCAAATTTCGAAATTATTCCCCGCGACCTGAGCGATTTTCTTGACCAGAGTGCCTGATTCTTTCCGCTATATTGTCGCTGCTTTTGATTTTGACGGAACCATCACCCGCAGGGATTCCATGCTGGCGTTTATACGGTTTGTCAGAGGAGACCTGGTTTTCTGGGGTGGAATGTGTGTTTTACTCCCCGTGCTTATTCCCTTCAAACTGAAACTGATTTCTGAAAAACGTGCAAAAGAGATTATGCTGACCTTTTTTCTCGGAGGAATGCACAGCCAAACCCTGTGGGAGAAAGGGGCTCAGTTTGCTGATGAAAAAATCCCCGCCATAGTACGGCCTGCGGCACTCGCCAGAATCCGGTGGCATCAGGCTGAAGGGCATATGTGTTTTCTGGTCACTGCCTCGCTTACATTCTGGGTCAGGGCCTGGGCAGAAAAAGAAGGATTTATATTGATTGCAACCAAACCGGAGATATCAGGCGGTATATTTACCGGCAAAATCAGCGGAGCCAACTGCAAAGGTATGGAAAAAGTGCATCGGCTGGAGGAAATACTGGCGGGAACTTCTCCTTCAAAAAAATACGCCTACGGCGACACTTCCGGAGACAAACCCATGCTGCAATGGGCCGATGAAGGATTTTACCGCCATTTTTCGTAAAAATTCTACAACTTCACTTCCCGGTTTTGCACCCAAAATCTATTTTTATGAACCCCATCAGAATTGGCTACGGATACGATACACACCGACTCACCGAAGGGAGAAAACTCATTCTCGGCGGAGTAGAAATCCCGCATTCAAAAGGGCTTCTCGGCCACTCCGATGCAGATGTACTCCTTCACGCGATCTGCGATGCCATGCTGGGAGCACTCAATATGCGCGACATAGGATTTCATTTCCCCGATACCGACCCGCGCTACAAAAATGCTGACAGCCGAATTTTTCTCGAAGATGCCTATCGCCTCGTGAAAGAAAAAGGGTATGTACTCGGCAACCTCGACTGTACCATTATTGCCGAAAAACCCAAAATCAACCCCCATGTGCCGGCCATGCAGACTATCATTGCAGGTATTCTCGAAACAGAAACCGAAAATGTCTCCATTAAGGCTACCACCAACGAAAAAATGGATGCGCCCGGAAAAGAAGAAAGTATGATCGCCCACGCTGTCGTATTGCTTTTTGCGCGAATGGAAGACTAATCTCTATTTGGAAGTCGCAGGATTCAAATGTATTTTTAACAACCTTTTGAAATAATCTGAATCCTTTTCAAAAAGCGATTTCCCCGCGCCCGATATGTTTGAAAGAGAATTTACATGTCCATCCTGTGGTGCGCCGGTAAAACAAAAACACCCCGGCTCCAAAACCCTGATTTGTGCCCATTGCGGCCAAACCAGCCACCTCAACGCCAATACGCTGCAAGCCGCAGGCAACCAGCATTTACTGATTGATTATGGCTCCGTACTGGCCATAGGAAAGACTGGCAATATGGGCGGGCGCGAGTTTATGGTTTTGGGTAAACTCAGAATCGATTACGAAGACGGGTTCTGGGACGAATGGTATATCCAATACCTCGACAACGGGCAGGAAGGATGGATTCAGGAAGACGATGGCAGTTTTACGCTTTTCCGCAAAGAAAAACAGATTCAGGATGATATCTCCCTCGATGAAGTGTCTGTAGGCGAATGGAATGATTTCTGTGGCAACTGGGAATCGGTTTTTATCACCTCCAAAAGCCGGGCGACCATCAACGGCGGCGAAGGTGAACTGCCCTTCCGCATCGTACCCGGCGAACCCGCTGACTTTGTCGATGGCATATCAAACGGAAAAGTTGTGAGTGTCGAGTTGCTTCCCGACGAAAAAGTGCTTTTTTCAGGACAGATTTTTAGCTTGGAGGAAATGAAGTTATGACAGCCATCACCACACAGGAAAAACTCGCTTCGGTCAAACAGTTTAACTGCACCGGTTGTGGCGCTTCGCTCAGTGTCATCAACCCCCGCGCCCAGCATATCGCCTGCCAGTACTGCGGCTCTGTATTGGATGTAAATTCCGAAGATCACAAGATCCTTTCCGCGCTGGGCAAACCCGACCGGTATTCGCCCATGTCTTTTATCCGGCTTGGCATGACAGCGGTTTTTAATGACAAAACCTATCAGGTCATCGCCCGTACCCGGCTGAGAATGAAATACAAGGAATACTGGGCGGAAGAAGGCGAAACCGGTTATTCCAATGAAGTCTGGATATTTGACGAATGGCTGCTGATTGACGCCAACCGCACTTATTTCTACCTGATTGAAGACAAGGAAGGTTATCTGATATCTGAGGAAATCATTCCCGAAACACCGGGTCTTCTGCCCTCCAATCTGCGAATGAGCTTTTTCCGGCAGCAGTCACCCCAGATTGTGAGAGAATACGGCGACGCAGAAATCATCCACTTTGAAGGGGAATCCAATTACCGCATTACCACCGGCGACCATTTGCGGTTTGCGATGTATCGCGACCGGGGGATTGAATACAGCGTAGAGTGGAGAATGGCCGATGGCGGGCAGGAAATCAAAGAAATTGAGTTTTTCAGGGAAGTTCCCGTTTCCCGGCGCAAACTACTGGAAGCTTTCAGCAACAATGAAGAAATCGAAAAGCTGAAAGAGACGGAAGGCAACTGGCGGTTTGTGTTTAATGTCATCGGCCTGACCTGGCTGGCATTGGCAGGGTTGCTGTTGTATTCGTTTAT
Organism: Bacteroidia bacterium; assembly: GCA_041391725.1. Lineage (GTDB taxonomy): Bacteria > Bacteroidota > Bacteroidia > J057 > J057 > JAGQVA01. The sequence goes on from JAWKNL010000008.1 coordinate 85,407, forward strand.
GGGTACAGGAAAGGTCATTTTTGAGCAAAATATCCAAATCGAAGACCTCAGCGAAACCCAGCCGGTAATGACCGGTGAAATCGCGGTCGCCGGAGGCGGCCTTTTCCGGCTTTCCCTGGAAGTGCCGTTTATGACGCAAAACACAGAGTTTTACGCATTCGCCTATGTCCTCGACGCAGATTCAGGGGTAGTAAATACCGTGGAAGGCGATTTTTATTATTACGAAGGATATGAAGATGGTGAACACTGGACGGAAAAAGAACTTTCCTCTTCCACCGTATTCAGGCTGCAACAACCCGGAAACTATCGCCTCAATTTGTACAAAAACGTACCTGAAAATATGATTTCTCCGCAGGGTGAGCTCAGGATCGTGCTGAAACGCGACATCCTGATCAGCCGTTATTTTATCATCGCACTGATCGTTCTGGCTATCCCCCTCTTCATCGCATATTCCCGAAAAGGATAAATTTCACCTCTACAGATTCCGAAAATGAATAGTCTGACCAAAATACTGATTGTCCTGATTTGTGCCGGGTTTGGGCTGGCCACCTATGCAGCTTCTTCGGTTGGGTGGGGTGTGGGATCAATCATTGACAAACAAACGATGAAGGAAATCCGGGAAAACTGTCCCGACTATTATAAAAACCAAAACGGAGATTGTCTCAGTACAACTTTCCGCAGTTATTATCTCATGAGTGGAACCCGTGGCGGAAGCTTTGGCAGCGGAAAATGATCTGCCCGCTCCCCCCGTTGTTCTGTGAACCTATGACCGAATGCGGCACCTGCTGATCTCTTTACTCCTGGCGGCTCTGTACAGCGGCTCCTTACAGGGCCAACCTCCAGGCTATGTAGGCAAGCGATCCATTCTCAGTTTTGATAATTATACTTTCCCCAATCTTTTTCTTGTAGTCGATGAACAATACCCGTTCCGGCTCAATTATCGCGGAGGCATTTCCGGCGAATATGTGCTTTCCCGCAGGCTTTCAGCAGGGGTACTATTCAACGGGTATCAGGCACAGACCGACTACCATTTCAGAGGTAGTTATGGGTTTATGAAAATAGACGGCGCTGATATGGGCATTTTCCTGAAGTCCTATACTTTCCGCCAGCGGGGAAACATTGCCCCCATTGGCCCTTACCAGAAGTTTGAGCTGCTGTACACCCGCTATCGCATGGTCGATCTTGACCGCCTGTTTTATCCCGACGCACGCACCGACCTGGGCAGATCATCTGATCTGCTGATCGCTATTTCGCTGGGTACACAACATGTGCTGGCCGACCGGCTCACCTACCACTGGGGGCTTCACAGCGGCTGGCTGTTTAAAGTACTCGATCAGCCACACACCGATGAGCGAGAACAACATCTCAAGGATGTTTCCACTACCCGTATCAGAGGTATTTTCGGGCTGTCGCTCAATATTGGTATAGGCGTACTGCTGTGGTAGCGGTTATTTGCCCGTCAGCACCACTTTTGCAAGTCCGGTACGCCCCCCACTATTGATCCGAAGAAAATAGATACCCGCCGGATAACCCGAAAGGTCAAGCTGATACTGGTTTCCTCTGACCCCGGCCCGCCTCACCATCTGGCCCATAGCCGTAAAAATGGTTATTTCCGATTCGGCATTCCGCGATTCCCATTCCACCTCCACAATACCGGAAGTGGGATTTGGGAAAATATTTATTCTGCCAATACTCAGGGCCGGAGAGATTGAACTGGTCTGGTTGGAGTCGGGCCTGTGGGTTACGAGCATGAGCCCGCCGCGCTCATTGCCAATGAGCAGGGTGGCCTTTTGGGTGGTATCAAATCTAACCGCCGCAGGGGCCGAAAACCATCCAAACTGGTAATCACTCAGGTAGCCCGTGCGCGGTATCACACCGGTAAGTCCGTTGGTGAAGTCTTCGTATATCGATACCTTTCCCTGCTCCGATCCTACCAGTAATTCCTCATCACTGTCCTCGTCTATATTAACAAAAAACGGCTTTGCTCCACCTGAAAAGAAAGAACCAAACGCGTTGGACTCCTTGATCTGCCCCCACTGATTGGTTTCCAGACTCAGTTGCAGGGAGGTAGGGCCTCCATTATTTTTGTAGAAGTATATTTGCCCGAAAGCATTCCCCACAAATAAATCCAGGTCGTTGTCTTTGTCAATATCGTAGAAAGTCGGGCCGCTGAGCGAACCCACATCCACCGAATCGCCATTAATGTCCCGGATAAACGGATCGGAAGCCAGTTGGAAGTTTGCCGGCGTACCGGGTGCGGCCACATTCTGGAAATAAAATAAAGTTCCCAGCGAATTGCCCAGCACCAAATCCTGGTCGCCGTCTCCATCGAGATCTCCGAATGCAGGCGCAGCGAAGTAAATCTGTGGTGTAAGTGAATTCAGCCCCAGGTAGTCTCTGTTTTTAAGTTTAAATGAAGGAACTTCCGGTGTACCCACATTTTCATAGAGGTGAAACTGAATTTCCATCTTAAAGGTGTCCTGAAATTTGTAAATGGTAATTCCCCCACCCACGACTAAATCCATCAGGCCGTCGTTGTTGTAGTCAAAAAATGCCGGCGCAGATTTTTCGCCCACATCGATATGGTCTCCGGTAATAAATCCTCTTTCCTCAAAACGGAAGTCCACCACATTGTCGAGCCCGAAATTGAGATAAAGTACCGACCCGTTGATATTTTCTCCGGCCACAGGTTCATTAGGAGCAACAAGCAGGTCGCGGATATTGTCATTATTCACATCCACCAGGTAAAAGGCGGGAAACAACTGCACATCAATAGAAGAATCGGCCTGCGGGTAATCGTATTCCACGGCTGTCATAAACGCATGGTCAAGCTCTCCGTCATTCTTCAAAAGCGCTGCTGTAGGGTAAGATACATCGCCAATCAGACATTCTACCAGCGAATCGCCGTCTGCATCAAAAACAAGAAGGGTTGTGCCCGAATGCCGCGATCCGCCGACCCCGCCGTCGCCGCCTCTCGGACAAAAGGTAGTATCGGCTACGGTCAGTTGGTTGGACGAACTGCTTTCATTAAAATGCCCCCAGCAGAATGATTCTTTTACGAAGACCATGGTATCGAGTGTTCCAAAATCTTCCATGGCGCGGTTGCGGTGAAGCGCCACAATATTAAATCCTGCCTGCGTAGCAATGACGTCCAGGTCACCGTCAAAATCTACATCTACAATTGCCGGGATATCAGTACGATCCTGATAAAGAGTCTGTAGGTTGTTTGAAAGGCTTTTCAGGCGGTCGTAAGCAAGAACAAAACCCACCGAGTCGCCCGGGTACACAGTATTTTTGTAAAGCGCAATATTTTCACCCGAACCTGCGCCGCAGAAGACATCCTCTCTTCCGTCTCCATTGTAATCTTCAAGCAACATCCATTGGGTACAATGGCAACTGTCAAACCGGGAAGCCAGATTTTGTGCGTATTCATAACGCGTCTCGCCGGCATTGCCCGTATTGACATAAACAGAAAACTTCTCACCGTCGCGATTGAACACCACAAGGTCTTTTTTTCCGTCGTTGTTGAGGTCAATATCGCCAAACTGGATATTGTTGTTGCCCCCTGCCCAGGGATAAGCGAGGGGTTGTCCATTATCATCGGAGACTGGGATTCCATTGCTCAGATGATAATTTTGAGCCACCGAAAACAATGGCATAACAATCGCCAGCGATAAAAGTAGAGTTGGGTGAACACGCATCTTGTTTTTGTGTTAAAAATATAAAAGAATTACAAGCAAATTAGCCAAAGCCCTAAATTCGCATCTATGACTAATATCACAGAACTCCTTCACCGCTATCAAAAATCACTTTCTGTCACTACTGATACGAGGAAAGTAAAGCCGGGAGATATATTTTTTGCCCTTCGCGGCGAAAAATTTGACGGGAATGCCTATGCGGCCGCCGCGCTGGAAAAAGGAGCCAGTGTAGCTGTGGTCGATAACCCGGACGTGGTCGTAGCCGGAGACGACCGGTATATCCTCTCCGAAAATGCCCTTCTCACCCTGCAACAACTCGCCCGTGCCTGGCGGCGTACTTTTGATATTCCCATCATCGCCATCACGGGTACCAATGGAAAAACTACCAGCAAGGAACTGATATTCGCGGCCCTGTCCAAAGGGAAAAAAGCCTGGGCTACTGCCGGCAATCTCAACAACCATATTGGTGTGCCGCTTACCCTCCTGGCCATGCCCAAAGACACAGAGATCGCAGTGATCGAAATGGGCGCCAATCAGCCGGGTGATATAAAAGAACTGGTGGAAATTGCCGAACCTACCCATGCGATGATTACCAATATTGGTTATGCCCATCTGGAGCGGTTTGAGCATCGATGGCGTACAGAAAACGAAGGGAGAAATGTACGACTATGTCCGCCAGTATGGGGAACTATTTTCTCAACGAAACCGACGAAAGGGTAAAACGGTTGCTGCGGGTATCGACACCAAAATAACCTTTGGTACAGAATCTTCTGACTACTTTTATAAACTGCAGGAGCATTCCCTTCACCAAATGACCGTGGAGGTATGGAGAAAAAACAACGGAACCCTGGCTTATTCACGCCAAAAATCACCGGCTTCACAACTGTATGAACATCCTCGCGGCAGTGGCTGTCGCAGATACCCGGGTATAAGCAAAACCAATATTCGAAGAGGCTGGAAGCGTATATTCCTCCAACAACCGGAGTCAGATTCTCGAAAGAGATACCTACAAAGTCTGGCTTGACGCCTATAATGCCAACCCTTCCTCGATGCGTGCGGCGATTTCCAATCTGTTTTCCATTCAGCAAGATCATGTGGTACTTATTCTCGGGGATATGTTTGAGCTGGGGGAAAATGAAGTGCCCCTCCACGAAGAACTGGGACAGTTTGTCAACCAGTTTTCGCCTGCAATGACCATTGGCATTGGGCCGCTGATGAAACATACCATCGGAAAAGTAAACGGTCCGGCAAAATGGTTTCCTTCGGTCGAAGAGGCAAGGCCTGTGGTGAAAGAAGCAGTCAAAACTGCTTCGCTGGTATTGCTTAAAGGTTCGAGGGGAATGGCGCTCGAACAACTGGCAGGTGATATATGATTTGATTAAATTTCCGAAATGAAACGATTACTTTTTTTCTTCCTGATCGGAGTTCCAGGGATTCTAATTTCCCAGCCGTTTCCCGATCCGTCCATTGATATCCAGCGATATGATTTCCGGCTGGAAATCACCGATAACAGCAATGAGATCAAAGGCGAGGCAGTAGTTGCTGTGAAGTTTACCCGGGCTGGTGTCAAATCCTTTAGCCTCGATCTGGCCAACCAGTCGGCAGCTACGGCAAAAAAAGGAATGCGGGTTTCTGCAGTACTGATGGATAATATGCCGGTTTCATTTACCCACCGCACCAACCGGCTTGAAATCGCGCCGGGCAATTCACCGGAAGCGGGAAGTGTCAAAAGTTTTGTGATCCGATATGAAGGCATACCGGCAAAAGGGCTGAATATTTCGGAAAACAAGTACGGCCATAGAGCTTTTTTTGGCGACAACTGGCCCAACAACGCGCACAACTGGCTGCCCGTGGTCGATCACCCGCTGGATAAGGCACTCGTATCATTTACCATTATCGCCCCGCAAAAATATCAGGTAGTAGCCAACGGAGCGCTGAAAGAAGAGACCGACAGAGCAGATGGTACGCGCCTCACACGCTGGGAATGCGGCGTACCGATTCCCACCAAAGTGATGGTTTTTGGCGCAGCCGAATTTGCCGTCGAATACGTGGGAGACGTATATCAGATACCCGTTTCCTCCTGGGTGTATCCCGAAGAACGCGTAGCCGGGTTTTATGACTATGCCCATGCACTGAATGTGCTGAGGTTTATGATTGACTATATTGGGCCTTACCCTTACGAAAAACTCGCCAATGTACAGTCCACTTCGATCTATGGGGCCATGGAGAACGCCTCCTGTATATTTTATTCCGAATCTTCCATAGTTGGAAACCGAAGCAATGAAGACCTCCTGGCCCATGAAATCGCCCACCAGTGGTTTGGCAACTCGGCCTCTGAAGCCAGTTGGTACCATATATGGATCAGCGAAGGATTTGCCACCTACTTCAAACATCTATACATGGAATCAGTGTATGGAAAAACCCGGTTGGCAGAAGGAATGGCCATTGACCGGCAAACCATTCTTCAGCAAGGCCCCAACGAGCCGGTAGTCAACGAAAATATCACCAATCTCAACCAATTGCTCAGTGTCAACGCTTACGAAAAAGGCGGCTGGGTTTTGCATATGCTTCGAAATGAGGTGGGAGACGAGGTTTTTCACCAGGGGATCAGGGCTTATTATGAAAAATACAAACTAAGCAATGCCCTCACCGAAGATTTCAGGAAGGTGATGGAGGAAGTTTCGGGCAAAGATTTAAAACCCTTTTTTGACCAGTGGTTGTTTCGCGCAGGGCATCCGAAGTTAAAAGTTGCCTGGAATTACGACCCGAAAAAGAAGAAACTGCAGATAACCATTATGCAGACACAGAGTGGCGAACCTTTTCATTTTCCGCTGGAAATTGCCGTAGCGGGAAAAAATCAGGCGGAGCAGGAAATCATTTCCCTGAATATCACCCAAAAGGAAGAGACATTTGAGGTGGGGGTGAAAAACACACCGGAGTCACTGGTGATTGATCCGGGAGTAAAACTTCTGTTTGAGGCTGGTAAATAACCGTTTATAAAGCAAAAAGACTGCCGGATAGACAGTCTTTTTTGTGCGGATGAGAGGACTCGAACCTCCACAGGATTACTCCCACTAGAACCTGAATCTAGCGCGTCTACCAATTCCGCCACATCCGCTTTTTTCAGGGTTTGCAAATATATGACTAAATTTCTGAACTGAGCAAGGTTTTTTTCAAATTCGGGTATGAATTCTGACCATCGGCGCGTTCTTTTGAAAGGGCAGGATAAAATTTGCTATTTTTATTCAACCAAACCCGCCCAAATATGAAAAAGACTATACTCGTCAGCCTGTTGTGTACATTGGCATTCTCCGGATACTGCCAGAAAATTCTTGCAGTGGAGAACGTAAACAAACTGAAGCGGATTAAATATTTTCCGGGCGATTATATCCGTTTTCAGGGAAAGGATGGCGATGCCAAATACTACGGAATCATTGAGAGCGTGGACGACTCCATGGTTGTGCTGATCAAATCGGTAAAATTTGCCAACGCCGGAGACGAAACCAATACCCTGTACCGGGACTACGTGCCACTCAGTGAAATAGGAACCGTTTACAATACCGAAAAAACCTACTGGCGGTACTTCAAAAATATGTATTCGGCCACAGCCATGATCTCCGGCGGCGTGCTGATAGGCGGCACCAGTCTCAATACGCTTCTGGAAAATGATACCCCCGACCCGCAAAGTATTATGATTGCCACCGGAATCCTGTTTAGCGGACTGATTGTCAGGTATATCGGCAGAGATAAATACAAAGTGGGCGGTAACCACAAATGGCAGGTACGGGCGATGGAGCCCATGGTCGATGGGGACCTTTGAATCACCGCACAATCACCAGCTTAAACGTCCGGCTCTCCGCACCGGTAAAAATCCGCACGAGATACATCCCGGCGGGGAGATGGGCGGTGGAAACTTCCCATTCGTTATTTCCGGCGAATACGCCTTGTGAAGGCAGAATTTCCCCTTCTTCTCCGCCCTGAAGACTGTGCAGGGTGGCGCGAAGGCGCGCCTGGTCGTCAGGAATTCCCACCGGGGTGTAGCTGATATACAGTCGGTCAGTAGCGGGATTGGGATAAAGAATGATCTCCGGCTCCGCCGGTGCTGAAAGGCGAAGCGCAGTGCCCGAGGCTACCGGAGAAACTGCCGAAGGCGACGGACAGGTCTGAATCAGGCTGTCCCACTGCAACAGGGTAAGGAGTCCCTGACGGTATTGTTGTTTGGCCCGGAGGTGGCAAATCCAATGATCAAGGTATTCCTGCTCTTCGGGTGTCCGGTTGGGAGATTGCAGATTTTCGAGTTGCTGCAGGGCTTTGCCAGTACGTCCGGCCCATTCGTAGAGCAGAGCCCGGTCGGTGGCGAGGTAAAACGCCCGGACGGAATCCCCCGCTGCCTGATGCTGAAGCCTGCGCCGGTTGACCGCCGCCCGCAGCAGGGCCAGCCGCCCGGTGAGTAACTGGGTGTGAAGGCTGGAATCTACCGGAAGGGTATCTGCCGCCATTTCGCGGGCGGTGTAGTCGCGGAGTTCGAGCCAGCCGAGGTCGAGCAGGCGGCGCAGCCGGGGTGATTGACGCCGTAGGGAAAGGCATGATCGAGGATTTCGCTCAACTGCGTCACACCCATCGCCCGGACAGCGGGCAGACTATCTGCCAGATTTGCCAGGGCCTGATTGAGGGCAGGTCGAGCCGCAGACCGGGAACATGGGGCGTCTGCATCGTTGGACAATTGGTGCAGGGTTCGGTCTCCACCATCAGCCCGGAGGGATTGCTGCCGCCACAAGGCGCAAAAACAAGGGCTGATTGTCGGTCAGGGTAACTGCCGCTCCGCTGCCGTTGGTCAGGTGTAGTCCAGCCCTGATACGGGCGACTGACCGGGATTGGGAATCGGATTGCCCGGAGGGATGCGGGTGTTCCACTGGTTGCGGGTGGCGGTGATCGAAGTGATACTCCCGCTGAGGGTTCCGGTTACGGCCTTACTGCCGCTGACCGCCGCAGGGATCAGGTTATTTCGTCCGTTGCTCAGGTAGAGATTACTGGCCTGGGAGAGCGAAATCGAATAGCCGTTGCCGGAAAGATTCATTTTCTTTTGGGAGGAAAAATTGACCGACCCGTTGTTGACGGCGAGAATGCCGTAGCTGAAATTGTCGCGGACTTCGCCACAGGAACCGGTGACACTTCCCGTCCCGGAATAATACACGCCGCTGACATTGTCATTGACCTGAGAGGTGGTCAGGGTGAGGTTGCTATTTCCGGTGAAAAAGATTCCGGCTCCGTTGGTATTTGCCTGGCTGTTGACAAAATTGCCGCCAAAGGTATGCCCGACGGCCTGCCAGCCGGTGATATTGTTGTACAACTGAACGTTGTTGAGGGTAAGTCCTTTGCCTTCGGAGTACAGCCCGGTGGTGCAGTCGTGAAACTGGCTGTCCCAGATCGTGGGAGAAGCTCCGTTGCTAGAGGTTGTTGCGGGCACTCAGGCCGCGGATTCCCCAGGAGAATTCCAGATCTTCGAGAAACTGATTGGACTGCCCATTGGTATAGATGGTATGGTAGCGGTGGGCGGCATCGGGGGTGATGGCCGTAAAATGTGTATTAGCAAAATCACCTGTCCATTGCCAGTATCGAGCAGCACCTGCACCGAGTTCGACCCTGCCGTCGGTGATGATGGTCATGTCAATATCATAATCAGGTACCAGACGGTAAAGTCCATGATTTCGAGGACTTTGTCGGTCGGCCCGGAGCCGTGGAGTTCGAGTCGCTGGCCGGTGCCGATAAGCTGGACATTGGTCGTGCCCTGCACGGCCATACCCAGGCGGATAAATCCGCTGCCGCTAAAACTCAGCGAGGCATACGCCCCCAGTTCGAGGTTGCCCCGGATTTCCAGCACCGCATTGTCGCCCAAAAGTTCGATATGGGCACCGTTTTCAATGCGGAGCGTCGCCCCCGGTTCGATCACCAACAGGGAGTTGTCGTGGATGCGGAGGGTGCTGCCCGGCAGCAATTCCAGACGGCTTCCGGGGCTAAATCGCACGGTGGCCGTTCGGATTGATTGATGGCCGCCGGATTCGCCGAGCTTCATCTGTCCACCGCTCCCCACGGAAACCGTAACGGCGCCAAAGCAAGCCGTTTCCCCGGCAACTTCCAGCGGAAACGCCGAACCGGCAAGGGTGGGATTGAGGTTTTGGCTGGCAAATCCGATCGGTGCCGGATCGTTTACCCACAGGTTTCCGCCGCTGTTTACCTGAACCGATTTGACCAACTGGCTAACGGTAAAGTCCACCGCTCCCCGGCCAAAATTGTACGTCGTATTGAGGGCCGCGGGCGTGGTGCCGGGCACATCGTTAAAGTCGTTTTGCCCCACGGCGTGGCGGATCAGAAAGGCGTTGACATGGGGAGTATATTCCACATGGATTTCGTTAAACAGGTTGTTGACCGGATCCACTACCCCGGTAGGCGCGGTATAATCCTCAAAGGGCGTAAGTCCGTTGGTGATTACCTGGGCATTTTGCACGTTGAGACCCAGATTCGGAAAAATGGCCGGTTGTAAGTCCAGACCGCTCACCGTCGCAGCAAAACACGCCCGGTTCACCATTGTCACCTGATTAAAGGGTAAATCTTCCAAGAGGTTAAGAATCTGGTCGGGCAGCGATTCTTCCTCAATCCCTTCCAGATTGGCCCCCAACGGCAGAGCTCCTCCGGGAGACGAGTCGTAGGGGCGGGTGCCCGATACTTCTACCCGACGGGGCGGAACAACCGGAATGACAAACGAAAAAATCCGCACCACTATCCGTCCGTTGTAAATGTTTTCCTCCACATTATCAGGGACGGCCCAAATCTGAAACCGAACACGGACATTGACCAGGCCGGGTAGAGGACCGAAGGTCTCAATATCGATGATTTCATCGCCCGGATTAAACCCCTGGCCCTGTCCGGTCTGGGAGCCGTTGCTGATGGCCAGGAGTTTTGTGTTTTGAGGCAAGCCCTGCGCCACAAGGGTATTGAGGTAGGTTTGCAAATTGACTCGCCGCTGCGGAAGCAGATTATTCGGGGCAAAGGCCTGATAAATCAGCATATCCTGGCTGCCGGGAGCCTGGAGGGCGTCGCCGAGCGAATTCACCTCAGGAACCAGTCCCAACATCGAAAACTCCACCAGGTGCCGGATCATGTGTTGCAGCCCGAGGGGTACATTGTCCCCCTGTGCCCCGCTGTCAAAGGAAATCAACAGGCGGGTTTCGGTAGTTTCGTTGGCGAGTTCCATCTCTGCCAGGGCGATACGAGAACTGACCCCTCCGGTACTGCCGCCGAGGATGACATTCGGTTCGTCGCCGACTTTGCGGTTGAGGTTGATCTCCCGCAGCACTTCTTTTACCAATTCGGCATGAACCACCACGGCCTGCCCCCCGTCTTCCGCAAAGTCCACATACACCAGGTCATACCCCCCTTCTTCAAATTCTTCCTGGACTTCCGGTGGCATTCTACCCGGATCAAAAAAGTTTTCAAAACTCTGATCAGTGCCGGGGGCGCCTGCGGGCTGGGTTCCTTCGACAAAAATAAAAGGTCGCACCAGTTGGGTATGGCCGCAGCCATAACTGACCGAAACGAGGGCCTGCGCCGTAACGCCGTCGCGGGTCGCGGTAACCGTAAAGGTGGCATCTGGCTGGGTATTGCTGTACCGCCCGTTGGCCGAGGGGGCGTTTACCTGAATACGACTCGCACACTCCCGCACCGTGCCATCGGTGAAACTCAACCGCAGACGAAGGATTTTTTCCCCACCGGCAGGGTATTGGGCATTTAAGGCATCATTCAGGCTGATCGTCCGGAAGCCGAGGCCATCCCCGGCGTCGAGCCGGATTTGAGAGAGGGTTTTGTCGCTGTTGTCGAAATAGAGGTTATCCCGTACCGTAAAACTTGGCGTTAAGGTGTAAACGACTTTCCGCACGGGTGCGGCGATAAACAAAGTCCCGGCGAGAAAGGGGCTGCGGGGGCGGTTGGGCACATCAAAAAGTTGAATCCCTTGTACGGTCAGAAGATTGTCCTCCAAAGCCAGGCTATCGAGGAAGTGGTAGTTGTAATGCAAAACCGCCAGCGGAATCGGGTCCTGGGAGGAGAGATTTTCCACGACCGGCACATAACCGTTTTCCGGTGTCGGTAGTTGGGCAGCAGGGTCTATGGCCGCCAGTTGTAAGGTCGCATACAGTGATTTCCACTGTCCGAAAACGGCGGTATCCGCCCCGGTTCCGCCGTGAAACCGGTCTATAGGCATCAACACCGGCGCACGGGAGATTAGGTGCTGAGAAGTCACCGCAGCGAGGCTGACATGTTCAAACACTGAGTCCATCATCTGATCCAAAGGCACAAAGGCACTATCCGTGATTGTCACACTCTGGCTATAAAGCCCGGAAAAGGCACAACAAACCATTACCGCCCAAAGGCGGAGAAAAAAAGTTTTCATAGGAGTAAAATAAGGGTAGGTTTAAAAGAAAGTAGGAACCTCAAAACCGCACATCAAAACGACCGTCGGTAATGCGCACCGTATCCGTCGAATCTATTTCACTGATCGCTTCAAATTCAAAGGTGCCAGAAACAAATCCGAGGTTGAGGGTATCCAGCTTCGTGACGACGAGGGTTCCGTAGTTATCGGCGTTAGGGAAGTAATGAATGTTGTCTTTTTCATACGCCACATAAAATAAGGGAGTCTTACTTTTGGCAAGGAAATAAGTGCCTTCGGCATAAATAGTATCATAGAGCGCAAATCTGATTGAAGCATCAATGGGGCGGTTTGCGGCTTCAACAATAAGAGAACCGCTCCCATACGAGGCCGCCAGAGCCAGCGGAAAAAACTGCCCCCCGTTATTCGGACGCCAGACGACCCCGTCTACGAGTGCGCCAAAAGTACCAGCACCTTCCTGGGTTTCAGGGGGGAGAGAGGGCGTTACCGGTAAGACATCACAACCGGTAAACAGCAAAATGGGAAGAAAAAAATACATCACTTTCATGGCAGGTATTGGGTTAGAGGTTATACAAAAGACAATATACACAGGGGGGGGGTAATTTGTCAAGGGAATTTAAAAAAATGTTTTGATATAACAGAAAATGATGATTGAATGGTTGTGTAAGAAAATCGCGTGGTCCATTACCTAATCACAATCCCACCCCATTCCCCGGATCAAACTCGATATCGGTCAGCGTCAGCCCGCTATTGCTGTGATACAGGCTGACGGGAAACTGAAACGTCAGACCGGCCTGCTCAAAGCGAGTTTGCAAAGGGGTAACGGCAAAAATCCGCCCCTCCAGGTAAGGACTTTCCGGGCGACCCGGCACATCCTGAAGCTGGATACCATTGAGCACAAGGAGTTCATCGGCCAGCGCAGTAGATTTGATCCGGTGGTAATGCATCAATAGCGCACCGACTGGCACAACCCCACTTGTTGCAATATCCGCAGCGGTAGCTTTATAAGCAGGCAAGTCTGGCAACGGGCGGGCGCTGGTATCCAGTGGTGCACTGTAGAGCGAGGCATACAGCGACAAAAAGGTTCGGTAATCCACATGATTGCTATCCGACAGGATGCCATCATAGCGGGTGTAATCCACAAAGTGAATGGTTCGATCCATGAGCAGGCCTGTGCTGACATCAGAAAAGTCCAGACTGCCAAACATCGAGTCGATCATCACTTCGATGGGGGGGTTGCCACTAACAACCAGAGTGAGGATAGTTCCGTCCGGCAGGGTGTCATGGTAGGTGGTGATTTGAGAACATAGTTGTCCCAGTGCCAACACGATGAGTGTGGCGAGAAGTGTGAACTTTCGCATGGTTATAAGTATGTTAGTTGAAGAAATTCAAAAATCAGAAAGAGACGTCGAAGCGGCCATGGGTGATAGAAAGGGTATCCTTACAATTGTCCTCGCTAATTGCCATGAAAGTAAATGATCCAGAGATAACCCGAGATATCGTGTCAAATCGATCAATACTCAAGTTCCCAGGTTTATTATCAAAAGTAATATACCGACAGCCATCACTTAGCCTGGTAAATGATCCCCGTGAGCTTGGTAGCACGCTTAACTTGTAGCTACCTGCTTTTGCTAATTTATGAGTAAAAATAGAAAAACCTTGGCCTGCATTTTCTCCTTCATCGTCAAATTCTACATTTTCACAAGCAACAAGGAAAGCACTGTCGCTTTTCCTATACTGCCCCTGAAAAATCCGGTTAGGTGTCCAGGGTTCTCCATCGAGCAGAAAGCCGAGGGTATTTTCGCCCGTCTGTGTGGCGAGGGGCAGCAGATCCAGCGGATCAGGGGGCTGTGGGGTCTCGCGCTCACAGCCGGTGAGGAACAAAAACGGAAGAAAAAAGTACATCACTTTCATGGCGGGTATCGGTTAAAGGGTTATACGAAGGACAATATACACAGGGGGGGGGGGTAATTTGTCAAGGGAATTTAAAAAAATATTTGGATATAACAGAAAATATTGATTGAATGGTTGTTTGATTTAATTGAGTGGAAAATGAATAACCTGGCGCGCGACGGCGAAACTTTGGAAAAGATAAAAAAGGGGCACATCTTGTGCTATAATCCTGTCACCCCTTCGGGGTTGGGCCTACGGCTTGCAAAAACGGATCGAAGATCGAACCCCGAAGGGGTGACAGGATTATAGCCAACCGGCGATCCCTCTCTTTTTTTTTCTACGGGGTTACGCCTCGGGCGCAGGGGTAGGAGAAATGTTTTGTCCCCAACCTATGGAAGGGGAGCCGGATTTGGGAGAGGGTTTTGTCGCTGTTGTCGAAATAGAGGTTATCCCGTACCGTAAAACTGGGCGTTAGGGTGTAAACGACTTCCCGCACGGGTGCGGCGATAAACAAAGTCCCGGCGAGAAAGGGGCTGCAGGGGCGGTTGGGCACATCAAAAAGTTGAATCCCTTGTACGGTCATAAGATTGTCCTCCAAAGCCAGACTATCGAGGAAGTGATAGTTGTAGTGCAAAACCGCCAGCGGAATCGGGTCTGGGGAAGAGATTTTCCACAAGGGCACATACCCGTTTTCCGGTGTCGGTAGTTGGGCAGCGGAGTGAGGGCTGCCAAATGTAAGGTCGCATAGAGCGATTGCCACTGCCAAAACGAGTCGGCATACCGGCTCCCCCGTGAAACCGGTCTATCGGCACGATCACCGGCGACGGGAGATCAGGTGCTGGAAGTAACCGCAGCGAGGCTGACATGTTCAAACACCGAATCCATCATCTGATCAAAAGGCACGAGCACTATCGGTGATCGTCACACTCTGGCCGTAAAGCCCCGAAAAGGCATAGCAAATCAGTATACGCCCAAAGGCGGAGAAACAAAGTTTTCATAGGAGTAGAATAAGGGTAGATTTAGAAGAAATAGGGAAGGTTAAAACCGCACGTCAAAACGACCTTGGGTGATGCGCACCGTATCGGTCGAATCTATTTCACTGATCGCTTCAAATTCAAGGTGCTGAGACAAATCCGATGTTGAGGGTATCCAGCTTCGTAATGACGAGGGTTCCGTAGTTATCGGCGTTAGGGAAGTAGCGGATGTCCTCTTTTTCATATTTAACATAAAATCCCTCGTAGATGTTACTAGCAAGCAAATAAGTTCCTACACTGTAGATAGTGTCTTCTAGGCCAAAATAAAAAGACTCATCCGTTTCTCTATTTACCGCATAGATAATAAGCCCCCTCGGAAGTCCACTATACGACGCACCTAGCACTAGCGGAAAAAACTGTCCCCCATTATTCGGACGCCAGACGACCCCATCCACGAGTGCGCCAAACGTACCGGCCCCTTCCTGGTTCGGGAGGAGGGGGTTACCGGGCTGAAGAGGTTCAGCCATGAGGAACAAAAACGGAAGAAAAAGAAAAATCACTTTCATGGCAGGTATCGGTTAAAGGGTTATACGAAGGACAATATACACAGGGGGGTAATTTGTCAAGGGAATTTAAAAAAATAAAGAGATTTAACAGAAAAATTTCTTTGAATGGTTGTTTAAGAAAATCGCGTGGTCCATTACCTAATCACAATCCCATTTCATTCCCGGATCAAACTCGATATCGGTCAGCGTCAGTCCGCTGTGCTGTAGTACAGGCTGGCAGGAAACTGAAAAGTCAACCCGGCCTGCTCAAAACGGGTTTGCAGAGGGGCAACGGCAAAAATCTGCCCTCCAGGTATGGGCTTTCCGGGCGACCCGGCACATCCTGAAGCTGGATACCATTGAGCGCAAGGAGTTCATCAGCCAGTGCAGTAGGTTTGATCCGGTGATAATGCATCAAAATCGCGCCCACTGGTACGACGCCACTTAAGGCTACATCTTCTGCAGTAGCTTTATAAGCAGGCAGGTCGGGCAACGGGCGGTCGCTGGTATCCAGCGGTGCACTGTGGAGCGAGGCATAGAGCGACAAAAAGGTGCGGTAGTCCACCGGATTGCTATCTGAAAGCGTACCGTCATACCGCGTATAATCCACAAAGTGAATCGTGCGATCCATGAGCAGACCAGTGCTGACGTCGCTGAAGTCCAGACTGCCAAACATCGAGTCTATCATTACTTCGATGGGGGGCTGTCCACTATCAACAAGCGTGAGGATCGTTCCGTCCGGCAGGGTGTCATGGTAGGTGATGATTTGAGAACGTAGTTGTCCCAGTGCCAACACGATGAGTGCGGCGAGAATCATGAGATTTCGCATGGTGATGAGTTATGTTAGTGGAAGAAATTCAAAAATCAGAAAGAGACGTCGAAGCGGCCATTAGTGATATTTAGTGTGTCCAAACATTTTTTGTTAACCGCCCGAAAATAAAATGTACCTGATATTATTCGGTTAATAGTATCGAGCTTTAAAATATTAAGCTGCCCGGGTATCTCTGAAGTGGACCAATATTCTGAACAATCTTCAAAATATACTATCACAGCAGAGAGATTACCGTAATTAGTTAATTCATAAATTCCTTCCCCATATATAGGAACAGTAATCGAACCTATTCCAAAGTTACTCCCGGCATGATCTCCATTTTCATCGAATAGCACATACCGGGCAGTGATCCCAAACCTCCCATCACTCTTCCGATAATCCCCCTGAAAAATCCGGTTGGGTGTCCAGGGTTCCCCATCGAGCAGAAAGCCGAGGGTATTTTCACCCGTCTGTGTGGCGGGGGGAAGCAGGTCCAGCGGATCAGTGGGCTGTGGAGCTTCGCGCTCGCAGGCAGCGAAGAGGAGCAGGACAAAAAAAGCCAGGGTTTTCATAGGCGATGAGCTTAGTATGACAGACACAATATACACAGGGGGGGGGTAATTTGTCAAGGGAATTTAAAAAAACTTTGATATAACAGAAAATGTTGATTGAATGATTATTTTTAAAAAACCCCTTCGTGTCCTTCGTGAGACCTTTGTGGTTAAGCCTCGTATTGAACCACAAAGTACACGAAGAAGGCACAAAGGACACTAAGTAATCTCTTTGTGGTTAAGTCCTGTACGTTAAAAAAACCGGACAGGGTCAAACCCGCACGTCAAAACGACCGTCGGTAATATGAATAATGTCGGTGGAATCATTTTTGTTCACAACAAAAATTTCGTTTTTTATGCTTTAGGGTTGAGATTTGCATATATTTAGGGAAAAGAGTGGATATGTCAGATACCATTATCACCTTACGTGTAAAACCCGATCAGAAGGATTTTTTTCTGAAACTTATTTCTATGCTGGGAATTGCGGAGGTTTTAAGCCCCAAGCAGATAATCCGCGAATATCAAAACAATGCCCCCTGGATGTCCCGGTTACTGAGGACGAAGTTATGGCTGAAATAAAGGCATACCGTCAGGGAAATGAATAAAGCCCGGGCAATCCTTGATACTAATATCTGAGTTTCATTTGCTATTGGAAAAATCTCAATCCGTTGAAAATATCCTGCTCAACCCAACGATTGAAATGGTAACCTGTACAGATACTGTTAAAGAAGTTTCTCAATGTTGTTGAGCGTCCTAAGCTTCAAAAGTATCTGAAAAGTGAGCGAGTAGAAGCTACGAAAGACCTGCTTTTTCAGTTTACGACCCTTTATCGTCCCCAAACAAAGGTATCCGACGCTCGCGATCCCAACGATAATTATCTCCTTGCAGCAAGTACGGAATTGAAAGCGCAGTTTCTCGTCACCGGTGATGAAGATTTACTAGTTTTGAACCCTTATCATGGAACAAAAATTCTTAGGTTTGCCGATTTTGTCGAAACAATAAAAGGGAAATAATCCATATCACTCCTTTAGGCCACCCTATTTACCCCCGCTTCAACTCGATCACAGTAATCTCCGGTGGTATGCCTATTCGACCCGGAAAACCGAGATAACCAAACCCCCGGTTTACATACAAATACTGGTTTTCGTGCCGGTAAAGGTCGGCCCATTCTTCATATACATATTTTACCGGACTCCACCGGAAATCGCCGATTTCGACGCCAAACTGCATGCCATGTGTGTGCCCTGAAAACGTCAGGTCAATATCGGGGTACTGTGGAATTACCTCTGCCCGCCAGTGGCTGGGATCGTGGGAAAGCAAAAGTTTGACCGGAATATTTTCGGTACCTCTGTAAGCCTCATCCATTTTTCCGTATTTGGGAAAACGCGCCTTTGCGCCCCAGTTTTCTATTCCCAAAACGGCGATTTTGTCATCGCCTTCCTTTATGATCCGATGTTCATTGATCAGGATATCCCACCCCATTGCGCGGTGGATTTCAATCAGTTTCTGAAGATTTTTGATTTTCGCCTGCTCACTGGGCCAGGAAACATAATCTCCGTAGTCGTGGTTGCCGAGGGTAGAATACACACCCAGCGGGGCGGATATTTTATTGAAGACCTGGATATAATCCCGCATTTCGTCGGCCTGGTTGTTGACGAGGTCTCCGGTAAAAAATATCATATCCGGTTTTTCCTTCAGCAGCATTTCCACTCCGCCTTCGACTGCTGTGCGGTTCCAGAAACTTCCGGAATGTATATCGCTGATCTGCGCAATGGTAATTCCGTCAAACGACGCAGGAAGATTGGGAAGGGAAATCGTCTTTTTCCGTATCCGATAGTCATGTGCTCCACTTACAATGCCCCAGGTAATGCCCACCACCGGCACAGAGGCAGCGATGACCCCCGCTTTGGCAAGAAATTCGGAACGGGTAATGGCAGGCGCTTCCGAAACCGGGACTGGCGGTGCCACTTCAGCTACGGGCGTGGGAGATGTGCCGACGATTTTGTAATATATCCACTGAATGACCCGCCAGATTTCGTCCAGCAGGAGGAAGAAAACCATCACAAACTTGGAAATATAGTTGGTGAATATCCCCACCATGATTGCCGTACGCACATTTCGCCCCAGCCAGTAAGGATCAGCAAAATGATATACAAACAGCGCAAACATCGTCAGCACGGTAATGCCCCAGTATGTAATATGCAGATAATACCGGGTGGATTCAGAAAAACCCTGGGTTGCCGTTTTTATCCCCTGAAAAACATAATAATCAATCGTCAGAAGAAAAAGCGCCAGAATAGGAACGGCGATAAGTTTATTCATAAACAACTACGTTATAATCAACATTATAATCATCAGCTTTCCGTAGTGACTCGCAGGAAAGGCGAATATTTTATTTCACCTGAAGATTCGGCAGATTTTTTGATGAAATCCGAAGAGACAGAAAATATAACTGTTGGCTAATGAGTTTTGTTATTATACTTATACCCTTTTCCCGCGGACATTGCCCGCCGTTTAGTATAAACAACATGAACCGGAGGACTTTTACTGTTATCCTTGCCATTCTCCTCGTATCCACCACTCCGCGGGCCAACGCACAGACTGGCCCGTCGCTGGAGACGGTTACAGACTGGTATATGGAGCAAATGTTTCAGGCTGTGGATCGCGATCTCAACGATCAGGCAGTAAAAGGAGAAATGCAGCCATTTGCCAGAGAACTTGGCTGGTTTCTCGATGATGGTAATTTCCGGGAAGCAGACCGCGACGGAAGCGGAGGTATAGACCGGAAAGAGATGCGCCTGTTTATGGGAGAAGCACAGTTTTTCCGGAGCGAACAGGAATTGCTTCAATTACAGGTTCTCCTGCAAAAATATCCCTATTTCACCGACGCAAAACCCCAGTATTTTCGCAGACACCCCGAACTGGCAACCCTGCTTGCAGGGAATCGCACCTGGGCCCGGGAACATACCGAAACCCTCACCAAAATCCTTTCGCAGAAAAATATCATAGACGAAGAGCCCGAACTGATCGGTGCGCTGCACCGCAACCTTACCTTTCTGGCTGAGCATGCAACTATTGCCACCTTTTTTTACAGCCTGAAAGCGACCGCAGCTTTTCAGCCGATGGATACGTGGCGAAACAGTCATCAAAATTTTATTAAAAACAACGCCGGAATAGAGAACCAGACCTATCAGATTGTTTTTCCGCGTTATGAGCGGCAGAAGCCTTTGCCGCCGGAAACCCCGCTTGCGCCTCCCCTGGCAGATGCCTCTCCCACAGCGAGATTATCTGCTCCCGTAACAACTCCCCAGCCTACGGCTGCGCGGCCCGTGATCATTGACCTTGGGGCATCAGACACCCCCGAGAAGGAACTCCCAGAACTGCAGGAACTAAAGCAGTCTATAAGTCAGTTGAAAGAAGAATATGCGCAGAAAATTCGCCGCGAAAAACACAGAAATGACTCCCTGATGGAGGCAAACAGCCGGTATGCTTCCCAGATTCGCCAGCTCGAATCGCGCTTTCAGGGCCTGCGTGACAGCGCAGCAAAAACCGCTCCTGCTGCGTCCGAAGCCCAGCCAAAAGAGGCTATGGTAATCAACGATCTGGAACGGCAGATTCGCTACCTGAAAACCGAAGCCGTACTGGCCCGAATCGAAGAAGATTCTCTCCTGGCAGAAACCATTCGCCAGAAAAAATATATTCTCGATCTGGAAAAAAGACTCAGTGAAACAGAAACGAAGCCTGAGGTAATTGTTCAGACCAAAACCATCACGAAAACAGTACCCGCCAACTGCGAGGAAGCCGACCGTCTGACGGCAAAACTTACCCGGCTTACCGCCAAAAACGACTCTATCCTCGCCCTGGTGGATGCGATGAAAAATAAACAACAACTCGACCAGTTGAAGTTTAATGTCGCCCAGGAAGAAGCGCAGCGCACCCGCGCACGCCTTGATTCGCTTACCTCCGGTATTGCCTTCCACCGCTCGCAGGTAAATGTGCTCGAAACCAAAATCCAGGAGCAGGACAGCCGCGTATGGCAATACAAACTCCTCGCCCGGGACAAAGAGGAAGAACTGATTGCACAAAAGCAAAAACTCCGCGAACTGGAATCTCAAATCACCCGGATGGATATCAGTAAAAAAGCCATCATACTGGGCTTTCAGATAAAACGCGATTCCCTCGTGGCAGAGATAACCAAACTTGAAACAGAACTGGACAACACCCGCCAAAACCTCAGCAACGCAGAAACCCAACTGGCAAAAGTCCGGGATGAGCACGCCGAACAGGCGCGCGCAGAAGCCCAAAAAATGCAGGCATACCGGCAGGAAATCGACGAAATCACTTATGACAATGAAAAACTGCGCCAGCAGTTGGAGCTGACGCTGGAACATTCTGCCGAGAATGAAAACGACCTAGAACAGCAGATTCTCCTCGCCAAAACCCAATCGGAACAACTCCTCGCCCAAAATGACCGGCTCCGCCGCAGAAAACGGGGAATTCCCGCAGGCGCGGAAATCATTACCCTGACCCGCGAACTCGAAGAAGCGGAGAGTATTATCGCCGAATTGCAGCTCAAAAACCAAAGCCTGAAATACCAACTGACTTCCAGTTTCTCCTATCTCGACAAAACCGTCGCCCAGCAGCAACAATTGGAATCAGAAATACGCAATCAGTTATCTGACATTGCACGGCTTTCCTCGTTGCGCGATTCGCTCAACCGGTCGGTGAAAGAAAGTTATTATACCGATTGGGCCGATAGCATGAAAGTTTACCGCCAGCGGCTAAATATCGCCGAAGGGAAACTTGTAGAATATCAGCTCGCTGCACAAAAAGAAAAAGCAACTGCGCGCATGGTTCAGGACTCACTACAGAGCGAAATTCTGAAAGCCGGTCAGGAAAAGAAAAGTTTATCTGCAATGGAACAGGTAAATATTTCCCGCATCAACAGTATTGAAGCCAGGGAATCGGAACTGAAAAAACTTGAAATCAAACTCGAAGAAAGAACCCGGCTGGCCGAACAGCGTGAGGTTTTCATTCAGGAAAAAATGGCGGAAATCGCCAGACAGGAGAAAAAATATCAGGATTTGCTGGAAAGAGAAAAGAACCTGAATTTGCGCGAACAACGCATTAAACAAGCTTCCGGCGGGAACTAGAAAGCTGATATTCAAACCATCCGTTGAGAAACACCGACAGAAGAATAATCGCTGCACCGGCATAAAACCCGGGGCTGAGCTCTTTGTCCTCCCTGAAAATCAGCCAGGCCATAATCATAGCGTATATAGGTTCCAGATTAATGGAAAGCGCGGAGGTATAGGCGGAAATATGCCTGATCGCATAAAGATTCAGATTATAAGCCAGTGTGGTACACAACAGCGCAAGCACCAGAAGGTAAAATATATCCACCGGGCGGGGTATGAGGACGGTTTCGGGAAGGAAAAACAAATATACCGGCAACATGATGGTCAGTCCCAGCACACCTCCGGCAAACTCCAGTATGGTGATAGTCAACGGGTTTTCCTGCGCCACAAGCACTTTATTTCCCACCCCGACACCAGCTACAATGATTGCGGATACGATAGAAATAGCCATTCCAAAAAGGAACTTACCTTCTGTCGCCTGAAACATAAATACAAATCCTACGATCACGATAGCGCCCAGCAGCAATTCCCTGATTTGAATTCTCCGCTTAAACACCAGCGGCTCAAAGATAGAAGTAAAAAATGCTGTGGAGGCGAGGCAACTCAGCGTGATACTGACATTGGAAAAGCGGATACCGTCAAAAAAAGTTACCCAGTGGATCGAAAGTAAAACCCCCAGTCCGGTGATTTTCAGAATGGTTTTTCGCGGCAGAGAAAGCGCCTTGCGAATTAATCCGGGAAACATACAAAGGCTGACAAATGTAATAGCCATCCGGTACCACACCAGTACAATTCCTTCGAGATGAATAAGCCTGCCAAGAATGCCTGTAAACCCGTACAGTACAATGGCAGTATGCAACAACAGATATGCGCGGCTGCGCTCATTGCGGATCATAGCGCAGCAAAGGTATTATTTTCTTCTTTGAGTTTTACACCTCTCTGACAACAACTTTTGCCGCCTCGCGAAGATACAGGTTAAAGGAAATACCATTTTTCCCTATTCTTTCCAGCAGTTCCGGCGCAAATTCAAGGTTGCAGTGCCCTTCGTAGCGGTAACTCCAGTTGATCGCAATATCACGCCGCTGGATGCCCACACCGGCAAGTGCGTTGTATTTACCCTCCAGTATATCGAGAAAATAATTGATGTAATCCATCGAAGGCTGGCTGGTTTTATGGACTTTTTTTACTGCCCAGAAATTACCGGAAGACATAATATAGGGCTCCTGAATGCCGAGAATATCCTCAATATTCAGCATAAACCCCGATTCATGGATCATGCTCAGTTCGGCGATGATTTCTTCCTGTTCTGTTTCACTCAGAATCTCTTCCGGAGCAAACGCTTTTTCAAATTTTCCCAGGCGCAGCAGATGGATGACCGAACGCTCAATTTCGTCCCGGCTGAGTTCGCCTACGACCACCATATTGGGCAACCAGAAGTAGCGGGCCTGATTGCGCTCAGAATGGTTTCGGGCTGCGGCGACCATAAGGGTGAGCTGCCGGAGAGAAAGGTAGTTGGCTTTCCACACAGTACCATCATCGAAGGCCACCATTACTTCGGTAGCATCCATTCCTGAATCTATTTTTTCATCAGTCTCATTGCCAATAAAAATTTCACTGATTTCTACCAGTCGTGAAATAAAGGGCACTGGCGAGTCTTCCTTCACAATCTTTTCCAGTGCATCCTGCTCCCGGGTAATGCAAAGCCGTACCCCTTCCTGTCCCAGCCGCAACAGCGTGAGCGGATCCAGAAAAATCTGACTTTCATCCTCCTCAGACAGGCAATTGACCCAGATGGAGATCTGTTTGCGGCTTATTCCCAGCGCTTCGAGTGCTTCGTATTTGTCTTCCAGTATATCCAGAAAACCATTAATCTCAAACCACTGGGGTTCGTCCGGCTGCGTAAGTTCATGCAGGCGAATAATAGCCCTCGGCTCTCCCGGGTTTTTGTTTCCCATGACCCGGTTTACTTCCCTGAATTTTTGTTCGTCCGTCCAGATTTCAAGCCAATACCGGGTCGATGCAGCTAATGGATTCATGCAAGGCTCATTTGTTCTTTTGATTCGAAAGAGCAAATTCAACAGGAAAAGTATATTTTACTAATTGATTATTCCTGTTTTTTGACATAATTAATTCCCCGATACTTTCCTGAAATCGGCGAAAATATGGTTCTGAAGGCATCAAAACCCTGCTGTATGTAGGAAATAAAAAGAAAAATCACACGGGTTGCGTATCTGTTTCCCGGAATATTACCTGCCAAGGATACTGACAAACTCCCACACATCGGTGAAAGTATTGTACAAGGGCACCGGCGCAACGCGAATGACATTGGGTTCGCGCCAGTCGCAGATTACCCCAGCCTGTGTCAACCGCTCAAACATCGCCCTTCCGTTTTCACCTGTCAGCAGCGACAACTGACACCCGCGCTCACCAGGGTTTTCGGGGGTAATAATATTCACCCCAATATCACCGGCCTGCTGAAGGAGGAAGGAAAGGAAACCTGTCAGCAGGAGCGATTTTTGTCTCAGTGCAGTCATCCCCACCTCATCAAATATCGCCATAGAAGCCCGCAGGGAAGCCATAGCCAGCACAGGGGCGTTGCTGAGTTGCCAGCCTTCGGCTGTAGGTATTGGCCGGAAATCAGGCCCCATCCGAAACCTCGTTTTTTTGTCGTGTCCCCACCACCCGGCAAAGCGGGGAATAGATTTGTCGCTGATATGATTTTCGTGTACAAAACAACCGGCTACTCCACCGGGTCCTGAGTTGAGGTATTTGTACGAACACCAGCAGGCAAAATCCACCTCCCAGTCGTGAAGTTTTAGTTCGACATTGCCGGCTGCATGGGCCAGATCGAACCCCACATAAGCCCCCGCCTCATGGCCTGCTGCCGCAATGCGTTTCATATCAAATACCTGTCCGGTATAGTAGTTGACCCCACCGAGCAGCACAAGAGAAAGCCATTCTCCTGCCCGACCGATTTCAGCTTCGATATCTTCGGTTCGGAGGCAATATTCTCCTTCTCTGGGGCGAAGTTTAATAAGGGCAGTTTTGGGGTTGTAGCCGTGATGTATGATTTGTGATTCCACCGCATATAGGTCTGAGGGGAATGCATCTGCTTCAATGATAATCTTAAACCGTCCGCTGTCGGGCCGGTAAAATGAAACCATCATCAGGTGAAGATTTACCGACAGGCTGTTCATCACCACCACTTCCTGCGGCTTTGCTCCTGTGAGCCGGGCAGTGGATTCAGAGAGAAACTCGTGGTAAGGCATCCACGGATGGCGGGCATGAAAATGTCCCTCTACGCCCAGGGTCGCCCAGTCTTCCAGTTCTTCGGCAATATAATCTCTGACCGTACGGGGCTGAAGCCCCAGCGAGTTGCCGCACAGATAGATGTGGGGTTGCCCGTCGGGCCGGAGCGGGAGGTAAAATCGTTCGCGATAAGATGCCAGCGGATCGCGGGCATCCATTTCACGGGCAAAAGAAAGGGAATTGTCAAAATCCATAACGCGGGAGTAGTTTGCGCTAAAATAACACCCTCCACGATTTTTGAACAATATTATTTGCTTTATCCCGGGCACGGGCGGTCAGGGTATATACGCCGGGCGCGGGGCGGTCGTCTTTGAAATACCAGTTGATGGTATTGTTTTTAAAATTGTAGTCAAACAATTTCCACTTTCCATCAAGCGTGCACCGGATTTCATAGTAATCTATTCCCGAAAAATCGTCATCAATCCGAATCGTCAGCTTTCCCTGTGAGGAGGGGATTTTGGCGTTCTCAGCAAAATCCACAGGTTCAAGCGTAGGCGGAACAGAATCTGCCATGAGGCAAAATTCGCCAAACTCAATCATCGCTGCATACACATTGGCATCTTCGCCCAGCGTATTGCCGGCATATTTCCACTGACCTTTTACCCGCCGGGCAACTACCAGGTGATCGCGGGAATTGGTTTTGGGCTTAAAGGAAACCAGATAAGACTTGTTGAGCGCAATGCTCTCTCTGCCTACCTGATAAATATCGCTGTACATTCCCGGCATCCCCGGCTTGCGCATGACCTCAAGATGTACCCGGTCAAAAACTGCCTCATAAGGAAAAAACAACTGCAGTTCGTCCTGCTCCACGAGATAATTGTTATCGGAAGTAACCTCTTCGGTAAAATAAAATTTTTCTTTCCAGACGCCTTCCTGATCCCACATTTCGACAGGATAATCAAACCGGGCGAGCGGAAGCAGAAAAACCATGGAAGTGCCTTTCATATAGGCGGGATCCAGTTTTTTGGTGTCTCCCAGCACATCTTTGTACATCAGCCCGTCGCGGAAAGATTTGAGGGCGCGCTGTGCGGTGAGAACGAGCACATTATGCTTCACATCGTAGGTTACCTTTGGCGAGGGATAATAGGTGGGAGATGCGGGAAACGGGTTGGTATTTGTGTCGCGGAGGAAGGTGCCGGACACAGAAGTGGAATTGCCGTGAAGGTCGGTCAGAACCAGCCTGAACGGATGAGGCCGGTCATCCTCAAGTTGGACAATGCCCCGCCGGGGAAGGGGTTGATACGCTTCAAAGTCATTGCCGGGCTCCACATAACTTTTTTCCAGCCGCTCCTTTTTTTCGCTGTAATGGGCATAATCAATATGCATATTGATATATCGCTTGTCATCGAAGGCAAAACGCCGGAGATCAAACGCATGGATCATTTGTCCGTCGAGATATAGGTTTGCCGTATTGATGCCGCAGTGATTGGGCGCGCCATCGAGCAGATCAAACGCTTTGTATTCGATGCCCACGCGACCAGCAATACGGATGGGTGTGCTGATCTCGTAATTGCCATCTGTCCCGGTGGGAGTAAGCCTTACCTTGCGAAATTCGCCGTTTACCCGCGAGTGAATGTCCTGAGGTTCTATCCCTATTTCCTGAACGATGGGTTTTTGGGTATCGGTAATCAGGTTTTTGTAGTAGGTAAGCGGATTAAGAATGCGTTCTTCCGGGTCGCGAATCTCAAAATGAAGGTGAGGCCCGGCAGAAGATCCCGTATTGCCGCTATAGGCAATGATTTCCCCTTCCTTTACGGGAAAAGCCGTGGGCGGGAGATAAAGCTCCTGAGAAAACTGTTCGGTAGCGTATTGCTGGCTACGGGTATAGGCTTCCAGCGTATCATTAAACCGGGACAGGTGGCCATATACACTATAGCGCCCGTCATTGTGGCGAAGATATACGGCCAGGCCAAAACCGTAGGGATTGACTTTCAGCCGATAGACATACCCATCCTGAATGGCTTTTATAGGTACGCCCGTCCGGCCCAGTGTTTTTATATCGATTCCGGAGTGAAAATGATCGGGGCGCAATTCGCCAAAAGTACCGGCGAGAGCGTAATAGCCATCCATAGGATAGCGGTAAGACACAGCCGGAATTGCAGCAAAAAATAGTACGGCAAGGATGCCGGAGAGCATGGTAAGAAGCCGGAGACGATTATTTAACATGGAAATCCAGAAGTTTTTTTCCTTCGAGATACCCTTCGATATGATCACCGACGGCGAGCGCACCTACACCTGCCGGGGTTCCGGTAAATACCAGATCGCCTTTTTTGAGGGTGATAAACCGGGTAATGTAGGCAATCAGCGTAGAAACGGAGTAAATCATATCCGCAGAGTGGCCGTTCTGCCGGGTTTCTCCGTTGATAGCGCAGGTAAAATGAATATCCTGAAAGTCTGAAAACTCTTCGGGAGAGAGGAATTCTGATACAGGCGCGGAGTCGTTAAAGCCTTTGGCAAGCGTCCAGGGCCAGCTTTTTTTCTTGATTTCTGCCTGCAAATCGCGGGCGGTCATGTCAATGCCCAGACCTACCCCATCGATATAGGAGGGAACATATTTTTCCTGAATATGCTTACCCTCGCGCCCCATCCGGAAAACCAGTTCGCACTCAAAGTGCAGATCGCTGGTAAATTCGGGATAATAGAAGTCCTTATTGTCGCGCAACACAGCCGTATCGGGCTTAAAAAAAATCATCGGAGATTCAGGAACGGGGTTATTCAGTTCCAGCGCATGTTCGCGGTAATTTCTGCCTACACAAATTATTTTCATTTCTCTGGTTTCTTTTCTGTGGGAAAGGATGGGGAAAGGGGAGTGGAAAATTTATTGAGAAGTATCAAAGGTCGTCACAGGCATCTTTTGTCAGTACAACCTGATCAAAAAGATCTTTCATGGTAACGGGTTCTGTGCCAATGAGATACTGATCTTTGGAGGTCCAGATGACCACGTCCTGCTTACAGTCATTAAAGAGAGAATTTCCGGGCGAATCATCGGCTTCAATGCGGACGATCCAACTGTCGTTTTCAAATACGAGTGAGTAGTTACCGTTGCACGATTCTCTGACCATACCCGTTCTCAGGGGGCTTTGGACAAACTTTCTGTTCATATATGTGCTGTCTGTAAGTTCGAGCCGGTAATCACCTTCACAGTAAGTACCGACGATCATGGCGCGGATTTCTGCTTCGGCAGGAGCCTGAGGCCCGCAACCGGTCATCATTAGGACAGCGGTCAGGGCAAAGGGTATAAGGACGAATATTTTTTTCATGTAGTAAAATTAGAAAATCCGGGGAAATGTGTAAGGGAAATTCCGGATTAACTGTATTTTAAGTTAAGCTGATTTTTTTTCGCAGCAATGTGGAGGATGAGGTCGCTGCCGGGATCAGATTCCACAGCCTGCCCAATGACGATCATGTCGGCGCCTGATTCCCAGATCGCCGCCGCATCTTCCGCCGTACGGATTCCGCCGCCTACAATCAGAGGCACGCTGATTTCGCGTGAAACCGCTCTTACCATATCAGGAGAGACGGTTTTTTGCGCGCCGCTGCCGCCATCCATATAGATAATTTTCAACCCGAGCATCTCCCCTGCCAGTGCGGTACACGCTGCTATGCCGGGCTTATCCCAGGGAATGGGAAAAGTATTGCTGATATAATTGGCGGTGGTGGGTTTTCCTGCGTCAATGAGCATATACCCTGTGGGAAGAATTTCGAGTGGCGTCTGCCTCAGTATTGGGGCAGCCTCCACATGTTTTCCAATGAGAAGATCTGCGTTTCGGCCACTGATAAGTGAAAGAAACAGGATTCCGTCTGCTTCGGGAACGATCTGGTACATACTTCCGGGAAACAAAACCACGGGAACGCGTGAGAGGGATTTGATATGCGGTACCAGCGAATGGATTTCATTTCCCATGACCAGACTGCCGCCTACCAGAATAAGATCTGCCCCGGCGGCTTCCACACGGTCAAGGATTTTGGCAAGATTTTCGTTATCCGCTTTATCAGGATCAATCAGAATCGCAAAAGCTTTGCGGCCAAAAGTTTTTAATTCCTGTAGTTGGTGAATTAGGGTAGGGTTCATCCGTTGATTTGTCCAAAGCCTTTCCGAAATACCAGATGGTCTGAGGGCGAAGTTAAGAAATTTTACGGTATCCGAGGGGGTTTTTAGCCCTGAATCTAACACGAAAACCTGGCGGACCTTCGGGGTTGTGAAGTTTTTTTTCTAAAAAATCGTATATTCAACAGATAAGTCTGTTGATATGCAACGCTTTCCTGCATTTCTTCTTCTCTGTTTATTTTTTCTTTTCGGGGCAGATACTTACGCGCAGGTCTCCAACCTGCCCCGGGGGTTTGCGCCCAAAGAAAAATCCTTTATCAGAAGGTATTTATATTCCCGAACCAAAAACACAGGGGGAATTTCCACCCCACCGGAATTTCCGGTCCGCACCATGGCCGAATGGGAAGAAATAGAATACCTGGTCGTTGCATGGGTTCAGTATGCGCCCACACTCCGGGAAATCATTCGCTACGGCAGGGAAGAATGTAAAGTTATCGTCCTTTGCCCTGATACAACC
Organism: Bacteroidia bacterium; assembly: GCA_041391725.1. GTDB lineage: Bacteria > Bacteroidota > Bacteroidia > J057 > J057 > JAGQVA01. The sequence goes on from JAWKNL010000008.1 coordinate 115,334, forward strand.
GGGGTACGCACCTATCTGAAAGCGGGAAATGTCTCCTGCGAAGGGGTTACCCTGCTTCCCGCCTCGGTCAACAGTGTATGGATCAGAGACTACGGCGCAGAGACCGTGTATGCCCGGGGCGTGGATTCGCTGTTTATCCTCGACTGGATATACAACCGCCCCCGTCCCGACGACGATATGGTTCCTTCGATTTTGTCGAAATACCTTTCAAAATCCTTATTTACCACCTCAAAACCTCCTTTTGACCTGGTACAGACCGGGGGCAATTTTATGACTGATGGAATGGGCACCGCTTTTTCCTCCAAACTGGTGCTGGAAGAAAACGCAGAAGAAGGCCGGTTTAATCTTTCGTCCAAAACAGAATCAGAGGTAAACGAGGTCGTCCGCCGGTTTATGGGAATCAACCGCTACATCAAAATGGATGTCCTTCCTTATGACGGAATCCATCATATCGATATGCATATGAAACTCCTCAATGAGGAGACCCTGCTGGTAGGACAGTACCCCCCCGGCGTGGCCGACGGCCCGCAGATCGAAGAAAATCTCAATTATATTCTTTCCGGTTTTTCGTCGGGTTTCGGTTTTCCTTATGACCTCCTGCGAATTCCCATGCCTTCGCAACATGGCGAATATCCCGATAGCTGGTGGGCGAGTTATCTGACTTATACCAATGCCGTATTTGTAAACAAAACAGTCCTCGTGCCTGTATATGACATTCCCACAGATTCGACTGCGCTTCGAATATATCGGCAGGCGCTCCCCGGTTACCGCGTTGTGGGCATCAACTGCAACCAGATTATCAGGTCTGGTGGTGCGCTTCATTGTATTACCCGGGGTATAGGCGTAAACGATCCCCTGCTGATTCAGCACAGAAGGGTTCGCGACCGATATGCCACCTATATGCCCTGCCAGGTGAATGCGACTATCCAGCACAAGTCAGGCATCAACAACGCACAGGTTTATTTTTCGACAGATACCACGCTGGGATTTCAGCCGCTGGAGATGTACGCCTCTATTCCGGAACAGAATATCTGGACAGCCTTTATTCCGCCTTTCCCACCCGGCACTACCGTGTATTATTATATTACAGCAGAGGCAAATTCGGGCAAAACCATCAGCCGCCCGATTACTGCCCCCACAGGTAGATGGAAATTTCAAATCATCAGCAGGCCTGATCCTACCCACGATCCGGCGATCCGGTAAAAAATATACCGCAGTCACTTCACCATCAGCTTTTCTACTGCTGGTAAAAATCCGTTTACCTTCAGGCTGACATAATATATGCCCGGGCTCCACGCGGAGATATCGAGCTGCCGCCCAACGTCTGAGGTAATTCCCGTTGTCCTGTACAGGGTCTGACCGTTTGCACTGGTGATTTCCATCTGAGCCGGATGACCGGAGGGAAACCGGGCAGTGATTTTTAATACATCGGCAACGGGATTGGGAGAAACTGAAATCTGTAAGTCCTGATTCTGCGGAATCTTCACCTGGGTTATCCCCGAAGAATATCTGCTCCCATCCTCCGAAACAACCGTTATCCTGTAATAAATTTCTTCTCCCCGATACCGGATCGCCTGCCTGTCTTCCCACCACAAAGCCCCGGCATCGCCACTTTTGGTACTCACCACGCCAATCTCTGTCCAAAAGCCGGTCTCTGTTTTTCGCTCGACATAATAGTCTCCGGCCCGCAAGTATGGACTTCCTTCCCAGTCGATGCGTACCAGTCCGGCATTTTCCCGCCACAATGCGACAGGATTGCCGGAAATGAGCGGGAGTACAGTTCCCACTTCAACCGTTGCAATCCAGGGCGCGTCCGAAGTGCCGTTCAGTTTTGTCCCCTGAAATGCACCTGCGGTTATTGGCATATTGGGGCTGTGTGTGGTAAGGGCAAGGGTCAGTTTATCGCCTTGAAGATGAATGCCGCCGGAGGCACGCGGGTATTCGTTGTAGCTTCCTCCCCAAAGTGCTGAGTGCAACAGGTTTTTCCCGGCTGCATCCAATACCGAAACAGACACGTCATACATGGCATTATAGGAGGCTGAGCCAGCTGTAACCGGGTAATCCGCCGATCGCGTCGCACCCAGTATATGCGCTTCATTGTATTCGTTGATGCGCACAGATTTACAAAAATCCACATCCGAGCCGCCCAGGTATGTACTGTACAGCAGAGAGGAGCCTGTATTATTTAGCCTTACGGCAAACAAATCGCCCATTCCAAAACCGGGAGAAGGGCTGGTCTGGTAAGCGCCGGAAGTGGCAGGGAAATTGGGAGAAAAAGTAACCCCGGCCGCAAACACCTCATCATTGCTGTTGATATCGAGGCTGTAAATCACATCGCTGTCTGTACCGCCCAGATACGTAAAATACTGAAGGCCCGAACCATCTGCCGAAAGGCGAAATACAAATGCATCCTCCGGAGTTCCGGGGCCGGGATAGTTGGGGGAGGTTTGGAATGTGCCGGGGGTAGAAGGAAGATTATCAGAACCTGTATTTCCCCCTACAAAAGCATCTCCTGCACTATTGACTGCAATTGTATTGGCAATATCATAACTGGTTCCTGCAACAAGGGTAGAATAGACCAGCCCTGTGCCAGCTGCGTTAACTCTTGCAACAAAAATATCTCCCAGCCCCCCCGGAGTACTACAATACGCACCGGAGGTAAGGGGAAAGTTATTGGACAGGGTATAGCCGGTGAGGTAGGCTTCTCCGGCAGCATTGATCACCATATCATAAATATAATCGCGGTCAGCCCCACCGAAGTAGGAAGAATAGACAACCCCGCTTCCATCGCTGGTGAGCCTGGTCACAAATCCTTCCGACAACCCGCCTCCACTTGAAATCTGCAACGCACCCGGAGTAACCGGATAGTTGCCCGAATTCATAAACCCTGCAATTATCGGCTCTTTTGAGCCGGTGACTGCAATGGCGTACGGGAGTTCCCAATCTGACCCGCCGATATATGTGGAGAAAACCAGTGCCGTACCATTGGGGTCCATTTTCGTGATAAAACCATCAATCGCCCCTGCATAAATACCCTGATACACGCCGGGGGTGATCGGAAAAGCGGTTGATTTGGTATATCCGGTGAGATAGACATAGTTATCAGCATCCCTGTCAACAGCAAAAACATAATCATCGGACGTACTCGCGTGCAAAAAAGTACTCCACGTGAGCGTAAGCGGGTCAATAATCAGTACGGCAGAAGGATCATAATTTTCATCTGTGGTAAAACCAATGGAACCATCCGGCATTTGCTTATAATTTACCCCCACCGCCTGGATTTTTCCGTTGATCTGCTGCCAGGCCACAGGTGCGGCGTCTGCTACGGTTCCCCATTCTGTATGAAAGACACATTCTCCCGAAGCGCCTGTATCCCAGGATATTATCCCCTCAGGCAGAAGTTGTATCTGGTCGATCTGAGCGTAAGGATGAATAATAAAATCGTACTTGATCTGGTTTTTCTCCGTGCCGTAATAACGGAGGTCAATTCCTTCATACACCGACTGATACCAGATTTCGCCAAAACGGTGGATGTTATTTATCCAAAGATCGGGGTTGTTGCCCAGAAGGTAGTGGATTTCACCTGAAATCTGGTCACTACCCGCCAAAGTGGCTTTAGGAGAAATGCCGGCAAAGCGGATATTCCAGACGAGAGCCTCGTATTCGGATTCATGGCTGCCTGCCCATTGATAGTTTTGGTACAGCGCAAGCGGCTTTTCCCGGGTTTTTTCGACCTCTCTTGTCATGGCATAACTTACGCCATCGGCGAGAAACCGAAATTGTACATCACCGACCCTGGACTGAAAACGAATGGAAGGCTCAAACTGCCCCAGGTTTTTTTCAAAAAAAACCTGCGAGGGAGGAGTGGCAATCGAAAAGGATGGTAATAAGAGGAAGAATATCAAGAACAACAGTCTATTCCTGTCGTAGGGCATAACCGGGTTGTTTAATAGTTGAGCTTCATCAGGACAAAACAAATTTCCAACCCGGCGGGGAAATATTATAAGGCGAGTGTCGGCATTTATTACACGTGTATAAAAATACTATTTTATAAACATTTTTTTATTTAAAAAATGCCAGATTCCGCATTTTGCATAATCTTATCAGAATTTCATCATAAATTCATTGAGGTTAATGTCGTGATCCAGTTCCATTTTTTTGCGAAGCCGGTACCTTCCGGTCTCTACTCCTCTTACAGAAATATTCATCAGGGGAGCGATTTCTTTGGAAGACAGATTCATACGCAGGTAAGCACATAATCGGTGATCAGTGGGACTGAGCTGGGGGAATTCTTCTCCAAGCCGTTTCAAAAAATCACGGTGAACCTGATCAAAATGGAAGGCAAATTGTTCCCAGTCCTGATCGATCTGCCGGTCGTGGTGGATGAGGCCGAGCAGGTTATTTACTTTTTTGCGCACAGTTTCATTGGGAGAAATAGCCGCGATTTCTTCGAGTTGACCCCTGATTTTGAATAGTATATCATTCTTCTGGACAATATGCATGGTAGCCGACGCCAGTTCCTGATTTTGGTGGCGCACAGCTTCTTCCAGCCTTTCATTGTTGAGGCGCGAAATCTGGGCTTCCTGCTCTTCCTCCTGCCTTTTCATAATTCCCTGAAGCTTTTGGGTTTCCCGCCTGAGTTTTATGCGGGGAAAGGCCAGCAGACTGATAAAAACGGTCAGAATCACCAAAAGATAAATGCTTCTGGCTGCAGGAGACGAATACCAGGGAGGATCAATCACAAAAGAAAAAGTAACCTCCTTGCTCAGGATTTCGCGGTTATTTTTTGCCTGAAGGTGGAATGTATAACCGCCCGGATTGAGATTAGTGTAGTCTTTTTCTCTTTTGGATGTCCAACTGCTCCATTCATCCTCCAGGCCTTCCAGAAAAAAACTATATTCTATCCCGGAAGAAGCCCTGAACTCCGGTACAGAGAAGCCAAAACGCATCGCATTTTCCTTATATCTGAATACAGGTTTTTGCCCGCGAGGCTGCGTAGCAACCGGAATTCCGTTTTCAGAAAAAATTCCGCCAAAAACCAGGCTGTCTTTTTCGCCGATCAGGTGTACAGAAGTCAGTAAAACAGAAATTGACGAATCCTGCTGAATATCGGTGGTAGGATTGTAGTGGAGAAATCCGCTTTCTGCAGCAAAAAATACATTTGACCGGTCATAGGGATACAAAAACTCATGGCCTTTTACGAGTTTATCTTTCAACACAGGAAAATCTTCCCGCTGCAAAACCGTCTCCACACCTTTTTGCGCTACATGAATGATGCCCACATCGTTGTTGACCACAAACCAGATATTTCCTTCGCGATCTTCTCTCAGGAGTTTGACCCATTCATGGCCGAGAATCTGTTTAAATGGTTCGTTGGGTTCGAAGCGATCTTGTTCCGGTACGTAATTATATACACCTTGCGCGGTCGCAAACATGATTTGATCTCTTACCCTGAAAACATGATTAAAATTGTCAAAAGGCAATCCGTCTTTCGCCTGATAAAACCGCACGACCATAGAATCGGGACGTGCCGGAAATTCCAGCCTGTATATTCCGCGATAGGGATGGGCAACCCATATATTTCCTGCATCGTCCTGCGCCATTATGCGGCAGGATTCCCCGAGCCCCTGTAGTCTTTTTACAAACTCCCAGGTGTTGTTGCGATAGTGGTAGAGGTCCACTCCATTGTAAGTACCACTGATCATATAGCCCGGATACCGGTTGAGCGGCAGAAAAGTCCACGTGCCATTGGAAGCGGTAGGGGAAATGCGAATCGCTTTTCCATCTCGGATCAAAAAAGCCCCTTCATGATGCCCCATAAACAGATGTTCGCCAATGGACACCGTTCCCCAGACCTGGCCGGTAGAGTTTTCTACACGTTGAAACCGTCCGGGCTGTAAGGGATCAGAATAGGGTTGCCAGGGGGAATAGTAGAGTCCATTATTGGTTCCAAAATAGCTGTTACCGTTATGAATGATTGCCGAATAGCCCGCGTCCCGGAGGTTTCCGTCGGGAAAAACCACGGAGAAGGGGGAATGCGTCTGAACAAAGTCGATTCCATTGTTTAATCCCAGCCAGAGGTTGCCGGCATGGTCAGCAAACAGGCTCAGCACATTGTTATTTTGAATTCCGTTTTTTTTATCCAACTGATAAAGCGGCCAGCCATCGCGATCGAGGATGATCAACCCGTTTTGTGAAGTACCGATCGCGATTTTCCCTTCGGGGAGTAGCGCCGCAGAATGAATTCTTCCGCTCCCCATCCAGGCGTGCACCCGGGTTTCCCAGGGGGTAAGAGTGTTTTCTCTGAACAGGAAAATGCCGTGTTTAAGCGTAACGATAATCAGCGACGCATTGTCCCAGGGCAAAATTTTCACAATGGTCATGCCGCTGGTTTTTTCGGTTCCCCTGATAAGTTCTTTTCCATCAGATCCCAGATGGTAAAGCCCGCCCTCATCGTGGAAAAGCACTTCATTGCCTGCTTTCAGCAAAGCCCCTACGGCGCTGTTGGCAGGAAAGACCTGGCAGGTGTCATCAATAAACCGGTAGATGTGGTGGTTGGTTCTGCATATCATTTCGTCCTTCCGCAGTACAATGTCCCATACATCTTCAAACTTTCGGGCCGCAGCAGGTATGCGATCTTTGAGCGACTGAAATTTCAGTTCGCCTTTATCGTCGGGACGGAACACGCCTAGCTCGTCCTGGCCACCTGCATACACATTTCCCAGAGAGTCAACGGCAACTGACCGCACGATGGTGCGGTTGGGCAGCGGCAGACATTGCCATTTTGTGCCATCATAACAGAGCAGGCCATCATTGTTGGCGAAGTACATAATACCGGATGGCCCCTGATCAATATCCCAGTTTTGGGTGGCAGCCCGATATTCCTGCTTAGGATGGTTGATGATAAACGGTGTACCGGGATTAATGGTTTGTGATACAGCAGGAAAATAACCTGCGCAAAACATGATGTATAGGAATATCCGACGCTGCATGATTTAATTCCCTGATAATAAGGATGTAATATACAAATAATTTTATTTGATGTAGTAATGGCGTAGTAACAATGAAGAAGAATCGGCACTGTCGTATTTCTGATGTAGTAGCAAATTCATTATGTCGTAACTGTGATGTAGTGATAAATGTTCGGGGTGTCAGATTAACCATTAACTTTGGAATCAAACGAATCTAACTAATCAAAACCTATCACATTATGAAAAAGCGATTACTGTTTTTTCCTGTGATGGCACTTTTTGTTGCCATCCAGACCCTATCTGCGCAGCAGGTAGTTCTTGACTTTGAAACCGGTGCGACCAGCACTACCTTCCAGTACTTTGGAAGTACGCTCGACGGCTCGCTGACCGGCACTACCGCCAACCCCAATCCTTCGGGCATCAACACCAGCGCCAACGTCGTGAAATTTGTAAAACCGGGCGGCGCTCAGACCTGGGCAGGTGCATTCTCCAACCCCAACCCCACGACTCCGGTCGATGGTGCTACTTACAGCCAGGTATGTATGAACGTTTACATGGATTCCCTGAAATCCGTAAGTCTGAAACTGGAAAATTCCACTACAGGTGGTGCAAACTGGTTACAGACTGTAACCCCAAGTGGAACCGGAGCATGGGAAACCATATGTTTTGACCTGACACAAAACTCACTGGAAGGCCCTTTTCAGGTAGCCGCTGGTCATGTTTTTTCAACTGTAACGATCTTCTATGATTTCGGCAATGCAGTAGCTGGTGATTCACTGGTTTTTTACATGGATGATGTAGTTGCAACCAATGTAGAAGTTGCCTGCAATACCATCTTTGATTTTGAAGCATCTGCTACAAGCACTACTTTCCAGTATTTCGGAAGCAGCCTTGACGGTTCGCTTACCCATGTAGTTGCCAACCCCAATCCTACGTCCGGCAACAGCAGTGACAGTGTGCTGATGTACCTTAAGCCCGGTGATGCCCAGACCTGGGCGGGAGCTTTCTCCAATCCCAACCCGGCAACCCCTGTCAACCTCATCAATGGTGGAGAAGTATGCATAAAAGTGCATATGTCTCACCTGGGTTCGGTTACCCTGAAACTCGAAAACTCACCCAACGGCGGACAAAACTGGGCCTACACTGTGTCCAATACCATCGTGGGAGACTGGGAAGAACTTTGCTTCAACGCAGACAGCCTGTCAGTTGAAGGGCCGTTCCAGGCAGCTACCGGTTATTCTTATTCACGGATCACCTTCTTTGTTGGTCTCGGTACAGCCGGAAATGGTACTTCTACAGATACCACCTATCTCGATGATTTCTGCCTCAGCGCACCCGACGCGCCGGCAAATGCTGATGTTACCTTCGCCGTTGACCTCAACAACCTCACCGGATTTACCCAGCCTTATGTAAGCGGTACATTCAACAGTTGGTCAGGCGACGCCAACCCGCTGTCTGACCCCGACAACGACGGCATCTGGACCACGACCCTCAATATTCCGACTGGTACCATTGAATACAAATTCACTTACGACAACTGGGCAGGACAGGAACAATTTAACGGCACTGAAAAATCTGGCTGTACGGTCAAAGATCCTTCCGGTCAGTTTGTAAACCGCGTGGCGCTGATCAGCGACAATACAGCGCTTGACACCGTTTGTTTCAACAGTTGTTACGCTTGTGGCGAAGCAGCCATGATCACCATCAACCTCGGCCTGGGTACAGCATCTGCCGATTCAGGTGGTGTATATCTCGCAGGGGGAGCTGAATTTGGTGCTCCCGGTGGCCGTTTCAGAATGAATGACAGCGATGGCGACGGCGTGTATTCCATCACAATTGAGCGCAACAAAGGATTTGGCGGATACTACACCTTCGCCAACGGCAACTGCCCTGACTACTCTTGTAAGGAAGATATTTCAGGACAGAGCTGTGCGCAGGCGCAAAACTTCAACGACCGCTGGCTCAACCCTGTTACCCAGGATACAACCATCAATACCTGCTTTGCTATCTGTTCGGACAACACAGCTTGTACCACCGGAATCAATGACTTTGACTTTACTGAAGACCTCTTTACCGTAGCACCGTCACTCGTTGACTACGCCACCCGTCTTACTTTCAGTGAAAATGCAAGACAGGAGCGGCTTATCAAAGTTATCAGCCCTTCCGGCCAGATTGTCCGCAACTTCCGTCTTCCTGCATCCCAGTCTGACTACGAATTAGACATGCACGCACTCGCTTCGGGCATGTATTTTATTCATGTACAGATTGGTGCCCAGTATGCTTACAAAAAAGTAGTAAGACAGTAAGTAGCAGCCAAAAATTGCGCTGAATACTAACCTGCAAATTCAAATGAAAAAATTCATTCTCCTTATACTATCCGGGATGATGATTGGTAATGTTCTGCTCGGGCAGAACATTACCATCACCGGACAAGTTACTTCCGCCGACGAGGGCACCGGTATTGCCGGTGCCACCGTACGGGTAAAAAACACCGCCATTGGCGCTCTTACCGATGAAGAAGGAAATTACCGGATCAATGTCCCCGCTAAAGGTGTGACCCTGATATTTTCCTATGTCACGCTTGCTACACAGGAAGTAGTGGTAGGCGAAAGTACGACGATCAATATTGCCCTGAAACCTACTATGATGGACGAAGTGGTCGTTGTGGGGTATGGAACCCAGAAAAGGAGTACCATCTCCGGTTCCGTATCTACCATCAGCGCTTCCGAAATCACAGAACTGCCCAGCCTTCGCGTAGAGCAGGCATTACAGGGCCGTGCTGCGGGAATTCAGGTATCGCAAAACTCCGGCTCGCCGGGTAGTGCCCTTTCGGTGCGCATCAGAGGAACCGGTACCATCGGTGACAGCGAACCACTGTATGTAGTGGACGGAATCCCCGTAGGTGGACTGGACTTTCTTAATGTCAACGACATCGAATCAGTCAGCGTGCTAAAAGATGCAGCTTCGGCTGCGATATACGGCGCCCGCGCCGCCAATGGTGTGGTACTGATCACCACCCGTCAGGGAAAACGCAATCAGAAAGCAGTCATTTCTTATGACGGTTATTACGGCACACAGAGCACATGGAAAAAACTCAACCTCCTCAATGCCCGCGAATACGCCATTCTTTCCAATGAAGCCTATATCGCAGCAGGAAGAATTCCCCTTACCCAATTTGCCAATCCCGATGCATTAGGAGAAGGCACAGACTGGCAGGACGCTATTTTTGCCAATGCCCCAATACAGAATCATCAGGTTTCAGTAACCGGGGGAAATGACAGAAGTACGTATGCTGTCAGCGGAAACTATTTCAGCCAGGATGGAATTGTAGGGGGAGAAAAATCGTCTTTTGACCGCATCACCCTCCGCATCAACCAGACTTTTCAGGCTACCGAAAAACTGAAAATGGGCAGCAACCTCAACCTGACCAACCTCAACCGGAGTGCCATGCCTGAAAACAACGAATTCACCACGCCCCTCGTCCGGGCCCTGAATATGGATCCGGTCACCCCGGTAACACTTGACGACGGCACTTTCGCAGCCTCCCTGTACTCCGACACAGACATACGCAACCCGGTCAACCAGATTGCCCTTGCCAGCGACAACTGGCAGACCAACCGGATTGTGGGATCGCTGTTTGCCGAATATCAGTTTGTCAAAGGGCTTACCCTGCGGTCGGCGTTTAATCTCGACGAAACCTTTGCAAGGCGCAAAGTATTTTCGCCCACATATCAGCTTTACACGACCACGGGTCAGGCCGCCGCAAATGAGCAGAGCCTTGTTTCATCCGTACTGGTCGAAAACCCCCGCTGGCGCACCTGGCTATGGGAAAATACATTAACCTATACCCAGACTTTTGCAGAAAAACACAACCTTACCCTTCTGGGCGGATACACCCGGCAGGAAGGAATTTCAGAAGGCCTGGGAGGCGCCAAGGCTGATCTGCCGGGCAACGACCCCGACGCAGCCTATATCGCCAATGCGCAGGACAGAGAAAGCGAAGGAACTTATGACTGGATCACAGAAGAAGCATGGGTATCTTATATCGCCCGGGCCAATTATGATTATGACAACCGATACCTGGTTTCTGTAACCACCCGCCGCGATGGATCTTCCAAATTTGGAGAAAACAACCGGTTTGGCTTTTTCCCCTCCGTATCTCTGGGATGGGTAGTCTCCAATGAATCATTCTTCAAGCCCGCCGCCATCAATTTCCTGAAAGTAAGAGCCAGCTGGGGACAAAATGGAAATGACCGCATCGGTGCATACCAGTTTACCTCTGTCGTCAACAGTGGGCAAAACTATACCTTTGGGGATACCGAAACCATCACCAATGGCAGCGCACCCGTAACGGCAAGTAACCCCAGCCTCCGTTGGGAAACCGTCATCCAGTCTGACCTCGGTGTGGATGTGGGAATGTTTAACGACCGGCTGACGCTGACCGCAGATTTGTTTCTGAAGCAGACCCGCGACATGCTGGTAACCATTCCGATTCTCGACCATATCGGTGCCGAACCATCGGCACAGAATGCAGGAACCATCGAAAACCGGGGGATTGAACTGGCAGCCGAGTACAACGAAAAAATCGGTGAAGTGCGATTCAGTCTCGGAGGAAACATTGCCTTTATCAAAAATAACGTTACCAGCCTCGGTAACGGAGGTCAACCTGTCATTACAGGCTTCCTCCAGTCAGCCAACGGCTATGTCTCACGTACAGAAGTAGGTTATCCGGTAGCATCCTTCTACGGATATGTAACTGACGGACTTTTCCAGACGCAGGAAGAAGTCGCACAGCATGCAGCACAGGATGGTGCTGCCCCAGGCGATATTCGGTTTCGCGACCTCAATGATGATGGAATCATCAACGAGCAGGATCAGACCTTCATCGGAAACCCCACCCCCGACTTTACCTACGGCATCACGGGTAGTGTATCATGGAAAGGCCTTGATCTCAACTTTTTCCTCCAGGGAACCCAGGGCAATGATATTTACCAGGGTTATACCCGGTATGATTTCACCTACATCAATATGCCCAACTGGCGACTCAACCGATGGACAGGTACCGGAACCAGCAATGACGAACCCCGGGTTATTCTTACTGACCCCAATCAGAATGCGCGGATTTCCGATCGGTTTGTGGAAGACGGCTCCTATATGCGGGTAAAGAATGTGCAGCTTGGTTATACATTTCCGGCGGCCATGACCGAAAAACTCAAAGTCGGGAAACTCCGCCTGTATGTCTCCGGCAACAACCTTTTCACATTTACCTCATATCGCGGACTTGACCCGGAAATCGGTACAAGAGGAAGCCTGGAGATCGGCATTGACCGCGGATTTTACCCGCAGGCCCGATCCATTCTGGGAGGGATAAATGCAAGTTTCTAACCCTTAACCACTACAGAAATGCGAAAAACTTATAAAATTATCGTATCGGTACTGGCAATGGGAATGATTGCCACAGGCTGCGAAAAAGAATTTCTCCAGCGAAATCCCAAAGTGGGAGTTACAGAAGCCAATTTTTACCAGACTGCCGATGACGCAGAAGCAGCCATTGTAGCGGCCTATTCGGCCTTGCAGTATGAGCTGACTCCCTCAGGGCACTTCCGCTGGTTTTGGGGAGATATCGTCTCCGACGACGCACTCAAGGGCGGCTCCGGCGACAATGACGCAGCCTCGCTGGGGCGCCTCGAAAATTTCGAGGGAAGACCCACCAACGAATTGCTGGAAAGCGAATGGAATGCCGATTACAAAGGAATTTACTTCGCCAATCTGGTCATTCAGAATGTGCCGCAGATTGAAATGGATCCCTTTCAGAAAGCAAGGATCATCGGAGAGGCCAAATTTATCCGTGCCTGGTTTTATTACAATCTGGCCATGCTCTTTGGCGATGTGCCGCTGGTAACCGAGGTCGTGGGTCCCGATGATGTGCGGCCACGTACTCCGGTAGGTGAGGTTTGGGCTCAGGTCGAAACCGATCTCAAAGATGCCATACCTGTACTGCCGCTCAAAAGTGAGATAAGCCAGTCCCAGATCGGTCGGATTACCCGCGGAGCCGCACAGGCACTGCTGGTCAAAGCCTACGCTTTTCAGGCAAAATGGACGGATGCAGAGCCCGTTGCCGACGACATTATCCAGTCGGGAGAGTATTATCTCGTCGATGATTTTCCTTCCATTTTTACCATTGCAGGAGAAAACGGGCCTGAATCAATTTTCGAAATCCAGTACATGAACCGTTCCAACGGAGATTGGGGCAGATTTGAAGAAGGCACACTGACCAATGTATTCCAGCGGGCAAGAGGTGACTATGGCGGGTATGGGTTTAATATTCCCACTCAGAGCCTGGTAGATGAATTTTTTAAAGAAGGCGATGAAGACCCCAGACTTGTGGCAACAGTCTTCCGTGAAGGAGATATTATGGGTGACCGCGGGCCATTTACCAAAGAGGGTACAGGTGGATTTCCGTATGATTATTATGCGAGGAAATATTTTATCAGCAAAAATGAGGAAGCGCCGACAGGAGATCCCAATGTGAACGGACAATCCAATGACAGGGTCATTCGGCTGGCTGATATTCTTTTGTTACATGCAGAAGCAGCCTGGCACAATGGAAATGAAGCCGCTGCATTGGTTTCGCTCAATCAGGTTCGTGCCAGAGCCCGCAATGGCAGTACTACCCTTTTGCCGGATGTTACGGCTTCGGGAGAAGCGCTTTTAGCGGCCATCCTCCACGAGCGAAGAGTAGAACTTGCGCTGGAAGGACACCGGTTTTTTGATGTCATCAGACAGGGAAAAACCTATGCAGAATCGGTGATGCAACCCCTTCACCCTTCTTTTAACTACGATATTCACAAGGTATTCCCCATTCCTCAGTCACAGATTCAGCTTTCGGATGGCGTAATTACTCAGAATACCGGTTATTGATTGTTTGCCTAACAACTGGAATGATGAAAAAAATTGCATATATAACGCTGGTTGCCCTCATTTTCGCGGCAATAGCCTGTACTCCCTACCAGGATGAGGACATTGACATCGGGCCGCTGCCCGGTTCGCCTGATTTTTCGGCGGAAGTACTCCCCGATGATCCCAATGCTGTTGTAATCAAAGGCATTTCACCGGGATTTTTCTCCTATGTCTGGGATTTGCCCGGCGGAGCTCCCGGCCGGTCAACGCAGCCCATTGATACCATTGTTTACACAAAGGCGGGAACCTACACCATCACACTTTATGCAGCCAGTGAAACGGGCGGCGGCACATCTTCTGTATCAAAAACCGTCACCATCGACAAAGACCTTGTCATTGCCTGCGACAGCCTTGTGTCTCTTCTTACGGGAGAATGCCAGGGGGTAGGAAAAAAATGGACTTTCTCCAAAGACGCAGGAGCAGTGGCTGTAGGGCCCAATCCTTACTCTACAGAGTGGTACAGTTCGCCCCCCAATGGCCTTCAGCCTGCGCAATACGATGATGTCTATTCCTTCTTCTTCGACGGAAGTGTATTTGAATATGACAATAATGGCACTACCGTTGACCCCTGCCAGGGTTATCAGGCGCTACCCTTTACGGCTCCCGCCAATATGCAGTGGAGCCTTACCCCGGGAGCTGGTGTGAGCGGGGAGACAAGAATTACCCTTCCCGACGAAATATTTATGGGCGTAATGGACTCAGGCCCTTATTATGATATTATCAGTGTCACGGAGAACGAACTGGTGCTTCATGGCCCTTTAAAACCGTGCAGTCCCGGCGCGACCGGGTGGTTTACCCTCCGTTTTGTGAAAGCAGATTAATCTGAAGATACATGGTTAAGGTTCGTATTATGTGGATGTTGGTTTTGGTCTGGGGATGTCATTACCATCCTCAGACCGCCCCATCCCTTTCGGAAGAACAACTTGTCTGGGCCGAGGAATTTTCATACACCGGTGCGCCTGATCCTGAAAAATGGAGTTATGACCTCGGCAATGGCTGTCCCAATCTTTGCGGGTGGGGAAACAACGAACTGCAACATTATACCGATAAACCCGAAAACGTCAGGGTCGAAAACGGTATGCTCGTCATTGAAGCGCATAAGGAAAATGTAGGCGAAAGTGCCTTTACGTCTGCTCGTATTGTGAGCAAACATAAAGCAGATTTTCTTTACGGAAAATTTAAAATCCGCGCAAAAGCTGCCACCGGCAGAGGTACCTGGTCCGCCGTCTGGATGCTCCCCACAGACAGCAAACACGGCGGATGGCCTACCGGAGGTGAAATTGATATTATGGAATATGTAGGCTATAACCCTGATTCCATTTTCCAGACCATCCATACCGGCGCTTATAATGGCATGCATGGAACCCAGGTTGGCGGGAAACTGCATTTCCCTATGGCTGACACGGCCTTTCATGTTTATACGGTCAACTGGACTCCCGAAAAATTAGACCTGCTGATCGACGATCAGTTGGGCTTCTCTTTTCAAAATGAAGGAGGAAGTGTAGAAAAATGGCCATTTGATCAGCCCTTCCATTTTATTCTCAATCTGGCAGCAGGTGGAAACTGGGGGGGCAGAATGGGTATTGACCCTGATATATGGCCACAAAAAATGCTGGTTGATTATATCCGGGTGTATAAACTTCCGCTTGAAGAATAGTTTTACCATTTATCCAAACCCCGAAACTTATGAAAACGCACCGCTGTTTTATCATCACTGCGCTCACTCTGTCTATAATTATGGCAGGATGTGAGGAAAAAACACCCGAAGTAATTCTCCCCAATGCTGCTATCAACGATGTGTCGAGAGTAGAAGGGGATGAAAACTCAACCTTCAGTTTCCGCGTCGTACTGGCCGGCGAAAATACGCAGGGCGTAACCGTAAACTACCAGACCACCAGCGAAACTGCCTCTCCGGGTGAAGACTATACCGAAACTTCCGGTACACTTACCATACCTGCCGGTGAGTTGGAAAAAGCGATCGAAATACCGATACATGGCGATATCCGAAACGAACCTGACGAAACCTTTCTGGTAACACTTTCAAATATTTCAGGTGCCAAACTCCTCGACGGAGAGGCAAAAGGAACCATTCGCAACGATGACGAAGGCAAACTATCGATACCCGAAACCGGATACGAAACCCCGATAACCTATCCGGGAAAAACGCTTGTCTGGCAGGATGAGTTTGACGGTACGGCTGTAGATCCCGCCAACTGGACATTTGAGACAGGCGCAAGTGGGTGGGGGAATAATGAACTTCAGTATTATCGCCCCGAAAACACTTCCATTGAGAATGGAAATCTGGTTATCACCGCCAAAAAAGAAAACTACAGCGGGAGCAGTTACACTTCCTCCCGCATGATTACGGCGGGAAAACGAGAATTTAAGTTTGGCAGGATCGACATACGCGCCGCACTGCCCGAAGGGCAGGGAATATGGCCTGCGCTCTGGATGCTGGGAGGAAATTTCTTTACCACCGGCTGGCCATCATGCGGAGAAATTGACATCATGGAACTGGTAGGTCATGTTCCCAATCAGGTACATGGCACGGTACACTACGGCGCAGACTTACCTTCGCACCAGTACACCGGAGGATCATTTCTCCTGTCAGGAGGCAAAAAATTTTCACAGGAATACCACGTATTTTCTCTGGTATGGGAAGAAAACATCATCAAATGGCTGGTGGACGATGTCCAGTACTTTCAGATCACCAGCAGCAACATAAACCACTGGCCTTTCAACGAAAACTTCTTCTTTATTTTCAACATTGCGGTAGGTGGCAACTGGCCCGGAAGCCCTGATAATACCACGGTTTTCCCGCAATATATGATTGTCGATTACGTCAGGGTTTTTCAATAACTCATCTTACCAATACCCGTTTCACAGAAATTCCGCTATCTGAAGATAGTACCAGAATATACAGCCCTCCGGCTTTGCCGGGGGCATTGTTATTTCATACCGGCCCGATCCGCTTATCTGGCCCAGTCTTTTTTCCATCACCTGCTCTCCTTTGGGACTGAATATTTTCACCTTATATTCTCCCGCAGCCACGCCCAGCAGTTCGACCGTCATATCGCCAGCACTGGGATTGGGATATACTTCCCAGCGTGTGGCCAGTTCCGTATCTTCCAGTCCTACGGTATTGATCGAAAGTTCGGAGGTAAGGGTGTCACTTCCGCATGCGTTGGTAACGATCTGAGTTACGGTATAGGTTCCGTTGGTCGCATATTGGTGCACGGGTTCACGCAGGGAAGAAGTTTTTCCGTCGCCAAAATCCCAGAGCCATGCGGTCGCCCCGGCAGAAGTGTCCTGAAATCCGGCAGCACCTCCGGTAATATTAAAATAAAATCCGGCCTGCGGCAGGGTGTCGGTGTAGGATATTTCGATCGAATCTGAAACCGCTACACACCCTGCGGAGTCGGTTACAGTGGCCACATAAAATCCCGGCAACAGACCGCCCGGATTCTGAGCGGTAGCGCCATGGCTCCATATAAAACTAAAGGGTTTGGTGCCTCCGGCAACCGTAAGGTCTATGCTTCCATTTCCCAGATTCACACAGGTAGCGTTGATATAACTGGAGGCGACAGCATACAGCGAATCCGGCTCACTGATAATATAATTCTCGGAAAGGGTACAACCTACATTATCAGTAACTGTCAGCGAGTATGCCCCGGGAGCCAGCCCGGTTGCGATGCTGTCTGTCTGCCCATCTGACCAAAGATACGAATACGCACCGGCTCCGCCTCCGGGAGAGACGGCAACCTGTCCGTCGGAAAAACCAAAACAGGAAACAGAAAAAACATCACTTATCAGCATAAGTGGCGGATTTTCGGTCAGGGTTACCGGAGCCATGGATTTCACGCATCCGTGAATATCAGACACGGTCAGCGAATATGTCCCGGCGGGTACACCGGTAAGATTGGGGGAAGTACTCCCATTATTCCACTGATAGGAAAGCGGCCCGGCACCGCCATTGACCAACACAGAAATCGAACCGGTAGAATCCCCTCCGCACAATATATCCTGAGCCTGAAGCGGCGTAATCATCAACGGACGGGACATGGAAATGCGAATCGTATCGCGGGCGACCATACCCAGCGTATCTGTTACGGTAACTGTAATGGTGCTGTCAAAAAAATCGAATCCTGCTGTGTTGTACAGAAAAATTACCGGAGAGGTCGAACCGGTTGACCACTGAAAACTCAGCCCGGCATTTCCGGCAACCAGCGAGTCTCCTTCGCAGAAAAAACGATCAGGCCCCAGATTTACATCAGGAATGGGAGAGATCGAAATATCGTCAAATGCAAACCCATCATCGGTCTGGAAACCGTCAGAACCAAAAGCCACGCGAAAGCGCACCGACGGCTGGCCAATCAGACTCTGGGGAAGTTTGTGCTGCGCCCTCACCCAGCCTCCTGATCCGTTGGCCGTGCTTGCGCGTCCGGTCCAGCCCAAAAGCTGGCCACCGGGATTTCCGTTGATTGTATTGTCATTGTACCAGTTGTCGGGATCGCCGTAATTGCCGATAGCAGTCCAGGTTTTGCCCTGATCGGTCGAAGACTGAAGTACGGCACCATCCCAGCTAAATTCACTTTCCCACCATATTTTCATCGCAATATGGTATTTGCTGTTGGCATTGGTAAAGTCAAAACAAGGGCTGCTGACAAATGAATTTTCGTTTACATTGTAATTGCCGGTAGCGTTAGTAATCCATACATAACTTCCCGAGGCTGCATAATCGATCGTGTCATTTGTAGGAATACCTCTTTCCCAGCTGGAATTTGCCCCTCCGGCGGCCCAGCCTCCTGCTCCCGATTCAAAGTTCTGGAAGTAGGGAAAAGAGGTGACATTCACCAGATTGTTGACTACATAATCAATGGTATCGTTGTGAATGTTTCCATCACCTGCGAGATTTACATTTATCTTTATATGATGAATGCCCGGCACCGTAAGGTTGGCCATTGCATTGAAAGTATAAGTAAGCGTATCGCCCGGCAGCAAGGTTCCGGGAATGACCTCCGGGGTAACCTGCATTCCTGCATCTACTGAATAAGAGGCTTTGATGGATGTCGCATTCAATTGTCCGATATTCGTAAGGCGGAAAGAGACGGGTTCGATTCCCATGCCGCAACCTTCCATATCGGGGGAAAGAACTTCTACCGGCAGCAAATCAAAGGGAGGGATGACAAAAGGGGTAAAAGAATAATAACTATTGTCGGAATTGACAGAGCCGCCCCCCGTCATGGGTGTGCTGGCGGTCCCGTACTGAATGGCAAACGAGCTGTTGGATTGCACCCCCACAGTTGAAGTTACCGAGGTAGTATTGGGGCTGCCATACATGTCAACGATATAGATTTTGTTGGTAGTCTCTTCCAGTACCACTGCCACATAGGCAAAGTCGGCGATTCCCCATTCGAAAGAAGACCATCTTACCCAGAACTGGCGATTGGGGAAAGATCCGAAGGTTTTGATATATACCTGATCATTGCTTCCGGTCGGGGGAGAAATGGTAAACTGATCCCAGAAACAGGCAATGGTTTTGCCGGGAAGTGCACTGGTGGGGAGATACTGATTATTGTTGGGCAAAAGCGCCGCACCCGGCTCAAATGTCAGCAGCCCGTTGGCACTGACTTTCACTGTGGTAACCGTAGTTCCGTAATAGTCAAATGCAAAAGGAATGGAAACATTATTGGACCACTGGTTGGCAGAGAGCAACCCGTTGAGGATGCTGGTCCAGCCGGTTGTCCCAAAATCAGACTCATTGTTGAGCCCTCCGGGGTTTCCGGCGTTTGGGTGATATACAGGTGTATAGGAAATCTGTGCACGGGCAGGCCATGTGATGCAAATACCCAGGAACAGAAACCAGCAAAAACTCCGTAAAACTGCGACCATGTGGGCTGATTAAAATTTTTAGTACGGAGTTCTAAATTACACAAAGGCCTGCGGGAAATAAAACAAATCTGCTATGTAGTCTTTCATAAAAAGTCATAAAAAATCCGGGAATCTTCTGCAATAGAAGATTCCCGGCGCAGTTGAGTTTTTTTTGCAGATCAGAAATTGCCCTCCAGATCAATACCGGTAGCCAGTCTTTCAATTGCAACGATATAAGCTGCAATACGCATGGAGCATTCGTATTCCTTGTGGGTTTCATATACCTTATGGAATGCGTCCTTTAGAATAGGAAGGGTTTTGGCCTGAATTTCTTCTTCGGAGTAATAATGTCCGCGGCGGTTTTGTACCCATTCGAAGTAGGAAACCGTTACACCACCGGAGTTGGCCAGGATATCGGGAACAATCATCACCCCTTTTTGATCCAGGATTTCGTCGGCGTCGGCAGATACCGGGCCGTTGGCACCTTCGACAATCAGTTTTGCTCTGATATTGTGCGCATTGGCCGGGGTAATCACGTTTTCGATGGCCGCAGGTACCAGCACATCCACGTCAAGGGTCAGAAGTTCGTCGTTGGTAATACGCGCACCACCATCAAACCCCTCGAGGCTTCCGTGGGAGCGGATATGTTTAATCGCGCTTCGGATATCGATCCCTTCTTCGCGGAAGAAGCCGCCGGTATGGTCACTGATCGCCTTGATTTTCAACCCCTTGTCATGCAAAAACTTAGCAGCCCAGCTACCCACATTTCCAAAGCCGTGAACGGCACAGGTGCAGGCTTCGGGGTTCAATTTCATTTCTTCGATTGCCAGCAGAGCGGAAATCATCACACCCCAACCGGTTGCGGGAACACGGCCTTTGGAGCCTCCGAGGTGGAGCGGTTTTCCGGTTACAACGCCGGGAGTATATCCATAGGTTCGGCTGTATTCGTGGTAAATCCAGGCCATTTCGCGCTGTCCAGTACCCATATCCGGTGCAGGGATATCAGAATCTTCGCCAAACACATCCTTCAACGCACGGGTATAGGAGCGGGTGATGCGCTCAAGTTCGTCGGTACTGCGCACTTTAGGGTTGAGGGTAATCCCCCCTTTGGCACCACCGTAGGGAAGTCCCACCAGAGCACACTTAAAAGTCATCCAACTGGCAAGTGCTTTTACTTCGTCGAGATCCACAAAAGGCGCGTAGCGGATACCACCTTTGGAAGGTCCCATAACAGTAGAATGAATTACCCGGAAGCCTTCAAATACTCTGGTTGTGCCGTCATCAAGCTTTACCGGAAGGTTGACGTTGATTACTCGTTCCGGTACACTGAGAATATCTCTGAAGCGCTGGTCAAGGCTGATGATGTCAGCCGCTTCATTGAACCTGGCCATGAACGATTCATACGCGGATGGCCGTTTCTCCTGAGCAATGGTAGCCTTAATTTCTGCCATGATAGTTTCTGATTTTTTGCTTTTTGCAATAATTTAGTTGTAAGACAAAAGGCTAATTTATGCAATGCCAGGGGAGATTTCAAAGCCTGATTTTCACTATATTAAACATTTAAAAGAAGGTATTTTTTATTGAAATATTTCAAAGTCAAAGCAAAGAAAAATACAAAAACAGGAACGGTACAGACACATACATTCCGTCAAACCGATCGAGGATCCCGCCATGCCCCGGAAGGATGCTTCCCGAATCCTTGACCGAGATACTGCGCTTAAACATTGATTCGACCAGATCACCCAACTGACTCGCCACACTGATGATCACAGCAATGACCACCCACTGGTATCCTTCCGGGTTCAGCCAATAGTCGAGCAACAAACCCAGGCCCACACATAAAATGACCGCCCCCACGGCACCTTCCCATGTCTTTTTGGGACTTACTCTGGGAAACAACGGGTGCCGCCCCATCCATCTGCCGACAAAATAAGCACCAGAATCAAGTACCCATGTCAGCCCTAATATGCCCATAGGAAGGGCTGCATCGTAGTCTGCCGAAATCGGGGGAACAGATATTCTGTAAAAAAGAAAAAAGGGCAGAAAGCAATAGACTGCGCTCATTACCATTGCACTGAGCGTTTTCACCGGGTTTTCCTGCCTCGCGTCAAAAAGCATGATAATTGCGACCACCGGTAAAAAAGAAACAGAGACGATCAGGTAAGGCGTTGCGGGAATTTCGAGCATCGTTTCGGCCACGATCTCCAGAAGAAGAAGGAGCCACACCGACAGACCATAACCCAGAGCAAACCATCGATAACGGCGGCGGGTTATTTCCAGTAGCCCCAGCATTTCCCAAAGCCCGAGCGTAGCCACAAGCGTACAAAAAACCCAGAGTCCGTAGGGGGAAAATAGAATAGCAGCGATAGTGGCCGAACCGGCAACCAGGGCGGTTAGTATTCTTTGTACAAGATTATTATTCATGGGTAATCTTTTGTGATTCTAAAGGCTGATTCAATTTTGTAAAAATCCATAAAAGCAGGACGGTTACCCCGGTAGAAAGCACGACCAGTTGCCAGTTGATATCTGTGGTTTCCGTAATGTCGGTGAATATGGTTCCACCTGTTTTGGCAGAATAATAAACCAGCAGAATGGTCGCAGCATTATACCCAAAATGAGCCAGGATACTTAACCACAGCCGCCCGGAAATATGAAAACAGTACCCAAGCAGCCATCCGAGCAGCAGCCGGGAGAAAAAACTCAGAAACTGAAAGTGGGCAAAGCTGAAGATAAATGCCGCCACAAAGATTGCCATTTGGGGGCGCATGGTTTCGCTGAGTTTTTTTTGCAGAAAACCACGGAAAAACAATTCCTCACAAAAAGCGGGGAGCAGGGCAAATATCAGCAGATTGAGGAGAAGTTTTCCCATCGCCTGCTCGCCCAGAATCTCCATCAGATACTTCTGACTGGTTTGTTCGACCGCAGCCCAGTCTTTCAGTAGCCCAAGCATGGAAGACGGCCAGAAAGACCACTCAGGAGAAATGTGGATGGCCTGAACCAGGGGAATGCTGCTGAATATGATCGCAATAGGAAAAATGGCCAAAAACAACGAAACAGGCCGTGACAACCCCAGTACCTGAGGAAAAAGCCTGATCATCCACAACATCACTCCGCCGGCCAAACCCCAGGTAACCACCTGACTTACGGCCTGAATCAGCCTGAAAATCGCCACTCCCTGCGAATGTGCATTCAGGTTTCCGGAAAGTATCTGGGTTAGTTCGGAAAAGGAGATGCCGTACAGAAGTGTTATGATGATTCCCGCAACCGGCAACAGAACGACAATTCCCAGCGTGTATAAAAACAGGCTGAAGAAAAGCGACAACCAGAGATTGTCTGCCAACTGAGACCTCAGGGATTCGAAGGTATTCACGTCGAAATATAAAATATGGAGCAAATGTACATTTTTCCTGGTAGCCAGCCGGGCAAAATACATAATACAGGAGGAAGATTACAGCTTTGATTGTATTTTTGTGGAAAATTGTATTTTAAGTAGTCATTATAAATAGAATCTCTGTCCCAGGGAAAACGGATACACGAAAAATGGTAAAAATCGGGAACATAGAAGTAGGTGAATTTCCGCTGCTCCTGGCGCCTATGGAAGACGTCAGCGATCCTCCTTTCAGAGTGTTGTGCAAGGAACTGGGAGCCGATGTGGTTTACACAGAGTTTATCAGCGCGGAAGGGCTGATCCGCTACGCCGAAAAAAGCGTAATGAAGCTCGACATTTACGATGAGGAACGGCCCGTAGGCATCCAGATTTTCGGCAGCGAAATTGAATCCATGCAGGCTTCAGCGCGCATTGTCGAACAACTCCAACCCGAGATTCTGGATATCAACTATGGCTGCCCCGTAAAAAAAGTAGCCTGCAAAGGCTCCGGTGCAGGTATTTTGCTCGACATCCCAAAAATGGAAGCCCTCACCCGCGAAGTGGTAAATGCCACTCACCTTCCGGTAACCGTAAAAACCCGCCTGGGCTGGGACGAAAATACCATCCGTATCAAGGAAGTAGCCCTCCGCCTTCAGGACGCAGGGATCAAGGCCCTTACCATCCACGGGCGCACCCGCAGCCAGATGTACAAAGGCGAAGCGGACTGGACGCTGATCGGAGAGGTGGCCGCTCACCCTGATATAGAGATTCCGATATTTGGCAACGGAGATGTCGATTCGCCCGAAAAAGCCCTGGAAATGCGCAATAATTACCCGGTCAACGGAATTATGATCGGAAGGGCCGCCATCGGTTATCCGTGGGTTTTCAACGAAATCAAACATTTTCTCAAAACGGGTGAACATCTGCCCGAACCTTCCCTCGCTGATCGCGCAGCCGTGTGCCGCCGCCATCTGGATATGTCTGTAAGCTGGAAAGGTGAGCTTATTGGCATCAGGGAAATGCGCAGACATTATACCAACTACTTCAAAGGCTTTCCAAACTTCAAAAATATTCGGATGACACTTGTATCTTCCGAAGATCTGGAGGAAATCAGAGATACCCTTTCGCTGATACAGGAAGACCTCGCAAAAGACTTTGACAGGGGAGAAATTCCCGCTGTAAATACAGCAGCAGAAATGGCTGAAATAAATATCCGGGCGGGAATAAATGTGATGGAACGATTAAAAATAACGAATCAGTGAAATGAATTTTCATCCGGTTTTTCAATTTTCGCTGTTTATTGCTTAATTTATCGCTAACTTGCAATCAGGATTGTGTGCATCAAATCAAATTCTCAAATATTATGGAACGCCGCTTGTTGCTTTTGGGTCTGATTCTCGGTTTCTCACTCCGCGCCACCTTTGCCCAGGTAGGAGAAGTGGATGTAACCAAACTGACAGCCGATACCAAGACCTTCATCTTCAGCAATAATAAAAACACGGTTAAGGGCTATATCTACGAACAGTTGGAGCTGCAAACAGCCTGCTGCGGTAGCGACCGTATCTATCTGGAAGTCAAAATTGATCCTTCCGGCCATGTACTTTACGTAAAACCCCTCACTGGCAAAAACGAGTGCTTCAAGCAATCTGCCATTGACATTGTCAAAAACGTAAAGTGGGAAACCTCAGATTTTAAAGGACCCAAATCGGTTTATTTTGAGATCAAACCCAGTATCGATTGCTCCGCCGAAAGAGGAAATACCTATGCTCAGGTCGAAATTTTTAATAACCCGTTGCTCGATAAGCAGGGCAATCCGACCAGCACATCCGGCAATCCGCCCAGCATCGCTTCTACCCCT
This sequence comes from Bacteroidia bacterium, assembly GCA_041391725.1. GTDB lineage: Bacteria > Bacteroidota > Bacteroidia > J057 > J057 > JAGQVA01. Next base: position 140,361 of record JAWKNL010000008.1, read on the forward strand.
CAGACGCCGGCAACCACCCAGCCCGCCACTACGCAGCCGCAAACTGCTAAAACAGAGCCTGCTGCTGATCCCAATAAACAAATTGCATCCGGAGACCCGGTAAAACCCACTACCCAGCCACAGACCGATACCCGTAGCCAGGAGCAAACCGTCGGCGTTCCCGGAAGCCCGGGCAGACCTGCTACCACACAGCCTGCCCAGCCTGCAACCACAGCACCGGCAACTACTTCTGTCAATACCCAGCCCGTGAACCCCCAAAACGATGAACTTGCAGCCCGTGAAGATGCCGAAAGAATCGCGCAGGAAGAGGAAATCCGCAGGTTGAAAGAAAGAATGGAAAAACTCCGCGCCCAGGAAGAAGAAGCGCGAGAAAGACGCCTCGTAGCTGAAAAACAGCAAAGGGAAAAAGAAGCCCGCGATAAAGAACGCCAGGAGCAGGTTGCTGCCCAGAAAAACCCCAAAGCTGATAACAACTGGAACAACAGCGGCAAAGGCGGTGGCCTCTTCCTCGATGAAGAACCCGCCAGCACCAGTAATCCCAATACCAATACACCCACCGATCCTCCGGCAGGTGCTTCTGAAGAAGACCGCATCGGCATTGAGATCGCCTCACTCGAACAGCAGGTGCGCAAAATCGAAGAAGATAAAGCAGGCCGCGACCGCGAACTCCGCGACCGCGAGCAGCAAAATCAGCGCGACAACCAGGAACTATTCAAACTGAAAGAAGAAATCCTCCGCAAACAAGAACTCGCCAACCAACAACGTGAGCAGAAAGAACTCGACCGGATGGAAATAGAACGGCAGCGGGTCGAAGATCAGCGCAGAAAAGAAGAAGACTCCTACCAGCGCATGATGGACGAAATCAAACGCCTTCAGGATGAAGCCGCCCGCAAAATTGCCGATCTCGAAAGACAAAAGCAGGATCTCGACAACCTCGCCGCTGCCAAACAGGCCCGCGAACAGGAAATCATGCTTGAGCGCGTACTCCGCCAGAAAGAACAGGAAGCGCAACTCGAAATGGAACGCCTGCGGCTTGTCAATAATAGCAGCTATGCGATGACCTCTGCAGCCAATCCTGTAACACCGCCTGTTGCTATCGGCTCCATCCCCGCCCTCACTACCAAAGACGACAGTACCAAATATCTTGCACTCGTGCAGGTTGTAAATCAACTCAGACTGGAACTTACCCGCCTTCAGGAGCAGATCGCACTGATGGAAGGCCGCTCCACCGGTACAGGAACTCCTTCCGCAGGCGATAACAAAAAAACTGCCAGTACAAAAACCACCACGCCTGCAAACAGCAATGCTGCCAATGATAAGGGCTGGGAAAAAATTGATTATAAAAAACCTGGTGAAGCTTCCGAAATCTACGTAGCCAGTACCGCCCGTCCCAATACACCGCCTGCCGCAGTGATAAGAGGTGAACAAAACACGCCTCCTGCTACAGCAGAAGGTCAGCCTCAGCAAAAACCTTCCGCACAGGAAGAAAAGGTTCCTGAATACACCCCGGGTAAAGGCTACAGCCCGCACCCAAGCCATAAAGAAACCCACGCCAACGTCGCCGGACCCAAATTTTTCCCGAGAAACTATGTGGATGGCAGAGCTGCCATGAAGGAAAAAATTGCCGAATCATTGAAAAACGGTGGCGTTTGCGGACTCGGACAAGCGGCTTTCTCTGTTACCCTTGATCCTAAAGGCAACGTGATCAACAACAAAGTGCTGGCGTCCAACTCTGCGCTTGTAGAGCTTCAGCTTCGCGCCATCCTCCCCACCCTCAAATTTAATGAGGTGGATATAACCTATGATCAGACTATCTATCTCGAATTTAAGGCAGATATCGTCTGCGACGCGGCTACCGACAAAGTGGACCTCCACAATGTACAGCCCATCATCAAAGACTGATACTAACTGAAAAATATAGTAGAAAAGCGTCCCTCCAGGGACGCTTTTTTTATTCCCCAAACCCTGCTTATCAACATATCCACATACCGCTTTGTGGATAAACAGCATGAAACGTGGACAGGTCGTGGAAACCGTGTTGTATTTTTACAAACCCTTTTCTACACCTTTTACGGATGAATTCGAACGCAAATTTTAAAGTTGACCCGAGGCTGGCTGCCCTGCTGGGAGAAAATTACCGCTCTACCGAACTTGCCATCAAGGAACTGATCGACAACGCATACGATGCGGATGCCGCAAATGTATGGGTTACCCTTCCCGAACCGCTGACCAGCGACCCTATCCTCATCGCAGATGATGGTACAGGTATGACAGAAGCCGAAGTGAGAAACGAATATCTCAACATAGCTTCCAGCAGAGTTTCCCGCAAAGGAGAGCGAACACGCCTCAAAAACCGTCTCGTAAAAGGGAGAAAAGGGATCGGGAAATTTGCCGGCCTCATGGTGGCCTCCCTTATGGAGGTTCGCACCCGCACCCGTGGAAAAGAAACCTATCTCAAAATATGGCGTGATGAACTCATTCGCGCCAAACACGACCTCGAACAGGTAAATCTCCCCCTGGAGACAAGCCTGTCAGATCCACAGCTTTCTGGGACAGAAATCACCCTCAGCGGCATAAACCAGAACTTCACTTTCCCCAACCCCGATAAACTCAAACGCCTGCTGGTCATGGAATATGGTCGTCTTTCCGACTTCCATATCTATGTTGATGGCGAACTGGTCGATATCGAAGATATACCGGGAGATAATTTTGAAGCAGAATTTATCCTGTCCAACGGCGAAAATATTGCTGTTCGCTACACAATTTCCGATGGAAGAAAACCCCTCCGTCAGTCCGGTATTGCGATTCGGGTAGGGGGAAAAATCGTCGGTCAGCCGCGCTTTTTTGGCCTGGAAGAAAATGAAAATATTCCTTCCCGACTGCTGAAACGGGTATATGGAGAAATCATTTCCAATACCCTTGAAGCTGATGTCACCGCCGACTGGGGCTCTGTAATTGAAAACAGTTTAGTACTTGAGGAAATTTCGGCCAAACTCCGGCCCTTGCTCGAAGAATCTCTGCGGGACGTCTATGAAAGGGAAGTCTCCCTCACCAAAACCCGCATGAAAAAACGTATTGATACGGGATTGGCCCTGCTTCCTCCCTACCGCCGCGCTTATGCCCGGAGAGTCCTCGACAAAGTCCTTCGCAAATTTTACGGCGAGTCTGAATCCCGTGTAGGTGCAGTGATTTCTGTTCTTCTCGATTCTTTTGAGAAAAATGACTACTGGATGGTTATGCAAAATTTTGAAGAATCCAGAAAAGGACAGATTGAAGAACTTACCAAAGCATTCTCCGAATTCGGAATGCTCGACCTGGCCATGATCAGCCAGCAGTCTATGCACAGGCTGAGTATCATTCAGGATTTGGAAAAACTCATTTTCCACCCCGATACTACCCTTCATCAGATTCGCCTTGCCCTCACCAACAACCTGTGGATGCTGGGCAATCCCAATTCTCTGATTTCCACCAACCCGGAACTTCAGGAGGTCGTCGATATGTATGTAAGCCACAAATTTACCAACGGCCATGCTATCCACGCCCCCAATCTCCTCCTGCTTCAGGATTTTAATAAAGGGTTTGTTCTCCTCGATCTGAAAAAACCCGATCATGCCCTGGAAATAAACGACAGGCGAAAAGCCAAAGAATTTCAGTCTGACCTGCAGATTTATCTCCCCGGAAGAGATATTGATGTAGTGGTAATCGGTGGCGCACTGAGCCAGGCCATGGTACCCCAAAAACCCGGAGCAGATATCCGTTTTATGTCTTACAAAGGCATGCTTTCCGATGCCAAAGTGCAGCTAAACTGGCTGGTAGGTGAGTTGGAAAAACGGTAAAACGGAAGGAATTCGTAATTTCCGGCCATGAATACTGATCCCGGAACCTGGCAGATTTTTACAGATACTGGCGGAACTTTTACCGATTGCGTTGCGATCGACCCTGAGGGTAATACCCACCTGGCCAAAGTCCTGAGCAACAGCACCCTCAGAGGAAAAATCACAGGTATTGAAACCCATGATACCCTGATTGTGGATGTCAGTTGGGGAGAAAATGCTGATATTTTTTCAGGGTATGAAATATTTCTTACCGGAGCGGAAAGAAAACGGGCAGGTACTATCCTGAAAACGAATCTGAAACACGGTAGAATACTGCTACAATCGCCGCTTCCCATTTCCATTGATCCCGGTACCGACTTTGAAATTACCGCAAGTGAAGAAGCGCCCGTACTTGCTGCAAGGATCGTAACCCGAACTCCGCTTCACCAGCCACTTCCGCCCCTGGAAATGCGCATGGGATCTACCCGGGGAACCAATGCCCTTCTCGAAAGGAAAGGCGCCCGCACGGCTTTCCTCGTTACACGCGGGTTTGGCGATCTTCTGCTGATCGGCAATCAGCAGCGTCCCGATATTTTTGCCCTCAATATCCAAAAACCCCGGCCATTTTACGACACGGTAATTGAAGTGGATGAACGAATGGATGCGCAGGGGAATCCGATTCTCCCACTCAATCAGGAAACCTGCGAAAATATCCTGCATCAATTGCGGCGATCCGGCTGCGAATCTGTTGCCATCGCTTTTCTCCACAGCTACCTCAACGACAGCCACGAGGTACAACTCCAACAATTTCTCCGGGCAGCGGGCTATACCCACATTTCTGTTTCATCCCGGCTCGCCCCTGCCATCAAAATTCTGCCACGCGCGCAAACATCGGTAGTCAATGCCTACCTCCACCCGGTCATCGAAAGTTATCTCTCACGCGTCCAAAACAAGATAAATGCAGGTCGCATTAGAGTAATGACAAGTGCGGGAGGACTGGCAGGTCCCGGCTATTTTTTCCCGAAAGACAGCCTGCTCAGCGGACCCGCCGGAGGCGTGGTAGGAGCAGCAAAAGCCGCACAACTGGCTGGTTTCAGCAAAATTTTATCCCTCGACATGGGCGGCACCAGCACCGATGTTGCCAGGTACGAAGGAAAATACGAATACAATTTTGAAACCCGCATCGGAGATGCGCAAATCCTGAGTCCATCGCTTGCGATTGAAACCGTAGCCGCCGGTGGCGGCTCCATCTGCCGTTTCGACGGCACGCGCCTCACTGTCGGGCCCGACAGTGCCGGAGCATTCCCCGGGCCTGCCTGCTACGGTGCCGGCGGCCCGCTGACCATTACAGATGTCAACCTCCTCCTCGGTCGTACCGACCCCGCAGCGTTTCATATTCCGGTAAGTGAAGCCGCCGCACGTGATGCCCTGGAAAAAATAAAAGGAAATTTTTCCATTCCGGAGGAAGAACTTCTGCACGGATTTCTTCAGATCGCCAATGAACTTATGGCTGGCGCCATACGGAAAATTTCTGTCAGCAGGGGCTACGATCCTGAAAATTATGCCCTCCTGGCATTCGGAGGAGCAGGAGGCCAACACGTGTGCCAGGTGGCAGAAATGCTCAATATTTCGCATGCCATCGTACCCCAATACGCCGGAGTACTCAGTGCATGGGGAATAGGTCAGGCCCTCATCACCCGGTTTGCATCCCGACAGGTACTCAAACCCTATTTGCCACATGATTCTGCGCTTTCCGGGCTTATTGACGAACTTTCTGGTGAAGCGCTCGGTCTGGCCGAGCAGGAAAACCACCAGAGAGGCCTGCCAAAGGTGCAGAACGTCAGCCTGTTTCTCAGGCTATTGGGGCAGGATCATACCCTCGAAATCCCCTGGGACAGCCAAAACAATGCCCTCCCGGCTTTCCGCACTGCTTATGAGCAACTGTATGGTCACTGGGTGGAAGGAAGACAGGTTGAACTGGAATCTGTGCGCGTAGTAGCTGTCATTCAACCGCGGATATCCCCATCATCCTCTGGATCGCTCATTCCAGATTACCGGCCTGATCCTCATCATTTTATCGGTGAAACCGGCGTTTTCATCAGAGAAACCCTTTCTCCCGGAGCGGTTATCACAGGCCCGGCCATTCTTATCAGCAGCCACCACACGGTCGTAATTGATGCCAGATGGCAATGCCGGACCGACTCAACCGGGCAGGCTATTCTCACCCGGCTTTCCACGAAGACCAGCGAAACCCAGCCAGCCCGGACTACCCATCAGGCCATCCGCCTCGAACTCTTTACCAACCGGTTTCGTTCAGTCGCGGATGAGATGGGCGCAGTGTTGGAGCGAACCAGTTTTTCAGTCAACGTAAAAGAGCGGCTGGACTTTTCGTGTGCCATACTTGACACACAGGGAGAACTGATTGTCAATGCTCCCCATATACCGGTTCACCTCGGCAGTCTGGGCGTTTGTGTACGAAAAGTCAGGGAAGCCATCGCTATTGAAGCGGGCGATGTGGTGATAACCAATCACCCGGGGTTTGGTGGCTCGCATTTGCCCGATATTACCCTGATCAGTGCTGTTTTTGATGCCAATGGAAAAACCGTAGGTTATGTGGCCAACCGCGCACACCACGCCGAACTGGGCGGAAAACGTCCCGGCTCCATGCCGCCTGATGCGGTAAACCTGGCCGAAGAAGGGGTCGTAATCAAACCACAATACCTTGTAAGAGGCGGCAAACCACAGTGGGAAACCATTATTCATATTCTGAAATCAGGGAAATGGCCTTCCCGTTCTCCCGATGAAAATATCGCTGACCTGAGCGGAGCGCTTGCCTCCATCAGGGCAGGGATTGATGGGCTACGCAACCTTTGTAATGAATTTGGTACCGGAGAAGTCAGCTTCTTTATGGAGCAAATCAGGGAATATGCGGCTTCGGCACTGAGCGAAAAGCTTAAAATGCTTCCTCAGGGTTCTTTTTCGGCAGTAGAGTATCTCGATGACGGGAGCCCGCTTTCGGTGAAATTACATCTTAACAGCGGTAAAATCGAACTGGATTTCAGTGGGTCGGCGGGCGTTCATAAAGGTAATCTGAACGCGAATACTGCTATTGTTCAGAGTACTATTGTGTATGTGTTGCGGCTGATTGTGAATGAGTCTATTCCGCTCAATGAGGGGCTGATGAAAAATGTGCAGGTACATATTCCCGAAGGGATACTGAATCCGCCCTTTCCGGAGGAAGCGGAAGCCTGTCCCGCCGTGGTAGGCGGAAATGTGGAGACCAGCCAGCGGCTGACAGATACCCTGCTGAAAGCATTTGGCCTTGCAGCATGTAGCCAGGGCACCATGAATAATCTGCTCTTTGGAAATGAAACCTTTGGCTACTACGAAACCATTTGCGGAGGCACAGGGGCAGGCAATGGATTTGATGGGGCAGATGCCGTGCACCAGCATATGACCAATACACGCATCACCGACCCGGAAGTGATGGAGTTCCGCTTCCCGGTAATGTTGAGGAGGTTTGCCATCAGAAAAGAATCAGGGGGAAATGGAAAATGGAAGGGCGGAAACGGAGTTATCAGGGAAATACAGTTTCTGACACCGGTATCGCTGACTTTTATGTCCCAACATCGGAAAGAAGCGCCATACGGACTGGAAGGAGGAGACCCCGGCCACTGCGGAAAACAATGGGTAAAGCGGGCAAACGGAAAAATCGAAATACTTTCCGGCACTCAGGGAATATCCGTACTTCCCGGTGATATTTTTATTACCGAAACTCCGGGCGGAGGTGGCTTCGGGCGTAATAGTTAGGCGAAAGATGGGAGATTTATTCTGCAAAAACCCCGCTCACAGCCTCAGAATGGAACCAAAGGCGATTTTTCCGCTATTTCGGATATGTTATATTTGAGAAAGTTACGGTTTGCGAACTTCCGGGGCACCCTCTATTTTTGAAATATCTTATTAGGCATTACGCCAGATACAGAAGCTAGGGGTTAGGGTTGACTCTCCCGATTGGGATCGAGTCCCCTAATTTTTTTTTAGAGACACCTGTCAAGAGATACGAAAACGCCAGTCCTCCGGGGCTGGTTTTTTCATTTTGAAGAATGTCTATTGTTGTTGTTTACTCAGATTATACATCAGCGAAAAACTAAAGCCGGAAGTGTAGAGTTGTTTTTCAAATCCGCGGGCACCGGAGCCTTTGGTTCGCTGTATATTCATCTGAAAATAGGGTTCGACCTGAAAAGCAATATGGTCGTTGAACTGATACTCAAGGCCACCAGCAGCATAGATATTGCCGACATAAGTATTCAGGCTTCTTTCATCAGTCGGGAGGTTTTGCTGGCGAAGTAGATTACGGTCAATTCCCTGATTAGCCGGCGCGTTGGGATCATATTCCCAGTAGTTTTCAGATATGGAAACCGTGGTAACGATTCCTGTCAGTGCATAGAGGTTCAATGGAGTGGTTGAAGGGAAATTGTACCGGATCAGCAGCGGCGCTTCCAGAACTTTGAGATTGGCATCCACCGCACGGTCAAAACGTTGGGGCGCAAATATCTGGTATTCGAAGCGGAACTGTTTTACCCCATAATGAATACCGGAGACGACGCTCCAGTTGTCGTTGATAAGAAACTCAAGCCGGGTACCGGCCATAAAGCCAGTTTCGGATCGGTTGCTCAGCTCCGCTTTGGTTTGGGTATAACCGCCATACGCACCCACACGGATTCCCGGAGACGGGCGGTGTGCAGGAAGAGGTGATGCCTTAAAACCGGGAGACAGATTGAGGGGCGAATAACCGAGGTCGGCTGACTCATAAACCGGCACAGGTTCAACCAGCGGAATTTCCATCGGAAAATCGCCTGCGGCAACTGTATTTATCTCTGTAAGATTAAAATTGCCGGGAAACATTTCCTCATATTCAGGCTTTTGAGGCAGAATCACATCAGAAGCAAAAACCTGGGCAGCGACCTGCGGAGAAGGTTTATCGTTGGAAGCAGAAATCTGAACCGGGGTACTGCTGCTATTGAGATCGGCGGGGGTAGCCTGCTGCCAGTTGCCCGAAAAAGTTGAAGACATCACCCTGCCGTTTTCGGGCTGGAATACAGGTGCATGATATTCGGTGTAACGTTTTTCGGGGCGGGAGAGCGAACGCACTTCCGCTGACCAGCGGAAAGTCAGCAGCAGGAGCGCGACTACCGCAGCGGCGGAGAGATAATTTTTCCAGTTGGCAAACCATGCGGGCTCTGCGATACCCTCAGATACGACTTCCTGATTGAGCATTACGGCCATCCGGCGCCAGTCTCTGCCCCGGAATCCAAAACCCAGGGTTTTCAGACGGTCGCGGATGATATGGTCAAACGGAGCAGCAAGCGAATCAGAGAGAATATACCAGTCGGAAGAAACGTAGGGCAGTTCCAGCGTTTCGAGCGCATTGCGCACCGCAGTATCAAAAGGCGAGTCATCAAGCCCCTGTGCCATCAGGCTCCAGTCAGAAGCGCGGTAGGGAAGCGAAAGGTCCGAAAGTTTATCAGAAAAAACCTGATCAAAATCGGCTTCATCGAGATTTTGCACAAATTCATCCCAGGCATCCGGATCGGTTGATTCGGTCAGATCAGCTAGTTTTTCTTCAATTTTCAGGTCAAAATCATTCAGCGAGTCGTTCACAAAAACCTCCTCTCCGCCAGCAAGTACTGTCGTTGAATCTGCATCGGCAAATCCTTCTGTGGCCGTATCACTCATTTCCAGATCAAACTCCATCTCCTCCCAGTCCTCAGGACTGAAAGGCACCTCCAGGTTGTGGAGTTTTTCCCGGATGAGTTTATCAAAGTAGAATTCACGCATAGTTTTCGCCTTCCGCTCTTCTGATGACCCTCGACCTGAGAACCATTTGCTGAAGTTTGGCCCTGGCTTTAGCTAAATTTGATTTTGATGTACCCTCACTTATACCTAATAGTTCCCCTACATCTTTGTGGGAGTAACCTTCTACAACGTACAGGTTAAAGACCGTCCTGTAGGCAGGCGAAAGTTGCTGCACCATGGCCAGAATTTCTTCAGCACTCAGATCAGCCACAATATCCTGGGCATCTGCTTCATGAACCGCCTGGTTGATCTCAACCAGGTTGGGCCGCTTGGCAGTTTTCCGGTAGTGGTCAATGGCAGTATTGATCATAATACGCCTGATCCACGCGCCAAGGTTGGTGCCTCTGTTAAATTTTTTGAGATTTTTAAAGACTTTCATAAAGCCTTCGTGGAGTACGTCGCGAGCCTCCTCTCTGTCGTTGGTATAGCGCATACAAACGACGATCATGCTGCCGTAAAATTGCTCATACAGCAGTTTCTGAAATTTGCGACCACCTTTGAGACAACCGTCAATTATCTCGTCTTCATGATAATCTTTAAATCTCATATCATCCTGGTAATTCATCAACGCTATCCTTTGTAAATGGGTTGCTCCCAATTCCAAAAACCTTCTGCACGTATTCCCTATGTATAGTTAAGAAAATTCTTTTACAAAAGAAAGACCATTAAAATACCCTATAGGTATTACAGGAGACAAAAGAATTATTTAACTTTGGTTTTCCAAACCTGTAAAATCATTTTACAGATTCTGAGATTGGGTTAGTTTTATTCATCTTTATTTGGTAAATTAACTTTGAATGAACAACCGCAAGCCCGGCGTTCTTTCCCTGCGTTTATAGTCGTCAGTGAAAGGCCGGTTTGTTTATTAATCATGATAGAAAACAGATTCAAACGGTGAACGAGCATACGGCGATTACACAGGATACGGAATTAACGCAGGCGTTAAAAAGGTATTTCGGATATGATTCTTTCAGAGGAAAGCAGGAAGTAGTAATAAGAAACGTGCTGGCAAAGAAAAATACCTTTGTCATCATGCCTACCGGCGCAGGTAAATCGCTGTGTTATCAGCTCCCTGCTGTCATAATGGAAGGAACCGCACTGGTGATTTCTCCGCTGATTGCCCTGATGAAAAACCAGGTAGATCAACTTCAGGCTTTTGGTATTGAGGCTGGTTTTCTCAATAGCAGTATGTCCAGGGCTGATTATGACGCAGTAAAGCAAAAGGTCCTGAGCCGAACCCTCAAACTTCTCTATGTAGCCCCCGAATCACTGGTCAAAGATGAGTTCATAGACTTCCTGCGTCAGGCAAAGGTGAGTTTTATGGCTGTCGATGAGGCGCACTGTATCTCCGAATGGGGACACGATTTCCGCCCCGAATACCGCCGCATACGCGAAATGCTCATCCAGCTTGGCTCCGTTCCGGTTGTTGCCCTTACCGCTACCGCCACACCTAAAGTAAGACAGGACATTATTCAGAACCTCCACATAGAAGGGGCAGATGTATTTATCACCAGCTTTAACCGCAAAAACCTCTATTACGAAATCAGGCCCAAAGTAAGCCCTTCGCACGCAACCACCGAAATCATCAAGTATGTAAAACAACACTCCGGAAAATCTGGCATTATCTATTGCCTCAGCCGCCGGAAAGTAGAGGAAAATGCTGAAATACTCAATGTAAACGGTATTAAAGCTGTACCCTATCACGCAGGCCTCGACTCTGCGACCCGTACCAAACATCAGGATATGTTTCTCAATGAGGACGTGCAGGTCGTCGTGGCTACCATCGCCTTCGGAATGGGAATCGACAAACCTGACGTCAGGTATGTGATCCACTATGATGTTCCCAAAAGTATAGAAAGTTATTATCAGGAAACAGGAAGAGCCGGGCGTGACGGACTCGAAGGCAACTGTATCCTCTTTTATGACTTCAACGATATCGTCAAACTAGAGAAGTTTATGAAAGATAAACCCGTGAGCGAACGCGAATCGGGTAAACACCTTCTCTACGAAATGGCGGCTTTCTCCGAATCGGGTACCTGCCGCCGCAAAATGATGCTGCATTATTTCGGAGAATCTTTTGAAAGAGAAACCTGCGGCGAAATGTGCGATAACTGCCGCTACCCCAAAGAAACCTTCTCTGCCGAAAAATATATCTCCATCGCCCTCAATGCCGTAACCTCCGTCAACGAAAAGTTTGCCCTTACCCACCTGATCAATCTTATCCGCGGAAGCATCAACCAGCAAATTAATCTCTATGAGCATGAAAAGCTGGATGTCTATGGCAAAGGCAAAGACCTCGATGAAAAACAATGGAAGTCCATTTTCAATCAGCTCATTGTCAATGACTTCCTCATAAAGGATATTGAAGATTACGGAGTTATCAAACTTGGCAAAAACAGCAGCGAGTTTATCCGTAACCCTTATCCCATCAAACTGATCAAATTCCAGGATTTCGAACAACTCAAAAGTGCAACTACGCCTATTGAGGACTTCAAAACCTATGATACCATTCTCTTCGACAAACTCAAGGCCCTCCGCAAAAAACTGGCTAAAGAAAAGGGCATTCCTCCTTATGTCATTTTCCAGGATCCTTCCCTCGAAGATATGTCAACCAAATATCCGCTCTCGATCGATGAGTTTCAGAATATCACCGGCGTAGGAAGAGGAAAAGCACAGAAATTTGCAGCGCCCTTTATCAAACTCATCAAAGATTATGTGGAAGCCAACAATATCGAGCGAATGACCGATGTCGTGGTCAAATCCACTGCCCGAAAATCGATGAACAAGCTGTTTATCATTCAACATGTGGACAGAAGAACCCCACTCGATGAGATCGCCGAACTAAAAGGAATGGAATTTGGAGAATTGCTCGAAAACCTCGAACAAATCGTTTATTCCGGAACCAAACTGAATCTCGATTATTATATCGAAGACCGGGTGGATGAAGAAAAAATCGAGGAAATTTTTGATTATTTTATGAGCTCAGAAACTGATAGTATTGATGAAGCAGAAAACGAACTCGGAGGAAAGTATGAGCGGGAAGAAATTCAGCTCGTAAGAATCAAGTTTATTTCTGAAGTAGCCAACTAGCCTATATTTTTATAAAAATTATCTACATGGATATTGTTAAAGAATTAGACCAGCTCGAAGACAAGTTTTACGGCGACTGGGAAGAAGACAAAGAAGCACTGATTGCAGCTTTAAGGCCTATTCACCTTAAAGCACGGGAAAGCAAAGATTCCTTCAACCGGTTTGTGGTACAAACAGCAGAGCGGTTTGGCGGCGCCTATATTCCCTTTCTTTTCTGGGAAAAAATATCTGATTTTCTCGATGAACCGGAAGAGCGCGCTTACCTCCATGAACTGATCCGCATCTTTATCAGCAGCAATTTTGAAGAAGAAGAGCAAATGAGCATGAAACCACTGCTGGTAACTTATTTTGCAAAAGAGAAAGAATTTGAGCTTGGCAAAATCCGCGCCCTCGTTGTGGACAAGTCTCACCCGGCGGTAAAAGATTATTTTTACAAGCTCATGAGCTTTGTCGAAAAAAACCAACGCGCAACAGAGATGTACACCGAAAAGTTTATGCTTCTCAAGCATGTACACCCTGATTTTGAACTGCTGGGAATGCCCATTACCCAACTAAAAGAAAAACTGGAAGGCGCCTATTAAGGCTTTTCCTTCGTTGACCTGCCGGCAGCATTACCCTGCCGGCTTTTTTTTTGCACCAACTGCGAAATAAAAGATGACCATTTGCGCAATTTTTTCTCTTAAATCGCAATGGCGAAAAGTATAAAAAATTGATAATCAGGATATTAAATCCCAAAACACAACTCCTTTATGGAAAATATCCGGCAATTTCTGCAAAACACGGCATGTTAGATTTTGGGGAAAATCGGCTGATTAATCGGAATAAGCCGTCTTCTTCCGCAAAAAATTTTTTCCGCTTCTTCCGAAGATTTCCAGCCACAGACAAAGCTAAAACCTGATATTGATTCAATAATTGTATTTTCTTTGCAGCACACAAGGTGGAGCCAAAAGTAACAATTATCGGAAATTAATGGTTTTTCCGGTGGCTGGCTGCAAATCATAAGCAAGGCATGTCTGTTTCGGTTTAATCAGGAAAAATTTCCCTTTCCGAATCACCTGATTTTCACACATATACATTGGCAACAAAAAAAGCACTGACAAAAGGCATTTTGAAGGGTTGCACAGCGATGAAAAAAGTCAATGTAATATCTCGAATGCCAATCATTCAGATTAGTGAATCCATACCTATATATTTGACACACTGCAATGAATAATATGCAGCGGTCATTATGGTATCAAAGCTGATATCCCTCCGAAACTGGTGGGAGTCCCTTGACGATAACTGGCAGGAACTGATCATGGATCAACTTGAGCTGAATGGATGCTTTTCTGAAGCAGATATTGAGTTTGTGTTGACACTTACAGAGCTCGATTGTAGCGGAACTGCCATTACTGACCTTGCTCCGGTTGCTGCCCTTACGCAACTTCAATCTATTGATATCAGCAGAACGAAAGTTTCTGATCTGACACCGCTATTACAACTTCCTCACCTGCGGGAGCTACACGCGTCTTTCTGCACCAGTTTTGACCTTTCGGTGCTGGAGCGAATGCCCCAGTTGGAAATTCTGGATATTTCCTACCCCAGAGCGCTTGCTGCGCGGCTTCCTGACCTGAGTTTTATGGCAAACCTCCGGGAACTGTACTGCAATGCGTGCGGGCAGACAAGCGTCATCCCCTTTATAACGGCCTCCCGCCTGGAAGTGGTTTGCGCGTTTTTTAATCCCATTTCGCGGGAAGAAGTGGATGCGTACCGGGAAATTACGCCAGGAAGCCGGTTGCTGATTTAGACTGGATTTATTCGATCCATTCTGACCGGGCATCGCCCCACAAATCTTCCAGCCGGTAAAACGAGCGTTTTTCGCGCATAAAAATATGCACGACGATCGTGCCATAGTCAAGCAGCACCCATTCACCGTGTTGTAACCCTTCTTTTGAAATAGGTTTTTCCCCTACTTCACTCATAAATTTCATCACAGATTCGGCCAGTGACTGGACATGGCGGTCGGAGGTACCCGTACAAATCACAAAATAATCAGTAACTGCGCCGTCAATCTTTCGAAGATCCATCTTCACGATATCCTGCCCTTTGATTTCCTGAAGGCCTTTGACGGCTACATGGGAGAGGGATTTTGCATCCAGTAAAACTTTTGTCATCCAGTAGTATTATATGTGTTACAGGTTTTTGATTAAATTTAAGCCTTAATTCATAAAATAAAAATCCGGCACCATGCCAGAGCGCATTTTTACGGGAAAAAACCGTATTGATCTCCCCGAATTTCCCTCTACGAATCGTTATGCCAGTGAGTTGCTTCCTTCCTCCCCTCCGGAAGGTACACTTATCACTGTAGTAAACCAGACAGAAGGAAAAGGACAAAAAGGCAATACCTGGCATACAAAGCCCGGACAAAACCTCACTTTCAGCGTTATTTTTTACCCCGACTTCCTTTCTCCCGAAAAAGTATTTATGCTGAGTAAGGTAGCAAGTCTCGCCGTCAGAGATACCATCGCGTCTTTCCTGCCCATGGAAGATGTGTGGGTAAAGTGGCCCAATGATATTCTCCTCAATAAAAAAAAGGTGGCGGGAATTCTGATCGAAAACCAACTGGAGGGCATGACCATACGTTCGTGTGTAATGGGTATCGGATTAAATGTCAACCAACGGGCCTTCCCTCCCGAAATTGAAAATAAAGCCGTATCCATGCGATCTTTTTCTGATAAAGATTTTGACCTGGAGAAGGTTCTCCAATCACTGCTTTCCCATCTCGAAGCAAATTATCTTTCGCTCAGACAGGGAAGCGCGGATAATATCAACCGGGCCTATTTCAGGCACCTCTACGGCTATCAGGAGCCGGTAAAAATGATCTTTGACAATCGAACCATTACCACTTCCGTTGCAGGCGTAAGTCCTGCCGGAAAGCTCGCCCTGCAGTTTGGCGACAAACTGCGTTATTTTGATTTTAAGGAAATCGAATTTGTACTCTGAAACCCGACCCCATTGATACTGGCAATAGACATAGGAAATACCCGCACCAAACTTGGATTATTCCGGGACGGGCAAATGGTTCACACGTGGAATGTCTCCTCATCTGATCTGGAAACTGCTATACCTGCCTGCCTGGCAGAAGTGCACGTTTCGGAAAGCCTGGAATGCGGATGGATCAGTGTGGGACAGATTGCCGAAATTGGCATATTCCCCTTTTGGACCAGGCTTCCTTATCAAGTCAATCTCCACCAGATCACCATATCCGACCCATTGCCGGTAAAAAACCATTATGCTA
Organism: Bacteroidia bacterium; assembly: GCA_041391725.1. Taxonomy (GTDB): domain Bacteria; phylum Bacteroidota; class Bacteroidia; order J057; family J057; genus JAGQVA01. The sequence goes on from JAWKNL010000008.1 coordinate 156,399, forward strand.
CCCCACAGACCTTAGGCATAGACCGGATCGTAGCCGTAATCGGTGCGCGAACCCTCGCACCTGACAGCGCAGTCCTCGTGATTGATGCAGGCACAGCCCTTACCTATGATGTGGCAACCGCCGATGGCATTTACCTTGGCGGAGGAATCGCACCGGGCGTCAATATGCGGTTTAAAGCGCTTCATTCTTTTACGGCAAGATTACCGCTGGCAGAGTCGGAAACTGAAGTTCCGCTGGTGGGAGACAGTACCATTAGTTCCATCCGCACAGGCGTGATAAACGGGATGCGGGCAGAAATTTCGGGGATGACTGACCAGTACCATGCAACCTTTGGCGACCCGTTTTCCGTCTTCCTTACCGGCGGAGATGCACATCTTTTTGAAAATCATTTGAAAAACCTCAATTTTGCAGACACTTTTCTAACCCTTAAAGGGATAAACCATATTCTGACCTTCAAAAAACCCTTATGAACAGGAGACGATTTGCAGTTGTTTGGATTTGCCAGCTATTTCTGGTTTGTTCCCTCCATGCGCAGGAATTGACCCTCAGTCCCTATTCCCGCTACGGAATCGGTGATATTATGAGCACCACAACAACCCGAAATGCCGGTATGGGAGGTATTGGCGTTGCTTCAGACAACTATTTTTCCATCAACAGGGTGAACCCGGCTTCTTATGGCGATCTGGTATTTACCACGTTTGATATTTCGGCCTTTGGCCAGTTTAGCGGACTCAAATCTCAAACCAATAAAGAAAACCAGTTTACCGCCGGATTTCACGATATCGGGTTTGGGTTCCCTTCCAATAAAAGCCTGGTACTGGTCATGGGATTTGCCCCTTTCAGTTCAGTGGGATACAAAATTGTGGATTTAAAAAACATCCAACTGGGCGATTCGTCCTATGTGCAGGAAACCCAGTACAGCGCCGAAGGTGGCATCAACCAGGCGTATCTGGGTGCTGCCCTGCGACTATGGAAAAGAAAAATCAGAATTGGCGTAAATGCCAGTTACCTCTTCGGCAATTCCAGCTACAACTGGCTTCTTCTCCTTCGCAACGCCGACTCAACAGTTGTAGAAAATTTTCAGGTGATCACCACCACCCGCGATGTCTATATCAAAGGCGTAAACAGTCAGTTTGGCTTTATCTATCAGGATACGATCAATAAAAAGAACAATATCCTTTTCCGCTTAGGGGCCTCCGGCGATTACAGCCTGAATCTCAAAGGCGACAGGGTTACGGAGTTTGACAATGGCACAGTCCTCGACACTACCAGCAAAGGTTTTCAGACAGGTGATATTGTCATTCCTTCCAATATCGGTGTGGGATTCATGGTCAACAGACCGGGATATTGGTCGGTAGGGGCCGATGTCAGGTACAGAAACTGGGAAAATTTTCAGTATTTTGATGACCCGGTATCGCTTGGTAAGGAAATGCGCTTTTCCGCCGGTGCAGAATTTTCGCCCAATCCCAATTCTCAAAAATTTCTCGAAAGGGTAAACTACCGGTTTGGCGCCTACTGGCAACAGACTTACCTTCAGTTGGAAGAAAGCCCCATTCAGGATATGGGTATCACTCTGGGGATCGGCATCCCCGCAGGGCTCAAAGGCAATTCCCGCCTCAACCAGGGCAGGGCCACTTCACGAATCAACCTCAGCGCCGAAATCGGCCGGAGAGGAAATACTTCTACCCAGCCATTGCAGGAGTTGTACGCCCGTATCAGACTGGGTTTCAGCCTCAACGACCGTTGGTTTATCCGCAGAGTTGTAGATTAATCCTTATGAAACTACTCACTCCGGAAAATTTTCCCGACTACGAGCTGATTGACAGCGGAAACGGCGAGAAGCTGGAGCGGTTTGGAAAATATATCCTGATCCGCCCCGAGCCGCAGGCTGTATGGAGCAAAAGCCTTCAGGAAAATGACTGGAAAAAAATGGCGCACGCCCGCTTTATGCAGGAGGGCAGCCATTCGGGCAACTGGGACAAAATCAAGCCCATTCCCGATCAATGGTATGTCTCCTACTCCTGCAAAAAGGCAAATCTCAGGTTCCGCCTCGGGCTGACTGCCTTTAAGCACGTGGGCATTTTCCCTGAGCAGGCGGTAAACTGGGATTTTATCTACGAATCGGCCCGAAGCATACCCCAGTGCAGGGTGCTCAACCTCTTTGCTTACACCGGGGGCGCTTCGCTTGCAGCAAGCGCTGCCGGAGCCGACGTCATCCATTGTGATTCGGTCAAAAATGTGCTCAACTGGGCCAACCATAATATGCAGTCGAGCGGACTCGACGGCATCCGGTGGCTACTCGAAGACGCTTTCAAATATACCCGCAGAGAAGCCCGGAGAGGAAATACCTTCCACGGCATTATCCTCGACCCGCCCGCCTACGGCCACGGCCCTAAAGGCGAGAAGTGGAAACTCGAAGACATGATCAACGAACTGGCAGAGAGTGTGGCTGCCATTCTGGACAAAGAGCGGTTTTTTCTGGTGTTCAATAGCTATTCTCTCGGATTTTCACCATTGGTCATCGAAAACCTCGTCAGCACGCATTTCAGCAACCAACTCAAAAAAACCAACCCCGAAAAAGGCGAACTTTATCTTCAGGAACGCAGTGGGCGGAAACTACCGGCAGGGATATTTGTGCGGTTTTCGCATTCGTAAAAAAAAATCAAATTTACTGGCATTTGTTATGCTTGCATACTAAATTTGGGCAAACCCAGGGACTATGATCAGCCAGATAATTTTTTTACTACTCGCTGCCGCAGCCGTTGGATATTTTGGAATCCAGGTAAATGGTATCCGAAAAAATATCAGCCTTGGCAGACCCGAAGACCGCTCGGATAATAAAAATGAACGATTCAGAAAAATGTTGCTGGTAGCGTTTGGGCAACAGAAAATGTTCCAGCGGGCACTTCCTGCGATTTTACATTTTTTTATTTACGCGGCTTTTCTACTCACTCAGATCGAGTTGATCGAAATTTTTGCCGACGGGCTGAGCGGCTCACACCGGATCTTCCGCCCGGCGCTCGGAGGATTTTATACTTTCCTCATTAGCTTTATCGAAGTGCTTTCATTCCTGGCACTGATTTCAACCCTCACCTTTCTGGCCCGGAGAAACCTGCTCAAAATTCCCCGTTTCCACAAAGACGAGATGACCGGATGGCCCAGGCTCGATGGGAATGTGATTCTTTACCTTGAGTTTCTCCTGATCGCGTTTATCTTCACCATGAACGGTGCCGACGAAGTATTGTACAACCGGGGCCTTACCCATGCTGCCGGTGCTTCCGGAGCGGGAAGTTTTGGGTTTTCGCTCAGCCGTTGGCTGGGTCCTGCTGTCTTTGGAGGAGTAAGCAGCGAATCTACGCTTCACCTCCTGGAGCGTATTGGCTGGTGGGGACATATTATGGTGGTTTTTGGATTTTTGATTTACCTCCCCAAATCCAAACACTTCCACATCATCATGGCTTTCCCCAATACCTGGTACTCAAACCTCAGGCCCGCGGGTGAGTTCACTTCTCCTGTCAATATTCAGGAAGAAATCAGGGCCATTATGGATCCCTCCTATACACCGGCTCCCATCGAAAACCCGCCGCACAGGTTTGGTGCCAAAGATATCACTGATCTTTCCTGGAAAACCCTGATGGATGCTTATACCTGCACCGAATGCGGAAGGTGTACTGCTGTATGCCCTGCCAATCTCACCGGGAAAAAACTATCGCCCAGGAAAATCATGATGGATATCCGCGACAGGATGGAGGAGGTCAGCCTGCACAAACTTTCACCCGACGAAAACGGAGTCCTCACCGGCACTGAACAAACGCCGGAGGCAGCTTCCCATACCTTGCTGGGACATTATGTAACCGAAGAAGAACTCAGAGCCTGCACTACCTGCAACGCCTGTGTGGACGCCTGTCCTGTCAATATAAATCCGGTAGTGCCGATTGTCGAAATGCGGCGATACCTGATTTTGGAAGAATCAAAAATGCCCGATGAATGGGCCTCCATGTCAGCCAATATTGAAAACAATGGCGCTCCCTGGGCCTTTCCCGCTGCGGACAGGTTCAACTGGTCTGAAGGTGTATAAACGATTACCAATTTCTGTTTTATGGCAAATATCTCCATCCCCTTAATGGCCGAAAAGGCTGCCGAAGGAAAAAGCCCCGAATATTTGTTCTGGGTAGGTTGTGCCGGGTCTTATGATGCACGTTATCAGCGTGTTACCCAGGCTTTTGTGAGGATATTATCCTATCTTGAAATAGATTATGCAGTACTTGGGCCGGAAGAAACCTGTACCGGCGATCCGGCGAAAAGAGCAGGGAATGAGTTTCTGTTTCAGATGCAGGCCATGCAGAATATCACAACCCTGGACATGTATCAGGTAAGGAAAATCATTACTGCCTGCCCTCACTGCTTTAATACGCTCAAAAATGAATATCCTGCCCTGGGCGGAAACTATGAAGTGATCCACCATTCCACATTCCTCCAGCAATTGATCAGCAGCGGAAAAGTCGTGCTGAAGGGCGGAGGAGAGTTTCGCGGGAAAAAAATTACTTACCACGACTCGTGTTACCTGGGCAGAGCCAACGGCGTGTATGAAGCTCCCCGCCAGGTTCTGGAAGCGCTCGATGCAGATCTGGTAGAAATGAAACGCTGCCGTTCCAAAGGATTGTGTTGCGGCGCAGGCGGCGCACAAATGTTTAAGGAAGCAGAAAAAGGAAATAAAGAAATCAATAACGAACGCACAGAAGAAGCCCTGGCCACAGGCGCTGAGATCGTAGCCAGTGCCTGCCCGTTTTGTATGACCATGATGGTTGATGGCGTCAAACACTTTGGGAAAGAAGATTCGGTGAAAGTGCTGGATATCGCCGAACTGATTGAAAATGAATTGAAAAAATAATATATTTCCACCTCCCGAGACCAGACAATATGCACCCTGCCGAAAGGTGGGGTATTTTTTTCTAAATATTTTAGCATTTTATTTGATTATGCTAATAATTTTAGCTTAATTGGCGTTACAAACGCATAGTTAAGTTATCACAGTCAAATAAAATCGGACAACAACAATGAGAACAACGGGAAAATACCCTTCTACGGGTAAAGAGAAGCGGTACCTGATGTTGCCCCTTCCTCAAAATCTGCCGCGTAATTTCAGAAACCTGATCTTTGTACTGGCCCTGGTCCTGGCGAGCAATCTCCTGACCCACCGAATGTTAAAACCCCAGCTACCTGAAAGCCCCGAAGCGCCTTTTTCTGCCGGCCCCGAATTATACCTGATGGATAAGGCCCGGCTGTTTGTGACAGAGGAAGCCAGCTTTGAAAAAAAAGTAAGGGATATAGCCGGGATGCTGGAAGTTCCCGCCGAATGGCTGATGGCCGTGATGTATGCAGAATCAAAGTTTGACCCATCGGTCTCCAACTACAAGGGAAGCGGTGCGGTAGGGTTGATTCAGTTTATGCCGGGCACAGCTCTGGAGCTCAATGTTTCCACCGAGCGGCTTCAGCGAATGAATGTTTTGCAGCAGTTGGAATATGTATTTATCTACCTCCAGACTGTTCGCGACCGGTACGGCAATTTCGGGAGCCTCACCGATCTTTACCTTGCCGTTCTTTACCCCAAAGCGATTGGACAGGACTATTGTTATACGTTGTTTAGCAAACCTGCCCAGTCCTACAATCAGAACTCTGGCCTGGACGAAGACCGGGACGGGCGAATTACTATCAGCGATATCGACCGGCGGCTCAAACGTCTGTTTCCGACTGCCTATATGACAGAAAAGTTACCCTGAAAGATCTGTGATCAATCTCAGGAACTCTTTTCGTCTTCCGGCCCCTCTGCGATCTGAGGCTCCCTGCCTGGCTTGGCATAAGATAACCGGGCGATTTTACGGGGAGAATGATATACATCCAGCCCACTGATGGCAAGTGATCCTGCCTTTTCCAAACGCACCAGCCCATCTTCGGCAATCGCAACTTCGGGCAGGCGCACTTCTACCAGCCGGCCAATAATCAGGATTGTACCATTTGCCTCAATCGGATGTTCTTCGGCAAAAGTCAGCCCAAGTTTGACATGGCTTTCTTTGACATAAGGAGCCGGAAATATAGACGAATACCAGGGGGTCAGGCCTGTGGCATCAAACTCGGAGGTGTTTTCATCGTACCGGGCAGATGTCTGATGGGCAGGAAGCAAAATTTCTTCGTGTATATGGTTTGCGGTGAAATAGCCGGTGGCTTTTATATTCTGATAGGTGTGGCGGGGAACTGAGGTTGGACGGGTAATAAAACCAAACAGCGGGGGATTGGAGCCAATATGAATAAATGAACTGAAAATGGCGAGGTTGGTATTCCCCGCTGCATTGGCCGTACCAATAAGTACCGCGCTTTTAAATCCGGAAATCGAGTTAATCAGTTCTGTCCTGAACTGTTTTTCCATGGCGAGGATATCGCGTTCGTAGAGAATCTTTTCCATAAAAATGAAGAGAATAAATACTTTAAAAAAAGGACTTCCAACAGAGGGAAGTCCTTCTTCATAATAAAGCCTGTCCCGCAGGACAAAAATCTTTCATTAACCTGCAAAACGTGCAGAAACAGCTTCCCAGTTAATCACACTAAAAAATGCGGAGATGTAATCGGGACGGCGGTTTTGATAGTTGAGGTAATAAGCATGCTCCCATACATCGAGACCGAGGATCGGTGTTCCTTTCTGGTCGGCGACATCCATCAGCGGGTTGTCCTGATTGGGGGTGGAAGTAACAGCCAGAGAGCCGTCTTCTTTTTTAATTAGCCATGCCCATCCGGAGCCGAAGCGGGTTGCAGCAGCTTTCGAAAACGCATCTTTAAATCCTTCAAAAGAACCAAAGGCTGCGTCGATCGCAGCAGCGAGCGCACCCGAAGGCGTTCCGCCACCGTTGGGGCTCATGACTTCCCAAAACAGATTGTGGTTGTAGTAACCGCCGCCATTGTTTCTGATGGCAGCATTGGCAGGCGAGGCCAGCAGTTCTTCTATAGATTTGTTTTCAAGATCGGAGCCCTGAATCGCAGCATTCAGGTTATTGGTATAAGCTGCATGATGTTTGCCATGGTGAATTTCCATGGTTTTGGCATCAATATGGGGTTCGAGCGCATTATGCGCATAAGGTAGATTCGGAAGAGTAAAAGCCATAATATTTTGATTTGTTAATTTGGGTGATTAACTCTGATGAGAATCAAATCGTTTTCAAAGTTAATAATTTCCCTAAAAAAATGCAGAAAGCCGTGTAGCCGATTAGTAAAACAAATCGGCATATTCGTCCACAAACTTACTGTCATACCTGATAATCAGAAAAGTTATTACCAGAAAAACCATCATTCCCGCAAATCCTTTGGTACTTCCCAGAAGCGGGTTACCATCCGCCACAAAAAAAGCCGAGACAAGCGCAAGGTTATTGATAATTCCGGTAAAAGTAGCCGAAGCATAAATACTCCTGGCTTTCAGTGCCAGATACGCGAGGGGAAATGAAATTGCCACGCAATAGCCCACATTAGCAAACAAAAACCAGAGGAGATCGGCAGATGGATTGGGAAAATGATAGAGAAAATAAGGTACAGACCATAATCCCCAGAAGCCTCCCAATACAAGATTACTTCCCAGAAAACCCAGGCTTCGGGTTTCAATCAGCATAAATCCGCGCCAGCCCACTTCCTCCCCGACATTAAAGAGCAGGTTGAACGTTGCACCGGCAATCACCCCCAATACTGCCAGCCCCAGAAAAAGATAGATCAGACTAGAGGGCATATAAATGTGGAAAATCGTCTCTCCCAGCCAGGGAGCAAGCCTTTCGGAAACGATTTGCCCCATATTGGGATCGCCCGGCACCACCCGGCCAAAACCCGGAATATTCAGTACATTGCCGAGGATAAAGACCATTGCTATCGAACCAACCACAACCGCTACAGGCAAAAACAATGTAACAACAATCCATTTCAGACTGTAGTGTTTTCTGTTCCAACCATACCGGGCCATAGATTCGCGGTAAATCAGCTTTTGCATAACCAGCACAGCAAGTGCCGGTCCCCAGCTATATGCCAGCAACCCCCATACAGGTGTAAGCAGTGAGTCAGGGTCGCTGAAGGTATCTGCTACGATCAGTCCGCCATAACTCAAACCTGCGCTTAAGAGCAGGTACAACAGAATCTTGAGGTAATTCATCTTTAGAATTTGTTGTTTCCCTCAATATAACGAATTTTTCCGGAATCCGGATTCATTATTCGAAACAATCTTCTCTCATCTGCCTTACTTTCTCCAGCCCCAGTTCCCGCATCAGGGCAATGTTTCTTACGGGGATTTCGGAGGTGTCGCCATAGGCCTCAATCGCCGACTCCAGACTTTCGCCCCGCAGCAGGTGCAGCATAGGATAGGGAGACCGGTTGGTATAATTGGCCGGATCATCGTAATCTGTATCGTCAAAAGTATAGTCCGGATGAAAGCCTGCGATCTGAACCAGCGATTCCAGTTCCCCCTCTTCCAGCAATTCCTCAGCCATATCGATAAAGTCGAGATATAACGGAAAGTCATTGAGGGTATCGGGGTGAATAAGAAAGGTGGTTTCAAGTTCATTGGGATCAGCAGAAAGCAGAAAGTCAATTTCTGTCAGCAAATCCTGCATCAGTTCTTCGTGATTCTGTGCATCAGACCTTACATAACGTACCTTTCCCGCTTTCATAACCGAACCGGCAAAAGGGCATAGGTTGAGGCCTACGACCACGCTTTCTATCCATTTTTTTGTCTCAGTGCTCATGCGTTTTTATTTTCTTACCGATACTTTCCAGACAGTGACCGTCTGATAGGTTTCCCCCGGGCTTAGCAGCGTAGTTGGAAATGACGGCTGGTTGGGCGAATCGGGAAAATGCTGGGTTTCGAGGCACAAAGCAGACCGATAGCCATAAACTTTGCCATTTTTCCCTGTCAGGGTTCCATTAAGGAAATTGCCCGTATAAAACTGTACCCCAGGCTCTTCAGTGCTTATTTCCAGTACGCGACCGCTGGATGGATCATATACTTCTGCTCTTTTTTGCAGGCCATCGCCTCCGGAGAAAACAAAATTGTGGTCATACCCACCGCCAAACTTTATTTGTTCGTCTTCTGCATTAATGCGCGCACCGACAGGCATAGCAGCCCGAAAATCAAATGGCGTACCTTCCACAGAGCGAATCTCTCCCAGCGGAATAAGCCCCTCATCGACGGGTGTAAACCCGTCGGCGGCGATCATTAGTTCGTGATTCAGGATGTCGGGACTGTCTCCCAGGTTAAAATATGCGTGGTTGGTGAGATTGCAGACCGTCTTTTTATCGGAAGTTGCTTCATATTCCAGGCGAAGCTCATTGTCATTGTTGAGCAAAAACCGGGTTACGACTTCCAGTTTTCCGGGGTATCCTTCTTCCCCGTCTGCACTGGTGTAGGAAAGTTCCACACCTACTGCATCTTCGCGGTTTATTTCAGAACCTTTCCACATCCTTCGTCCAAATCCTTCTACTCCTCCGTGAAGGTGATTTTTTCCATTATTGGCAGCAAGTGTATAGGTTTCACCGTCGATGGAAAACTGTGCATTTGCGATTCGGTTGCCATAACGCCCTACGGTCGAACCAAAGTAGGGATGCTGGCCCAGATAGCCGGAAAGACTATCAAACCCCAGGGTAATATCTGCCATATTCCCATTCCGGTCCGGAGCTATGAACGCAGTAAGCGTCGCGCCATATTCTATCACACGGGCCTCCACTCCATTTTCATTTTTAAGGGTAAATAGGTGTACGGTCTCACCCGCTTCGGTCTGGCCCCATTCTGTTACGGTTACCGAAAGGCTGTCGGTGGGAGCATCCTGCTGCCCCTGTTGATCTTCCGTGCAGGCAACACTCAGCGCCGCCGTAGCAATCAGCAATGCATTCAATAGATTCTTAAAAGACATAAATTATCAGGATAAGTGAGTAGATGTTGAAGTGGGGTCAAGATACTACATGAAAACAGAACAAAAAAGTTTACGCCGTGATATAAAATGCCGGGGACTTTCGCTAAGTTCATCCCTGAAAACCACATTTTATATGAAACAGATTCTGGTGTTTTTGATCGTACTCCTGGCTGGGTTTAGTATGCTTGAAGGCCAGGTACCCAGGTTTGCCAAATACCCCGTCATGGCTTCGGGAGCATCGCTTTATATGCCACAGGAACCGGAGTGGCAATTATCCTATTCCGAAGACAGCAGCGAAGTTTATACTACGGAAGTTTCTCTGGACACGGTTTTGTTCGGGGCGATTGTGGTTAAGTTTGCTGAGGATTTGGGTGAGGATACGCTGGTATGGGAAAACCTGCTGATGTCTTATCTGGAATACCTCAATAGCCCTTCTGCTTTTGGGTTTAGTAATGTCACTGATCCGGGTTATGGACACCAACTTTCCTCTCACCCAAAAGCGCGGGGAATACTTGAGTATGCCGAAGATGAAGCGGGAACGCAATATTCGTTAAAAGGCTGGATAGACAACCAGTACCTTGCCATCTTGTTTTTAGGGTATCCCCGTGAGATCAACTACAATATCGAGCAGATGTACCTGGGTGGATTTCGGTTTCCCTGAAAGCAGGATTATTTTTTGAGTTGTTGAATGTACCGGATGACCGCGTCAGTTTCCTGTTCGCTGTACAGTTTCTCATACGAAGGCATCGAATTTTTCCCCTTTTGGATCAGGGTTTTCATTGCATTTGCATCGAGCTGGGTGATCGTCAGGTCTTTGGCACCCGAACCCTGCAGATTGCCTGCGGCACCATGACATACAATACAGTTTCGCTCATACAGGGCTTTTCCATGTGCCACAATATCATATGAGGAATTGGATGGATCAGTAACCACTTCGGCAGAAAGCGGTGCAGCGTTTACGCCTGTTTTTTTCATTTCTGCCATGCCATACGCTGCGATCAGAAACACAACCGAAAGGGAAGCCAGGATTTTGTTTTCCTTGCGGAACCCGATAACAGCCAGCGGTATGGCGGCCAGTACCACCACAATCTTCGCGACGAGGATCGGTGAAATTTCAGCGGTTTTCAGCAGCAATCCTATACCTGTGAGCAAAAACAGTCCGCTTACAATCATCTCAGGGATGCGAAATCTTCTGGAAAAGGTTTCCAGTGTTTCTTTGCGGTTCATTAGCAGAAGTACCGCTTTTATCAGGTATAAAAGCAGAAAGAGGATGACGACGAGTCGGTGGGTGTGTAAAAGTCCGGTGTACATAAGGGTAGATTTACAGCAAAAATACACAGCGGATGTTGCTGCTCCAAAATACCACACAAATATGTGAGGCATAAGCGCTATTCATTTGGGTAAATTTATGTTTTATAAGCAAAGAATCACCCTGCGATGAAAATCCTGAAGATGAATACGCTGTTTGCACTGATAGGGGCAGTCCTTCAGGTTTCTGTTTGGGGACAGACCATGTATTTTTCCAGGGAAACCCAGACTTCCCCCCGGGTTTTTGCTCAAACTACCAAATCAGGGCCTGATCAGAAATTTATTCTTCACCCCAATTATCCCCATCCTCTTACAGGCTATCTTCCCATTCGTTACGAAATCAGAGAGCCGGGGCATTATGTCGTAAGCCTTGCAGGCAGCAGAGGAAAAGAAATATGCCGGCTGGTGGACAGTTATCATTCAACCGGAGAATACCGGCTCAATACGGCCATTACGCCGAAAGCACATGGGGTCTATATGTACTGTGTAAAAGACGGGGTTCCGACGACGCAGAGGCGGTTATACCTCTTCCGGTATTGAATCTCACAGTATATCTGCCAGTTCTTCCCGAAGTTGCATGGGGCTGAGAAAATGAATACCACGAATGCCAACCTGGGATGCGCCCCGTACATTTTTCAGCGAATCATCAATAAATACAGCGGTAGCAGGATCTACCTCATACCGGTCGAGGAGAATCTGATAAATTGCCGGGTCGGGTTTAATCAGCTTTTCATCTCCCGAAACCACTATCCCTTCAAAATGCCTGAAAAAATCATACCGCTCCAGGGCAATGGGAAATGTCTCTCCCGACCAGTTGGTAAGCGCCAGCAGACGGTGCCTGCCCAGGTGTTTAAGCGCAGCAAGGATTTCGACGGTTTCGTCAATAGTCCCGCCCAGCATTTCTTCCCACCTGTCATAGTACAGGCGAATATACTTTTCCCACTCCGGGTGCTGAGCTATCAGCCATTCGGTTGCCTCGGCCAGCGGGCGACCGGCGTCCTGAAGTGTGTTCCACTCACTGGTACAGACGTGGTCGAGAAAATGCTCCATTTCCTCCCCGGTAGAAAAAATCTTCCGGTACAGATAGCGGGGGTTCCAGTCAATCAGGACACCGCCAAGGTCGAAAACGATGGTTTCAACAGGTAAATTTGCCATGATGCGAACTTAGGATTTTCCGCACGGAAAATTGCGTGAATCCGCGCTTTTTTTTTGATTTTGCAGGGGTGAAAATTCAGGAAACGCATATCTGGCTTTGTCTGGACCGGGGAGAGGATATCCCCGCACACATACCTGATATCATGGATCAGGGCGAACATCTGCGCTATCGTAAATACCTCACAGCAGACAAGCAAAGAGAGTTTTTACTTGGCAAAGTTTTTACCCGAAAAGTGCTCGCCCAATATCTGCAGGAAAAACCCGAAAACGTACCGATACTTCTCAACGGAGAAAATAAACCCTACGTACCGGGTTGCCCGTTTTTTTTCAACCTTTCTCATAGTGGCGGCGCCCTGGCGCTTATTGTTGCACCAGTCTCTGCAGGCATTGATGTTGAATATATGCGAAAGTCTGTTCTCCGCGGATATTATCAACATGTCTTCACACAGGCAGAAATTGAAGGATTGCAGCGCCTTTCCGGAGAAGCACAACTTATGCGCTTTTTTGAGATTTGGACTCTTAAAGAAGCATTCTGGAAAGCCCTGGATCAATCGGCGCATATTCCGTTCAACGATTTCGGGTTTTCATTCTCACCCATCGTGCTTCATCAGGGCTCGGTTGGGCTGCCTCAAAAACAATGGAGTTTTACCGTCGCCACCTGGAATGATGACTTTATGCTTGCTACCGCAGTAGAAACCACAGGAGGAGATCCGCTGCCGGTGAAAGTATTTGAAAAGGAACTGAGCTTTGTCTGGATTGATTCATGACTATGAAAACAAAAGTAATACTTCCACTCCATGCGCTGGAGGAACTTGTCAACCGAACCTTTGAGCAGGTAATCTATGAGGGAACCATGGGGCCGCAAAACGGAGGAATTGGCAGAATCACTGTTACCAAAAAAGAATCCTTTCGCATTTCCGCTGAGAACAATTTCATCATCACCCGCGTCCCGGTTCATATTAAAGTCAGCCTGCGCAACGGAAACCCCGGAATCTTCGATATTATCCGTGATTTCTCCAACCTCGAAAAAACACATTTTGATATTGCGGTTACTCTTCGAACTCGCCTGAGGATTCTGCCCGGCTGGAAACTGGAGACTCGTTCAGAAATATCCTACTATTGGGAAAAAAAACCTGTAGCCGGCCCGTTAAACATTCTTCAGATCTCAGAACTGGTGCGACCCCACCTGGAAGAACAGTTGGCAACTGTTGCCCAAAACATCGACAATTATATAGGTGAAGAGGTAAAGTTGGGGGAAATCATCGCTGAGGCCTGGCATGAAATCACCCGGCCAGCCAAACTGGCACTGCCTTTTCCGGCTGAGGCAAAACTGGTTTTACCAGACAAGGAAGTGCCGCTTTTTCAACCCAAATTTCGCCCCGGCAAACTGGTATTCCAGATCCTGCCCCGGTTTTCAATCAATATTGCGAAACAATTGCACGCTGGTACAGACCCGGAGCCGCCAGGTTTGCGGATCGTGTCTGAAGATTTTCCAGAAGAGCCTGCCAGTGTTTTTGAAGCGAAAATCGCCTGGGAAATATTTGACCACTGGACCGACCGTCTTGAAATACCCGTTGGAAGAAACCGCCGCCTGGTATTATCAAATACACAGTTTCAGGGAACAGGAAATAAGCTGGAAGCCATCGCAGGATTTGAAGTCAAAGGATGGGGAGCCATTTTTAGGGGCCGGGCAGAAATCATTGCCGAAAGTTATTTCAATCCGGAACTCAGGCAGGTATCGTTCCGACAGGTATGGATCCACCTGATTCACGGCTCTCCGGTAGTGCGGGGGTTAAAAAACGTTTGGGGGAAAAATATTGAGCGAAAGGTGAACAAGGCATTACAGGCATTCATTATGGAACAGATTTCCCTCCTGCCGGGAGAGCTGCAGCGGATCATTTCGACCCGCCATCTCTCAGAAGGCCTGGAGTTATCTCCTGTATTTGAAAAAATTACACTTCTGGAAATGGCAGCAGAAAGAGCGGGTGTAACAATCAGGGGAGAAATTGAGGGCGAACTGCGGTTACAGATCAACCGGATTTAGCTGAGCATACGGGTTTTTACAGGCAGGCCCGAAGTGCTGTTGTATTCATCAAAAGGAATCTGCGCGTCGTAGAGAAAAGAAAGGAATTCCTTAAAATCGCTAAAATGAGCAGGAGAAATCAGCCGAAACGTAATGTCAACATTTTTTTCACCGTATTTAAAGGAAATCTGGTTTCGGCTTCCGGAAAAATATTTGCCTGAGGGAAACCATGCTTTTTCATAACCGGAAAAAATCACCCGCATCTGCTCTGCCCTTTTATATGAATATACCAGGGGTTCTTCTTCAGGGAAATAAAGAAGAATTGCCGAATCTGTAGCGCAGATTTTCGCAGAATGCCACTGATCCATTTCCATGTCTGCAATAATCCGTGCCACAACATAGTGCAAAAGAAAAAATCCGCCCAGGATCATTACAGCCACGATGATGATCCAGGAGACTGCCAGCTTTTCCCATAACAAGATCAGACCAATACCCGTAATCAGTATGGCCGGCAGCGTAAAAAAGCGACTGAGCCGAAAATACTGCTGAACCCAGGAAGCTTTTCCGGGGACCAAGGGAGCAGAAAACAACAGCCTCGAATCTGATTCTGAATACAACATTTTTTTCCGGTTCCTTACAAAGATAGGATAACGAGTCTGGCGAAAAATACAAAAACCCCGAAGTTTTCCATCCATTTTGTTTTAATTTTGGTTAGAGCACCTTGCCCACATGCAACAGCGAAAAATATGGCAGCTTTTTAGCGCACTTTCTGAAGAGGAAGTTGTACAGTTTGACCACTGGCTGGACGCAGAACTTTTCGGAAAACAGGAATTCGTGCGAAAACTGAAAGATTTTCTTGTCAGTAAATACCCGTTTCCTCCCGATGATATGGATACCTGGAATTATCTATATCATGGAAAATCTTACGACGACGCCCGGCTTCGCAAATTGTGCGGCGATCTGACCTATCAACTCGAAGAATTTCTGGCACTCTGCGCATTCAGGCTGGACAGACAGACGAGAGAGCATCTGCTTCTACAGGAACTGAGCCGAAGAAACCGTCCGGATCTGTTTATTAAGATGCTCCGGAAGATTGAAAAAGAATTGTCTGGTACAAACAATCGGAATGGCCGGTATTACCGCAGATTATATGAAGTTGAGTCTGAAAAAATCCGCTTTGAGTTTGCACACAGAAAACAAATTGACAGACACCCACTGAATATCGCCGAATTTCCGGGTAAAGACCTGAGTGCCCTTCATCTGCACAATTATGCATTTGATAGCTGGTGGTTACATGAGAAACTTTCCCTCATGGCAACCAATCTCAACAACCGGCAGTGGCAGGAAGCGGGGCCGGAAAATATATTAATGCAGGAGATTATGGATATAATTGATAATCACCCGGTGTTTCATAATCAAAACTGGCTGGTGATTTATCAGGAGGTCTGTCGGATTATCAGCGGGGATATAAAAGGAAATTTGTCCAGGCTTATTCAGGTGCTTCGCAATGAAAATGCAAAAGAGGTTCACGAGGACCAGTTATCAGTTTTTAGTCTCTTGCTCAATCACTTTATCCGTCGGTTGAATACGACGGGTGATGCTTCCGTAGCAAAAGAAATTTATACTTTGTATGAATGGGGAATTGAGGACAGGCTGATATTTTCAGATCAGTTTTTGCCATCTGTACACTACAAAAATATCGTTACCATTTGTCTGCGTACAGAAGATTACGAAAGAGCATGGGAATATTTGCACAACCTCAGGCATCTTTTGCCTCCGGAGGAACAGGAAGACGTATATACCCTAAGGCTTGCACAGTACTTTGTGCATCAGAAAAAACACACCGAAGTCATCCGTACACTTTCCAACCGCCGGTTTAATCACACAACCGACGAGATCAATGCCCGGTCATTTTTGCTGGAAGCACACTATGAAGTCAATCGTCTGGACACAGAATGGTTGATCAGCCAGACCGAAAACCTGATCAGGTATATCCGCAAGCAGGACGGATTGGGCAATAATGCCCGGCAGGCCTACCTCAGCCGCTTCCGGTTGTTTCGCAGGCTTATCAGTGCTTTTACGGTTGAAGAGTTGCACCTATTGGCGCAGGTAGTAAAAAGGGCCGATCCCATTGACCGGCCCCAGTGGTTGCTCGAAAAGATAGCAGAAAAAATTCAGCAATCGGGTGCCTAAGGCAATACCATAATTTTGAGATTTTCTACTCCCAGTGCTGTCTGTAGCCTTACAAAATAGAGATTGGAAGGAAACTGCCCCAGGGGTAGTTGCTGCGAGTAACTGGAAGAAGAATAGACCACTCTGCCGGATATATCCATGATTTCCAACTGGCGGAATTCGTTGTCTGATTCCATATTAATCTGCAACAACTGCCGGCCAGCGTCATAGGTAAGGCTGCGCGGAGATGGGAATGCATAATTTACTTCCACCACAGCAATGGAAGGACTCCTCTTGGCATTTATTTCCTCAATAAATACCGTAACTCCGCTTCCTCTGGCAACATACCCATAGCCACTAACAGGAGACTCAGTGCGTTCGAGATCAACAATGATCAGATGGAGACTGTGGTTGACCACAATACGGGAAGTATAACCTTCATCCCAGCCAAACCACGAACTTCCACCTGCATCAACAGACAATTTGCTGGAAGGATCGATTTCAAACCCGTCATAGGCAATCTCAAAATGAGCCGACATAGCGTTTTGAACAGGATCATCCACAGACCCATACTCAATGATCAGGTCGATGACATCGTTGTTTTCAAATTCTGGAGGATCAAAATAGGCGGTTACAGGTTGTGCCTGAGAAAAACCAAACACCAGTACCAGGGAAAAAGCTAAAAAGGGGAGTTGAAGAAAGGCACGTACATGTGCCGCGAAGTTGATTTTAATCATGGTTCAAATCACCGGTAATAAATGACAGAACCGGATATTTATCGTTCTGTCCATATCACAACATTACGAACCGTTAAAATAATATTAAAATAAATAGTATAGTTATTCAAACATTATTATTTATAAAATACATACTGATTTATAAACTCCGTCACAAAGTATGGAAAAGCGAAGGAAGGAGACCAATCAGACCGAAACCACCCATGCATAAATATTTGCCACCCATCCGTACAAAAAGACCAACCAAAAGCTGATTTCATCCGTTTGAGACTTTTGATCGCAAATAGTAAAGCGAAAAGGGACAAAAGGACGTTAATACTTACATAAGCATAAAAAATGGGGCCAAAATTGCATCCATTTTAATGAAGCCCGGTATATTTGTAACCGGTAATTTTAAGAAGACTAAAAACGACTACGCCTATCCGCACATTTACTCGATTATCAATATTTAATACATCAAACCCGCTAGAAGTAAATGCAAGTGTCTTTCCTTTCTCAACTGTCTTCCTTGCCTGTTCTGTTATTGTTTGCCAACCTGGTATATGCACAAAACACACAATTGAACAGCGACATCACCACATGGTATCTGGAAGAGCGATTTATCATTGCCGATCAGAACGACGATGCGCTTCTTTCCAAGAGTGAAATGAAGGTTTTCGCAGATGAATTCTGTTATTATCTGGCCGACCGGTACTTCGAACTGGCCGACCGCAATCAGGATGGATTTCTGAGTTTCAACGAAATCAACCTCCGCAAAATCTGAATACCTGTATCGCACCAGCCTTGAACGCAAAAACCTGCGAACCCTGGCCGAAGAACATCCTTTGCTGAGCCAGGTAGATGAAACCTACCTGAAGCGCAATCCCGAACTCGTGACCCAGCTCTTTGGCAATCTGGTCTGGATGTGTGAAAATGCAGGGCTTGCAGCAAAAATTGTCAATGATCATGCCTGGGTTTCCCGTTATCCGGAAGTTATGATTTCCCTCCACCGCAATCTGCGCTGGATGGTCGCCAACCCCGATAAAGCCAAGGATTTGTATAAAGATCGCCTGGCTACCCAACAACTCCCGGAGTTGCTGAGCTGGCGGGCCGATCACAAGGACTTTATCAGAAGAAATGCTTTATCCGACCGCTATTATGAGCTCGAATTTATCCCCGAAAGTGTAAGGGTAAACGAATAATACGAAAACACATCGCTTGAAAAGCCGCTTTACCACCGGGTAAGGCGGCTTTAATTTTGAAGAGAGGCGTTCGTTTTTCGGGCAAATCACTATCTTGCGCCCCAAATCCCATTTATTCAGAAGATGGCTTTAGCACAGCATTCATCCATACAGGTAAGATTCAACCAGCAGGTAGAGAATTCGCAAACCTACCTGATCCCCTTTATCCGGAGTGGCATGAAACTGGAGGCAGGAATGCGGGTGATGGAAATCGGCTGCGGCGAAGGAGGCGTACTGAAACCCTTTACCGGCCTGGGGTTGTTTTGTCTTGGAGTGGATCTCAGCGAAACAAGGATTGCCGATGCGCAGAAACTCATGGAACCGGAGGGCGCGAAAGGTTTGGCTGAATTTGTGGTAAAAAATGTCTGGGATGAAGATTTCAGGGAAAAGTACCAAAATTCTTTCGACCTGATTATACTGAAAGACACCATCGAACATATCCCCGGGCAGGAAACATTTATTCCTTATCTGAAAGAGTTTCTCAAAGAGAATGGAAAAATATTTTTTGGGTTTCCCCCCTGGCGTATGCCTTTCGGAGGACATCAGCAGATCAGCCATAGCAAAATGCTGGGAGTTACTCCATGGATACACCTCCTGCCCCGCCCGCTGTACAGAGGAGTTTTAAAAATCGCCGGCGAATCAGACCGTATTGTCGAAGACCTGATGGAGATCAGAGATACCCAAATCTCCATCAACCGGTTTGAGCGGATTATCAGCCAAAGCAACTTCAGGATCGACCGTAAAAAACACTACTTTATCAACCCGATTTACCAGTATAAATTTGGGCTGAAGCCCAGGGAACAGGCAAAAATCGTCACGGCGATCCCCCATTTCAGAGATTTTTTTACAACAGCCGGATGGTATCTTGTTTCCGCATCAAAATAAGCTTGGAGGGCGTTGGGTAAGTTTGTAACTTGTGCCCGTCTGTAAAGAAAATTTGCCTAACTATATGGAGTTTGTCAGTTACACACTCATTTTAATTGGTCTCGCACTATTTGTCCTGCTTACAGCAGCGGCATATTCTGTTTATCTGGAAAGAAAAGTTTCTGCCTGGATTCAGCAACGGGTAGGGCCTAACCGTGTAGGACCACTGGGATTGCTTCAGCCACTCGCTGATGTGATTAAGCTGATTTTGAAGGAAGATATTGTACCTGTCGTTTCTGACAAGCTGGTACATTTTATTGCGCCGGTAATATCAGTTACTATCGCCCTGATTACCATGGCCGTTATTCCTTTTGCCAAGGCAGATATTCCGATGACAGAGTTCACCGGCGGGTTTCTGGTGATAGCAGATGTCAATATCGGTATTCTCTACGTGCTGGCCATTGCGTCGATCGCCGTATATGGTGTTACGCTTGCCGGCTGGTCTTCCAACAGTAAATATGCACTTCTGGGGGGGCTACGGTCTTCAGCGCAGATGATTAGCTATGAACTGGCCATGGGGCTGGCGGTTGTAAGTGTTATTCTGCTGACCAACGCCAGGTATGAAGGCGAATTTGGGTTTCTCCGGCCAGCGGCCATCGTAGAAGCACAGCGGTCGGTGTGGAACATATTCATCAACCCCCTCGGTTTTCTGATTTTCGTAGTATGTGCGTTTGCCGAAGCCAACCGCGCCCCCTTCGACCTCGTCGAAGCGGAGCAGGAACTGGTAGGTGGCTTTCACACAGAATACAGTTCCATGAAATTTGCACTGTTCTTTGTTGCAGAATATATACACGTAATCGTTGCTTCCATGCTGATTACGACCCTCTTTCTGGGAGGATACCTTGGCCCGTTTGAAGGTCTTCTTGGTGTGGAAAGCTGGGGAGCCGGAGCCCATCTGGCGTGG
Organism: Bacteroidia bacterium; assembly: GCA_041391725.1. Taxonomy (GTDB): domain Bacteria; phylum Bacteroidota; class Bacteroidia; order J057; family J057; genus JAGQVA01. The sequence goes on from JAWKNL010000008.1 coordinate 176,774, forward strand.
GGCCTTGCATGGTTTCTGGCTAAAACCACATTTTTTGTGTTTGTATTTGTATGGGTGCGCTGGACGTTGCCCCGCTTCAAATACAATCAGCTCATGGACATCGGCTGGAAAAAATTCCTCCCCCTGTCCCTGGCCAATCTAATGGTAATTGCAATGGGAACCGCCATCTATATACTTGCTTCAGCCGCGTAATTTGTCTGAAACCCGAACTTCCCTCCTGCGTTTGAAGTAGTATATTGCTGACATCTTGTCAGCAGTACCATTACTGGCATGAATACGGCACTAGATAGCTGGCATTTGCCTACATATGTATAAAATTTATATGGAATCAAATTTCTCAGACAGGGTTAAGGATGTCATATCCTTCAGCAGGGAAGAAGCCATAAGGCTCGGTCATGATTATATCGGCCCGGAGCACTTGCTACTCGGACTGATTCGTGAGGGCGAAGGGCTCGCTATTAAAATTCTGGTCAACCTGAGTGTTGACCTCTCTCAGCTCAAGCGCTCGGTAGAAAATGCAGTGAAAGGAAATGTGACTCCGATCAACCTTTCCAACCTCCCTCTCACCCGCCAGGCCGAAAAAGTCCTGAAAATTACCCGCCTCGAAGCGAAATTACTGAAAAGTGCCGTAATAGGTACAGAACATCTTATTCTCTCTATTCTCAGAGAAGAAAATAATGTGGCTGCACAGATTCTGGCACGATTTGGAATAAGTTATGATGTAGTACGCTCCGAACTTGAACACAAGGAGGAGAATCAAACCACAAGAATGTCTGTTTCAAGCGAACCACCAGAATCATCAGAAATGAGTACACCCGGAGATCGACCCCGTAAAACAACCAAATCTAAAACACCTGTTCTAGACAACTTTGGCAGAGACCTGACCAAAGCCGCTGAAGACAACAAACTCGACCCCATCGTGGGAAGAGAAAATGAAATCGAACGGGTTGCACAAATCCTCTCCCGCCGCAAAAAAAATAATCCGGTACTGATCGGTGAACCCGGCGTAGGAAAAACGGCTATTGCCGAAGGACTTGCTCTTCGTATCATTCAGCGGAAAGTCTCCCGCGTTCTTTACAACAAAAGGGTCGTTACCCTCGACATCGCTTCGCTTGTCGCCGGCACCAAATACCGCGGCCAGTTTGAAGAACGGATGAAAGCCGTCATGGCAGAACTCGAAAAATCTCCCGATGTCATCCTCTTTATCGACGAGTTGCACACCATCGTAGGTGCTGGTGGAGCCTCCGGCTCGCTCGATGCCTCCAATATCTTCAAACCGGCACTCGCCCGCGGCGAAATCCAGTGCATCGGTGCCACCACACTCGACGAATACCGCCAGTATATTGAAAAAGATGGCGCCCTCGAAAGACGCTTCCAGAAAGTAATGGTTGAACCCACCAACGTGGAAGAAACCATGATCATCCTCAACAATATCAAGGCGAAGTACGAAGACCACCACAACGTCAATTATACCCCCGAAGCCATCGAGGCCTGCGTCAAACTCAGCGACCGCTATATTTCTGACCGATATTTTCCCGACAAAGCCATTGACGTACTCGACGAAGCCGGCAGCCGGGTTCACATTACCAATATCCACGTTCCTCAAAGTATCCTTGACCTCGAAGCGCGAATCGAAGAGGTGAAAGAGCTGAAAAACAAGGTCGTAAAAAGTCAGAAGTATGAGGAAGCGGCTCAACTCCGCGACCAGGAAAAACGCCTCCTCGAAGAACTTGAGCAGGCCAAAATCGAATGGGAGGAAGAAACCAAAAATAAACGCTATACCGTTACCGAAGACGATGTGGCAGCCGTTGTGTCCATGATGACAGGCGTACCTGTAACCAAAGTCGCCGCCGGGGAAGTTGCCAAACTTAAACTCATGGGTGAGCAACTGAAAGGCGTTATTATCGGGCAGGATATGGCTATTGATAAGCTGGTTAAAGCCATCAAACGCTCCCGGCTCGGCCTCAAAGACCCTATGAAACCGATTGGTTCGTTTATCTTCCTGGGGCAAACCGGTGTTGGTAAAACTGAAATGGCGAAAGTACTCGCCCGTTACCTCTTCGACTCCGACGAAGCGCTGATTCGCCTCGACATGAGCGAATACATGGAGAAATTCACCGTTTCCCGCCTCATTGGAGCGCCTCCCGGATATGTCGGATACGAAGAAGGTGGTCAGCTCACCGAACGGGTCCGCAGACGCCCTTACTCTGTTGTGCTCCTCGATGAAATTGAAAAAGCACACCCGGACATCTTTAATATCCTCCTTCAGGTACTTGATGACGGTATCCTTACCGATGGCCTCGGTCGCCGGGTGGATTTCAAAAATACCGTGATCATCATGACCTCCAACGTAGGGGTGAGAGAATTGAAAAACTTTGGAACCGGTGTGGGTTTCAGCACCAAATCCAGAGAAGGACAAACCTCGGATATGATGCGCAGCACCATTGAAGGTGCGATGAAAAAGGTATTCAGACCCGAATTCCTCAACCGGATCGATGAAGTGATTATCTTCAACGAACTCGATCATGAGCATATCATGCGGATTATCGAACTTCAGCTCCGAAGTGTGTTTGAGCGCATCGAAGAAAAAGGGTTCTTTATTGAGCTTTCAGATACTGCCAAAAAGTTTATTGCAGACAAAGGCTTCGACAAGCAGTTTGGTGCCCGACCGCTACAGCGCGCCTTGCAGAAATATCTCGAAGATCCTATTGCAGATGAGATTCTCGAAGGAAAAGCAAAGGAAGGCGATACGCTGTATGTAGATTATGATGAACAAAAAGAGGAAATTACAGTTGGCTCCAAAAAGCCCGAAAAGAAAAATGTAAAACAGACCTCTGACGAATCTGAAGAATAGTTTCGTATATAGCTTTGCAAAAACGAACGGAGGCCTGCAATTTTCAGACCTCCGTTTTTTTATTTTCTAAATCAACATTTCTTATGAAAACCACGCTCGTAATGGGTGCTTCCAATAAACCCGGCAGATATGCCACACTGGCCATCAATAACCTCCTGCAATATGGCCACACGGTATATGGATTGGCTCAAAGGCCTGTCGATATTGCAGGTGTCACGGTCTATACTCAGACAGATGAAGTAAATATCCCTGACTTGGACACAGTAACCCTCTATCTCAGCCCGCAAAATCAAAGGGAATACTACGACTGGCTGATAAAACTTGCCCCCAAAAGAGTAATTTTCAATCCCGGTACTGAAAATCCCGACTTGCAAGCTCTGCTTACCCGGCACGGCATTGATTCTGTAGAGGCATGTACACTTGTGCTTCTGAGCATCGGCCTGTATTGAATCTGCCAAAATTGGCGGCAGGGCTTGACTGATAATTGCATTTTCCCTAATTTGAGACTTACCAAAACCAACGTTATGACCTCTCAAGTTGTATCGACAATTACAGAAGGGATCAGGGTAAATGTGAGGACTGTATATGTAAGGGAGGAATCGGCTCCCCAGTATCAGTACTTCGTGTTTGCCTATGAAGTGGAAATCATCAACGAGTCTCCGTTTAGTGTACAGCTACTCTCCCGTGAATGGCTGATTACGGATGGCATAGGCGAAAAAAAGACTGTGAAAGGAGATGGCGTCATTGGAAAACAGCCATTCATCGCTCCCGGAGAATCTTATAAATACGTAAGTGGAACGCAGTTCAACACTACGGTCGGCAAAATGTGTGGCCACTACATCATGGAAAAACAGGTTGACCGATCGCAACTCAGAGTCATGATTCCGCCCTTTATCATGGTCGTTCCCTTTGCCAATAACTGACTAATTCAGGGAAGCCAGGATTTTGGCGGGATTAATGGAATAGTGACTCGAATTATAAATGGCTTTCCCATTCCTTACCACAATGATCTGCGGAGACTGATGGGGTACGCTAAACCGATCTGCAACCAGATTGGACACCGATCTGAAACGCAACAAATCCAGATAATGTAAATCTGCTACATCTGCCAGATGGGTCGTTGACTCACCCAGAATATGCTCTGCATGAGCCGAAATACCGCAGGTGGTACTATGTTTAAAAATGATCTGAGGTTTTGCAAAAGAAGCCTCGGAGATTTCAGCCAACTGAATCTCTTCATTCAAAAATCGCCAGGAATTCATAAAATTTATCTGTGATTACCTACTTTTGTCGCCTGACAAACTTTACCATAGGTACAACCGGATGCAGTTACTGCTACTGTGAAAAGCAAAATAAGTGCCAGTGCTATTTGCTTTGAACGCTTCATAATTCTTTCTTAATTAGAGGATTACAGGGGAACAAAATAATACAAATGAACTGAAAAATAAAATCCTGCCATTGCAAATGACCGAAGAAGATTTCCAAATCCTAACATCTGATAAGGTACAGACGCTGATTGAACAAAATCTCCACCGCAATCCGGTCGATTTTGCGATGACTTTTATTCACAACGATATTCCCACCGCTTTAGTTTCCCGGCAAATCAAATATCTTCAAAAAGCCGAAACAAAACTCCCCTCCTGGTTTCATGCCCGATGTATCATTCCGCCTGTTTCTTACGAACAGTCAAGCAGTGAAATTACTGCCTCCATGAAAGAATTTAGCGGCGGTCACTGCCTTGATCTTACCTGCGGGCTCGGAGTCGATGCTTTTTATTTTTCAAAAAAGTTTGATCAGGTCACTGCCCTGGAGTCAGATCCTGTGCTCGCCAAAGTTGCCCGCCACAATTTTTCCAGATTAGGTGCAGCCAATATCTCTGTTATTCATCAGGATGCAGCGCGTTTTATTCGTCAGAATAGCGGGCTGATTTACGATCTGATTTATGCAGATCCCTCGCGGAGAGATGTGCAGGGCAAAAGGGTTCACGACCTCCAAAATACTTCGCCAGACATGGTAGCGCTTTTTCCGCTGCTTCAGTTCATGGCAAAAACAATTCTCATCAAACTTTCCCCTCTTTTTGATATCGCAGAAGCATTCCGGTTATTTCCCCTGGCAAAAGTATGCCGGGTGAATTCTGTTAACAACGAATGCAAAGAACTTCTCATAGAAATCCGGATGGCCGATTCGGAAAACGAACCACACCGCATCGAAGCTGAGATTTTCAGACACAAAGAAAAACAGAAGTTTGTCTTCCATCCGTCGGGATTGCGACAAACGGATCATATCCCGGAGATTATGCCTGCTTTCATTGGCGAGCCCGATGTCGCATTTTATAAAGCCCGCGTTGTTCCAGACCTGTTTTCCCGGTATTATCCTCAATGGGAAGGATATCTTAACTCGCCCGATGGGTTTTTCTTTTCACAGGCGCCGCCACCTGGTTTTTTTGCGGGCAGGGTGTTTGAAATCAAAGATTCTTTTCTGTGGAAACCCCGCGAGGTCAAGAAAAAGCTGAAATCACAGGGAATTCAGCGGATTAATATCATCAAAAGGAATTTTCCGTTTTCTGTACAGGATAGCCGGGCCAGGATCGGACAACCGGAAGGCGGCGACGATTTTCTTCTCCTTACCATATACAACGGAAATAGCTGGTGTTTTCTGGCCCGATGGTATAAAATGTCGGAAGAAATAGTTGATTTGGAAAAACCGGAATGACTATTGCGGTGAAAAAGCAAAATTTCTTCTGGCAAATAACGATTATATGGATCTTAAAGAGTTTTTTATCCATTCAGACATCACTAAGGCCCACACACTTCCGGCAGACCTTTACCGAAATCCCGAAATTTTTAACCTGATTAAAGAGAAGATTTTCGCCCGAACCTGGCACTGTATCGGCTTACAATCTGATGTATCCGGGGCAGGCAGTGTACAGCCTTTTTCTCTCATGGAAGGTTATCTCGATGAGCCGCTCGTTCTGACACGCGACGAATCCAACACCCTGCATTGCCTTTCCAATGTATGCACACACCGGGGAAATATTCTGGTGGAAGAAGGGGGAACCTGCCACGAACTGAAATGCAGATATCATGGAAGGAGATTTGACCTGAACGGAAAATTCAAGTCCATGCCGGAATTCAGGGAAGCGGCGGATTTCCCTTCAGAAGCGGATCATCTGCCCGGGTTGCCACTTCATACTTTTGGTGAGTTGCTTTTTACAGCCATTAATCCGGCTTATTCGTTTGAAAAATGGATTCAGCCGGTAAAGGAACGGGTAGGCTGGCTGCCGGTGGAAGAATTTTTCCATAGTCCGGAACACTCACGCACCTATACAGTTCAGGCCAACTGGGCCTTGTATGTTGACAATTATCTGGAGGGGTTTCACATTCCGTTTGTTCACCCCGGCCTCAATGAAAGACTGAAGTATTCTGAATATTCGTATGAGATTTATCCGTGGTCCAATCTCCAGCTCGGTATTGCCAAAGAAGGGGAAATGACTTTCAACATTCCCATCAACCATAAAGACTTCGGGAAAAAAATACACGCGTGGTATTTCTGGTTATTCCCCAATATCATGCTCAATTTTTATCCCTGGGGCCTTTCGCTGAACCTGATTCAGCCCATTTCGCAGTTTGAGACACAAATCAGGTTTGAAACTTTTATATGGAAAGAGGATCTGTTTGACTACGCCAGTCAGGATCTTATCCATCTTACCGAGATGGAAGACGAAGCCATTGTGGAAATGGTTCAGCGGGGTGTCCGTTCACGGCTTTACAACAAGGGACGCTTTTCTCCCCGAATGGAAATCGGGGTTCACCATTTTCACAAGCTGATCAGCGAGGTGCTTACAAGCAAGGCGGTGCATGCCTGATCTTTTCAGGGCTGAATGCCGCGGAATGTCATCGGCCCGTTTTTTTCCTGAATCATGGATTCAGGAAGTATATGAGAGGTGCGCCTCATTAGCGGTGTAATTGCGGGAATTTCTTTTCGCAGCCGCTTTTTCAGCGTTTCATCAAAACTGCCTTCCTGTTGTAGCTGAAGCGATTCACCTACCTGAGGCGGCAGACTGCCCGAAGCAGCAATAAGGGTTTTGACCATAACCGCAGCACAGGAGCGGCTTTCATTGTGCATTCGGTCCACAGCAGTTACCAGATAGGTATAAGCCTGATTTGCATCAGCCGTCGCATCGATATAGTTGGTAGCTTTTGTTATGGTGATAATATGCGAAGGATCATTCATATCCACCTTTTCCTTTGAAGAAAACCGGTAAATCACATAATAACGCGGAGTTTCCTTGTCTTCGGCCGGTGCAGAGGGCTGCCATGTGAGAATAACTTTTCCGCTTTCTTCCCAGGCTGTAAGCGAAGGTGGTGCCAGCGGGGGGATGCTGTCTTTCCATGTCATGGCAGGGATCATGGCCGGGTAGCGGTAAAAGTCATTGCGAAGCGTTTCTTTGACCGGATAAGGATTATTGGTAAACGAACTGGCGCTGTAAAAAATGCTGCCTTTTATTTCGGGATGAGCTTTGTTGAGCTTCAACTGCAGGATGAGTTGGGAGGGGTTATCCCAGTAGCGTGATTGTCCGTTTTTTACCTTAAACATGGCCTGACCGATATATACATGCCTCCCATACGAATTTTCGGCCCACCAGGGGAGCAGTTCGGCATAACTGGCGGAAGGGTGTTCGGTGCCCCAGTACAACTGCGGGGCGGCATAGTCGATCCAGTGCAGTTCGAGCCATTTGTGCACGTCTGCATATAACGCATCATAAGAAGTCTGCGACACCCGTGTGTCGGATCCTCTGGGATCGGAGGATTTGTTGCGCCATATACCCATCGGACTGATGCCAAATTTGACAAAAGGTTTTTCTTTCCTGATAGCCAGAGAAACCTGTTCGACAAACAGATTGATATTGTTTCTGCGCCATTCTCCGATATCGGAGAATCCGGAGCCATAGACCTGAAAGGTCTGCTGGTCAGGAATTTCCATACCGTCTTCCTTGTAAGGATAAAAATAGTCGTCGAAATGGATACCGTCTATATCGTAGTTTTTCACAATCTCCATGACGACCCCGGTGAGATAGTCTCTGACAGCGGGAATGCCGGGATTAAAAAATGTTTTCTGGCCGTATTGAAAAAACCATTCCGGTTTTTTATTGACCAGATTGGAGGAATCGACACTGCTAAACCGCTGGTGGGAGACAGCCCGAAAAGGGTTGAGCCAGGCGTGAAATTCCATATTGGCTTTGTGGGTTTCATCGAGCATAAAAGCCAGCGGATCGTAGTAGGGTTCGGGTGCACGCCCTTGCGTACCGGTAATCCACTCAGACCAGGGAGCGAGCGAACTGGGATAAAAAGCATCACCGCAGGGGCGTACCTGTACTACCAGCGCATTCATTCCGTTTTGCTGCTGGCTTTTCAGGAGAGAAAGGAATTCGGCCTGCTGGTCTTCAGAAGAGAGACCTCGGGCAGAGGGCCAGTCGATATTGTGAAAGCTCGCTACCCATACAGCGCGAAATTCATGCTTGGGATGCGTATCCGAAGGAGAACAGGCCAGAAATACAGAAGTGGCAAACGTAAAAAGTCGCAACAATTCACCCACGGTTGAAAAAGATTAAGGTGTTTGGGGCGTAACAGAAAAATCAGCGTTTCTAAATTAAGGAATTGCAGTTAATTTTGTAACTCATTATATCCAAGGTGTCTTTTTTGCCGTTTAAATTGTTATGAAAACTGTATCACTCTATTTCTGGGTTATCTTTTTGGGAATTGTTGGTACAACGACGACCCTGGCCCAAACCAATTACCTCAATCCTTTCTCCTTTTACGATCTGGAAGGAAAGGTATTTACGCAGGAGAATGTGAAGACAGACATGTCCACCATGGTCATGCTGTTTGACCCTTATTGTGACCACTGCAGCAAGCAGGCATCTCTGATTGCTGCGGCTGAAAAGTCCTTTGAGAATGTGCAGCTTATCTTTGTAACTATAGAGCCGGAAACGGATGTAGTCAAAAAATTCAGGGACGAGCATTTTGGGAAGACCCAACTGAAACACGTCTTTTTCCTTCAGGACAAAGATTTTGCGTTTGAGACTTACTTCGGATATTCTGATGATGCGATTAATATTTATTTGTTTAAACCAGGCCAGCGGAAGCCCAAATATTTTGGAGAAGAGCAGGAAGTATCTACATTGCTAAAATTTTTGTAAATTGCTAACATTTATGTTAGCCCTCAGAATATATGAGCCTTAAAACCACAATCGAACAGGATATCAAAACTGCCATGCTGGCCAAAGACCAGGCAGCACTCAGAGCATTGCGCGCAATTAAATCTGCGATTCTGCTTGCAGAAACAGCAGAAGGCCATACCGGAGGCCTCTCGGAAGAAGAAGAGATAAAACTCCTCACCAAGCAGGCCAAACAGCGCAAAGACTCTCTGGAACAGTTTGTCGCCAACAATCGGGAAGACCTCGCGGAAAAAGAGCGGGAAGAACTGGCGATTATTGAAAAGTACCTTCCTCAGCCGCTTTCTACGGAAGCGCTCACCGCAGCTATTCAGGCGATCATAACCCAGACAGGTGCAACTACCATTAAGGACATGGGTAAGGTCATGGGCCTTGCCTCCAAACAGCTTGCAGGAAAGGCCGATGGGAAAACAATTTCTGAGGTGGTCAAACAATTGCTGAACTGATATGGAAGAATCATTTGTACTAAATCCCCTTGACATCATCATCGCCGGCCTTATCGCTTTTGGCATGTGGAAAGGCTCCAAGCAGGGTTTTATCAAAGGTGCTTCGCGATTTGTCGCTATTCTTTTTGGAATTATTTTCGGACTTAGGCTCAGAGGAATTGCAGAATCGCTTTACCTCGATTACCTGAACCTGAAGATGGCGCCGGAACTGATCGCCTTCCTCAGCTTTGCCACAGCATTTTTTGTGGTATTTGTAGTTGTCTATACTGTTATGGCACAACTTACTGAGTTGCTCAAACGAATGAACCTTGCGATGGACACGGCGCTGGGAGCAGTATTCGGAGGAATCGTATCGACACTTATTCTGAGTATATCTTTTATTCTGCTGAGCTACGTCAACTTCCCTTCTTCAGACAATGCCAGAGGTTCGCTCCTGTATCCGCATGTCAGGAATTTTTCCCGGTATGCCCTGGGTATTGGGGTGAATGTGCTGCGGGAAGCCAACGAGCAGGTAAATAAATATGGGATTTCGGGCAAACCTGTACAAAATCAAACACCTCCGGCCAGTCAGCAACCCGCTTCCAAACCAAAGGCTATTCGGTAGAATATGGCATTTCCATATTATTTGGCTAATTTACGCAGTGAATCTGTAATTACACCTGCTTCGCAAATAACAAAATGCCCGGGTCAGCAATTAACTGTTTTGGGCTTGTTGTTGATCTTGCCAGCCGGTAAATTTGGCAATTAAATTTTGTGTTCATGAATCCGATCATTCAAAAGGAAAAAGGATTCCAATACGTCGAAAAAGGAGAAGGACCCGTACTTCTGCTTTTACATGGGCTTTTTGGCGCACTCAGCAACTTCGAATCTATTTTCGAAGAATTCTCCAAAAGCTACCGGGTCATTATTCCCCTGCTTCCTATTTACGAAAAAACGCATGCAGATGCCTCCGTAGAAGGCCTTACGGAATATGTGGAAGGATTTGTCGCGATGAAAAACCTCGAATCCTGCAATCTCGTAGGCAATTCCCTCGGCGGGCATATCGGCCTGGTCTTTACCCTACGCAATCCGCACAAAGTCAACACGCTTACCCTTACCGGAAGCTCAGGACTTTTTGAGTCGGGCATGGGAAGCGGATTCCCCAAAAGAGGATCCTATGAATATATCAGGGAGCGTGTCGCTTATACTTTTTATTCACCCGAAACCGCATCCAAAGAACTGGTGGACGAAGTGTTTGAAATCGTCAGCGACAATTTCAAAACCCTGCGCATTCTCAAAATAGCCCGTTCGGCACAAAGGCACAATATGCGCGAAGAAATCGTCAGGATTCAGGTGCCCACGCTGCTGATCTGGGGGTTGAATGACAACATTACCCCACCCCGGGTAGCTCATGAATTTAATAACCTCATAAGAAATACAGAACTGTTTTTTATCGATAAATGCGGCCATGCAGCCATGATGGAACAACCATCGGCATTTAACCGTATCTTATCAGGATTTCTCAAAAAACATACTCAGGTAATAGCCTAATGATAGCAAGAGAACTCATCTCCGATACCATACCTTCACTTACCTCAACCGACAAGGCGGCGATGGCACTCAACTGGATGAGTGAATTTAAGCTCAACCAGCTTCCTATTGTCGATGACGGAAAGTATAAAGGGCTTATTACGGAAGATGTTATTCTCGAATCCTCTGACCTTACCGTCGCTATCGGCGATATTCGGTTCAGTGCCTGGGATGGTGCTTATATTCATGAAGGCAATCACGTCTATGATGCAATCGAAATCATGGCCAGCCTGAAAATGGAAATCCTTCCCGTACTTGGTGAGGAGAATGAATATATGGGAGTCATAACCCTGAAAGACCTCGCCACCTATCTCGGCAAATTATTTGCGATTCAGGAACCCGGCGGTATCCTCGTGCTGGAAATTCCGGCCCACAGCTATGTCCTCTCCGAAATCGGCCGCATTGCCGAGTCCTCAGATGCCAAGGTGTTGAGTCTTTATTTATACCCCATCCCTGAAACCAACGATATTCTCATTACCCTTAAACTGAATATCGAAGACTTGTCCAGAGTAATCGCCACCTTCGAACGCTTTGATTATAAAGTCATCCGCACTTTTTCCAAAAGCGAACGAAACGACGATTACCACCGCAATATGGAGGCACTGATCCGTTACCTCGAAATCTAATTTCCTGTATGAATCAGGTATATGCCCATTCAAAGCGGTATCTGGCCTTCAAAAGATTATTCGCCTTATTGTGGCTTATACCCGGATGGATTTACCTGTTTTCCCAAAACACCTACACCATATCAGGCATTTCGGTAATTGGTTCACAGAAAACCAAAGACTGGGTCATACTCCGCGAACTCACATTTCAGGTGGGCGGGAAGGTCAATGAATCCGACCTTCCCGCTCAAATCACCCGAAGCGAACAAAATATATACAACCTCGGGCTGTTCAACGAGGTAAAAATCATTCCGCAACCCATTGGCTCTCAGGTTACGCTGATCATTACCGTCAGGGAAAGATGGTATCTGCTCGGTGCGCCTATTATCGGAGTGGAAGAACGAAATACGTATGACCTTGTACAGGCCCTCAGCCAGGGCAATTTTAAACGCCTCGTTTACGGACTTTCCCTCACCTGGCGTAATGTGTCAGGGAGAAATGAAACCCTGGCTTTTGACGGGCAACTGGGTTTTTCCAAAAGACTGTATATAGATTTTTTCCGCCCCGCACTCTTTCGCAAAGCCAATATCGATGGCAGAATCGGCTTCCGGTATATCGATGAAAAGGAAATTATCATTGGCACCGAAGCAGGCAAAGTGCAGTGGCGACGGGTTCATACAGCGCCCTTTCAACGCTCGTGGGAAGGATTTCTCGGTGCAAGGAAGCGGATTTCCCTTTACCAGAATCTCTATACCGAAATCAGTTATCAGACCTTTACCTTTTCCGACAGTCTCTATCAGTTTTCACTCAACGGAGGTGAGGTACGTTATATCACCCATCGCGATGGAAAAGAATATTATCCTTCCCTGATTATGACTTTCAGTGATGACCGGCGCGATATCAAAAGTTTTCCCCTCAAAGGATATAAGTATCAGCTGTTGTTTCGATATACCGGGCCCGAAGGCAGGCTGGCGACCACCTCCTTTTTCAAAGCAGGATTTACCTGGGCTCACCATATACCGGTTGGCAACCGGTGGAACTTTGCTTACGGCACACACAATATTTTCACCGGGGGAGATTCCATTCCCTTTTTTGCCAAAACCTTTGTGGGCATCAGCAGAACCGAGTTTCCCGGTGTAAGTACACAACTCAGGGGATACGAACCTTATGCCATCGATGGCACTTTTGTCAATATGAATAAGGCCGAAGTGAAATTTGCCGTCATCCCACGCCAGATTGTACATTTTCCGGATATACCATTTGCCCGGTTCAGAGATACGCCTGTGGGGCTGTATCTGACTGCATTTATAGATACGGGGTATATCCTCGACAACAGTTTCAACAATCAGGATGATACTTTTAAAGGGAAAATTTTGACAGGTTACGGTGCGGGAATCAATATGATTGGATTTTATGACGTACTTTTGCGCATAGAGTATTCCCGCAATCACCTCCACCAGGGGGGCATTTATTTTAACACGACAGTACAGATAAAATGAAAATAGGCATATTTGGTCGCCTTACGGATAACACAGACCTAAGCATCCTTGTTCGTTTTTTTAGCTTTCTGCGCCAGCGGGAAATTAAATTTGTCCTGTACAGGAAATACGCCCGCCAATTGTTTGAACGTATCCCGGAGGCCGTAAATCCGGAGAATACCGACACATTTTCCCAGCGCGAGGAACTTCACGACTGCAAATTTCTATATTGTTTTGGCGGAGATGGTACGGTACTCGAAGCCGTGCGGTTTACCGGAGAGCTGGGCAAGCCCATACTCGGGGTCAACTTTGGCCGGCTGGGTTATCTGACCAGTATCAATCAGTCAGAGCTCATTCCCGCTACCGAAGACCTGATGAAGGATATGTACAAAATAGACAAAAGATCGGTACTATCTGTGGTTTCTGATCCACCGGGAATTTTCTCCGAAAACCCTTTTGGCATCAACGATCTGACTATTCATAAAAGCAATACCAATGAAATGATCACCGTACATGCCTATATCAACGGTGAATTTCTCAACGCCTACTGGGGCGACGGGCTTATTGTAGCGACCCCCACCGGCTCCACTGCTTACAGCCTTTCCTGCGGCGGGCCTATTATTTTCCCGAGTTGTGCGACCTTTGCTATTACACCAGTGGCGCCACATTCGCTTACAGTGCGACCGGTGGTCATACCCGACGACTGGGTCGTATCCTTCGAAATCGAAGCGCGGTCAGGAGAAGCGATGGTGGCACTGGATACCCGGACAGAACTGGTAAAAGCAGGCACCTCCATCGCCGTAAGAAAGGCCGACTTTAAGGTGCGGCTACTTCGGATGTCAACAGCCAAACACATGGACAACCTGAGGCGAAGTCTCATGTGGGGAAGTGACAACCGAAACTGACAAACAGACGAAAGCTTTTGTCCGGTATATGACAATGGTAAAACCCAAAAGATATTACATTTGCATCATATTTCATTCTAACTTTATCAGTCATAAAATATAGATTACCATGAGTGCTTCAAACGGAACAGGAAACCACGAAAAATGTATCATTATTGGTTCCGGACCTGCCGGTTATACCGCAGCGATTTATACAGCAAGAGCCGACCTTAAACCCCTGATATTTAGCGGAATGCAGCCTGGCGGCCAGCTCATGATCACTACCGATGTAGAAAACTATCCCGGCTATCCCCAGGGCATTATGGGCCCCGAAATGATGGAAGATTTTCGCAAGCAGGCCGAACGCTTTGGAACCAGAATCAAGTATGAGGATATTACCAAAGTAGATTTGGAAAGCCAGCCAAAAAAACTCTGGACCGGCGATGGCGTACTTTACACAGCCGATACAGTGATCGTAGCTACGGGCGCCAAAGCCAAATGGCTGGGAATTGAAGCCGAACAAACCTACGCCA
>JAWKNL010000009.1:0-176712 GCA_041391725.1 Bacteroidia bacterium
ATTTATCGAACCTTGAAAAAGCTATTGATTTATCATTGAAATATTCCCTAAAACTCCCTGAATTGTGGGATTCTGGCGATTTAGAGGTAAAGAGAAGTATTCAAAAAATGGTGTTTCCGGACGGGATTCTGTATGACTTCAAAAATGACGATTATCGAACCACAAGAATAAATTCAATTTTCAGCGTAATCCCTTCATTATCAGCAAAAAACAAGCATAAAAAAAACGGGAATAAAACTGAAAATTCAGATTATTCCCGTTTAGTACCCGGGGCCGGAATCGAACCGGCACGGGTTTAACCCCAATGGTGTTTGAGACCATCGCGTCTACCAGTTCCGCCACCCGGGCATTAAGGGTTACAAAGGTACGCAGGCGGAGAAGATTTCGCAAATGATTTTTTACAACCTGACCCGCTTTCCTTCCGAAAAACTCTTTACCGCCGCTTCAATCACCTTTATCGTCCTTACGCCGTCGCTGCCGGGTACAGCCAGCGGTTTTCCCTCGCGAATAGCCTCATATATGTTCTGATAATAGTCCATATAATTGCCTTTCAGGCTTTCGATTTTTCCTTTTACGGTCATTCCTCCTACGGTCGTGTGAATGGATCCCCATTCTGATTCGGGCTCCGCCCCCCAGTTTGCGCCCACAGGCAGGGTGCCTAGTTTTAGCATCTCTTCCTGCGGATCCATACCGTATTTGATGTAGGTGCCTTCTGTACCCAAAACCTTGAATCTTGGTCCCGGTTCCCGAACCAGATACCCCGCCATCAGGTTGAATTTCAGTTCATTGTAAAACAACGTGATCTGAAAGTGATCGGGAATCTGCCCGCCGGTGCGCTGGGTGCGGATGTCGGCAAATACCTCTTCCGGCATGCCAAGCAGGTGCAGGGCCTGGTCGATGAGGTGCGAACCGAGGTTATATACAATTCCCGCTCCGGGCAGGGGCGCTTCCTTCCAGGTATTGGGCTGAATAAAATTCCGGTAACGCTGGTATCCCGAATGGATTTCCACCAGCCGGCCCAGCCAGCCGCTGGCAATTACCTGCTTCAGGGTGCGAAAATCGCTGTCCCACCGGCGGTTCTGGTAAACACTGAGCATAAGGTTTTTTTCTGCCGCCACATCAACCAATTCCTGCGCCTCCCCCGGGGTAATGGTAAAGGGTTTTTCTACCACTACATGTTTGCCCGCATGAAGGGCGGCGAGGGTATGCGCATGGTGGTGGATGTCGGGCGTATTCACAAACACCAGCTCGATCGCCTGATCTTCCAGAATTTCTTCCATACTTCTGACGATGGTGGTGTAGGGAAACATATCGTGAACATCGCTTTTGCTGCGTTGCCACACTTTGGCAATTTCAAATCCCGGGTGAGCGTGGAGAAACGGCCCGTGAAATACGCGACCCGACATGCCAAAAGACAATAATGCGGTTTTGATGGGAGAAGTCATTTACGTTGATTAGATGCTTATTTTGGTAAATGTATCAATTATTGTTTAATCTCAGATGAATATAGAAACGATTCTTGCCCATCTGGCAGAAGACCGGACCCGTTACGAAGGGGCAGTGGTTCCGCCGATTTTCCAGAACAGTCTTTTTACTTTCGAATCGTGGGAGGCGGTGGATGCCGCATTCGAAGACCGGTACGAAAATTTTATCTACACCCGGGGGCGCAATCCGTCGGTCGATATGGCCGAACAGAAAATTGCAGCTATCGCAGGCGGAGAAAGAGCCTTGCTGTTTGGATCGGGAATGGCAGCAATTTCCGCAGCAGTGCTGCATTATGTCAAAGCCGGAGACCATGTGGTTACCATTAAAAATGTCTATGGCCCGGCCAATAATCTGCTCAATACCTACCTGCGCGACAAGCTGGGACTGGAAACGACCTTTGTCAGGGGTGAAACCGTGGCGGAGTTTGAAGAAGCCATTCGCCCCAATACCCGTCTGATTTATATGGAAAGCCCTTCTTCGGCGGTATTCTCACTACAGGATATAAAAGGCGTAGTGGCGCTGGCAAAAAGCCGAGACATTCCTACGATGATTGACAACTCCTGGGCTACGCCTATATTTCAGAAGCCGCTGGAAATGGGCGTCGATCTGGAAGTTCATTCCTGTACCAAATACATCGGCGGGCATAGTGATGTGGTGGCGGGCGTGGTAATCGGCCGGGAAAAAGATATCCGCCAAATCTACATGAATGAGTATCAGTTTATTGGTGGAAAAACTTCTCCCTTTGAAGCCTGGCTGCTGATGCGAAGCCTTCGTACCCTGCCTATGCGCATGCGCGCCCACGAAGAAAACGCTACACGCGTGGCCCATTTTCTCGAATCTCACCCCGGAATTGCGCGGGTGCGCTACCCCGGCCTGAAAAGTTTCCCGCAATACGCATTGGCACAGACGCAGATGACCGGCAACAGCGGGCTGATGAGCTTCCGCCTTGCGACGGAGAATCTGGAGCAGGTCAAAACCTTTGTTAATGCGCTCCGATTGTTTAAAATCGGGGTGAGTTGGGGCGGACATGAAAGCCTGATTTATGCTCCGGCCATCAGCTATCTCAAGGAGGTTCCCGCTTCCCAGTTTCGGGAAATGGGCATTTCGCTGGGCGATATGCGTATTTCGGTCGGACTGGAACACCCCGACGACCTGATCGCTGATCTGGGGCAGGCGCTTGAAAAAGCGGGTATCACTCGCTGACAGGGCGCATTTCGATAAAGTCATAAAGGGTGGCAGCCCTGAGGGAAGCCAGTGCAATCCAAAACATTTGCAGATTGGCAATCCGGGTGATTTGCGCCTGGTCTTTTTCCCGCTGGGCGATAAACAAATCCTGGATTGTCACTTTTCCGATGAGGTATCGGTTGCGGGTGATTTCGTATCGGCGGCGGGCCACATCGTCGGACCGGTTGCCGATCTCTACCTGATTTTTCAACTGACGGAGGTTTTGCACCTGGTAGTAAATGTCCACTTCGTATTCGCGGTTTTGTTGCTCAATTCGTTTTTGGGTTTGTTGCTGGCGGGTGGTCGCAGCATCGAGTGCGGCTTTTCCTGCTCCCCACTGGATGATAGGAATATTCAGGCCTACAGAGAAAAACTCCTGGTCAATAGGGTTTTGGAAGGCGTCGTTGAACGTGGGGCCGGTCTGGTTGAGTCCGAATGAGGCGTTGATATCTGCGGTAAAGCGGCTGGAAGTTGCCGCCTGGCGCACATTTCGCTCGGCGAGGAGGCGGGAGAGTTCGTTGTTTTTGATAATGCGGCTATAAGTAAGTGCCTGTTCGACCGCCACAGCAGGGTTAATCTCAACATCTGGTAACCGCTCTGGAATGGTGATTTCCAGTTTTGTGCCCTTCTCCAGTCCCAGGGCGGTGATGAGTTGTACCATGGCTCTTTCGTAGTCCATCTGTGCCTGGGATAAATCTGCTTTTGCGTTCATCAGATTGAGTTCGCTCTGAAGCAGTTCATTTTCCGCGATACTTCCTACACTGAATCTTCCTTCTGAAAGCTGGAAAATGGTGTCGTTGTTGGTTACGTTGTTTTGTGCGCGTTGAATTCCCTGCTGGGCAATGAGGGCTTCAAAATATTTTTGGGTGATGTCCACAGCAATATTTTCTCTTTCCTGGAGGTAATCAATTTTTGCCAGGTCAAAACGCATTGCCTGTTCGGTTTTGTTCCACTTGGCCGAATTAAGCTGGAATAATGGTTGTGAAACGCGTATTCCCAGTGGATAGGAACGCCAGTTGGTAAAGCCGTTGTCGCTGAGAAAGGAGAAATTGGATAGCCCCGAAAAAACTGAAAGGGTGCCTCCTGTGAGTGGAATCACCTGATTGACATTAAAACTGGCGTCGGAATAGGTCTGGCTCTGATAGACAAACTTGGGGCTTCCGTCGTCCTGCTGGATATTGACATAAGACCTGCGGAGCCCGGGCAGGTCGGCGGAGAAGTTTAATTGAGGTTTGAGCGAAGCTGTGAAGGACTGGTAACTATAGGTCGCCGCAGTTATGCCCATATGTGCAATCTGAGCTGCGGGGCTGTTGTCCTGCGCCATCCGTATGCAGTCATCGAGGCTCAGGATGCGGGCGGATTGGGTTTGGGCAGAAAGTACACTGACCGACAGAAAAATAAGTACGGAGATGAGGTATTTCATGGAAAATGGGGTTAATTGGAGCGGAGAGAAACGACCGGATCCTGTCGGGCAGCCTGCCGGGCAGGGTAAATCCCAAAAATCAGTCCGATGGCAACTGCAACGGGAAAGGAGATAGCCAGAAAAACCGGCGATATGATGGTCTGAATATTGGTCAGGTACTCGATCGCGAAACTCAGCCCGACACCCAGCAATACACCAATGACGCCTCCGGTCACGCTGATAACGATAGCTTCGCACATAAACTGCAATACGATATCATTTTTGGTAGCTCCCAGCGAAAGCCGAAGGCCGATTTCCTTGATCCGTTCCAGTACGGATGCGAGCATGATATTCATGATGCCGATCCCACCCACCAGCAGGGAAATGGAGGCGATAGCCCGCAGTACCCAGTTGAAAAGGTCGGTACTTTCCTGTTTTTTCTGGAGGAGGGTTTCTGGAATAATGATCTGAAAATCAACCACCTGATTGTGTCTTCTGCTGATCATGCGGTTGGCTATTTCTGCAACTTTCCGGCTGTAGGCAGTGTTGGAGACTTTTAAGACGAGGTTGTCGATCTGGTGGTAATTGGCCGGAGGAGCGGTGTCGTCCGATTCTTCTTCCTGTTGTGCTGCGCGAAGCAGCCCTGTCTGCGTTACGAGCGAACGGTTTTTGTATCTCAGCAGCACCGTTTGTATGGGGGTATAAATGTCCATATCGTAATTGCGGATGCCGAGTTCATCGCGTACCTCCTGTGTGATATTGCGGGGTTTCATGACTCCGACGACCGTGAGCCAGTGTTTCCCGCATTTGATTTCTTTGCCGATGGCTTCATCTGTGGCAAAAAACTTGGCCTTCACGCCATATCCGATAATACAAACCGCCTGGGAATAGAGAAGCTGTTCGTCTGTAAAATGATTTCCCTCCAGCAAATCCATTTCACTGTGTTCAAAGTATGTTGGCGTTACTCCTACGAGTTTGATACTTCGTTTTCTCCCTTCCCGGACGGCCATAGTCTCCAGTTCAATTTCCGGACTGACTGACTCCACATAGGGAAGATCAGCGAGTCCTTTCAAATCGTGCATGGTAAGACCGGGCGTATAGCGGTTGGGCTGGCGTTTTGATTCATCCTGGCTTTCCTCCACCTCTTCTTCTTTCTGCTCGATAATGGGTTTGATGATGATATTGTTGGCACCGAGGGCATTCATCTGTTGCAGAATTTTCTCCTGCGTACCTCTTCCGATGGCGAGCATGGCAATGACCGATGCCACACCAAATACAATTCCCAACGAGGTGAGTACCGCGCGCAGCCAGTTTTGGCTGATGGCATCCAGTGCAATGAGGAAGTTGTAAATCAGCTTATTAAGCATGATAGAAGTGTTTCTTGAGATGATGAGGTAGGGTAGGGGAATGGGCTATTCGAGACTGGCCTCCAGCGCTTTTTTGTCGAGAAAGTAAAAGGGCAGCCCGGCGGTATCGGTGGGAAAGGAAAGGAAAATTTTGTCTTTCAGATCCAGTCCGTCGAGTATCTCGACGTGGTTGTCATTCATCAGCCCGGCGCGGACTTCCTGACGCACCATTCCTGCGGAAGATTGTTTGAATACGAAGCTGACACTGTCATTGGCGTGGAGGCTTTCGAGGGGGATGTAGAGTGCACTTTCGCGGGTGTCCACCAGAATTTCGTTGCTGGTAGTCATGGCAGGGCGAAGGGTCGTGTCATTGTCTATTACCGTAATTTTTACCTCAAACACCTTGGAGTCGGAGTTGGGCTGTTGTTCCCCGATATTGGCCACTTCTTTAATGACTCCTGCCATGTATTTGTCGGGCACAGCGTCGAGTCCGATTTTTACTTTCTGGCCTTTTTTGATTTTCTGAATATCAATTTCGTTGATATAGGTAATGGATTCCATTTCAGAGAGGTCGGGCAGGGTCGCCACGACGGGATCCCAGGGGCTGATCATGGAACCTGCGACGCGTTTTTTTCCGTTCCATTCGCGCTGGTAGATGAGCATTCCGTTTTCGGGGGCAGACACCGTAAATTCCTGAAGCAGGGCGATCAGGTCGTTGTAAAATTTCTGCTCCTTGTTGAGGTCAGATTCGACTTCCTTTACTTTGGCCACAGACTGGGCGATGCGTTTCTGGTAATTGGAAATGGCCTGTTCGTAGGTTCTTTCGGCTTTTTCGTATTCGAGCTCGAGTTTTTTCTGGGTAGCGGGGGCCTCGTATTTTGCCTGCTGCATTTCATATTGTTTTTCCTGCATGGCGTATCTGAGGTTGGCGATATTGTCGCGGGCTTCGGATAAGGTAAGGGCAGTATCGAGAACGGTCTGGGTATATTGCGATTGTGCTTTTTGAAGGGAAAGTTCTCTTTCAGCAATTTTCCCAACTACTTCGCTTTTGTCGAGTTCGGCGATCAGGTCTCCTTTATTTACCAGGGTACCTTCGGGGATAATGGTGCTGATTTTCATCTGGTAAATGCCTGCCTGCCTTCCGCTCTGCGGGCCGTAGATTTCGATAGAGTTTTTGGCCTGAAGTTCGCCGGTGGAGGTTACCACCACGTCAAATTTTCCTTTCTGGGGAGAGACGATAATGTCCTGAGAAGATGATTTGTCAATGGATGCACAACCTGTCAGGATAAACACAAACAAGCAGGATGTCAGGAAAAAGAGGCATGTAGATTTCATGGAGCAGGTTAAGAGGTACAAAGGTGAATATTAAAGCATAATGAACTTATGGGCATAAGTTACAGTCTGCCCTGCAAAAATAAAAAGCAATCGACTGGGGAATGCTGCGGAAATGGGCGGGAGATTAGCCAGAGAAGGACTCATGTCATATATTCCTGAAAGAATTCTCTGTCGATCTCATAGACAATTTTTCGCTTCAAACCCAGTTCATTTTTTTCAAACAGTTCTACTAAAACTTCTCCATCCACCAGTTCTATAGGAGGAGCGCCATCTCTGACCGCTTCTTTCTTTGCATCCTGCGAAAAACGCCCGGTAGTAATAATAATGCCTTTATCGGCCCTACCCTGCATAGCTCCACGGAAGTCTCTGACGGTTGCAGATCCTACTGTTCCCAGATAACGTTTAGCCTGAAACAAAACCTTAAAGCTGATAAGGGGATTAATCTCAAGTATGCCTTCCCCGTCAATTCCTCCATCTCCCGATTTTCCTGTTACTGACACTTTCTTAAACCCTGATTCTCTGAGTAGTCGCTGACAAATCCGCTCAAAACCTGCAGGAGGAAGATTTTGGAGAATTCCGATTAAAGTATTGGCGTGCGACTCGTCATCGATTAATGTTTCTTCAATTTTTTCCAGGTCAGAGGATTCTTCTATAGCGGAAGTTTTTCCATTTCCTTTTGTAGTGAATTTAGAATGAACTTCCTTAAAAATCCGGTGAGCATCCTCTGATGCAATCTGTACATTGGCACCTTTTTCGGTTAGACGCCAAATCCCTCTTTTTGAAGAATCATCCAGGATACCATCTTTAACCAGATAAATTCTTGCCCAGGCAATTTGATTTCTGACACGCGATGCGCCACTTTTTAGTTTTTCTTCCAATCGGGATTCAGGAATTTTCATTTTTTCAATTACCATATCCTGAACCTCACCGGCATTTGCAGAACCTCCCGATTCTTTTAGCACATCCACGATAGGGGCAAAAAAACGGATAAACTGAGGACCTTTACTTTTCATGAGAGGAGTCGGTTGTGGAGGAATCGTTGATGTATTTATCTGGGTCTAATCCCCAGGCTTGAATGATTTGGCGGGCAGTTTGATATTGATTTTCAGCCATTGGGAACATTTCTTTGAGACTCTTTGTGGCCTGAATTGCTTCCATCGCCATTTGAAGTGACTTTGTCTGATCAGGCACATTAGTTAGATAAAACCTGCTAAGGTTAATGGCGGTACGGGCAAGCTCGGGCAGATAAGCTTGCGAATCAGATATGGAAAGGTCTTTATAAATGTTAAATGCATCCTCAAAAAGAATCAGGGCTTCATGTAAATTATTTAAGCTTACCTTTACTAATGCCAGATTATTCATTGATAATGCAAGCTTGGGTAAAAAAGCAGATGGATGATCTATCGAAAGATTTTTCCTGATCTCAAGTGCTTCTTGGTGAAAGGTTTGAGCGCTCCCCAGTTCCTTTGTATCATGGTATAGAATTCCCAGATTATTTAATACGTCTGATAATTGAGGGAGATATGCACTAGGGTTTTCCTTAACTAAATTTCTAAGTAAGTCTAATGCTTCTGAATACAGTAATTTCGCTTTTTCAAAATCGTTTTTTAGTTTGTAAACAATTCCAAAGTTATAGAGGGCAGCGGCTAGAGAAGCTGAATAAATTTGGGGATTAACCTGAACAAATCTTCGGTAAATAGAAATAACTTCTTCAAAAATAGGGATGGCATCATTTAAGTTATTTAAAGTTCTGTATAAATTCCCAAGGTTATTAAGAGACATAGCAACCTCATCCAACCACATTTGAGGATTTTGTTCGACTTGTTTTCTTCTGATCGCCAGCGACTGTTCATAATAAATCCTTGCTTTTTGAAATTCATTTCTTGCTTTATGAAGCACTGCCAGATTGTTCATTACCATAGCAATTTCCCCAAGAAATTCATCAGGGTATTCTTTTTCCAAACTTCTAAAAATGCTTAACACTTCTTCATAGAGCAGTTGTGCTTTGGAAAACTCGTTTTTGGACGCAAATAATCTTGCAAGATTATTTTTTGCGTGAGCCAACGAGCCGTATGTTTCATCGGAGCCAATCTGTTCATATATCCAGATGGACTCATTATAATAGGATAGTGCAGTCTCAAATTCGTTAAGATCTTTGTAAATATTCCCCAGATTATGTAAAATCATTCCAATGTATTTCAACCAGATTTCCGGGTTTTCTGCTGCTAATTTTCTATACAAATCCAGCGCTTTTTTGTAGTAATTGGCTGACTCGGGTAGCAAGTTGAGACGACCATACGAACCAGCTAATACTGTTAGTGCATTTGGGTTTTTGACATCTGCATAATCCTTATATTTTTTTAGTAATTGCTTGATGGCTTCTTCCGAATCAGGCAAAATAACATACACTTCTAAAAGCGGAATTACAATATCATTGGCGATCACTTTACTGGAAATGTGTTTTTTTTCTGCACTCTCTAACTGTTCGTGGAGAAGTTTTATTCTGTATTTATGTTCTTGTAATCGCTTACTGGTACGCAAAGTTTCTTCCAGAACATACCTATCAGTGGATTCCGATTGTTCAGGAGAAGATTGATCAAAGAAAAAAGTAGCGGTAGCCCTTTGGTCGTAGAGATCCATTGCTTCCCGCAACACGGTAGGAAAAATTCGCGATGACACCCAAAATAAAAGGGGAATTTTTAAATTCCTCAATTCCTCTCGTGCAAAGTTTAACTGAGTGAGTAGTTGGGGCCTTGCCGTTTCAGACAGGGCAAGATTGATATCTACTAAGAGAATGCCGTCTGTACCAGGATTTTTTTTGAGAAAATCCTGCAAAGCAGTAAGTGGGTGTTGTTCTGGACTTAAATCTTCTTTCCAGGAGTAAGTGCGAATTGTTTTTTTTCGGCTTAGAAGAAGTGTTTGCAGGTTTCTGTTTATATCTGACAGAAGTTTTTCATCATCTAGTACAGCAAACAGGAAAGCTCCCTGCCCTGGATTTTCAAAAAAACGGGCGATAGTCTGAATGGTTTCTTGTAAATGCTCCGTTTCCTGTTTACTCATAGCTGACCATCGTCATGTAAAATTTCCCTAACAACGGGATGGACATCACACCAGCCTTCGTCATTATAGCTGAGAATGCATAAGTTTTGTCGGAGATCCAATACCGGAAGCGTATCCATAATTTGTTTTTTAGGATCTTTTGCCAGATTCACCAGTACAGAATAATACGTATCTGCTGAGAGGACTACCTGATTATTTTCTATTTTATCTGCAATAGCATTCCTGTAATTACGCTTCATTTTTGCCATACTTTTTCTAAAATCCTCTTCTCCAATTTTATTTCTTTGGTTATTAAGTGCGTAATCTGAGGCATCAATAATCATCCGGAAAAGATCCCGGATACATCCGCCACTCATTTCAATAAATTTGTAAATCAGTTTTTCGCTGGCAAATAGTTTTGCACTTGTACGAGCTTTAATGAGCTTAAACAACCCCTCCTGACCTGGTTCAAATTTTTTGGATAGCTTGTCTTTTACTTTAACCATCGGCAACTCGAAATTTTCCTGAAAGTTTGCTGTAACAACGTTGGCTTTGGGGTGGTGACGGAGCGCAATTGGAAAGGTAAAAATCACATTGGTTTGAAGCCCTGTTAAGATATTGCTATGATTAAAAAAAAGTTCTTCGGATTTCTCCAGGCTGAGTTTATCCATGTCTTCTATCACAAGCAGCATCCCTGACTTCTCTATTTTTTCCAGATTCTCTTTTATTTCTCTGATCAGATCATTACAATGATTGAGCAGGTCCGAAAGTCTTGGTTCAACTACTTCCCGGATCGTCTTTTTTGCTGATGTGCTTCTGCTTGCTGCGGCTCTGATTTTGGAAAAAAATGAAAGGAACCAGGGTAAATCCAACGACGCTGATAGCTCACTTTCTACACCAAGCTCCGTCGAGTAGGTTCGGATTTTTTCTATTTCTTCTGACTTCACCCAGCTTTGAATACTCTCAAGAAAGCTATTTCTTGGTTTTATTTTGTGAATTTTGGCAGCTTCAAAGAGTTTCTCCATGACGAGAATTATGATTTCCACATAATTAAGGTTTATTGGATCCAGTTCTTTGAGTAGATTGAGTTTTACAACAATAAATTCTCCTTCGATTTCACTGATAAGGCGGTTCAACTCTGTGCTTTTGCCACAACCACGGTAACCTGAAAATAGGATCTGCCTTTTCCCAAGAGGATTATGGTTCAAGACTCTTTTAAGTGACATAATGGGGTTGTCGCCTCCTCTTGCATCAACAAGGTTAATATAATAGTTATTCAGTGCATCTCCTTCCAACGGGGTAGGTTCAAGAGCGATACGAATTTTTTCTAATGAATCCATAGTTTCCATTCTCATGCCCAAAATACAAAAAAAAGCCCGCAACATTCTATTGCGAGCTTTTTTTATTTGGACTAAAATTTCTATTTACACAAACCGGAATCTCGGTCCTGCATAAACCGCAGATTCGCCCAGTTCTTCCTCGATGCGGAGGAGTTGGTTGTATTTGGCGATCCTGTCGCTGCGTGAGATCGAACCGGTTTTGATCTGTCCGGAACCCAGTGCCACTGAAAGGTCGGCAATGGTAGTATCTTCAGTCTCTCCACTGCGGTGGCTGATGATATTGGTGTAGCTGTGGCGGGTAGCCAGTTGTACGGCTTCGATGGTTTCTGTCAGCGAGCCGATCTGGTTTACTTTCACCAGGATGGAGTTGGCTACACCTTCGCGGATACCGCGGCTGAGGAAGTCCACATTGGTTACAAAGAGGTCGTCTCCTACAAGCTGAATGCGGCTTCCCAGGGTATCGGTCAGTTCTTTCCAGCCTTTCCAGTCTTCTTCGGCGAGCCCGTCTTCAATGGAAACGATGGGGTATTTGCTGCACCAGTCTTTCCAGAAACCTACCATTTCAGAAGATGTGAGTTCGTCACCTGAGGAGAAACGGAATACGTATTTGCCTTTTTCAGCGTCGTAAAACTCCGAGCTGGCGGCATCGATGGAGATGAATATATCTTCACCCGGGCGGTAGCCTGCTTTTTCGATCGATTCGATGATGATCTGAAGGGCCGCTTCGTTGGAGGGGAGGTTGGGGGCAAAACCGCCTTCGTCGCCTACATTGGTGCTGAGTCCACGTTTTTTAAGCACGCTTTTGAGTGAATGGAAAGTTTCAGCACCCATGCGAAGGGCTTCACTGAAGTTTTCTGCATTCACGGGCATGATCATAAACTCCTGAATATCTACAGAGTTGTCTGCGTGGCTTCCGCCGTTGAGGATATTCATCATCGGAACGGGGAGGTAACGGGCATTTACGCCACCTACGTAGCGGTAGAAGGGCAGGCCCAGGGTTTCACTGGCTGCGCGTGCTACGGCGAGTGATACACCCAGAATCGCGTTGGCGCCCAGCTTACCTTTATTGTGGGTTCCGTCGAGTCCGATGAGGAGGTTGTCCACTTCGGCCTGATCAAAAACCATCATTCCCTCCAGTTCAGGAGCGATAATTTCATTTACATTTTTTACTGCCTGAAGCACGCCTTTTCCGACATAACGGTCGCCGCCGTCGCGGAGTTCTACAGCTTCGTGTGTACCTGTACTTGCCCCTGAAGGCACGGCTGCGCGTCCTATAGTTCCGTCAGAAGTAAGGACTTCCACTTCAACGGTAGGGTTTCCCCGGGAGTCAAGGATTTCTCGTCCGGTAATGTCTGCAATATAGCTCATTGAATAATTAATAATTGGTTTCGAGATACGGCGCGAAGGTAAAAAAAATTCGGTATTTTGGCGTTGATTTTTACGCTTTTCCCAAGTTGTCTGCATTATGGAATCAATCAAGGTGGCTGCCCTGCAGTTGGATCTGGCCTGGCATAATCCGGCTGCCAATCGCGAAAAGATAGCGCGTATGCTCAGTGCCGCAAAAGTAAGGCCTGATATTATCCTTTTGCCCGAAATGTTTACCACCGGGTTTACCATGAAACCGGCTCAGGTAGCCGAAGAGGTGGAAGGCACTACGATGGAATGGATGATGGGGCTGGCCCAAAAGTATCACGCCCTCGTAGGCGGAAGCCTGGTTATCAGGGAGGGGAAAAATTATTTCAACCGGTTTTTGTTTGTGGATGAAGAGGATATTCAGCTTGAATACAATAAACGCCATCTGTTTCGGCTGGGAGGCGAAGACAAGCCTTACCAAAAAGGCGAAGAATGGGTCTGGTACGAATACAATGGCTGGAAAATGGTTCCTCTTATCTGCTACGACCTCCGTTTTCCGGTCTGGAGCCGAAACCGAGCCCAGGCCGACGGCCAGCTTCGCCACGACATACTGATGTATGTCGCCAACTGGCCCGGCAAGCGTATTGGCCACTGGGAAACCCTGCTCAGGGCCCGCGCAATCGAAAACCAGTCGTATGTCATCGGCGTCAACCGCATCGGAAAAGATGAAAACGGACTGGAATACCCGGGGCATACCATGATCGTCGATCCACACGGCGAAGTGCTGGCTTTTAATAAAGGCGAAGAAACGTTGGTTACTGCCGAACTGCACAGGAACGTACTGCTTGACTGGCGGAAAGAATTTCCCGTATGGCTGGATGCCGATGAGTTTGATCTGTATATGTAGGAGCAAGCATCATTGCTGCGGGAAAAACAGGGATTCCAGCGTTTTCCATGTTTGCAGTCCCACTCGTGGAATGTCGGTATAGGCTTCGACAGGCAGGTAAACCGAAAGTTTCAGGAAAGCCCGGTCGCGCAATGTTTTTTTCAGCAAATCTGCCGGAGCAGTGGATACTTCGTGCTGCATATCGGGCTGGGGTTCCCATATCCAGGGATTGGATTGGGCCGAAAGGAGGAAACCTGCGGGAAGGGTAGGGGCGCCATTCAAAAGCGTATTTTCCAACTGATGTTTCCAGTTGCCGCTGAGGATAAGATGAAACCCTACCGGTCTTCCCCATAAAATCACCGTGCGGAAAAGCAAAAAATTATCCCCTTCAAAGACATTAGGGTAGTCAAGCACGCGGTAAGGGTAGGATTGATAGTTTTCCCCGCGGGAAATTTTCCCCACTGATTGCCGGATCACTTCTGGCAGGGCAGGCTGGCTGGTGAGATGGGTTTTTATCTCTGGCTGAAGCTGCCCGAGGATAGACTCCATTTTCTTCCATACACGGGCTTTGAGTGGCATAAAATCCAGATCGCGGAATATCTCCAGCTCCTGCGGGGTGAGTTGATTTTCATCTTCCATAGGGTAAAAATAAGGGAAAACCATGTTGGAAAAACGAAAACAGATGCAAAACCGGAGGTAAACGACAAACAAAGAGATTGATAGTTTTAAATCTTACAACGAAGTTTCGTATAATTTTTAAATTGTTTTTTATGAATAATGGGAATAAAGGCGATTGGAGCCTGTCTGACATGCATCAGGGAAGTTCTCCGAACAGCAAACCCGGGCAGGCTTTGGGAAATAATCACAAAACCAGAATAATATTACAGAGGTGAATTTTATGCAAAAAGGTATTTCGAAAATTGAATCAATCTGCCCAATTTAGTGTTGTCAACAAAAGGAAAGAACAACAGAAGAGATCAATACAAAAAGAATATAGTATCATAATGTGATCGTGAAATATTAGGATTAGGTTAATTTGGGTTGTGTTTTTGTTTGTGTTTTGACCCCTTGCCCTCAGGCAGGGGGTTTTTCCGTTTATACCCAAAAGTAAACCATTCTCCAGCCTGTCAGTATCGGCAAAACAAAATTTCCGTATTTTAAAAGATTGAACCGGATGAATGTATGAGAGAAAAGCTCAATTTCCTGAAGGATTTGGCGCGGAAGGCAGGACAGATCATGCTCGACAACTGGAATCGCGAGGTGCAGGTATTTCAGAAGCCTGATCACACCATTGTGACTTCGGTTGACCTGGAAATCAGCCGGTTTGTCTGCGCGCGTATTCTCGATGTTTATCCCGAAAGTGCGCTTCTCACCGAGGAAACCTCAGGCAAACTTCTCTATCCCAAACGCACGGGGTTTATTGTGGACGAACTCGACGGCACATATTCCTATTCAATCCGCAGACCGGGTTTTACCTTTCAATGTGCCTACTTTGAAAATTTTGACGAATTAAAAATCGGCTTGATTTACGATCCCCTTCGCGATCTGATGGTCTGGTCTGTCAAAGATGTTGGGGTGTGGATAGAACAAAACGGACAGTCTGAAAAACTTCCGCAGCTTGAAGAAAAACCGTGGCTTCAGTTGCGGTTTGGACACCACCGTACCTATATGACCCAGACACACCGGAAAATGTATTCGCTGATGGGCGTAAGGCAGGAAAATATTATCCCCACGGGTAGTATCGGTTCCAAAACCCTTGATTTTGCTCTGGGCAAAATTGATGTCATTATTGCTCTCAACCGCCTGGTATCTCCCTGGGACTGGGCGCCGGGAAAAGCTATTCTGGAAGAAATGGGGTACCGGTTTCTTCACCTTACCGGTGAAGAAGTGCAGGTAAACTATCCCGGAGGATTTAACGGATTCGGCTATTTGGTGTGCCCGCCTGGGCATGTGGAGAAGTTTCAGCGTGAACTTTACTGGATTATCCGGAAGGTAACCCGAAGAGGAAAAAGGAAAATTTGAGTCGGAAAGTAAAATTTTCCGAAATTTTGCATTAAAATAATGACTTTTGTCTCTGATCTTCGTCTTAACATAGAATACAGATTTACTTAATTCTACTAAAGTAGCTATGAGATTTAATGGGAACCACCTCCCCGAGGAGGGGGCTGTTGTTTACAAGGTCGATCGTTCTACCGATCCCGACCAGGTAATCAGGAGTACTTTCACCATGGGGAACCGTTTTTTGTTCTGGCCAGATATGTTTACAACTCCGGAAGATGTTGACAATTATCCGGTTTTTTCAGAACAGGAAGAAGCTGAGGCTTTTCTTAATGGCCTCCAAAGTTAACCGCCGGTCTCATTCTTTTCTTTCTTTTGCTTAATTCAGTATGACCTGGGATAAATCCATCAGATAACCATAATGACGGGTTTTTCCCAGGACTATGATTTTTCCCTCCTCATCGCAGGTGGGTATAGTTACGAATCCGTCCTGATCGGTAATGCCAAATTGCACATCACCAAGTGTACGAAGGATTACCTGTTGGCTGCATGCCGGAGAACCATCGGCGTAAACAACCTGAAATGATACGAACACATGCATAATACAGAAATTGGGATTTGTAAAGCAAATCCCAATTTAGATGCTCTTCCGTTTTGATTTCCACCATTTTCCGTGCAAAAAAAAACGGAATTCCGGAGGGAATCCCGCTTTCTTGGCTATGAATATAAACAAATTACTCCAGCACTTTGATCATTTCCCCGCGATAGCCTTCATTAATGCTCTGGAGATAGGTTTCACCTGATTTGTTGGTGATGCCGGGATCTGCATCGTGGTTGATGAGGATTTTAATCACTTTCACCTGACCATTAAAAGCTGCAAAATGTAAGGCTGTGTTTCCATCGGCATTGACAGCATTCATATCTGCGCCATATTCAATCAGCAATCTCGCTGCTTCTCCTTGTCCATACCATGCTGCCAGATGAAGCGGTTGCATATCTTTTTCCATTCGGGCATGCAGGTCTGCATAGTTTCTGATCAATACTTCCGCAGTCTCTGTACTTCCGTGAATGGCGGCCTTGTGCAGCGGCGTATGCGCCCGGTTGTTTCGTACCTCTACCTCGGCTCCATTTTCAATCAGAATTTCTGCGATTCTCACATGATTTTCGATGGTCGCCAGGTGCAGCGGAGAATCATATACATAACTCCTTGAATTGGCATCTGCCCCGCTGGCCAGTAGAAACTCGGTCATTTCTTCATAATTTTCCCGTACAGCAAGATGAAGCGGGGTAAGTCCCATCCGGTTTTTCATTTCGATATGATACTCACCTCTGGAAAGTAATTCCTCCACCTTTTCCATGTCATCAGCTAGTACAGCCTCGTGAAGGGGGGTGTTGCCATGATCTTCTCCGATGGTCCTGTTTGTTTTTGCCTGGATATGGCGACCGTTGGGATTGCTGTGGTTGCGGCGACCCGAAGGCATTTGGCGATGAGGGCGTTTGACGGGAATGACCAGTCCATCCTGCTCATGATCTTTCTCTTCTGCTACGGTTATTTCTTCCTGCAAAGGTGATTTTCCGACTTCCGGCAATTCGGTAAGGTCACTGGCTGTAGTTTCTTTTTCGGAGGAATGAATCTCCTCTGCCACCGCTTCTGCCTGCTGTTCATTTTTTTCCTCAACCATTGCTGTTACGGGTACTTCTTCTGTGACTACAGGTTCATCCTCTGTCAGTTCTTCCGCAGTTATCTCTTCGACCGGCTGGTTTATTTCTTCTGTTACCACGGCCACTTCTGCGGAAAGATCAGGATAGTTCTCCAGTGGGTGATCTCCGGGCGCCGGTGCATTTTTGTTTTCAAACAGACTTTCGAAAATGGATGCCAGCCATTCTTTTTCCTCCGAAACCGAGGTTTTTTCGTTTGCCCTGATAATTGCAGTCAGCCTGGATTCATTTCCAAAAATAAGCACCTGACTTGTGTCTGTATTTTCACTGGCGGGTGAATGATCGGTAGCAATTATCAGCCGATGCAGGGCGTCAGCCTCGTTCAGGATGACAAAATGCCCTTCCCGGTGAAAAAGGACTGCATCTTTTCTGTAAATAATCACATCGGCTGAAAAAGTTTTTCCTCCTACAGCCCTGATCAGTCCATATCCTACGGAGAGGGATTCGGGAAGATGGCGTTGTAATACCAGTCTGAGGTTGGAGGCAAGCAATTGTGTTTTAGCAGGAGCATGGGAAGCGTTTCCCAGAAAAGCAGGAATACGCGCATTCAATGCAGCATAGTCCTGCGCAAGGTAGGTGTAAAAAGCAAAATTCATAGCCCGAAGTTTTCCAATTCAATATGTGGGTCGAAAGGAAAAGGCAATATCCGGAGAGCAATTTAAAAGTAAGATTTTCCTTTCCCTTTTTCCTGGTTCTGCGGGGTAATGGAAAGAATCTGGTCGTGTCCGGATCGAATCGGGCAATGAATGGGAATGGAGGGGAAATCAGACGGCAACTCTCCGTCCGGTGCTGTTTTCTGCCAGGATTTTTCCATCCAGCAGGTGAATCACCCGGTCGCTGTATTCTGCACATGCATGGGAATGGGTAACCATAACGATGGTGGTTCCTTCTGTATGAAGATCAGAAAGGATGCGCATGACGTCGTCCCCGTTGGCAGTATCCAGATTTCCTGTTGGCTCGTCGGCTAGTATGAGTTCCGGTCTGTTGACAATGGCTCTGGCAACGGCGACTCGCTGCTGCTGCCCGCCGGAGAGCTGCTGAGGGTAGTGCCGCTGCCGGTGCATCATATTCATTTTGTCAAGCACTTCCTCCACCAACTTTTTGCGCGACTTTACCGGCGTCTGGTTGTAAACCAGTGGGAGTTCTACATTTTCAAAAACCGTTAGCTCATCGATCAGATTAAAACTCTGAAACACAAATCCGATATGTTTTTTTCTGAGGGCGGCGCGTTTTCTTTCGCCATAACGGGCAACTTCTTCTTTAAGGAAAAAGTAGTTTCCCGAAGTTGGGCTGTCGATCAGGCCCAGGATATTGAGCAGGGTGGATTTTCCGCATCCTGAGGGTCCCATGATGGATAAAAATTCTCCTTTTTCAATAGTAATCGAAACTTCATTGAGGGCCGTAGTTTCAATTTCTTCGGTCTGGTACACACGGGAAAGTTGGGTTAGCTGAAGCATAATGGTTGATGTTGTGGTGGAGACTGGCGTTGGCGTGTGTGTGTGTAAAACAGATGTTTCCTTCTGTATAGATGGGAAATACACTGAGAAGGTTGCAGACCAGAGAAAATTATTTCTGTCAGGGATTCGCTACCGCCGCATTTTCAGGCTCCGTGTATCTGGCGATAGATATGAGGGGTTGCACCAAAACTTCGCTTAAAAAGCCGCCCGAAAGAACTGCTGTCCTTGAGCCCTACTTCCTGGCATATTTCGTGAAAACTTTTGGACGAATGGACCAGCAGGCTGCTTGCCGCTTCCAGCCTGCGGGTTATCAGATACTGACGGGGTGTCTGGTCAAATACTTCCTTAAAAAGCCGGATAAAATGAAATTTGGAGAGACAGGCCACCTGGGCCAGGGTGTCGAGATCCAGCGGGTCGTGGAGGTGACTATGAATATGGGTACGGGCGAGGCAAAGACGGCGGTAGAGTTCTTTTTTGGTTGACAATTTGGTACTTGACAGTCGTTCCAATTGCTCAAAAACCCTGATCTGGGAGCGAATCAGCTTTTCTGCCAGTGTAACCAGTATGTCCTCAATATCGGGGATCGGGCGATTGGGCGATTGGCGTATCCGGGCTGCAAGATCGAGCAGGTAGTTGCCCAGTTCGTTGCCGCGGGCTTTATACACGTGCTCACATATCTCCATTCTCCCGGAAGCATCAAAAATCTGAATATCAGTGGGAATCCGCCGTGTTTTATACATATCGCGGTACACCTCGTGAATAAGTGATTCATTGAGATATACGCAAAGTCCTTCGACAGGGGCTTCTGAGTCGAGGGTACATTCGATATTGCGCTGGTCATTGATCAGGAGGTATTCGCCTGTGCGCACATGATAGGGAAACTGATCCACCCGGTAAAATTCCTCCCCGTGGGCGACAAACTTCACGGATATCCCGGTGTTTATCGCTTTTCTCCTCAACTTTCTGATCCGGGAATAAATGATTTTATTTTCGTTGTCCGGAAAAACAGAAGGATCGTGATTCTCGTCAATAAATGAGTATGCAGCGGCTGGGTTAAGCATAAAATTGAATTTTGAGTTTGGCCCGTATTTCCGCCAGAGTCGTGTAATTGGATAAAACCAATTAACATACCACATCCAACTTACTCAAATTCAATTAGTTGCGTCAATTACATGGTTCGCCTTTGTTCGTTTTTGAACAGGGGTGTACGAAATCGTACATGTGAAACACTCGAACAGTTGCTAAAGCTCAGGTGGAAATTCGTCAAAAGCGTCGTCCATCATCTCAATCCGGATTTCGGAAAGGCGGAGGTTGACCGAAGAGGCAATCTGCATGGCGCGCTGCCGGTTTTTGCGGGCGATACTGAGTTTAACCTCTCCTGATTTCTGGTTGGGAACATCTTCGAGGTCTTTCATTTTATATACCCGGAGGTAAAAATTTGCGACAAACCAGTTTTTTTTAAACTGGACAGACTCCACAGAGCGAAGCGGAATCCGCACTTCTTTGGGGCGCCCCTTGACAATGCCGCCAATCACGTCGCTGACCTGAAATTCGAGGATGATATGATCCCTCACCACACTGAGGATACCCGTTACCTGGGCAAAGCCAGCATAAACGTTTTCGATGGTAAAAGGCAGGGTTGTATGTTCGGTCAACATAGAGATAGATTTTGAGCGCAATTTAAGCGAAACCGGGAAAATGAAAAACCCCGGCACGGCCGGGGCTTATATCAGAGAGGGAGAATATCATTTTTTTCCGGCAAAAGCGTCTGACGCTGTGAATTTGGAATTGATATACTCCCGGTTCATGCGGGCAATATGGCTCACGCTGATTTCTTTCGGGCATTCGGCTTCACATGCGCGGGTATTGGTGCAGGAGCCAAATCCTTCTTCATCCATTTGTGCCACCATTTTTTCTACCCTTTCTTTTCTTTCTACCTGCCCCTGAGGAAGGAGAGACAATTGGGATACTTTGGCAGAAACAAAAAGCATAGCTGAGGCATTTTTACAGGCGGCGACGCAGGCACCACAGCCGATACATGCGGCTCCGTCAAATGCTTCTGCTGCCACTTCCTTGGGAATAGGAATCAGGTTGGCATCAGGTACTCCGCCGGTATTAACCGAAATATAACCCCCTGCCTGAATGATCCGGTCGAATGCACTTCTGTCCACAACCAGGTCTTTGACTACAGGGAAAGGTCGGGCGCGCCAGGGCTCTATCACAATGGTATCGCCATCCTTAAAACTCCGCATATGAAGCTGGCAGGTTGTAACCCCGCGTTGCGGGCCGTGAGGGCGCCCATTGATATAGAGGCTGCACATACCGCAGATTCCCTCCCGGCAGTCATGGTCAAAATGTACGGGATCTTCGCCCTTTTTGAGAAGATCCTCATTGAGGACATCCAGCATTTCGAGGAAAGAGGTATCGGGAGAAATTCCGGACACCTGATACGATTTGAGGGCGCCAGTGCTTTTCCCGTCTTTCTGACGCCATATTTTCAGGGTTAAATCCATTATTTATAACTTCTTTGTGTGAGTTTGACATTTTCGAATACAAGCGATTCTTTGTGTAGGGTCTCGTCCTGGTTTTCACCTGTATATTCCCAGGCCGCAGCATAGGCAAATTCCTCATCATTGCGGAGGGCTTCGCCTTCGGGGGTCTGATATTCTTCGCGGAAGTGCCCACCGCAGGATTCGTTGCGGTGAAGGGCATCGACGATCATCAGTTCTCCCAGTTCGAGGAAATCTGCTACGCGCAGGGCTTTTTCCAGGGTGCTGTTGAGTTCATCATTGGAACCAATCATTTTGAGGTTGGACCAGAACTCGGCGCGCAACTGCTGAACCATACCGCGGGCCTTTTTGAGGCCTTCTGCATTTCGGGCCATTCCGCAGTAATCCCACATAATCCTGCCCAGTTCGCGGTGATATTCGTCCACCGTTTTGGTTCCGTTCATGGACATGATCTTCGAGATATTCTGCTTCACCGTATCTTCAATGGCAGTAAAAGCAGGGTGGCTGGTCGGGATTTTTTCATAGGGCATTCCTGCCAGATAATCGCCTATCGTATATGGCAATACGAAGTATCCATCTGCAAGCCCCTGCATGAGGGCACTGGCTCCGAGACGGTTGGCTCCGTGGTCGGAGAAGTTGCACTCACCGGTCGCGTACAGACCGGGCACAGTGGTCATAAGATTGTAGTCAACCCAGAGCCCGCCCATGGTGTAGTGTACAGCCGGGTAAATCATCATGGGCACTTCGTAGGGGTTCTCTCCGGTGATCTGCTGATACATATCGAACAGGTTGCCGTATTTTTCAGAGATCACATGTTTTCCGTAGCGTTTGATAGCGTCGGCAAAATCGAGATAAACCGCAAGGCCGGATGCCCCTACGCCGCGGCCTTCATCACAGACTTCCTTGGCATTGCGGGAGGCTACGTCCCGGGGTACGAGGTTGCCGAAGGAAGGATATTTTCTTTCGAGATAATAATCTCTTTCTGATTCGGGAATATCACCCGGGCGACGTTTGTCGTCTGCTTTTTTGGGAACCCATACACGTCCGTCGTTGCGGAGCGACTCCGACATCAGGGTCAGTTTGGACTGGTAGTGGCCGGAAACCGGAATACACGTAGGGTGAATCTGTGTGTAGCAGGGGTTGGCAAACAGGGCGCCGCGTTTGTGGGCGCGCCATGCGGCGGTTACATTGGAGCCCATGGCATTAGTGGAGAGGTAAAATACGTTTCCATAACCTCCCGTAGCCAGAACCACAGCGTGGGCGCTGTGAGATTCTATTTTGCCTGTCACCAGATCGCGGGTTACGATGCCGCGGGCCTGACCGTTGACCAGAACGACATCCAGCATTTCCTTGCGGGTATGGAGTTCCACCTTTTTTTCGGCTACCTGACGGCTCAGGGCGCTGTAAGCGCCGAGCAGAAGCTGCTGGCCTGTCTGGCCCCGGGCGTAAAACGTGCGGGATACCTGTGCTCCTCCAAAGGAGCGGTTGTCGAGAAGCCCTCCGTATTCGCGGGCAAAGGGTACACCCTGGGCCACGGCCTGGTCGATGATATTGACACTGACTTCGGCCAGGCGATAGACGTTGGCTTCGCGGCTGCGGTAGTCGCCACCTTTTACGGTATCGTAAAACAGGCGGAATACGCTGTCGCCGTCATTCTGATAGTTTTTGGCTGCGTTGATCCCGCCCTGGGCGGCGATACTATGTGCACGGCGTGGGCTGTCCTGAAAGCAGAATGCTTTCACATTATAGCCGAGCTCGGCGAGCGAGGCACTGGCTGATGCACCTGCAAGACCGGTTCCAACGACGATGACGTCGTATTTCCGTTTATTGGCAGGGTTTACCAGCTTGATTTTGAATTTATGGTTGGACCATTTTTTTTCTATAGGCCCTTCAGGAATTTTTGCGTCCAGCTTCATAATATAGGATGTCTGGGATAAATCTTGGGTTAGGCAAATTTGATATACATATATACCGGCATGGCGGCAAAAAGCAGCGGTACGCCAATGGCAAACGCGAGGCCAAGCACTTTTATCACCGGTGTATAGGCCTTATGATCAAGGCCCAGCGTCTGAAACGCGCTCCAGAATCCGTGAGAGAGGTGGTAGGCAAGACCTACCATCGCCACTACATAAAGCGCGACATACCAGAGCTGCTGAAATGCTTCCGTTACTATCAGGTAAAGGTTTTTGTACTGCTCTCCGTCAATTTCCACCATGGGGATTTCTCCAAAATGCATCACTGCCCAGAATGAGCGCAGGTGGATTATCAGAAAAACCAGCACAATTGAACCTAAGACACCCATGTTGCGCGAAGACCAGAGGCTGTTGGCTTTGCTGCCGTTGACTGCGTAAGCGACCGGCCGGGCCTGGCGATTGGCGCGGGAGAGAACAATGGCGTAAATGACGTGTAAAATGACACTCAGGTAAGTGGTGTAGGAGAGAATTTTTACGGCACCATTGGTGGTCATAAATTTTGCGTAGAGGTTAAACGCTTCCCCTCCGTCATTGTGAAAAAGCAGGGTATTGCCTGCTACGTGGCCCACCAGAAAAAGCATCAGAAACAGCCCCGTTAGTGCCATAATCAGCTTCCTTCCGATGGAATGGGAGAAAATATTTACAACAGTGGACATAAGTTAGTTTTGAGGATACATGATGAATTCAGTCCGGGCAAAATTAGCCCCATGCTTATAGATAGTCAAGCAGCATTTTTGCATTCAGACAATCTATAACCATTCTAAATAAAAACCAAAATCCGGCGATTTGGTTGGGTAATTTTTGTAAATTTGGCGTTTAAACATTAACATACTCAATTTTTTCCAATCTTCGAACCTATGAAAAATTCATTTTTGATGTTTCTCTCGGCACTGACATTATTGTTTTTTGCCTGTGGTGAATCCAAAACAGTAGAAAGCGAAACCACCGAACCGGTAGTAGAAACCGAAGCGCCCGAAGGCATGTGGGATGGCGATATTTATAAAGCGGAAATTTCTGATCCGGCCACCCCTGCAGAAGCCCCTGCCGGAGCAAAAGCCTATTCTGTTGACTCAGAGGGTAGTATCATGAAGTGGAAAGGCGCCAAAGCTGCATATTTCCATGAAGGCAGTATCAACATTTCCGGCGGAACCCTCAGCGTTGCCAATGGCCAGCTGGTTGCCGGAAATTTTACGGTTGATATGAATTCTATCGCAGATGAAGATATTACCGATCCCGAGAAAAATGCCAAGCTTACCGGCCACCTCAAATCCGATGATTTTTTTAACGCAGAAGCTTTCCCCACTTCTTCGCTGGTTATTACCAGTGTAAAGCCGGGCGAAAACGGCCAGTATATGGTTTCGGGTAATCTTACCATTCGCGACAAAACACATCAGGTCACCTTCCCCGCAGAAATTTCCGTTTCTGACGAATCTGTGGACGGTTTTGCCCGGTTTTCTGTGGACCGCAGCAAATTTGATGTAAAATTTAATTCCGGAGTATTTTTTGTCGATCTCGCAGCAGATCAGATTATCTCTGATGATCTCTCTTTTTATATTGAACTGAAGGCCGTTTCTGCCGGAATGTAATTTGTCCGGTAACATCTGTTCATGTAAATTTGCAGACCGGGATCACGGAAATGTGAAAACCAGATTTCCGTGATCCCTTTTTTTACCCAAAAGGTATTTGATAACCTCCAGTTTTGTTTAATCATATGTCCTCAACCCATTACGATGTAACGGTTATAGGCTCCGGCCCCGGCGGTTATGTGGCTGCCATACGCTGTGCACAACTAGGCATGAAAACAGCGATTATTGAACGTTATCCCACCCTTGGCGGTACCTGCCTCAACGTAGGCTGTATTCCTTCCAAGGCTATGCTCGATTCTACAGAACATTATCACGCGGCTGTTCACAATTTTGCCGAACACGGAATCCAGATTCAGGGGCTTTCCTTCGACCTGGCGCAGATGGTCAAACGCAAGGCAAACGTCGTCAGTCAGACGACGGCCGGTGTCGCCTTCCTCATGAAAAAAAATAAAATTGATGTGTTCACCGGCCATGGTTCTTTTGCCGATAAAAATACCATTAAAGTTGCACGGGAAGATGGTTCCTCCGAGTCTATCAGCACGGCAAAAGTGATTATCGCCACGGGCTCCAAACCTGCAAGCCTCCCCGGAATCGAAATCGATAAGAAGTACGTTATTTCCTCCACTGAAGCTCTCGAACTTACTACGCTGCCCAAACATATGATTGTCATAGGCGGTGGTGTAATCGGGGTGGAAATGGCCTCGGTTTTTGGCCGCCTCGGTTCTGCCATTACCGTCCTTGAATATGCCGACCGGCTGATACCCGGTATGGACAGCGCGCTCGGAAAGGAACTCAACAAATCCCTGAAAAAAGAAATTGGCGAATACAACGCGTATTTCAATCATAAAGTAACCGGAACCTCTGTCGCAGACGGGCAGGTTACCGTAACTGCTGAAAACCCCAAAGGCGAAACTGTAACCTTTACCGGTGATGTTTGCCTCATGGCTGTGGGCCGCCGCCCTTACACCGACAATCTCGGTCTGGAAAATATTGGTATCCAAACAGAAAGAGGCCGCATCCCCGTCAATGACCACCTCGAAACGCCCGTTCCAGGTATTTTCGCAATCGGAGATGTGATCAAAGGCGCCATGCTCGCACACAAGGCCTCGGAAGAGGGAGTTTTTGTGGCCGAAGTACTCGCCGGTCAGCACCCCCATATCAACTACCGGGCCATTCCCGGCGTAGTTTATACCTGGCCCGAAGTGGCTGGAGTGGGATATACAGAAGAAGAATTGAAAGCCGAAGGCATTCCCTACAAAACCGGTAATTTTCCTTTCAAAGCCTCCGGAAGAGCCCGGGCAAGTATGGACGATAAATTTGGGTTTGTAAAAATTCTCTCCCACAAGGAGACAGACGAACTTCTGGGCATGCATATCATGGGGCCCCGTGCCGCTGATATGATCATGGAAGGCGTAATCGGACTCGAATTCCGCGCTTCGGCGGAAGATATTGCCATTTTCTCTCACCCGCACCCCACTTTCTCCGAATCGGTCAAGGAGGCTGCGCTGGGAGCTACGGCAAACCGGATTATCCATATGTAAATTTGCTACTCACGCACATGGCAGAAAACGTATCAGGAAAGGCATTTGACAAAAACGTCGCCCGAAGGTTGCTGACCTATGTGCGTCCCTACCGCAAACTTTTTGCCCTGGCGCTGTTTATTACGGTGCTACTGGCGGTGGTGTCCCCACTTCGCCCGATACTGTTTCAGTATATGCTTGATCATCAGGTGATTGCGGGTGATTATGCCGGACTTCGCCTCATGGTTGCGCTGGTAACGGTTCTGATTATTGCCGAAGCCCTGATCATGTACGCCAATACCTATCTCACTTCCTGGCTGGGACAGAGCATGATCCGCGATGTGCGCAATCAGGTTTTTAAGCATATCCTCAACCTGCGGCTCAAATATTTTGACCAGACGCCTATTGGCCGTATGCAGACCCGAACCATCAGCGATGTGGAAACGCTCAACGATGTGTTTTCTTCAGGGCTTGTGAGGATTCTGGGCGAGCTTCTTCAACTGGTGGCCATTCTGATCGCGATGTTTTATGTGAGCTGGAAACTCACACTGGCGGTACTTACTACGCTTCCCCTGCTGATTATTGCGACGATTATTTTTAAAAATAAAGTTAAAGTGGCTTTTCAGAATGTGCGCAATGCGGTCAGTGAAATGAATTCCTTCCTTCAGGAACACCTTACCGGCATGCCAGTCATTCATATCTTCAACAGGGAGAAAGTGGAAATGAATCGCTTTATGGGCATTAACCGCGACCTGCGCCGTGCCAACGTCAACTCCGTATTGTATTACAGTATTTTTTATCCGGTGGTGGAAATTATTACCGCCATTACCCTGGGCATCCTGGTGTGGTATGGGGCCGGAAGGGTCATCAGCAGCGAATTGCAGTTTGGCGAACTGGTAGCGTTTATTATGTTTCAGACTATGTTTTTCCGCCCAATCCGCATGCTGGCCGATCAGTTTAATGTATTACAAATGGGAATG
Organism: Bacteroidia bacterium; assembly: GCA_041391725.1. Lineage (GTDB taxonomy): Bacteria > Bacteroidota > Bacteroidia > J057 > J057 > JAGQVA01. The sequence goes on from JAWKNL010000009.1 coordinate 27,154, forward strand.
GTCAGTGCCGAAAGGATTTTTAAAACGCTGGATACCGATGAATTTATTCCCAATACGGGCAAAATAAGCAGCCTTTCTTCCGGTGATGTAGGAATTCATATTGAATTCCGGAATGTAACATTTGCCTACAACGAACCCGAATATGTGCTAAAGGATGTCAGTCTGGAGGTAAAACCGGGCGAGAAAGTAGCACTGGTAGGAGCTACCGGATCGGGAAAATCGACGATTATCAATCTTCTCAGTCGCTTTTATGAAATTCAGGAGGGCAATATTCTGATCAACGGGGCGGATATACGGGAATACGACCTGAGTTTTCTTCGCCAGCTTACCGGTGTGGTATTACAGGAAGTCTTTTTGTTTTCGGGCAGCATATACGACAATATTACACTCAACAACCACCAGATTTCACTCGAATCGGTGATAGAAGCGGCCCGCAGGGTAGGGGCGCATGATTTTATTATGCAGCTTCCCGGAGGTTATGACTACCATGTACAGGAACGGGGAGCCACGCTCTCGCTGGGGCAGCGCCAGCTTATTGCATTTGCCCGGGTGATGACCTATAACCCGCGTGTCCTCGTCCTCGACGAGGCTACCGCCAATATCGATACAGAATCCGAAGAAATTATCCAGCATGCCATTGATACGGTGATGACCGGGCGCACTTCGATTATCATCGCCCACCGCCTTTCCACCATCCAGAAAGCAGACAAAATCATCGTACTGAAAAAAGGCAGAATCATCGAGTCCGGCACTCACCAGCAACTGCTGGAAAAGGGCGGTGTTTACTACGACCTGCACCAGTTGCAGTTTGCCTGATATCCTTACCTGTAACACCTGTCGCTGCAACCCGCAGAATTCCTCTCTGTCCTTAACTGTGAATCTTACGGGCACGGTTGCTCATTGATCTTTCACGGTTGATCATACTTGTATGCATCTATGCAGCCTTTGACTTAAGTTTCCGGTATATCCGGTATAAACCTTTTACAACCAAACCTATGAAGCCTTCACAAATACCCCAGATCATTTTGGCCGGCCTTATGCCCTGGCTGATTACTGCCTGCACATCGGTTCGTTACAGCGCAGATACCCTTCTCGAAGAAGCCGGATACCACAGAGAAATTGCCATTCTTCCCGTCGAAATTGATTATTCAGGCCCTGCAGTTTCCCGTTTTTCCGATGAGGATTTCCGTGAAATAGACGACCGCGAAAGCCGTTTTTATCAGGAGTCTCTTTACAATTCGCTCCTGAGAAAGGCAAACAAAAATGTAAAGGTTTCGGTTCAGCCGGTTGAGCGAACCAACGCTGTGCTTCGCGCCAATAAAATTTCCATTCACGAATCCTGGGAAATGGATCCGGCCGAACTTGCCCGAATGCTGAATGTCGATGCGGTGGTTCGCCTGCACGTAGAAGAGAGCCGATATCTTTCCAATGCAGCTGGATTCGGACTAGAACTAGGCAGAGCCGTAGTGTTTGGCCCTTATAATGGGCCCCTGCCCGCCGGGCCGATTAAAACTGCCGATGTGCGGGTAAGTTGTTCGATTTTTGACGGAGACTCGGGATCATTGCTTTGGAAACTGGGTATTGATCAGGATGCCAGTTGGAATTATACGCCCGAAGAAATCATCAACAACCTCAACCGGCGGATTGCCAGAAAATTTCCCTACAAATACTGATTCGTATAATCCATTGTCTTAGCCAAATACACAGGGCAGTTCCCGAAAGAGAATTGCCTTGTTTTCTTTTATGCTGACCGCAAAGTGGTCTGTGAAATTTTTGAACTATATTATATGGGGCTCGCCAAGCCGAAGGGGACATTGTTCACGCTAATGGGCAAAGCCATCCCTTCGGGAGTCGCCAAGTACATCTAAAAACCCTTTGCAGCTCTGCGAGATCTTCATTTTTCGCAATTCAGGTTATACTGAAATTAACTTTTTTGTGTAGATTGGTTTATATGCAAATTCGCCCATATACCCCGGCTGATCTGGATACGGTTGCAGGATTGGTCGCTCTGAACACTCCGGCATATTTTGCTCCCGAAGAAGAAGAAGATTTCCGTTTGTATCTGAAGAATGAAGCGGAAGATTATTTTGTGGTTGAAATAAAGGGAGAAATTGTCGGTTCCGGAGGGATCAATTATTTCCCGGAAGAAAAACTTGTAAGGCTATCCTGGGATGTCATACACCCTGATTTTCAGGGAAAAGGGATTGGGAAAAACCTGACAATGCACAGGCTGAATTACATTCTAACCCAAACGCCCTATAAAAAAGTGATTGTCAGAACTTCACAGGTAGTATTTCCATTTTATGAGAAAATGGGTTTCCATCTGGAGAAAGTGATCCCGGATTACTGGGCTAAAGGATTTGATCTGTATTATATGTGTTATGATTTTAACCCTGTAAACATACTTATATGAAAAAAATGTCTGTTTTTTGCGGTCTTTCATTTCCCGCGATCACCTGTGTGTTTTTTGTCCTGGTTGCATTTTCACCAGCCCTCGGTCAGAAAAATTCAGAGTGGCAGGAGTACCGGGATATTTCCTATAGCGAAAATATGTCCGGGCCTGTAAATGATCTTCAAAAGCTGAATCTGGTGGTTCCGGCTGAAAGTGATAATATGCCGCTGCTGATCTGGATAGGCGGAGGTGCCTGGTCTTATGGGGATCGAAATATTGAAATGGATCTTGCTCACAGATTTGCAGAAAGCGGCATTGCTGTGGCCAGTGTCGGCCACCGGCTCAGTCCTGCAGTATGGCACGACGCTACACTTAAAACCGGTATCCAGCATCCCTGCCATGTGGAAGATGTGGCATCAGCAGTAGCCTGGCTGCATAAACACGCAGCCGAATACGGGTATGATCCTGATAAATTTTTCATAGGGGGTTATTCCTCAGGAGCACATCTTGCCGCGCTTATTAGTCTTGACAGTTCCTATCTTCATAAGGCAGGCCTGAGTACGGATATTTTTAAAGGGGTAATTCCCATATCGGGCGCCTATGATATTCTGAGCTACTATGAGGGCTTTCTCTCTGGTTCCAGCCCCGAACTCGCAGAATTACATGTAAAGGCGGTTTTCGGTGAAAATACAGAAACTTTTGCACAGGCTTCTCCAACCAGCTACCTTCAGCATCTTTCTGCTCCTTTGCTGGTCATGTGTGACAACAGCCTATATAACTATACCCGGCTGTTGGAAGACCGTATCCGGGAGACAGCGTTCAGGGATGTGCGGGTAATGTACGCCTACAATCTGAGCCATGGGCAACTGTGGCGCAATCTCTCCAATGACCCCAACAGTATGTACAGAAATGCGATCGTTGACTTTATCCGGGCACTGTCTCTCCCGGGATAATCATTTTTACATTTATATTCTTACGATAACCGTAGCGGAAAGCGTCCTTCCGTCGGAAGGCCAGATACCTGGGCCCGGATAAAACTGCGGGCGCTTGGTGAAGTACTGCTGATTGAAGATATTATTTCCGTTGAGTCTGACACTGATATTTCGGGTCAGTACCCAGGTTAAATTGATATCTGTCAGGTGATAGGCAGGCGCCAGTCCGGTTGCCCCGCTGGCTGATGGGGTAACAGAATTAAGCGCATCTGCAAAACTGGAAGCTGTATAGCTGTAAAGGATGCTCACACTCATCGGGCCATGTTCAATGGTGAGCCCGTTTCTTGAAATCCATTCCGGAACACTTTCAACCTTGTTTCCATCCACCGAAATATTACCATTCCCTGACCGGATCACTGCGCCCTGATAGCGGGCATCCATCCATGCCGTTGAACTGAAAAGGGTGAGCCGGGTTTTGGTACTGATAGGGAATGATCCCTGAACAAATATTTCCACTCCTCTCGTACGGGAATCACCTATATTGGTGCGGAAGATGCGAAGATTTCCGAGGGAGTCGGTCTCGGCAAGTGTGCCGATCCGGTTGCTGTACCACAAATGAAAGGCGGTAATATCCCAGGTAAGAAACTTCCATGCCCCTCTGAATCCCGCTTCCATATTGTAGCCGTAGGCATCTTTCAGGTTTTTGTCGGTATATTCATACAAAGACCCGGGAACAATATCCTTAAAAATCACTGGTCGGTAAGCCTGTGACCAGCCTGCGTAAAAGCTGATGTTGGAATTGGGGGTATATTCGGCATTGATACCCAGGAGCGGAAAATTATGCCGGATGGTATCCGGCAATTCTCTTTCGGGATAATAAATGGTAGTACCTGACATTCTGCTTTCGCCCATTTCCATCCTTGCACCCGCATTGAGCGCAAAACCCTTAAACAGCTCCCACCGGTTTTCTGCAAATGCTGCCACATTACCTGTTTTGAAATGAAGATCTCTTCCCCAGCCTGGTTCGGAAAGTGTAAGATCATAGTCGCTACCGGTTGTGCCTTCTCCCTGCTGCCTGCGGTGAAGGTCATTGTTCATATATTGAACGCCCGCGGCAAGGGTGAATTTTTTACCCCAAAGGCTCCATGTCTGCAATAGTCGTAGTTCAGTAGTATAACTGTGATAATTGTCAATGTCCACCTGCCGGGTATTATAGGTTCCGGTTGCCGTTACGATAGAGTCAGCAATGGTCGCAGGTTTGTCAAACATCACGCTGCTCCTGTATCCCAGCACTACTCCTGAAGTAAGTTTCAGCAAAGTGGAAGGGTTTACCTGCCAGTCGATGCTCAGTGATGGAATATGGATATTGGGGTTGTAATAATTGCGGGAACGGGTGGCACTCTGTGGGCCGGCGTAAAACATGCTGTCATTCAACGGGCCAGCCAGGTGAATAAGGTAATTGGAATGCGTCCATTCAAATTTCATCTGAAGACCTGACCGGGGGTTGTAAAATAAGGAAACATTGGCTGCTTCGTACTGAGAATCTCCGTTTTTCCTGTATCCATCACTTTTTTCCTGTTCACCCATGCGTAATAACTCCACTTGCCGGAAGTCCCTGAAAGAGACTGATAGCTGCTTACCAGTCCGTAAGAACCGACGGTATTGTACGATTCGTAAGCAATTTTTCTCGCCGCAGGTTTTTTACTGACATAATTGAGCATTCCGCCAAACTGGGCTCCGTATTGTAGCGATCCTGTACCCCGCACCAGTTCGATTTTGGAAACAGCTTCCATAGGAATGTTGTAGTGACTGGCCGGGTAACCATACATATCGGTATTGGTGAGTACACCGTCTTTGCGAATGTTGAATTCCCAGCCGCGATGCGGATCGAGTCCACGGGTGGCGATATTTACCTGATTTCCGGTTCCGTCCATGTCATAGACGAAAATGCCAGGGATTTTTGCGAAAATCTGCCTTCCATATTTCTCCGAAAGGGCTACATTTTGCTGTATCAGACTGATCACCTCATTTTTTTTCCCGGAAAAAATAAACGTTCCTTCCACAGGCTTCAGACGGGAAATATCCGGAATCTGACTACTACCCTCAACTACGACCGAATCAAGGGTAATTATTTTGGAAGGTTCCTGATCTGTCTGGGCATTTGCTGCCAGGAACAGGCCCCAGGAAAAAAGAAAAAATATGGAAAGGTGTTTCATTGTACTTTAATAAATTATCACTGGGTGCAAACTTAGACCAGTGAATAAAGGATTTGGGTTAATAAATCCTTAAAAAAGTAAATGAAAAGTTAAAATCATTCCAATATCACCATTCCGGCAGCATAAGGCTGTTCGCTCTATTTATTTTTATTTTCCTCCGCAAGTGAAGCGCCTCGCTGGCTGATCTCTTCGATGGAGGGTTCATTTATCAGAAAATCCATTACCGGCCATGTGAAACCCACAAACTTTGAAATATCTTCCTCAAAAGCAGCAGTTCCCATAGAGTCGAGTCCGTAAGCCTGCATGGATTCACTGGGATCAATTTTGGCAGCCGGAACTTTCAGCCTCCGGCTGAGCCAGGTGATGATCCACTCGCGGATATTTGCCGCTGAGAGTGTGGCTGAAACCACAGGAGCAGCTTTGATTTCTTCGGGCTCAGAAAGATCACCTTTCCATTCTGCTTCCACTTCCAGTTGCTGGCGTAAAAACGCGTCGCGGCAGGCACTCCGCCTGATTTTTCCGCTGGAGGTTTTGGGAATACTTCTTCTTTTTAACAGTACAATTGCAAAAACCTGAAGTTCATGGCGAAGGGCAATTTCGCTTCTGATCGCAGCGAATATGTCTTCTTGCTGAAAGGATTTTAAGGTCTGCGGTTCTATTTCTGCAACCACGACCAGCCTTTCTTCACCAGCTTCTTCGACTGAAAAAGCGGCGCATCCCCCGGGTTTCAGGGCGGGATGGCTTTGCCCGGTGGTATGCTCGATGTCCTGCGGATAATGATTTTTCCCCCGTATAATCATCAGGTCTTTAAGCCTTCCGGTGATGTAAAGCTCATTTTCATACAGAAAACCCAGGTCTCCGGTTCTCAAAAATGGACCTGCTTCATTGTCTGCAATATAGGCGAAAAAAGTGGCTTCTGTAGCCGTCTGATCGTTCCAGTATCCTTTGGCAACACTTTCTCCGCTTACCCAGATCTCTCCGGTCTGATCTTCACTGCACAATTGTCTGGTGTCAGGATTGACAATCTTCACAGATTGCCCTCCCCAGACGTGGCCGCAGCTAACCGCAGATATTGCTCTGGGATCTGTCCCGGGGAGAAGTTTTATCTTATTGACTCCCAGCGCATCCGGATCGAGCGATAAAATCCTGGGGGCTCCTTTTTCCTTTCTTCCTGAAACAAACAGCGTCGTCTCTGCCATGCCATAACACGGGTAAAAGGCTTCCTCCCGAAATCCTGCCGGGGCAAACATCTTCGCAAAACGCCGCATGGTATCTGCTCTTACAGGTTCGGCGCCGGTAAAGGCAACTTTCCAGGAACGGAGGTCAAGTGTTTCAATTTCCTCAGATGTGGTTTTTGCCATCAGCAACTCGTAAGCAAAATTGGGCCCGCCGCTGGAAGTAGCTTTGAACCGATCAATTGCCTGAAGCCACCTGAGCGGTTTTTGCAGGAAAGAAAGCGGAGACATCAGATATATAGGTGCACCCACATAAATGGGCTGGATAATATTGCCAATCAACCCCATATCATGGTAAAGTGGCAGCCAACCCACTCCCACCATCTCTCCTTCACGGTGATCAAAGGCTGCCTGAATCATGGCCTCATTGTGGAGGAGATTCTGATGGGTGACGCAGACCCCTTTGGGCGATCCGGTTGAGCCGGAGGTATATTGAAGAAAAGCCAGGGTCTCGCCCGTTACAGCCGGGGGCGTCCAGCGTGAACTTTCCTCCAAACGGATTTGATCAGTGGCTATCCATGCATCAGCATTTGGCGCCAGGAGTTCGGGCATAAAAGCCTTCACGGTTTTCATGATTTCGCTCGTGGTAAGAAAGGCAGTGGCCGATGAATCTTTTACTATGGCAAATACGCGGTCAACCTGCTTGCCCATTTGCGGCGGATACACAGGAACTGCCGTGACATTTGCATACAGACAGCCAAAAAAGGCCGCGACATAATCCAGTCCGGAAGGGTAGAGGAGGATGGCCCGCGACCCTGCAAGGCCTCTCTGTTGGAGATGGGAAGCGATGGCTTTTGCCTGAAGGTCGAGCTGTGCAAAAGTCAGTTCATGGGTAGGGAGTTCTCCTTTTTCCATAAAAGCACAGGCGATCTTCTCGCCCGAAATTTCCGCACGGGCTTGCAGCAGATCGATCAGGGTGTGAATGTTTTTGGGCAAAGGTATATTTTCTGAAGATGGGTTGTGAAACATAGCAGAATATGTGAATCCAAGTTAATACCTGACAACGAGAAAAAAACAACGGAATGGATGATATGCCTAACAAGCAGGATTTTTGGCGTAATCGGAGCGGTTTTTGGTCGGGTAAAAAAATACAAATACAACTATTCCATTACATGTATTTTTCTGTAATTGAAATAAAGGCTATTTTTAGGATCAGATAGCGTTTAACCATTATTGATCCACATGAGTTTCATACTCCGTTTTTGGACTTTGCTTTCAAATCAGGGGGTATCTGAAAATACCCCATCCGGAGATGCCAAGCGCATTCGGATGGTCAACCGTGTCAGCCTGATTGCGATTGTTTTGTTGTCGCCATATATTCAGTATTATTTTGAAATCGGGCAGCGTCTGGCGGGCATAGTTCAGATATTTACGATCCTGGGTTTTGCTCTTGTAGTGGTTGCCAATACGTTTCGGAAGGCTACAATTGCGAAGTTTATTTTCTTTCTGGCTGCAGATACAAGTGTATTTTTTACCAGTTCTATCCTGGGGTTTGAAAGTGGCGAACATCTCGCTTACCTGATGATCCTGATGATGGCCTTTATGGTATTTGATCTGAAGCAGTGGCGTTATATTGGTATTGCACTTGGGATGGAAATATTCTGCGTGGTTTTGCTGGAGGTGTCAGATTATGCTATACTGGGAGAGCAGACCGTAGCTGCTGCTGAGCAGCACAAGACTTATGTGGGCAACTTTTCCATGTCCGCCATCATATTTATTTTTATTGCGGTGTATTTTCAGCGGCTGTCCAACAAGCAGGTGAATGACATTGTTTTCCAGGCACAGGAAGAGTTAAAGGCTGTATTTAACAACTCCTATGACGCCATTTTTGTAGTAAATCCCGAAAATCACCTGATCGAAGAATGTAACCTGCGTGTGCTCGAACTCTTTGATGAAACGGATAAATCTGCTTTTCTGGGCATGAGCGCCAATGATCTCCGCAAGGTTCCGCATACCGGGGAAAGAATCAGGGAAATCTATCAACGCCTCAACAACAAAGATCGATGGAGTGCAGAAAGTGAGTTTGTCTCACGAAAAGGCAGGGTTTTTTGGGGAAACGTCGCCTACACCTATATACATTACGGCGAAAAAACCCAGATGATGATTCGTATTACCGATATTACAGAGAAGATTCTGGCAGTAAAGGCGACCATCGAAGCCAAAGAAAAAGCCGAGGCGGCCAACCGGGCAAAATCTAATTTCCTCGCCAATATGAGCCATGAAATCCGAACACCGATTAATGGCGTGATTGGCCTTGCCGAAATTATTCAGAGTGAATACGACGCAGAGGAAAATCTGAATACCTATGCAGGGATGATTCTCGATTCCGGCAATCGCCTCCTGCGAACTATCGGGGCTGTTCTCGAACTCGCCCGCCTCGACGCCAATGGCGGTGATATTGTGTTGAAATCTTGTTCGCTCAATGAGGCGATAAGCTAGGTGTTTAAAAAATATGAGAAAGCCGGAAAGGAAAAAGGGCTGGAGATGAGCCTTACACTGCCCCAAAATGAAGTGACTGCCTTGCTGGATGCACATCTGATCGATCAGGTGCTCGATCACCTGATTGGCAATGGCGTCAAATTTACTGAAAAGGGATATGTGCGGGTGAAACTGAGAACTTCCGGAACTCATGGATTCATTGAAGTAGCCGACACCGGAATCGGCATGAGCGAAGAATTTATCAATGAAAAACTGTTTATGAAGTTTGAGCAGGAGAGTGAAGGCCTTGACCGAAACTATGAAGGCGCCGGACTCGGGCTCTCCATCACCAAACGGATTGTAGAAATACTAAATGGTAATATTTCAGTTAAGAGTGACAGAAATAAAGGAACCGTCTTTACGGTAAGTTTTCTCCGTGCTGATAGCATAATCAAAGAACCCGTTATTGCAAAAACTTCCGTTGATTATGAGTAAACCTTATGTGCTGATTGTAGAAGATAACCCTATTAATGCGCTTGTACTTGGCAAACTGATAGAAGAATTCTGTCATGTAATCAAAGTCGAAAATGATTTAAAAACCTTTGAAGCTGTCGAAAAATATCCCTTTGCGCTCATTCTTATGGATATTAATCTTGGTGGTAACAGCCTGGATGGTGAGGCAATTATGAAAATGCTTCGCAAGGACATGGATAAGCAAGACCTTCCTATTTTTGCTGTTACGAGTTATGCGCTGCCTGAAGACAGACAGCGTTTTCTCAGTTCGGGGTTTACGGATTATTTTTCCAAACCTATTTCCAGAGAAGTAATCATTCCCGCAGTCAGAAATGTTCTTTTTGAAAAGTCGGGGTATTAGGGTCATTGGGAAGAAATCATAATTTCCACCCTCCGGTTTTTTTGCCGCGAAGTTTCATCTCTGTTAGGTACAATGGACATCCTTTTGCCGTAATAGCTGAGCTGAATCCGGTTTTCAGCCACTCCCTTTGAAATCAGATAATTTTTGGCTGCCTCACTCCTTCTTTTACTAAGATCATCATTGTAAGGGTCGTTGCCTATATCATCTGCATGACCTGCCAGTTCTGCTTTTACATTCGGGTTATTTTTCATGAATGTTACGACTTTGTTGAGTACCATCCTGCTGTTGCCGGAAAGATAATCTTTGCCTGACTCAAAATAAATCCTGTCAAAGGCGTCAATCTCCAGTTCGTCGAGTAGTTTTTCACCTCGCGGATCATTTTCGGGACAACCCCGCCTTGATGCCAGCCCCGGAGTTTCAGGACAGCGATCTTCGATATTGACCACGCCGTCGTGGTCATAGTCGGCATATGGAAGATGCCGTGAAAGGGGGCCATTGCTGTAAATTCCCAATGTATGATCCATTTCATTTACCTGAGCCGCCGCCACTTCCGGCTCCGGGCAACCGGCCCTTGCCATTGAGCCGGGTACATCCGGACACTGGTCGTACTTGTCTGCCAGTCCGTCATTGTCCCGGTCTTCGTACAATTCCCGGTCAGGTGAAAGCAGTTCTGTCTTGCGCGCTTTGCGCCTTTCTTCTTCTTCTTTGAGCAGCATTTCCTCACGTTTCATTTTGGCTTCCTTCGCTATGGCTTTTGCCTTTTCTTCGGCCTGTGCGATGGCTTCTTTCCTGGCCTGTTCGGGATCAGCTTTGGGCGTTACTGGTGCGGCATCCGCCACCGGTTTTGAAGCCTGGTCAGATTTTTGTGGCTGGGAGGGAATAACCACCGTTTCCGTTTTTGCGGGTTCGGCTGCCGGCTTTTCTATTACAGGCTGCGTTTGTACGGGTTTTTCCTGAGCAGGAACCGGTACCGGCGCAGGAGCTGTCTCTTTTGCTACAGCGGTTTCTTTTTCAGGTTTACTTTTTTCAGCCTCAGCCTTTGCTGTTGTTTCGGCTTTGGGTGGTTTCTCTGTTTTCGTTTTCTTTTCTGCTGTGGTTTTTTCCGGGCGAATTTTTTCCTGCTTTTCGCGGGGTTCTTTTACGGGTTTTTCGCGGGGCGCTTTTGGCGTTTTTTCAACCGGGCGGGGTTTTTCTTCCGGCTCAGGTTTGGCTGGTTTGGGTTCCGGCTCTGTGATTTCTTCCGGTTTTACTTCCTTCTCCGCCTTATCTTTTTTTGAAACGGCAATGGGGATCCTCAATCCAAAATGAACATCCATCGCGTGAATGTCCTGGTTCAGAAGGAAATTAAATAAGGTAGCAGAACCCATTACCAGCGGCCCGAGTCTGACCGTGGCTCCGGCAGCAGGCCCCCTGCCTCCTGCAAGGGTAACCGGGATTCCGAGTCCCCAGCCTTTTCCTTCAAACCTCGGGGTAACGGTAAGGCTGGAAAGCTGATGGATCGCATGTGGGGCGCCATATCGTTTTACCGCAATATAGGGCACGGCACTGATGTATAATCTCTGCTGAAGCCTGAAATCTGCCTGTGCACTGATTACCGTGGGAAGTGCCATCCGGAACCGGCTTTCTCCTGCTTCGTAGTTAAATTCGACCGCCACCGTACTGTCAAAGCCGGCAATGCCATCAAGGCTGAGCTGGTTGAGGTCATAACCGATGACACTACCCGAAAAATTCTGACTAAATACTGATTGTTCGAACCCGATACTGCCAAGGTCCAGAATGCTCAGACCTGCGCGGACTTTATAATCATTTCCGCTGGGTTTGTATTCGTAAATAGCACCGATGTCTGCTCCCAGGCCTGTATTCCGGAGATTAAAGCGATCAAAATCCTCTATTGGATTAAAGTTGCCCTGAACATTTTCGAGAGCGGTGGAGTGGGCAAATCCGAAATTTGCTTCATGTACGTTGAGGATATGATCGTTGTCAAAAGAATATTCGAGGCTGTTGGCATACAGGAAAGTGCCTGCCAGTCCGCTCATAAATTTTAGCCTTGCTCCGGCAAGAATTCTGTGAGGGCCATTTTCATAAACTTTGCCTGCCCATGCGGCGCCCAATTCTACATAAGAAGCCAGGGCAAACCGAAAGCCGTCGTTTCGGTATTGGGTGCCAAACTGATCGGGCACATCCAGTCCGTTATAGGCAAACCGGGCGGTGGGTTCTGTTACTTTGTCAATATTGGCAAAGTTTCGCAGCCGGCCTGTGAATGCAACGGTATGGTCAGGCGTGAGTTTGAGGGAAAAGGAGGGAAGGTAAAAATCTGCATTAAAATACCCGTTTTTGTCTTTGCCGTTAAGGGTTTCTGGAAAAATGGTTTTATAATTCGACCCGTCTGCCGTCCAGACAGAACCGTCGCGGACGGCTTGTGTGTTTACGGAGAGATAGTTGCTTTGAATTACAGAGGAAAATCCTCCCAGCATAATATCGAGATTGGCGCGTTGGCCGCTAAGGGCAGCTGGCTGAAGGTCAAGGTTGTAAATGCCCAGTGTTTTGCCGGTTTGAAGCCCGGAAAATGACTGAGCAGAAAGTAGTCCGGGTAAAAAAATCAGGACATATACTGAGATGCGGGTAAAATAGTGCAGCATAAATTGTAAATTTGATTTAAATCTAAACAAAATCGCGAGTATTTCAGTATGCAGCCTGAAACAGGTCTCCGGGAATAATTTTTTTTGGAAATTCGGCGAAGGTTATGGAACTGACTGAACTTAAAAAGCTGGTGGAAAAAGGCGAAGGTCCGAATCTGGAGTTTAAACGAAAGGCCGCATTCCCGGAGAAACTGGCCAGAGAAATGGTCGCATTTGCCAATACTGGCGGTGGAATTCTGATGGTTGGGGTAGATGATGATAAGTCCATTCCCGGGTGTAAATTTCCGGATGAGGATATGTTTGCCATTGAAAATTTCCTTCTGAAATCCTGCCATCCCAAACTGAATTTCCGCCTCGAAAAAGTTCCCCTCAGCGCCAAAAGAGTGATATTGGTTTACCACATTCCCCGAAGCAGAAAAAAACCGCATTTTCTTGTTCAGGACGGAAATCGCCAGGCTTTTGTACGAAGCCGGGATATGAGCATTGTAGCTAGCCGAGAAATGATCAGCCTTCTCCGCCTGGAGAGGCGAAAGTCAGGCGTATCCATACGGATGGGTGAGCGTGAAAAATTGATTTTTGAATACCTGGAACAGTTTGGTAAAATTACGCTGGAAGAAGCGCAGCGGCTGCTCAAAACCGGACGAAGACAGGTCTCCGGACTTCTTGTCCTACTTGTAAGGGCAGGACTGTTGCGTATTCAACCCAGTGAAAAAGGCGATTTTTTCAGCCTCGCGGCAGAAGCGTTTGAATAAAGAACGCCTGAAATTTTTCGCAATTCCGCAATTTATTTTTTGTTGCCTGCGTTGGGTTAATATTCGGGGAAAGACCTGGTACATCCCGGTACAGACATATTATTTCCTCTTTCATGGGGATTTGTTGTCGCCTTTGCCCAAATCAGTTAAATTGCTTTTCCTTACGCTATTTACTGTATCTATTAAACCCCATGCTATGTATCTGAGATTTACACTTCTTTTATGGGTTTTGGTTTTCCTTTTGGGAAAACCACTTCAAGCACAACTTGTGGTTGTCGATACGCTTCCCAACGATACCCTTTTCTCGACCTTATTTGCAGAAGGCGTTACCATCAGCAACCTGACGATTCAATTTTGCCAGCCTTCGCAGACAGGGCAGTTTAATGGCGTTAACTCCAACCTTGGACTTGATTCCGGTGTTGTGATTTCTACCGGAAATGTGCTTACAGCCGGAGGAAATAATATTTCTTCCAGTACTACAGGTAGTTTTTCTTTTAATCCTATGAGCTATCTCCCGCTGGCAACCATCGGCGGCGGGCCGGTATATGATGTGTGTGTGGTAGAATTTGATGTAGTGCCGCTATGCGATTCTATTGGTATCAGTTACGTATTTGCTTCAGAAGAATACAACGAATTTGTCGCCACTAACTTTAATGATGTATTTGCCTTCTTTATTTCAGGGCCGGGCTATACCGGTACTCCGGGGCAAAATATCGCTCTGATTCCAAATACTGCGATTCCCGTAGCCATCAACAATGTCAATAACGGAAACAGCCCTGCCGGCACTCCGTCTTTCGGGCCGTGTACCAACTGTGCTTATTACACCGACAATGTTGGGGGTACAACGGTAGAATTTGACGGCTTTACCGTGCCCATGGTAGCCGCAGCAGCGGTAACTCCCTGTCAGACTTATCATATTACCCTCGCCATCGCTGATGTGTTTGATGCGTCCTATGATTCGGGCGTTTTTTTTGAAGTAGGCGGGATTGGTTGTATTACTCCGACACTCAACCTGAACGCAACCAACTCTACGGTTCTCGGTGCCAATGTCGCTGTGGAGGGGTGTGTCAATTACGGACTTTTTACCTTTACCCTGCCTACGCCTCCTACAGATACTACTGTATTTCACTTTACCATCGGCGGCACCGCCATTCCCGGTGTCGATTATCTGGCACTGCCAGATAGTATTATCATGCCGGCAGGTGTGGACAGTGTGGTGCTTCCGGTTTATATTTTTGCCGATAACCTGCCTGAGGGTACAGAGTTTATCGAAATTTATTATGTGGACAGCACATTGTGTACAACTTCCATTTACCGAGATACAGCCGTGATGCAGATTTGGGATAAACCCATTATTCCTCCCCTCGTTGATACTGCCTTTTGTTCTGCTGATCTGGTTACAATAGGGTTTACCCCACAGGAGACACAAACCTATCAATGGACTCCTTCCACAGGCCTCTCCAGTACTACCGTATCCGACCCCGGTCTTTCACTTTCATTATCTGGTACCAGTGAGCAAAAATCTACTTATTATCTGGTTACAACTGATCTTCAGGGATTCTGTATTTTCCAGGATTCCATGGAGGTTACGGTCTTTCCGGGCAATTTTGCGGACTTTACGGCGGACAGTGTGTGCGAAGGCAATCAGACTTCATTCACAGCCAGCGCGGGTTATGACCACCTCACTTCGTGGTTGTGGAGTTTTGGCGATGGCCAAAACCAGGCGGGGCCTGACCCGGTACACTTGTACAACGGGCAGGGTATATACCAGGCGCAACTGATCACCGCCAACAGCAAAGGCTGTTTAGATACCATTGTACATGCTGTGCTGGTGGATTCTCTGCCCGTGGTCAGCTTCACTGTTGACCCTGTATGCCAGAATACGCCCAGCCTGTTTGTCAATAATGTACGGCCCGGCACAGGGTATGCCTGGGATTTTGGAGACGGAGGTGTTTCCACTGCACCCAACCCCGTCCACATCTATACCGGGTTTGGCAATTTTCCGGTTCAACTCATAGCCACTACAGCCAGGGGATGTGTGGACAGTCTTACCCGGAGTGCTGAGGTGTATAAAAACCCGGAGGCAGATTTTTCGGCCAGATTTGAGTGTGAGGGCACTGCCACTGCCTTTATCAATGAAACACTTGCAGGAACCGGGACCAGCTTATTTTCTGTATGGACTTTTGGAGACGGCGCTTCCAGCGTTTCCGCCAACCCTACCCATCTGTACAGCTCTTACGGCAACTATAATGTAACCCTGCAGGTGACCGACAATCTGGGGTGCAAAGATACCTATTCCGATAATGTACGGGTATATGCGCTTCCGAAGGCCGATTTTACGGCGGAAGAAATCTGTGAAGAAAACCATATGATTTATACAAACCAGAGTACGGTGGTTGACAACAGCCCGGTTTCTCGTTTTCTGTGGACTTTCCACGACGGACGCACTTCGCGGGTTGCTTCTCCTGATCCGTTTTACTGGGATCCGGGTATTTTTCAGACCAAACTTGTCGTTTGGACCGAGTTTGGCTGCCCCGATAGCATTACCAAAACCGTAACTGTATTCCCGCATCCGGTGGTAGCATTTAATATGGAGCCTGTATGCGTGTTTGATAGTTCTCATTTTATCAACCAAAGCTGGGTGGACAGTACGGTTACAGGGGATAAAATCGTTTCCTGGAACTGGAATCTGGGGGATGGAACCATTCTCGATTCGGTGTTGCATCCGGTTCATTCCTATCAGTCTTCCGGATTTTTCCCCATTACCCTTTCTGTACTCACAAACAACGGCTGTCCTTCTTTCCGTACCCTGGAACTGGAAATTTACCCGACACCTCCGCTGCCTGATCTCAAACATGATACGGTGTGTTTTAGTGACCAGGCATTCCTCATCGCACAGGCAGTGCCGCCTACAGATAGGATAGAGTGGTTTTACGGACTGAATGACAACCAGCCTTTTCAGATAGGCAACAGCTACATCACCCCGCCATTGCCATATCCGCAGACCTACTTTGTGCAGGCGATTTCGGATCATGAATGTATAGGCGAAAAAGTTCCTGTCGAAGCCACCCTTTATCAGCCGGGCCAGGCTGAAATGATTCCCAGCCAGTGGGTAGCTGAAATCCCCAATTCTGTTATAGATTTCAGAGTCGCAGGAAATATTGAGGTCGAGATTTTCAGGTGGACCTTTGGCGATGGCAATTTCTCCGAAGCTCCCGAACCGTCGCATGAATACCAGATGCCCGGCAAATACAATGTAATCGCCGATCTGATCGACCGCTATGGATGCGAATACAGACTGGAAGAGGTGATTGAAATAAAGCAGATTATTGGAATATATATTCCTTCTGCATTCTCCCCCAACAGCGATGGTTTTAATGACGAACTGATGATTGGCCATCACCTGATTAATTCAGTTGATTTTCAGGTATTCAACCGCTGGGGAGAAAGAGTGTTTGTTACCAACCAGCTCGATTTCAGGTGGGACGGACACGGGCTAGCCGGGCAGGTTTTGCCGGAGGGTGTTTATGTATTTCACCTGGAAGCTCGTGATATTCACGGCGCAGCCATCATAAAAACAGGCACAATTACGCTTATCAGATAGCCCCGGCAACAGAAAAAAGAATTATGGCTTTTAAGGGAGTTCATTTATGGACTCCCTTCTTTTTTGGCAAAAACCGCAAAATTATACAGGTAAGATTTTGGGAAGAAATGGAGTGGTTTTAACCTTCCTGACAAGGCGTTTTTTCATATTTCCGGTTACAAAGAATAGGGAAATCAGGAACATAGGAAATTCAAAACCATAGAGGAATTAAGGAAAACAGAAAAATAAGCCATAAAAAACTACCCGATCGTGTCATGTTTCGCAGTTGGTACAAAAATAAGAACCAAACCAACGAAAGGCATGTTAGGTTCGTGTAGTATTGTGTAGATTTATTGTTTCTTCAAAAGGCAGTTTTTTTTAGAACAATTGCCGGACAAAGAAATCCGTCAATTCATGCCGGTAAAACCGGGTAAGATTGAGGTAGTATAGAATCGAGTATTGACAATCAAAATAATACCAGGAATAAGCACTTTTACCGTTTCCCCATGATCCAGTTGAGAGTTTTACTTTTTTTGATTCTGTCAGTTTTTGTATTTGGTAGCGCAAGGGCGACCCATATTACAGGAGCAGAACTGACCTACACCTGTATCAATCCGGCTACCCGGGTATATCAGGTAAAACTGACAGTTTACCGCGACTGTTTAAACGGTCAGGCAGCGTTTGACAACAATGTCAGACTCTTTATTTTCAGGGGTAGTAACAATACCTTATTTAATACGGTCAATGTTCCGCTTATATCCTCCGGTATTCAGGATCTTCCGGTTGACTGGAATGCATGTACGGGTTCGCCCGCCAATATTTGTGTGGAATATGTGAGTTATATTACCAACGTAACCCTGCCTGCTTTGGCTGGCGGTTATAATATCGGCTGGGCCCGATGCTGCCGCAACAATGTTGTTACAAACATTTTTCAAAATCAGGGTATCACGGTGCTGGCTAAGGTTCCCGAAACCACGCCTGCATCCTGTAACTCAATGCCGACCTTTAACCAGCTTCCTCCATTGTTTTTATGTGTAAACCAACCTTTCAGTTTTGACCACTCTGCTACGGATGCCAATGGGGATTCACTGGTTTATCAGATTTCTAACCCATATACCGGTATCAACTCAACCGGCCAGGGCGCAACCCAGTTTAATCCGGTTGTATCTGTGGGTGGATTTGGTGCAAATCCCATGGGGCCGCCTCCTTATCAGAATATTAACTTCCTGCCCGGTTATAATTTTACCGATCCTTTTGCTTCCGGTAACTTTAGTATAGATCCCCTTTCGGGCCTGCTCACACTGACGCCGATCCAGACGGGACTTTCTGTTTTTGCTCTTTCTGTAAAAGAATATCGCAACGGGGTGCTGCTAAGCGAAAATAAAAGAGATTTTCAGATCAATGTAATTGTTTGTTCTCCCCAGGGCAACGAACCTGTGATTGCCAATAATACGGCCCCGGTGCCCGGCTCCAACGGGGATACAATCTGGGTAAAACCCACGGAAGAGTTTTGTTATGATATCACTGTTTCTGACCCTGCTGCAAGCGATACGGTCATTCTTTTCCCGGTAAGTGCTGTTTTTGGGATTGGCAACACCCTTCCCCCACCATTTGCTACGCTCTCATATTCCGGTACCAACCCTGCGCAGGGGCAGGTTTGCTGGGTGGCTTCCTGTAAGCTGGAGGGAGATACGATTTTGTTTATTGTCGGAGGCCGGGATACATCTGACTGTCCGGGCTATAATATTGTATTTGACACGACCTATGTGATTATTGAGGAAATGGCGCGATCGGTCGTCTCGCATACCCTTCCGGGCCCAAGTCAGGATACGGTTTATGTCGATCCTCTTGAAAATTTTTGCTTTTCCTGGGCAGGTACGGATGTTGACGTAGAAGATTCACTGGAAATCATCCCGCTGGTCGGGCCATTTGCTTCTTTGGGCGCTTCTCAGCCTGTCGCTACCATCACTCAATCCGGGGTGAATCCGATTTCGGGGAATATATGCTGGACGCCCCCCTGTACAATGGCAGGCACTACCGTGCCTATGGTGATTGGTGTCCGCGATATTAATTTTTGTAAGTTTTTGGGGAAAGATACCATTTATGTCACAATCAGTCCGCTGCCACCTACTGATGCGGGCATTGGAGATACGATCTGTGTAGGGCAAAGTACTTCGCTACTGGCAAGCGGAGGGGTTTCCTATGGATGGACACCGCTTGCCGGCCTTAACAATCCCAACATTCCCAATCCGGTAGCTACGCCTGCGGTAAGTACCAATTACACCGCCTTGATTACCGATGCCTTTGGGTGTGTACAGACCGACAATGTATTTGTGAAGGTGAATCCGCTCCCCAATGCTTTTGCAGGAAATGATACGGTAAAATGCCCGGGAATTCCCATGCAATTGCAGGCCTCCGGTGGAATTATTTACAGTTGGACGCCGACGGCGACACTTTCCAACCCCAATATTTCCAATCCGGTGGCGACGCCCAACGTCACTACCACCTATACAGTTACCGTTACTGATACCAATGGCTGTGTGAATTCTGATGACATTGTCGTATTTCATATGAATGCCACGGCATCTCCCTCTCCGACAATCTGCGTGGGCGATAGTGTGCAGATAAACGCAGCCGGTGGCATTTCCTATTCCTGGTCCCCCGCCAACGGACTCAACAATCCCAATATTGCCAATCCCAAGGCATCTCCGCTGACAACTACTACCTATACGGCTACTGTGGTAAACAATATTGGCTGTATAGATACGGTATCAGTTACGGTGTTTGTCAATCCGCTTCCGCCCGTAAGTGCCGGACCCGACGACGGGATTTGTATATTTGGTGGCACAAATCTGAATGCAAGCGGGGCAGTGAGTTATGTCTGGTCGCCTGCAAACGGCCTTTCTTCTACCACAATTGCCAATCCTTTTGCCAACCCATCTGTCACTACCACCTATACAGTTACCGGCACCGATGCCAATGGCTGTGTGAATGTGGACAGTATGACACTGACTGTTCATCCGCTTCCACTTATCAATGCCGGAAATGATACCCTTAAATGTGGCAATACCGGTATTCAGATTGCGGCAACCTTCGATCCCGATTACAACTATACCTGGAGTCCTTCGACCGGAGTAAGTAATGTCAACGTTTTTAACCCGGTGGTAAACCCGCTTGTCTCTACCACCTATACGGTTTCGGTTACCGATGAAAACGGCTGTTCCCAATCCGATAATATCCTGGTCTCCGTAACCTATGCCGACGCAGGAGCCGATGATACCCTTTGTGTCGGAAGCGCGGTTCAGTTGCATGGGAATGGCGGTGTATCCTATAGCTGGGATAATCCGGCGACGCTTAGTAATCCTAATTCGTCCGACCCGATTGCCGCTCCTCTGGTAACGACAACTTATACGCTGACCATTACGGCTGTTACAGGTTGTACCGATACCGATCAGGTTACCCTTGTGGTCAATCCGCTTCCCAATGCTGATGCGGGAAATGACCAGCCGCTTTGTATCGGTGATTCTGTAAATCTGAGTGCAAGTGGCGGAATTTCCTATTTCTGGAATCTGTCTCCTTCTCTTATCGGAAATACAGTATCTGACCCGCTGGTATTTCCCACCGATACGACAAGCTATATCGTGACGGTTACGGATGCCAACGGATGTGTGAAAAAAGACACCACGACGGTTTTTGTAAACCTTCTCCCGGTTGTAGATGCCGGTAATGATACCGCAAAATGCGGCAACACAGGTATCCAGCTTTCCGCCTCCGGCGGAGTAAATTATGCCTGGTCTCCGGCATTGGGACTTGACGACCCCAACGTCTTCAACCCGGTAGCTAATCCCGATTCCTCCGGAATGTATTTTGTCGCTGTCACCGACACCAATGGTTGTACAAGCGCTGACTCGCTTTTCATTCGGGTCATGTATGCCAATGCCGGTCCCGACCTGCCCGTTTGTATTTACGATAGTGTACAACTCAACGCAGGCGGCGGGGTTTCTTATGTATGGGATCCTGCTCCGACGCTGATCAATGCGGGCGTACCCAATCCGATGGTTTTTCCGCAGGTTACGACTGATTATTATGTCACGGTTACTGACACCACCGGCTGTACCGACAGGGATACGGTAACTGTAACGGTCAATCCGCTTCCGGTAACAACCACATTTGGCACAGACCCCTACGTTTGCTCCGGTGGAGGTACAGTCGTGAATGCTACCGGGGGCGTTGTTTATCAGTGGATGCCCGCCAACATCTTTAATGACCCGACCCTGGCCAGTCCAATTGCTTCTCCGACATATGCGGTTCACGTTGGACAGTACCTGGCGATTTTATGTTTCGTGACTGATTCCAACGGCTGTACCAGCCTGGATTCGCTGGATCAGGTAGTGCGCCTGCTTCCAATCATATCTATCAGCAACGACACGGTTCGGTGTCCGGGCGGATCTGTGCCGCTGTTTCTTACAGGGGGATTTCCTATCACTGGTCTCCTGCCTACGCACTGAGCGACCCCAATATCGCCAATCCGATCGCCTTCCCCGATACGACGACGACCTATACAGGTACAGTAACGGCTGTATGGGGTTGTGCTGACTCTGCGGAAGTAACGGTAATCGTCATAGAACCTGATGCAGGCCCGGATATGACCATCTGTGCCAGTGACAGTATCCAGCTTCAGGCAGGAGGCGGGGTAGGGTATAGCTGGGTTCCTGCTACGGGTCTGAGTAATGCAAGCATTTCCAATCCGATGGCATCACCGGCATTTACCACGCAGTACGTGGTGACAGTGACCGACAGCCTGGGCTGCTCAGATACAGATACCATGACCGTATTTGTCAATCAGTTGCCCCCGGCTTCTGCGGGGCCTGATCAGGCGATTTGTATCTTCGATACGGTTCAACTTTCCGCCTCAGGCGGTGTAAGTTTCCTTTGGATTGCAGGAGACAGCATCAGCGATGATACCTTGTTTAATCCGCAGGCGAATCCGCTTTCGAGCCAGTTTTATATCGTAGCTGTAACAGACACCAACGGGTGTACGGAAAGAGACTCTATGTTTCTCACGGTTCACTCCCTGCCTCCGGCGGATGCCGGCAGCGACTTTACCAAGTGCGGCGAAGACTCTGTGCAACTCCTGGCCTCGGGAGGGGTTCAGTACATCTGGTCTCCTGCCTCGTTTCTAAGTGCAGACAACATTCCCAATCCAATGGCTGTGCCGGACTCCAATTTTACATATTTCGTCACAGTTACAGACACCAATGGCTGTGTCAATACCGACAGCGTGTTTATCAGGACTATGTATGCAAAGGCCGGCCAGGCAGATACGATTTGTTTTGGTGATACCATTCGCCTTCAGGCTTCGTATATCGGTGGTTTGGGGGTCTCTTATCTTTGGTCTCCTGATTCTTCTGCACAAAATGCGCTGGTGCCCAACCCGATGGTTTTCCCTGTTACCACCACGCAGTATATTGTGACGGTAACTGATTCGAGCGGGTGTTCGGATACAAGTGCTGTAGAAATTTTTGTTCACCCGGCCCCACCTGCGAATGCCGGGCCGGACACGGCCATCTGTATCGGTGAGATCGTGCGACTGAATGCAAGCGGCGGGGTAACTTACCGCTGGAATGCAGATCCTACACTCAACAGCCTCGTAATCGCCGATCCTGTTGCCAATTCACAGGTTACCCGAACTTATACGGTAACAGTTACCGATATTTTCGGATGTACGGCTTCGGATGATGTTCAACTTACGATTAATCCCCTTCCGAATGTGGATGCCGGAGTCGATACATTCATATGCGATAGAGGCGCTGCCCTGCTTTTTGCTTCGGGAGCAACTTCCTACGTCTGGACACCCGGGCAGACCCTCTCAGATCCCTTTGCTGCCGACCCCATTGCTTTCCCCAGTGTAAATACTACTTACTTTGTTACCGGGACAGATGATAATGGCTGCGTCAATGCTGACAGCATAACGGTCAATGTATGGGAACTCCCGGTAATCACAGGTGATCCCTACCATGAAATCTGTATCGGTCAGGATCAGATACTGGAGGTTTCGGGAGCCGCTGCTTATCTATGGAGTACCGGAGCGAAAAATGACCGCATCCGGGTTGTACCTCCCTCGACGACAGTCTTCTGGGTGATTCCTTTTGAGGAGAATGGTTGTGCCGGAGATACATTTTTCCATGAAGTGTATGTAGAGCGCAATCTTCCCCGCCCCGAATTTGTGCCAGACCCGGAAGAGGGTTTTTATCCACTGGAAGTGAATTTTGACAATCAAAGCCAGTTTGCCTCGAAGTTTTTGTGGGATTTTGGCGATGGCGAATTTTCCGAAGACCCATTCCCCAGTCACACCTTCAACCAGCCCGGCGACTATGTGGTTATTTTGACTGCCGACAATGATATTGGCTGTCCTGCAGATTTTGAGTACCGGTTTATCCGTGCCCTGGATTATAATATTTTCTTCCCCACGGCTTTTACACCCAATGGAGATGGTCATAACGATGAGTTTTATATCGTCATGAACTCAATCGAATTCTTTGAAATTCAGATATTTAACCGCTGGGGGCAGTTGATTTTTCAATCCAGCGACCCTGCTTTCCGGTGGGATGGCACGATGGGTGGAACGCCCGTTATTGAAGGGGCTTACGTTTATAAAGTAAATGCTGTAACTTACCGGGGCGAACGCATCCAGCGGGGTGGTTCGATTACGCTGATCCGGTAATGTTATATGGCAAATACTCCTGCTCCTGTTGTTAATGATTCTGGTTGGTGGAGCTTTATGTTCCGCCCGGTTTCTGCGCATGGCCTGGGCATTTTTCGCATCAGTTTTGGTGCCATTATGCTCTGGGAAATGCTGTATTTTGTGAAACTGGATTTTGTACCTGTTTTCCTCACCGAGCCCGAACTTTTGTTCCACTATGATCTTCTACACTGGCTGAATCCGCTTCCGGCACCGCTGATGTGGCTTCTGATTGTTGCACTGATCGTATGTTGTGGGCTGATTGTTTTGGGTAAGTGGTATCGCCCTGCCATGATTGTATTTGCAGTGGGGTTTACCTACATTTTTTTTATCGATAAGGCATACTACAACAACCATCTTTACCTGATTTGCCTGCTTTCGTGGTGGATGATTTTTATCGATGCAGATAAGGCGTTGAAAATTTTTCCCGGAAAGGCAGCCGATCCTGATCCGGTGATTCCTGCCTGGATGTACCATATTCTCCAGGCGCATCTGGTAATCGTATATTTTTTCGGAGGAATTGCTAAAATTAACCCCGACTGGCTGGTGCGCCATGAACCCGTAATGACCATGCTAAACAAGGGGTTTTACATGAAAGACCTTCTGGGAGAAACAGTTACGGTGTATATCCTGACGTATGGCGGGATGATTTTTGACCTTACTATCGGGTTTTTGCTGTTGTACCGGCGCACACTGTGGCTGGGCGTAGCGGGCGCCTTGTTTTTTAATCTCAGTAACGCTTCGCTTTTCGACGATATAAATATTTTCCCCTATTTTATGGTGATGGCCACAGTTTTGTTTCTCGATCCTGCCTGGGTAAAAGAGAAGTTAAAGCTTAAAAAGGTCGCCACTAAAAATAAAAATTCAGCTAAAACGGTGTTTCAGCCTTCCCGGAGATTGGTCTGGATAATTGGAATTTATCTTTTTATCCATATTCTTATGCCTTTCCGCCACTTCCTTTACCCCGGCAATACAGACTGGACCAGCCAGGCGCAGCGGTTTTCCTGGAGAATGAAAGTTCAGACCCGTAAAACCGAAAAACTTGAATTTCAGGTACTCGACTATTCACAAAAAACCATTTACCCCGTTGACCTGAATGCGTATAAACTAAACAGAGACCAGATCACCCTTCTCAGCCTTGACCCTGCCGCTGTATGGGATTTGTGTCAGTTTCTCGAAAAAAGAGGGAAAGAAAGATTGCGATCATCCAAAGTTGGGGTTAATGCCAATATCCGGATTTCCATGAACAACCGACCCGTGCAGCATATGGTTGATCCTGCACTCGACATGGCCGAAACTACCCGCAGCGTTTTTAAAAATAGTACCTGGATTCTCCCATTGGAAGACATCGAATAACTTATATGCTACATTCTCTCAAACACCTTTTTTCCCTCGATCCGGAGGTGGCTTATCTGAATTGTTCTTATATGTCGCCCCTGCTCAGATCAGTGGAAGCCGCAGGTATAGAAGGACTTACCGGTAAGCGATCTCCCAACCGGATTTCTGTAGAGGATTTTTTTAATCCGGTTTTAAAGCTGAAAAAGGCTTTTTCCACACTGATCGGTGAAGAAAATCATGAAAGAATCGCAGTTATCCCATCCGTTTCTTATGGTGTGGCCATGGCTGCGCATAATATCCGACTGAATAAGGGTGAAAAAATCATCATATCTGATCAGCAATTCCCCAGCAATGTATTTGAATGGCAAAAGCTCGCCGACAGGTCTGAAGGCCGGCTAATCAAGATATCACCTCCGGATAGCTTTGAGCAGAGAGGACAAAAATGGAATGAGCGAATTTTGGAGGCGATAGACGTACAGACGAAGGTCGTCGCGTTGCCGCATTTTCACTGGGCCGACGGAACCCGGTTTGACCTGAACGCAATCAGGGAAAAAACGCTGGAAGTAGGCGCTTTACTCATTATCGACGGTACGCAGTCGCTCGGTGCATATCCTTTTGATGTAACACAATTTCGGCCCGATGCAGTTTTTGCTGGTGGTTACAAATGGCTGATGGGACCTTATGGCATGGGCCTCGCATGGATGGGACCCTGGTTTGACGATAAGCAGCCACTGGAAGAAAACTGGATCAACAGGGCGGGAAGCAGTGATTTTTCCCGCCTGGCCAATTATGAGCCTGCCTATCAGCCTTTTGCCAGGCGGTATGACATGGGCGAACAAAGCAACTTTATCCTGGTGCCGATGCTCACTGCAGGAATAGAATGGTTGAATGACATCGGGACAGATTTTATCCAGAAATACTGCGAAAAACTGATGGAACCAGCATGGGAAGAATTGGCAGCGGCGGGTTTTTGGGTCGAATCGCCGGCGTGGAGAAGCAGACATTTGCTGGGACTTTTTATGCCTGCCGGGTTGGATATCAATTACCTGAAAGCAGAGCTGGAGAGGAATAAAATCTATATTTCTGTCAGGGGGAAATCGATGCGAATTTCACCGCATGTTTACAACGAACCAGAAAACATCGACCGCCTGGTACAGGTAATTAAAGACGTTTCTGTAAAACATCGCAAATAATCCCTGATATTTTTGAAGAGAATTTATGAAAATATATTTTGAATTAACAATCTTTTACTTATTATTGCATCCATAATGAAGCAAATCGCCACATACAACGCCAGCTTTTTTTACTTTTACTATTTTTTTAGTGAAGGTCAGGGCCTTGTATAATGGTTTGTATAAAAGATCAACAAGTGTCCCTGAAAGCAAATTTCAGGGATTTTTTTTTGTCGTAAACGGAAATGTAATCAAATGGAATCAGTACTAACAGCCGAAAAAAGAATAGCCATTCAGGGGGTGCGGGGATCATTTCACGAAATTGCCGCCCGCAGGTTTTTTGGAGAAAATATTGACCTTGAGATGTGCGATTCATTCCCGGCGCTCTTTCGGTCTCTCAATGAGCGAAAGGCAGAATTTGGGGTAATGGCGATCGAAAACAGTGTAGCCGGCACCATTCTTCCCAATTACGGTTTAGTTCGCGATTCCCGCTATACGATCATTGGAGAACTATTTTTGCGAATAGAACACCATATGATGGCCCTGCCCGGGCAAAAGTTTGAAGATATTCATGAAGTTCATTCCCATCCTATGGCTATTCTCCAATGCCATAAGTTTTTTGAAAACCATCCTCAGATAAAACTGATTGAAAGCACTGATACAGCAGACAGTGCCTGGATGATAAAAAAGACAAAAAAGAAAGGCGTAGGAGCAATTGCCAGCAGGCTGGCTGCCGTTCATACCGGCCTCGAAATTCTGGCAGAAGGAATTGAAACCCACAAACGCAATTTCACCCGGTTTCTGGTGCTTCAGGATAAGGACGAATTTGCTCCCGGAAGCATCAACCCGGATAAATCCTCCCTTTGTTTTAACCTGCTCCACAGGGTGGGAAGCCTCTCCCAGATTCTGCTCGTGCTCAGCAGCCACGGCATGAACCTAACAAAAATCCAGTCTCTTCCGGTAGTAGGGCACGAATGGCAATACTTTTTTCATATTGACCTGGAGTACGATGACTTCGCACAGTATCAGCGTGCATTGGCTGCAATACAGCCGCTGGTAGAAGAATTGAAAATTCTTGGAGATTATCAGCGGGGTAAAAAGCATCCTGAAGATACTCCTTTGTCGTAATTACATTAAATCGCTAATCATTCTGGATTATGATCATAGAACCCGCAAACAGACTTTCACACATTCAGGAATATTACTTCGCGACCAAACTCCGGGAACTGAGAAACCGGATGTCTAAAGGCGAAGATATTATCAACCTGGGCATTGGTAGCCCCGATATGATGCCCTCGGACGAGACGATAAAAACGCTGATTCACACTTCTGTCGAGCCTGCGCATCACGGCTATCAACCTTATAAGGGAATCCCCCGTCTCCGCATGGGTTTTGCGCAATGGTATCAGAATACCTATGGGGTAGAGCTCAACCCGGAAACAGAAATCCTTCCGCTGATGGGCTCCAAAGAGGGCATTATGCATATTTCACTGGCTTTTCTCAACCCCGGTGATCATGTACTGGTTCCCGACCCTGGTTATCCCACCTATGTTTCCAATACCCGGATGGCTGGCGCAGAACCTGTATTTTATCCGCTTTCGGAAGAAACCAACTGGGCACCTGATCTGGATGCGCTGGAAAAGCTTGATTTGTCACGGGTAAAACTTATGTGGGTAAATTATCCGCATATGCCTACCGGCGCAAATGGTTCGCCTGATTTGTTTGAAAAACTGGTGGATTTTGGCCGCCGGAATCAAATACTGATATGCCATGACAATCCCTATAGTCTTGTATTGAATGATCACCCGGTGAGTATTCTGGAAGTGCAAGGCGCCCGTGATTGTGTGGTGGAATTAAATTCGCTGAGTAAATCTCACAATATGGCAGGCTGGCGTGTGGGTATGGT
Organism: Bacteroidia bacterium; assembly: GCA_041391725.1. Lineage (GTDB taxonomy): Bacteria > Bacteroidota > Bacteroidia > J057 > J057 > JAGQVA01. The sequence continues at coordinate 55,353 of JAWKNL010000009.1, forward strand.
AGCAGGACGTCAGGATTATATCGACACCATTCTCAGGGTAAAGAGCAATATGGATTCCGGCATGTTTTTGCCTTTACAGGAGGCAGCTGCGACAGCCCTTGAAAACGGTTATGAATGGCACCGGGAGCGAAATAGCGAATATCAGGTTCGGCGCAGAATCGTAGAGAAAATGCTGGACGCACTCAACTGCACCTTCAATAAGGATCAGGTAGGTATGTTTGTGTGGGCCAGGATACCCGAATCGGAGGAATCAGGAGAAGCATTTTCCGATCTGCTTTTGGACAAATGCAGTGTATTTCTCACGCCGGGATTTGTCTTTGGCGGGCAGGGACACCGATATATCCGTGCTTCACTTTGCACACCCAAAGAACGGTTGCAGGAGGCTTTGACGCGAATTCTTGAGTTTCAACTGGAAGTAGTGAAGTAATGACAGTAGCGATAATAGGATTGGGATTGATCGGCGGGTCGTTGGCACTGGATCTGCGGGCAAATGGTTTTGCTGATCGCCTCGTAGGAGTGGATGCAAATGCTGCGCATGTGAAGAAGGCCTTGGAGTTGGGGCTTGTGGACGAAGTGCTTTCGATGGAAGAAGCCTGTAAATGGGCTGATGTGGTGGTTTTGGCCGTGCCTGTAAGTGGGATTTTAGATTTGTACCCGGTAGTGCTGGATTTAATCCACGCACGTGGTGTAGTGGTGGATATGGGTTCGACGAAAGGCGAAATTCTCAGGAAAATTGCCGGTCATCCCAAAAGGTCGCGGGCAGTTGCCGCGCATCCAATGGCCGGAACAGAATTTTCAGGTCCGGAGGCTGCGATCAACCACTTGTTTCATGGAAAAGCGGCAATTATCTGCGACAGAGAAAACAGCGATAAAGACGCGATCAACCTCGCCGAACGGCTGTTTAAGAGTTTGTTTATGCGCATCATCTATATGGATGCGAGAGAGCACGATGTGCATGCTGCCTATGTATCGCATATTTCCCATATATCGTCATTTGTACTTGCCCTGACGGTTTTGGATAAAGAAAAAAGTGAAGCCAATATTTTTAACATGGCAAGCGGCGGATTTTCATCGACCGTTCGCCTGGCCAAAAGTTCTCCCCGTATGTGGCGCGATGTATATGAGCAAAACAGTGAAAACATATTGGATGTATTAAACAATTATATCGAAAAGATGGGCCTTTTCAGGGATTTGATTGCCAGCGGAGAATATGATCAGACCTATTCTCTGATGGAACAAGCCAATGCCATTGGCCCGATTTTGCAAGGAATAAAATAATCAAATCAATCAATACCATGGATAGTTTAGCGTTAGTTCCCCTGAAAGACTGGGGTTTCGGAATGGGCGAAAGAATGGTGATTTCTGGCCCGTGTAGTGCAGAAACCCGCGAACAGGTACTCGAAACGGCCCGGCTTGTGGCAAAAGAAAATGTCAATGTACTTCGCGCCGGTATCTGGAAGCCGCGCACCCGTCCCAATAGTTTTGAAGGAATTGGCAGCGAAGGGCTGGCCTGGCTGGCAGAAGCCGGAAGAGAAACCGGTCTGCCTACCTGCGTGGAAGTCGCCAATGTTAAGCACGTATATGAATGCCTGAAGGCTGGGGTAGATATGTTGTGGATTGGCGCAAGGACTACAACCAATCCCTTTGCAGTACAGGAGATTGCCGACGCAATCAAAGGAATGGATATACCGGTGATGGTAAAAAACCCGGTGAATCCCGACCTGGAGTTGTGGATTGGCGGAATTGAACGCATCTACCAGGCCGGCATTCGCCGGATTGCAGCGATTCACAGGGGATTTTCTACTTACGGAAAATCAAAATACAGAAACCAGCCGCAGTGGGAGATTCCTATTGAACTTCGGCGCCGTTACCCCGAACTTCCTATTCTCTGTGATCCCAGCCATATTTGTGGAACCCGCGACCTGATTCCTTCTGTTGCCCAGAAGGCTATGGACCTCAACTTCAACGGGCTGATGATCGAAGCGCATATCAACCCTGACGTCGCATGGAGTGATGCCAAACAGCAGGTTACTCCCGACAGACTTGGACAGATTCTCAAAGAGCTTGTTTACAGAAAACCGGAAAGTGATGACCCTAATTTCATCAACCGGCTTTCTCTACTCCGGGAACAGATCGATGAACTCGATAATCAGATGATTGACCTGTTGGCAAACCGGATGAAAATTTCCCGCCAGATTGGCCACTACAAAAAGGAAAATGGAATTACCATCCTTCAGGCCGCACGGTGGACAGATATTATCAGAGATCGACTGCAGTCAGCGGTTGCAAAAGGACTGAGTGAAGACATCATGAATGAAATCCTTCAGATGATTCACAAAGAGTCTATTCGTCAGCAAACCCTCGTTATGAATAGTGAAGAAGTGAAAAACTGATTTCACAATTCTGGTTCAACCATATAGGCCGTTGGATAGAGTCGTTTCATCCGGCGGTCTATATCGCTGACGGTTACCCTCCCATCCTTATTCTCATCGAGTCCCGCATTTTGATCATAAGACTTCCCGGGTTTGGCATAAAGGGTGTAACAATAATCCTGTTTGCGGGCTTTGGGGTAAAGGATTGCCAGATAGAGATCTGCCAGACTTTCATAGTCACCATATCTTTCCCGCACCTGTTCCAGATAGAGGTAAACATATTCCAGTTGCTGGAGATGATTCATTTTACGGATGCGCTGCAGGGACACATTCAGATCTTCGGCAGCTGCGGGCATAAACTGGATCAAACCTGTAGCTCCGCTTCCCCGGTGATTAAGTACTGCTGCGTCAAATTTGGATTCAGAATACATGACTGCCATCAGCCATTCAGGCGGTACTTTCAGCATGCCCGCGATTTCCCTGACTTTATCCCTCAAAGGTTGTAATATCAGGTACAACATGCTGGCTTTATCCATCAGATAAAGAGACGGTTCAACTCTGTAGGGTTGGCCGGAATAGCATAATCGTTTCCCCTGAAACAAATTCTCCAGACTATGCACTTTGTGGGTTAAAACATTCGACAGAATTATTAACCCGATGACCATGGAAATATTCCGGAAATTTCTTTTCAGGTTTTCTGGCATTGGACGGGCGAGGGTAGTTTCGCCCCGGCGCGAATAATATTCCGCACCAGATTTAATGATTCTTGGTCGGTATGTACTCATATTTGTCCGATTTTGAGTTGGATTGCCAACGTTATTAGAAATATGCGTTTGATATATTCCAAAATTACTAATAAAATTAGAATATGCAAATAAAATTAGCCATAAAATCTAACATTCTTGGACAAGCCTTCGGACATCTTTTGGAATATTGTTATAAGTCGCTGAAAATGCGATGATTACCTCCATTCAATTTTTTTCGTTTCAGCCCATCCTTTTTCATTTTCCCACCGCAAAAAATACACACCCGCGGGAATTCGCACACCTGAGATTACAGCTTCGTTTACTCCCGGGGCAATCTCAAGTACTGAAAGCTCCTGCCCCCAGAGGCTGAAAAGCCTTACTTTTGCCGGGCCACCTGGCAAAAGACTGTTATCAAACATCAGTTTGATTTCGCCCTTTTCAGGGGCCGTAAAAACCCTGAGTGTGGATTGAAAATGCGTTTGTTTATCGACCGCCGTTATACCCGGTACTTCCAGTTGCATGACAACCGGAAGATGGTCTGACATCTGTTTCATTGCAGAGCAAACCGTCGCAGGCACAGAACCAGAATTGCTGCAAAGCAGTTCCTGATTATAGCTATTGCCATCATTGCCGTAGGCTGCATAAGTACCCGGCACATAACCAATCCCGGCGGTATCTCCCATGATTGCAGCACTGGCAAGAATAAAATCAAACCGGTCATCCATTCCTCCGCCCGAACCACAATCCTGAGAGCTTTGACGCGGCGACTGAGTATGGATTATGGCGTTGGCAGAACCGTTCCAGCCATTTTGTTTTCCGGCTGGATCAATCAGTCGGATGGTAGAATCAGGATTAAAAACCATGGTTTGAAAAGCTGCTTCATTGTGCGAATACACATTAAAATCACCCATTACGAGGATGTTTCGACCTTTGCCTTTTGCGTTAATGTAATTCATTACTGCCTGCGCCATATTTGCGCGGGTATTGGCATCTGTCTGTGTATCACCTGCTTTGTAGTGTGCAACGATGCAATCCAGAAAGACCGTGTCCACTCCGGGAGTGGTTGTGGTGGGTTTTATATACAGATGATATACGTTGATATCGCGTAAAAATCCGCCAATTACCTCTACTCCCGTATAAGCGAAGATTTCATTATCATAAAACAACTGGTTGACAATGTTGGCGTTGGCATTGTTGGTAAAATCGGCATAAGAAACTCTGTCAGTATAATCAAAAGAAAGCGATTTTATTCCATTGGCATAGGCGATATTTGGGCCAAGTTCGTTTACAGTAAAAAGGTGGGGGCGGTATTGTTCCAGAATCGTGCCGAGCCAGTTATATTTGTTGGTAATGGTTACATTTGTGCAGGGAGGGCCGAAGCTGAGCAGATTGTAATGCATTACCCTGATTCTCAACTGGCTTTGCGAATGAATGGAAAAGAGGAGGGCGAAACTTAGAAGAATAATTCTGGCCATAGTGGATGGAAATCTGTTTAAATGAATCTGATAAAGTTGCCATTTTGTGTTTTGCCAAACAATTCTGATATGCGAATTTACTTTTCTTTTTTTGTAGCGATACTTCTGACACTGGTTGTTGGGAAAACTTCCTGCTTTGGGCAGGAGGAATTTCCTCAGGGAATCATCCCCGGCGCATTTGAAAAAGTATGGCCGTTAAATGAGGGTATTTCGCGGGTGATTCAGGAGGGAAAATACGGATTTATCCGCGCTTCGGGGGAGATTGTGGTTGCGCCTGTCTATGATAAAGGTTCTGATTTTCAGCAGGGCAGGGCGAAGGTAACGCTGAACGGCAAATCCGGATTTATAGATACAGAAGGAGAATTGGTTGTTCCGTTGATGTATGACAGGGTGTGGTCGTACCAGGATTCGGTGGCGATGGTGGTACTCAACGGGCAATATGGATTTCTCGGATACACGGGCTATCCCGTTATTCCCCTGGAATATGATCATGCGCAATACGCTTCTGAAGGGCGTCTGATTCTCAGCAGAGAGGGGAAAAGTGCCTATTTTTCTACAGATGGAAAACGGATAACCGAGATGGTGTACGACGACGCAATGCCTTATTTTAATGGAAAAGCAAAGGTCCGCATGGATGTGCAGACCTTTTATATTGACCTTTCCGGAAATTGTGTGGAAGGCTGTGAATAGCAGGTTAAACTGTCAAAGGCTCCGTTGAAAGAATCTGCTCCCTGTCTGGCCCTACAGATACAAATGATACCGGGACTTCGAGATAAGCTTCCAGTGCATCGATATAATTGCAAAGGGCGGGAGGCAGATCTTCTTTTAATCTTGCACCGGAAATATCGGTTTTCCACCCGGGGAAAGTATCATAAACAGGTTCCAGCCTGGTTGAATCCATGTCAAAAGGCACTTCGGTAGTTACGCCTGCTTCTGTAACATAGCCTGTACAAACCGAAATTTCATCGAGCATGGAAAGCACATCGGCTTTTGTCATGATCAGATCCGTTACACCGTTGAGTTGGACTGCGTATTTTAGCAGCGGCAGGTCGATCCAGCCTGTTCGGCGTGGGCGGCCTGTGGTAGCGCCAAATTCGGAACCTTCTTGTCGTATTCTTTCTCCGAGTTCGTCATTGAGTTCAGTAGGAAACGGGCCGCTGCCTACACGAGTACAGTAGGCCTTAAAAATGCCAAAAACTCTACCAATTTCTTTAGGAGGTATTCCCAGTCCGACACAGGCGCCGGCTGTGGTGGTATTGGAACTGGTGACGAAAGGATAGCTGCCAAACTCGATATCAAGGAGGGTTCCCTGTGCGCCTTCAGCGAGGACTTTTTTACCTGCTTTCAGGGCATTGGCCAGCATATATTCGGTATTGACGAGGTTGAGCTCACAGAGGAAATCAATGGCTTCGCGGAAAGCGTCTTCGGTTTCTGAGAGATCGTATTCGTAGCCAAAATATTCATCGAGCATCCGGCGGTGTTTGGCCAGAAGGAACTGGTATTTTTGTTCAAAATCACCTGCAACAAGATCGCCTACCCGGAGGCCGTTTCTGCCGGTTTTATCCATATAAGTTGGGCCAATGCCGCGGAGGGTCGAACCAATTTTTTTATCGCCCTTTGACTGTTCAGAGGCTGCATCGAGCAATTTGTGGGAAGGCAGGATGAGATGTGCTCTTTTGGAGATATAAAGTTGATCCCTGATATTTTTCCCTGACTTTTCGAGCGTTTCAATCTCTTTTTTGAGGGTAATAGGATCGAGTACTACTCCATTTCCGATAATGCAGTCGGTACCGGGGTGGAATATCCCGGAGGGAATGAGGTGGAGCACATATTTTGTATTGTCAAAAACAATGGTGTGGCCGGCGTTGGGCCCACCCTGAAAGCGTGCAACGATATCGTATTGAGGAGTAAAGACATCGACGACTTTTCCTTTTCCTTCATCTCCCCATTGCAAACCCAGCAATACATCTACAGGCATAGCGGTTGAATTATAAATTGAAAATCAGATGACAAATCCCAGAATAGCTTCTTCCTCTGTTGGAAATATTTTGAAAATCGTGTTTAGTTTGGTGATAATCAGCAGATTCATAATAAAAGAAGAAGGATTGGCGAGGTAAACATCCCCTCCATGTTTGCGGGCCTTGGTGAGAAGCGTAATCAACACACCCAGGCCGCTGGAGTTGATATGCTGAAGATGTTGCAGGCTGATTACGAACTTCCGGGAGTTGTTGTCCAGAAATTCGCTGAAAGATTCGGTAAGCGGTATGCCATCCGTTTCTCCGATCAGATTTCCTTTCAGGTGATAAACTACAACCTGATCGGAGTTGGTTGTCCGAAATTCCATATATACCTATTGGTTATTTCCCTTTCTGCCTTCACAGTTTTCATTTCTGCACTGGCCATAAATCGTAAGGGAGTGGTGTAAAACATCAAAATCGAGAATTTGCCCGATGGTTTTTTCTATTTCACCGAGTCGGGGATCACAAAACTCCATGACTTTGCCGCAAAAAGAGCAGATCATATGGTCGTGTTGTTTATATCCGTAAGATTTTTCATACAGCGCCTGGGAAGAGCCAAACTGATGTTTTTTTACCAGGTCGCACTCTACCAACAGGTCGAGCGTATTATAGACTGTAGCTCTGCTTACCCGGTAGTGATTGTTTTTCATGTGAATATACAAAGATTCTACGTCGAAGTGATCAGACCTTTGGTAAATCTCTTCGAGTATGGCGAATCTTTCCGGGGTTTTTCGCTGCCTTTTTTGGTCCAGATAACCGGCGAAAATGGCCTTTACCTCCTGAATCCGTTCTTTCTGCTTAATCGGGGGATATCCGGCAGTAGTATTGTGATTTTTTCCTGTCAAAGGTAAAAAAACCGCATGTATCCATAACCGGCAGGAGAAAGGGGGGGAGTTTTCAGGCTTTCCGGCGGTTTTTTTTGCTTTTTGTTTTTCCTTCGGAGGCTTCATGCAGGGTACGTTGGATAGCCCAATAGGTAAAGTAGAAACCACCGGCTACAATTAAAACCAGAATAATGGTTGAGAAGGTGTTCATAATTGGAGGCTTTAGTAGTGTTCCTTTCCACAATATAAAAAAAATATAAAAAAAAAGCTGCCCTTTCGGACAGCTTTGTATCTATTATTTCGAATGGTAGGGGCGATGAATTACATCATGCCACCCATGCCACCGCCCATACCACCGTGATGATGGCCGGCACCTTCTGATTCGGGTTCGGGCTCATCGGTAATCACAGCTTCTGTGGTCAGGAGCATACCTGCAATAGAAGCAGCATTTTCCAGGGCAGTTCTCGCCACTTTCGTCGGGTCGATGATACCGGTCTGGAAGAAGTTTTCATATTGCTCATTGCGGGCATTAAAACCATAGTCGAGGTCATCGCTGGACATCACTGCATTGAGGATAACACCTGCTTCGAGGCCAGCGTTTTCAACGATCTGACGGAGCGGCTCTTCGAGCGCACGGCGTACGATGGCCACACCAATACCTACGTCACCTTTGAGGAAGTTGTCATTGATACCACCACGACCGGCTTTCAGGGCAGCGATAGCGCGAACCAGCGCTACACCACCACCGGGGATGATACCTTCTTCAACCGCAGCTTTGGTTGCATGGAGGGCGTCATCAACGCGGTCTTTTTTCTCTTTCATTTCCACTTCGGTAGCAGCACCTACATAAAGTACCGCAACACCGCCGGAAAGTTTGGCAAGACGCTCCTGCAGTTTTTCGCGGTCGTAGTCAGAAGTGGTTGTTTCGATCTGAGATTTGATCTGTTTGATACGTGCAGCAATCAGTTCAGTGTCGCCACCGCCATCAACAATAGTTGTATTGTCTTTGTCGATGGAAACCTTTTTGCTGATACCCAGCATATCGAGGGTGGTATTTTCGAGTTTAAATCCACGCTCTTCTGAAATCACCTGACCACCGGTAAGGATGGCGATGTCTTCCAGCATAGCTTTTCTGCGGTCGCCGAAGCCAGGAGCTTTTACAGCAGCAACTTTCAGTGAACCACGGATTTTGTTGACTACGAGGGTAGCAAGTGCTTCTCCGTCAACATCTTCAGCTACGATCAGCAGCGGACGACCTGTCTGCACGGTTTGTTCCAGTACAGGAAGCAGGTCTTTCATCTGGGAGATTTTTTTATCGTAGAGAAGGATGAAGGGATTGTCGAGTTCAACCACCATGGAGTCGGGGTTGGTTACAAAATATGCGGAGAGGTAACCGCGGTCGAACTGCATACCTTCTACTACGTCGAGGTAGGTGTCAAGGCCTTTGGCCTCTTCGACGGTGATGACACCGTCTTTGCCGACTTTGTCCATTGCATCAGCGATAAATGCACCGATTTCTTCGTCGTTGTTGGAAGAAATGGTCGCAACCTGAGCGATTTCTTTGGAGTCAGCGATGTTTTTGGAGAATTTTTTCAATTGGGCAACCACCACTTTGGTAGCTTCGTCGATGCCTTTTTTCAATTCCATCGGATTGGCACCGGCGGTTACGTTTTTCAGCCCTTCACGTACCATTGCCTGAGCCAGAACAGTCGCGGTAGTCGTACCGTCGCCTGCAATATCAGCGGTTTTGGAAGCTACTTCCTTTACCATCTGGGCACCCATGTTTTCTACGGGGTCTTTCAGTTCAATTTCTTTCGCAACGGTAACACCATCTTTGGTGATGGCAGGAGCGCCAAATTTTTTGTCAATAACGACATTTCTTCCTTTGGGCCCGAGGGTTACTTTCACGGCATTTGCCAGTGCATCCACCCCTCTTTTTAACCTGTCGCGAGCCTCAACTTTAAAATCAATTTTCTTAGCCATAGCTTATTGCAATAATTTGATTTTGGGATTGTAATTGAATAATTAAATTACGGCGAGGATATCAGACTCTCTCATCATGAGGTAATCTGTGCCGTCGATGCTGATTTCTGTGCCGGAGTATTTTCCATAAAGAACAGTATCTCCAACAGAAACAGAGGTGGGCTCATCTTTTTTGCCCGGACCAACAGCTACAACCGTTCCTCTCTGGGGTTTTTCTTTTGCGGTGTCAGGAATAATAATTCCAGAAGCTGTCTTCTCTTCCGCAGGCGCCGGCTGTACCAGCACTCTGTCAGCTAATGGTTTGATGTTTACTGCCATAGTTGAATCGCGATTTAGTTTATTTGTTTTATGAGATTCATTTTGGTTACGTTTGGCAATTTTCGAAAAATATGCCAGCCCTTTTTTTGCTGACAAATTTGTCAATCACTCGTATGATAATTTCAAATTGTCAGTGCCGGTTTGTCAAATTGGCATATTCATCTCTTCTGCCAAAAGAGCGTGCAAATTACGGCAAAATTATCCGCATTCGCTAATTTACTCCTAACTTTGCCCACAGAATTAAAATGGAAAATCTCTATATCAGACTTGCTGCTGCTTATGTAAGGGGAAAAACCGCTTCGCAACCGATCTCGGGTCAAACACCGCTTCCGCCGCTCGATTCGCTTTCGGATTCAGAAATGGAAATCCTCATTTCCAAAGGCAGAAAAAATGGCCTGCCTCTCCACCGGTTTAAGATTACGATGGGACTGCCCAGAGTCAAGAAAGTACTGGGTATCCTGCATGGTCTTCAACCTCAGAATATTCTCGATATCGGCACGGGCCGGGGGGTGTTTTTATGGCCCCTGATTCATGAATTTCCCGGTATTCCTGTACATTGTCTTGATCTGCTCGATTACCGTGTGGCAGACATTAATGCTGTACATGCGGGGGGTGTGACTCAGGTTTCGGCGCAAAATCTGGATATTACGAATACAGGTTTTGAAGATGGCGCCTATGATGGAATTACTTTTCTCGAAACACTTGAACATATACCCGATACCCGTGCCGCCATTCGGGAAGCAGTAAGAATTGCCCGCCGGTTTATTATTATTTCCGTTCCTTCCAAACCTGACGAAAATCCGGAGCATATTCACCTTTTCTCCACCGAAACACTCCGATCACTTCTGGCTGAGCAGGGAATAACAACGGTAAAGTTCGATTCTGTACTTAATCATATTATTGCCCTGGCACTCAAATGAATCAGATTTTCAAATACCCGCGCACACAGCATATTGAAGGTTCTCGGCTTCAGCCCGGTGATGAGGACCTCGAAAGTGTGCCATTTCGGCAGCTTCTGGGAAAATATGTGGTGATTGAGGAAAAAATGGATGGCGCAAATGCGGCAGTTAGTTTTTCGTATGATGGAAAACTTTTGCTGCAGAGCAGGGGGCATTATCTTACGGGCGGACCGAGAGAAAAACATTTTGACCTGTTTAAAACCTGGGCGAATACTTTTTCTTCTCAATTGTGGTCCGTACTTGGCGATCGCTATGTGATGTATGGTGAATGGCTTTATGCCAAACACACGGTTTTTTACAATGCGCTTCCTCACTATTTTATGGAGTTTGATGTATTGGATACCCGTGAAATGGTCTTCCTGAGTACACAGAAAAGAAAAGACCTGATGGGGAGCCTTAACTGTGTCGTTTCTGTAAAAGTACTCTCCGAAGGACAGATGGAGAAAAATAATATGACAGAATTTCTGGGGCCCTCATTTTTTATTTTGCCCGGGCATATACGACAACTATGGCAAAAAGCCACGGATTTGGGCCTAAAGGCAGATCAGGTGGTTTTTGAAACAGATCCTTCATTGGATATGGAGGGATTATATATTAAAGTGGAGGAAAACGGTGTGGTAAGTGAACGGTACAAATTCGTCCGCAAGGATTTTCTCACTACTGTTCTGAATGCGCAAAGCCACTGGCTCAACCGCCCGATTATTCCCAATCAACTTTTACCTGGAGCCCGTTTATTTTAATGTTATGTTAAGCCTTTCAGACATTTGTCCGGTTCTCCCCGACACCCGTTTTGACTGGGAGAAAACAGACAGCGAATTTACCTGCATCTCCCAACTCCGCGGCGTACCTCAGGATCAGGAATGGCACGCAGAAGGGGATGTATGGGTTCATACCCGGATGGTGGCAGAAGCATTGGCAGGTTTGGCTGAATGGCAGGAAATGCCCCGGGAGGTCAGGGAGAATATTTTCCTTTCCGCGCTGTTTCACGATGTGGGAAAATATTTCTGTACCACAACTGATAACGGAAGGATCATCGCGCCGCACCATGCGCGGCGGGGGGAGTTCATTGTACGTGAACTTCTGTACAAAGGATTGCCGCTCCATCTGCCTTTCCACCGGCGTGAGACGGTTTGCAAACTTGTCAGGCTCCACGGTGTGCCGCTCTGGTCGCTCAATGAAGCCAGTCTGATTCGTGCGAGTATGACTACAAACCTGAAACACCTCGCACTGCTTGCCGGGGCCGATGTTCTCGGAAGAGTTTGTCCTGACCAGAAACAACTCCTTGAAAAGGTCTCGTTTTTCAGACTTTTCGCTCAGGAACAAAATTGTTATGAATCTCCGTATCCGTTTGCTTCTCCGCACAGCAAATTTGTATGGTTTCACCGAAAGGGCAATGCACCTGCTTATGAGCCATTTGATGACACCTGGGGAGAGGTGATTCTTATGTCCGGTTTGCCGGGCGCGGGCAAAGATACCTGGATACAAAATCATGGAAATGGGTTGCCAGTAGTATCACTTGATGATATCAGAGTGAAAATGAAGATTAAACCGACAGAAACACAGGGTGCGGTAGTTCAGGCTGGCAAAGAGATGGCCCGGCAATGGTTGCGTAAAAAACAGCCGTTTATCTGGAATGCGACCAACATTACCTCACACACGCGAAGCGGGCTGATTTCACTGTTTACAGATTATAAAGCCCGGGTGAAAATTGTGTATGCCGAAGCCGGTTACAGCCAATTGATGCACCGTAACAGCCAGCGGGAAGCCGCACTTCCTCCTGAAGTGATTGAAAAAATGATCAGTAAACTGGAAATTCCTGCTCCGGAGGAAGCGCATGAGGTGGTGTATAGTCTGTTGTAAATTCAGAAATAAAATCCAGAAAATCACTGGTTAGAACTTAGCAGGTATCCCAGTGTAGCTGCAATATCCTCTGCGATAATTGCATGTCCGATATCATTGGGATATTTTCCATCCGTAAGCAGGTCTGAGAGATTATTTCCGGGAGTGGTTGCGTAAAGCGAAAAACTGCCCTGAGTATCCACAACCGGAAGCGATAGCGAATTGGCAATTTCCCTGATGGTCTCACTGTAAGTATCCATTCTGTCATTTTGACTGGTATTCGCGGGAATGTCCACCGGGTTGGGAGTAACAAGCACGACAGGTGTTCCCTTGTCGGCAAAACTTTTGGCAAGCTGCCACAGGCGGTTTCTAAATTCTGGCAGCGACATTTGAGATTCTGCCTGCGGATTGGCGTTTTTTATCCAGGCTTCATTGAGTCCGTAATCAAGTACTACAGCAACAGGATTTTTTGCGGGTAAAGAAATGTCTGTTATCAAGGGTATCTCCGAATAAAAATACCTGTCAATTTTGAGCGGAACAGGCAAATCAGCCAGCAGACCTTCCAGTCGTACTCCCCAGGGCATGGCAATGGTTTTTTCAGGTTCTGCGGGTTCCCGTTCAAATGTGAAAATCCGTAGCGTATCAGTATATGCTGCTGCATCCGGAGAGGGTGGCAGAGCAGATGCCTGGCTGCTCTGGTCTGTGTTTTCTTTGCAGGCAGTTAATGCGGCAAGAATGGCGATCAAAAGAAAAAATAAGGCTGGTTTTTTCATGTCCGTGGATTTTTTACCCTGACCATTTCCACCCAGTGCCGGGCTTTTTTGCCTGTAAAATGTTCGATCTGGTGGCGGCAGCTAAAGCCACAGGCAATAATTCCTGTTTGCGCACCAGCAGATTTTATGGCAGGAAACAGTTTTCTTTCTCCGATTTTTTGCGAAAGATCATAGTGTTCTTTTTCATAACCAAATGAACCAGCCATACCACAACACCCGGAGGGGATTTCCTTAACGGATTTTCCATTTCCAGAAACCAGTTGCTGCATAGACTTTGTCCCGTACAATGCTTTCTGGTGGCAGTGTCCATGCAGGAGATTTTCGGTTGCAATAAGTTCAATATCCACCTGTAATCTTCCGGCTGCTTTTTCCTCTGCCAGGAAAACATCAATCATTTTCAGCCCTTTTTTTATTCTTTCACCCAATGCCACATCATCCAGCAGATCGGGAAGATCATCAGTAAGGGCAGAAGCACAACTAGGTTCAACTGCAACGACCGGAATCTTATCCTTCACAAATTCATCCAGTTTTCTTACGGTTAGTTCACCGTCTGTTTTGGCCTCTTTCAGAAAACCATGAGAAATCTTCGGTCTCTGGCAGCAGCCTGCAAATGCCGGATGGACAGCATAACCACAGTCCCTGAGCAGTTGCAGCGCGGCAATGCCCAGTTGTGGTTCATGGTAGTTGATGAAGGTATCGATGAATAAAACCACTTTGGGTTTGCCTGTATTTTCTGGTTTGGGTTGTTTTGCGTACCATTTTTCAAAGGTCTGGGAGGCGTATTCCGGCAAGGTTCTTCTTTGGTCGAAGCCCGCCATTTTTTCCAAAGCAATGCGGAAAAGTCTGGATTTTTGCACACGATTGACCACCGGTGCTATGGGGCCGCTCATGGTTTTTGCCGCTTTGCCTGAATCTCGGATCAGCTTATCCCGGAGTCCTGCACCGTGTTTGTCATAATACAGCTGGGCAACATCGCTTTTGAGCCGGGCCATGTCCACATTGCTGGGGCATTCAGACTTGCACCCTTTACACGAGAGGCAAAGGTCGAGGACTTCTCTCAGTCGCGGGCTGGCAAGGCCTTCTTCGTCGAGTTGACCCGACATAGCAAGCCGCAGGGCATTGGCACGACCACGGGTTGAGTGCTCTTCGTTGCGGGTAGCGATAAAGCTGGGACACATGGTACCGGAAAGTACTTTTCTGCATTCTCCTACCCCAGTACACATATCTACCGCCGCTTCAAACCCTTCTTCCTGGCGATAATGGAAATGTGTTTTTGGAGGAGTTGCCCGGTAGGTTTTTCCATATCGAAGATTTTGATCCATCGGCGGAGCTTCGACAATTTTACCGGGATTCATACGATTTTCCGGGTCAAACAGCGCCTTCACATCTTTTAAGGCCTGATAGACTACGGGGCCAAAAAACTTTTCATTAAACGGGCTTCGTACCAGCCCGTCGCCATGTTCGCCACTCCATGAGCCGCCATATTCCATCACGAGCTGAAACGTGCGTTCGGCGATTTGTGTCAGTTTTTGAATATCTGTTTCTTCTCTCAGGTCAAGGATAGGTCTTACGTGAATAACACCTACACTGGCGTGGGCATACATGGAGACTTTGGTATCCAGTTCTGCGCAGAGTTTCAGTACACGGTCAATGTATTCGGGCAGATGGGGAATGGGAATTCCTGCATCTTCGATGAAGGGGAGGGGTTTGGCTTTGCCTTTAATACCGAGCATCAGGCCCAGCCCTTTTTTGCGGATGACCCATACATCGTCGTGGTTTTTGGCATCGGTAAAAAGCGGGTGAGCGTAACCCATACCTTTGCTTCGGAGCTCTTCGATCATTTGCAGCGGACGAGTCTCCACATCATCCGGAGTTTCGCCGTAAAATTCCACGATAAGTATCGCGGCCGGATTTCCCTCGATAAAATGGCTATGGCGGGCTGTCTCAAGGTTGGTACGGCTAAGCGAAACGACGACATCGTCGAGGATTTCAACAGCCGCAGGCTGGTATTTGAGCATCGTTTCGACGGAGCGGATGGCGTCGAGTACGCTATGGTAGTGTACAACACAGACCGATTCATACGCAGGCAGGGGCTCCAGATTGATTTTGGCTTCCAGCATAATGCCCAGGGTGCCTTCACTGCCGGTAATAAGTTTGGCGAGATTCCATTGATCGGTATGGATAAATTCATCCAGGTTATACCCGCCCACCCTTCGCATGACCTTGGGAAAACGGGCTTCTATCTCTGTGCGGTTCAGTTCAATGATTTTTTTAAATTCCCGGTAGATTTCTCCTTCCCTGTCATTTTTGCCGGAAACTTGCTGCCATGCTTCCGGTCCATGATTTTTGAGATGCAGAAGCGTGCCATCTGCCAGCAGAAAACGCGCTTCGAGCACATGATCGACGGTTTTCCCGTAAAGGATACTCTTGGTTCCGGAGGAGTTGTTTCCGATCATTCCGCCGACATTGGCGCGGGAGGAGGTAGCGGGATCTGGGGCAAAATGGAGATTATATGGGGCAAGAATTGCATTGAGTTCATCTCTGACCAGTCCGGGCTGAACGCGCACCCATCGTTCTGCTTCATTCAATTCGAGCACCTGATTCATATACCGCGAAAAATCGAGCACCAGCGAATGCCCTACGGTTTGGCCGGCCAGGCTGGTTCCGCCACCGCGGGGGAGAAGCGTTACGCCATATTTTCCTGCAATTTTCACAGCTGTCAGCACATCTGCTTCATCTTTTACTGCAACAACGGCGAGGGGGCGTATCTGGTATATACTGGCATCGGTAGAATAAAGCCCAAGAGAGTAATCGTCAGTGTGTAGATCACCCCTGATTTCCTGACGAAGTTCGAGTAGTAGCTGTGGCAGATTCATGTGGGAAAGTTGTAGGTTTGTGCGGTTAATATGCAACCTTTTTTTGAAATTTGAGAAAAGGATGCAGCGGACAAAGCGTATTCAAAACAGAAAACGAATGAACAAGTATCGGCTATTCATGTTCCTGATGATTCAGGGGATAATACTAAAGGGTATCGGGCAGGCTGAGACGCCGGTATTTTCCTTTGGGGTTATTGCGGATGTACAATATTGTGATTGTGTGGTTAAGGGAACGCGTTTCTACCGCAACTCACCCGTTAAACTGGATTCGGCGCTGGAAATGATGTCAACGCAGAATCTTTCTTTTCTGGTACATCTGGGAGATGTGATTGACCGGGACTACCGGAGTTTTGATACGGTTTTGCCTCAGTTTAATGAGCTTTCCATTCCCACCTATTTTGTGTTGGGCAATCACGAGTTTTCTGTCTCAGAAGCGGAAAAAAA
Source organism: Bacteroidia bacterium (assembly GCA_041391725.1). Lineage (GTDB taxonomy): Bacteria > Bacteroidota > Bacteroidia > J057 > J057 > JAGQVA01. The sequence continues at coordinate 71,980 of JAWKNL010000009.1, forward strand.
ACTGGTTCCCGAAAAACTGGGGCTGGAAAAACGATATTACGATTTTGCAGTGGCGGGTTGGCGCTTTGTCGTAACTGACGGGAATGATGAAAGCGCCTATGCCTGGCCTGAAGGTTCAAAGGGAAGGAAAACAGGTGAAAAAAAACTGGCAGAAATGAAAGCCTCCGGGAAACCCAACGCAGAGCCATGGAATGGCGGTATCGGTAAAAAGCAGATGAAATGGCTGGAAAAAACGCTGGCTGACGCAGCGTTGAAAAAAGAACATATTGTGTTGTTTTCTCATTTCCCGGTTTATCCATCAAACGAACACAATCTATGGAATGACCGGGAGATCAAACAACTGCTCGAATCCTCCCCGGGCGTTGTGGCATGGATGAGTGGGCATAACCATGCGGGCGGCTACACCATCAGCGAAAAAATCCATTATCTGATCTTTCACGGCATGGTGGAAACAGAAAACACCACTGCCTGGGCGATCGTGGAGGTGTATAAAAACCGTCTGGTTGTCAAAGGCGAAGGGCGGGAGCCTTATCGGGTACTTAAATTCTAAAGTAGTAAAGTATCAGCTTTTGATGTGTGAAAAAAGTTTGGGTTTAAAAGTAATCATCAGAAAAGCCCAGTGCTGAATCAGGTCGCTGTTTCCACCTTTTTTGATATACACCATGGAGGGAGTAAAGGTCGCCCATGAATATCCGAGTTGAATTTCTGTAAAGCTATTGGCCTTGTAGTAAAGGAGGAGATCGTTTTCAAATCCGAGATACCTCGCAATGGCAGTCTGTTCACCTTCGGGCAAAAAGTTGTTTTGAGAATAAAACAAATGTCCGTCTGTCCGAAGGGTGAGTTTTTCATTTACCTTAAAAAAAACGAAAAGATAGGGGTCAATCAGCCCTGCATTGTTGAAATCGTTGGGGAAACGGGTGAAATAATCCATCGTACCCAGAAAACGGTGATTCACTCCGTAAAGCGCATCAAAGGAGTGAGAAGTGGTAGTCGGATAAAGCCCGTCGTCACCGCTAAAAATTTCGGCACCCAGGCGTATTGTCCAGTGTTGATTGTCTTTGTACTGAATTTCAGGCTGGATATACCAGGCGCTGAGGGCTTGACCTTTTGGTGTTTTGCCGTATTGAAAATAGCCTGCCAGGGTAGCATAAAGACGTTTGTGAGAATATTCTATCCGCCCACCCTGCGTAAAACGCCAGTAAGTGATGGCAGAACTGTCAGTATCCTGAAAAGCATCGGCAGAATTCACCCCGGAGAGCGTGAATTCGCCCTTTTTATATTTCAGGAAGTTGACCAGAAGTACTTTATAGGAGCTGAATCCGGGGGAGAAATCTGTATCAAAAAAGTTTTCCTGTGCACCTTTTCCCTGATTAAAGGCCCCGATGAGGTCGGCTTCAAAGGAATTTTTCATGTACATAAACCTGACCCCATCGTGTGACCCTCCATTTTGTCGCCAGTCGTTTTGGGCAAATAACCGCTGATTGTCAAACATGATTTTCTGTCTTCCGATTCGCACCGAAAACCCTTTGCCAAGCGAAGGCTGTACATAACCTTCAAAAACCTGGATACTTCCCTCCGTGGACCTTGGATCCTGTTGCCCCCAAACCCTCACATCCTGAATAGAAGTATGGAAGATAAAACCTTTGCGTTCGTAGTTGAAATAAAGCCGGTTTCTCCCTTCAGTAAAAAATGCAGGTCTGGTGGTGTCATTTCGCATTTGTCTGTAGCCATTGCGAAATTCTGAGCGGGGGCGAAATTCGAGATCAATGGTGAAGGATTCCCGGGTGCTATCGATTTTTTCCTGGGTATATCCATGCGTAATGGTCAAAAATACAGGTACGAAAAACACAAAGAGCCTGATTTTTTTGGACAAGTTTTGAAAGAAACGGGTATCCATGAATAGTTGATTTGATGAAGATGATAAGGTGGGAACTAATAAATGTACGCACCTTTAATCCTATCAAATATATAGGGATTGTGGGTTTGCTTGTTGTAAAATTGCCCGGATTGCATGAAAAAGCGTATCAAAGGAGAGAAGTGCCGGAAAATTGGGAAAGGTGATCAGTAAAATTTTTCGAGAACTTCTTCAGCTTTTTTTCCAAATGGGTTATAGTCAGTAGGATCTCGCTGGGTATGATCGAGGTAGGAGGGCCATTTCCACCAGTACATGCCCATAAACCACGGTTTATTCTGAAGCGTTTCGAAAACAACCTGGTAACAAAGGGCCTGACCGGTTTCTTCATAGGGGCTTTCGCCAGCATATGCGTGGGGTTGAAGCCAGGGGGATTCAATACTGCGGAAGCCGATTTCGGTAAATACGACCGGTTTTTGTTTTTTTTGGGATATATTTTCAATATGCTCCACTACTTTGCGGAAGCCGTCACGGAGTTCTGCTTTGGAGGCATTTTTTTTACTACTAAGAGGGTAATAGCAGTCAATTCCGATAAAATCGAGCGCATCGGCAAAGGCGAGTTTGTCAAACTCTTCACCCCAGTTGGCTGCATAGGTAACGGGGCCGTGGTAAATTTTTCGGATGTCGGCGATAAGGTTTCTCCATTCTTCGGGATGGGAGGTGGTCGCTTTGACAAATTCGACACCTACGCAAAAGATATCCATCTCGTGAATTTCAGCCAGGAGGGCGTAATGGCGAATCCATTTGCGGTATTCGCGGAAAAAGATCTGCCAGTCAGCTTCATTTTTCATTTCGAGGTCACCTGGCCAGCCTCCGCGTACCCAGACCTGCGGTTTGAGCATGGTATTCATCCCCATTCTTTTGGCGGCATAGAAAGTATGGATGACACTGGCATCGTTTTCTCCACCGGCAAACTGGGAGAATCCAAAGCTCGAAGGAGACTGCGTATCACGGGTTCCGGTATAGGGTACGATTGAGATTGCATTGGTACCCAGAGACTGAAGCCGGGAAAGTGATTCATGGGCCATTTCGGAACCATAACCGTTGTAAATTCCATACCCTTCGTGTGCAAAGGTCATTCCTTTCTGAAACCCAGGTCTGGTGTAGGAAGGTGGATTTGCGGGTACAAAATGCGTGTGCAGGTAGTTGAGCCACATGGGTTCCAGCGAAGAAATATCTTCGGGGGAAGGATTCCATTCAGAATATTTTAGCAGAAACTCATCTTTTCCCCAGAGAGAAATCAGGAAATCAACAAAAGCGCCTGCCATTGCCCCTCGCACGACAGGGGATTCGGAGAGGAAATCTTCATTATTGAGAATCTGGGACAGAGAAACCAGATTATTTGATTCATACAATCGGGAAGCCCAGTAGGCGAATCCTTTTTTCTGCCATTGAGGAGAAAACCAGACCGAGAGGCCTTCTTCCAGTGCGAGGGTAGCGGGTTCGCCTTTAATCTGCCGTAGGAAAAGGCGCACTTCGACAGCCTCGAGATTGTGCATATAATCCTGATTGGCGAGGGCATGGACTTCGTTTTGCCCAAAATCGGGAAAATTTTGTTCCATTCTGCCAGTAATCAGCCCCTGATTCTGGGCGGAGCCGTAGAGGTGGTAGTCAATAACCGTGGTGGGTGAAGCAAGGGTAAATGACCTGAGTTCTTCCCATTTTTTTTCACAGGCTTCCAGCCAGCGTTGGACAGTGGTTTCAGCAATGGTATCAGTATGTACAAAAAAGCGGAAGTGCGTGGAGGCAAGGACAGGTTTATCCTGATCTTCGAAGTTCCAGTGAGGAGGACCGTCGGGTTTTCCGTTTTCGGAAAAGTTTCCCATCCGGATTCGTTTATTGTTTTTAAACACCTGGAAATCCCATTGCCCCAGTGGGAGTCCGAACCTTCCGGCGAAGGGGTTATTTTCTAGAAAATGCAGACTATCCTCATCGCGATTGGCCAGTATCGCACTCATCGTCTGTTCGGATTTGGCAGAAGGGGACCTGGATAAAACACAAACAAAACCATCTCCCTTGTAAGAGGATTGCCCCAGAGAAAAATAATCGGGTGCAAAAAGTACAGGTAACTGGTCAGCGATCTGAGCGATAGCTTTGTTGGTTTGCGGGTTCCCGACATACACAATCTGAGTGTTGGACAGGTCGGTCTGGAGCAACTGGTCATCAGTGATGAAGGTAGCCTGAAACCTCCGGTTTCTACTGCTGAGGGACTGTGTCCATGCCTGTAACCGGGCAGTGAGGAGAGAGTCTCCTGATCCGGATACAAGAACCAGCGTTCGTGCAGGAGGGCCTGGGGGCGGAAATCCCTGGCCGGTTTGACTTCCTGCAGAAGAACATGAAAAAAGCAGCAGTACCACAGGAATAAGGAAATGGAAGAACCTCAAAAATGATAATTGGGAGGGGGAATGTAGGGGCATGACAGATGGATCAGGTAAAACAGAAACTATTATACAAAAAACCCTCTTCTCGGGACAGAGAAGAGGGTAAAAATTTGGATATATCTATAGGGAATTATTGCATATCCCTGATAATATTTAAGGATTCAAACACATAAGGGTCTTTACCAAGATTTTCTTTAAAGGTTTTAAATCTGTTGGCGCGGACGGTGTCCTGGTTAATGAAAGACAAATCAGCCGTTGAGTAAGAAACAGTCATTTCGCTGATAGGCTTCTTAATATCTTTAAACAAAGCAGCTTCATCATTGAGGCGTTTTCTTTCGGCGCGGAAAGCATCAATATTCAGCGGATAAAACTCCTGATCCTGATTTTTCTTGAGTCTTTCAGCATTTTCTTTAACGAGGCGGAAAGTTTCGCTTTCGGCAACCCTTTTTTCGGAAGCTTTGCGAAGAGTTTCCATTTTTGCACCAACAGGATCAGGCCATTTTTGGTAATTGACAGGAGCAATTTCATCCCAGGGCATGGAGAAGTCCTGATCTCTTTCTCCGTATTCAACAAAGCTATATTCATCAGGAAGTACAATATCGGGAACCACACCTTTGTGCTGAGTTGCACCACCGTTGATGCGGTAGAACTTCTGGGTAGTGAGTTTCATATCGCCGAGCGGTTTGAGGTCGCTGGAGCCCTGGACCATATTGTCGAGGCTGAAAAAGCTTTGAACTGTACCTTTTCCGAAGGTAGTGGTGCCGACAATTATTCCCCGGTCATAGTCCTGCACAGCCGCAGCGAGGATTTCAGAAGCGGAAGCAGAGAGTGAGTTGACAAGGATAAGCAGGGGGCCGTCCCACTGGATAGCGGGATCTTTGTCAGATTTGACCTGAGGCGCACCGCCACGGGCTTTTACCTGTACTACGGGACCTTTGTTGATAAACAGGCCAGCCATATCAATCACATCTGGGAGTGATCCTCCGCCATTATTTCTGAGGTCAATAATGAGGCCTTTGATATTATCTTTTTTGAGTTTTTCAATTTCAAGGGCAATATCTTCGGAACAGTGTCTTCCCTGTGGGTCGTCGAAATCGACATAAAATTTGGGGAGATAAATATATCCGACGTTCTTTTTATTTTTCTCACTTTGGAGAACAGCGGATTTGGCGTAGGTTTCTTCAAGGACAACTATATCGCGAATGATCGGGATTACCATTTCGGATCCATCCGCTTTTCTAACGGTAAGGCGAACTTCTGTATCCTTTTTCCCCCTGATCATTTTGATAGCTTCGTCGATATCCATATCCACTACGTCCACGGGTTCCTGGTCTGCCTGAGCGACTTTGAGGATAACATCATTGACTTCGAGTTGTCCCTGGCGGGCGGAGGCAGAACCGGGGACAATGGCGACGACCTTGATAAAGCCGTCAGTTTCGCGAAGTTGGGCACCGATTCCTTCCATTTTACCCGAGATATCCATATCGAAATCTTCCTTGTCTTTGGGCGGGAAATAGCCTGTATAGGGGTCATATACGTTGGCTACAGAATTGATAAAATCTGCGCGGCGGTCGGCAATCGTAATTCGCTCGATGCGGTGGAAGGTTTGTTCCTGATTTTTGAGAACTTTCATCCGGGCTTCTTCTTCGAGTTGGGCGAAAGTTTTGGATTCTGCGCCTTCTTGTCCGGAGGCCGCTTTTTCCTGATTTTCCAGCAGCGTAACCAGGCGTGACAGCGTCTGGTATTTCAGCGTTTTCCGCCAGCGATCTTTGATTTCAGCTTCATTTGAAGCGAATCCCAGTTTTTCATAATCTGTTTCAAGATATTCTTCCTGGGTGAAATCAAAAGGTTGGGAGAGGATTTCTTCGGTATATTTTTTGGCTTCCATCACCCGTTTGTCAAACAGGTTAACGGTCATATCAAAAAACTCAAATGAGCCTTCTTTCAGTTCTTCATCAATTTGCTCCCGGTATTTTTTCAGGTTTTCTACATCTCGCTGGGTGAGGAAGCGTTTACTGTAGTCGAGGTTTTTGAGGTATAGGTCAAAAACATGTTGGGAAAAGTCGTCATTAATTTTGGGTGGCTGGTAGTGGTAGTATTCCATTCCCTGCATCATCAGCCTGATAAGCACAGCAGCTTTGTCTCCGTCATGGGTGTGGAGGGTATAAGAACTGAGAATAAGGAGAGCAGAAACGACGGCACCGGTAATCAGCAATTTGAGCTTCATAGACAATAGATTTCAGTGTCAGTAATCCTGTAAAGGTATTTTCCCATCAAAGGGAGAATTATAGATGTTGAACGGACAAAATACACAAATGGATTTTAATTTGGTTAAATAATATGCGCAAAGCCCTGTATGGAGGTAATATTTTTTTTAAAATAGGGCAATTTTGGCAATAAAAGCCTGTGGTCAGCCGGTATGTCGGATGATAATATTAAACACTGTGAGAATAATCATAAGACTGCCTGCAGTCCAGGCTGCGGTTCTGACCCAGTTTACGCGGGTAAGTTGTCGGATGGCTTTATCTGAATATCCGTGGGAAGCGAGGATTTTGTGTAAAGGTTGAACCAAAACTATCGAGGCGCCCATAGCGAGCGCCGTAAGTCCGAAATTCGCTTTGATAAGCAGCATGTTTGTCCCCCAGGGTTGAATCCACAGAAGAATAGCCGCGCAGGCGATAGCGGCCAGGGAGGGAATAAGAATGAGGAATTGTTTTCTTTGAGAGAAGGTTCTGTGATAGTCGTGAAACTGGTTGGGCCCTACTCTTTCAAATAAGGGAAAATGAATGATTTGAAGAAACCAGGATATGCCGGTCAGGTAAAGGTTTAATGAAAAGCAAGTAAGGAGTAGTGCTACAGCCATCTGGAGCAAATATAAATAATTTTTTGGAAGCGGGCGAAAATATACGACAGATTGACTCAGAATGTGCCCGTATTTCGTTAGGGATGCTTAACTTGCGGGAAAAACAAACCAATGAAATTTTCAATTTTGCGTTTTCGTATAAACATTCTGATAGCAGTATTGTTTTCAGTTTATATGTTTTCAGGGTGTAAACTGGCAAATGGGTCTGATGGGAGCAAAAGTACTTTGGACGACACAGATCGTAGCGGACAGGCAGGCAGCAAGCGGGAAATTGTGGTAGGGTTTTACAATGTGGAGAATCTCTTTGATACCGAAGACGACCCGGCAAAAGATGATAGCGAATTTTTACCTGAAGGCCGGTATAAGTGGACGAATGAAAAATATCTGAAGAAGCTCGACAATCTGGCGAGGGCGATAGGAGATATGGGAACCCAGGGGCCTGATATTCTGGGATTGGCAGAGGTCGAAAATGTGCAGGTTGTAGAGGATTTGGTTCAAATGACTTCTTTGAAACAGCGGGGGTATAAAGTGATTTTGGAGGAGTCGGAAGACATCAGAGGGATAGACGTAGCATTGATTTACGACCCATCGGTATTTAAGTATGTATCGCATCAGGCCTATGATGTGGATTTTCCAGAGGAACCGGATTATACTACAAGGAAAGTGCTGGTTGTGGAGGGGAAAATTGGCGGAGAATCATTGTATATGATTGTCAATCACTGGCCATCGCGCAGGGGAGGGGAGAGCGAGTCTGAAAATCGCCGGGTTACTACAGCCAAAGTGGCAAGGGAAAAGATTGATGAGATTTTGGCCCGCGATCCGGATGCCAACATCATATCTGTGGGTGATTACAACGATGATCCGGTAAACAGAAGTATCGCAGAAATAATGAAGGCATCGGTAGAGAGGGAAGGGGTAACTGGCGATGGTTTTTATAACCCGGTAGGTGCGCTCCACAACCCCAATGGTGTCGGAACGTTGACTTATCAGGGGAAATGGAACCTTTTTGATCAGATATTGGTCAGTCACAGCCTTATGGCCAATGGTAAAGGTCATCTGCATTATATTGAAGGGACAGCATCGATCGAAAATCCTGAATTTATGCAGGTGGGCGGAGATGGGCCTGCAAAGGATATGCCCCGAAGGGCGATTTACAGAGATGAGTTTCAGGAGAATGGTTTTAGTGATCATTTTCCGGTCTATATAAGCCTGGCAAAAAAATGAGTGAAAATCAGCAGGTATGATTACAATTATTTCTCCGGCCAAGAAGCTGGATTTTTCCCCGGACACACGATATACGGAAAGGCATTCTTTCCCTGACTTTATGTCTGATACAGAAAAGCTGGTAGAGGTGTTAGCCAGGAAAAGTGAAAAGCAGATCGCTGAATTGATGGATTTAAGTTCACCGCTTGCTGTATTAAACCACGAGCGGTTTCAACAGTTCAGTTTTCCTTTTACTCCGGAAAACGCAAAACAGGCGCTGCTTGCATTTAAGGGAGAAGTATATCTGAGTTTTGCGTTGGAAAAATATACGGAGGCTGAATACGAATTTGCCCAGAATCACCTCCGGATATTGTCGGGCTTATATGGGCTTTTGCGGCCGATGGATCTGATTCAGCCCTACCGGCTTGAGATGGGCACACAATTAAAAACCCGGCGGGGCAAAAACCTGTACGAATTCTGGGGTGATAGAATTACCACAGCATTAAACGGTGCGTTGGAAGCTTCGGGCAGTTCGATTCTGATAAATCTGGCTTCGGCTGAATATTATAAGTCTGTAAAAGTAAAAAAATTAAAGGCAGCGGTAATCACACCGGTGTTCAGGGATGAGAAGAATGGCCAATATAAAACCCTGTTTTTATATGCAAAACAGGCAAGAGGTGCGATGGCTGATTATATTACCAGAGAAAAATTGACTGATCCGGAAGAAATAAAAGGATTTACAGGTATGGGGTATTGTTTCCACGAACGCCTTTCTACGCCAACTGAGTGGGTTTTTACGCGATAAAGGTAAAATCAGATTGTTACCTTGACGCGATTTTTTCCATTGATAAGAAAAAAGCTATATGGTACTTTGATGTACCATGAAAGCACTGATACATGCTCCCGTTTTTAGGTTTGTACTGTTTTACCTGGCCGGTATTATTCTGGCCAGGTATTCTTTTTCATGGGGTATCTTTATTGGTATGATGGGTTTAGGGACATTGGGAATCGTGCGCTTAGGTTTTGGCAGAGAGGTTTCCTTCCAACGGGAAGTATGGGAATCCGTGGGTTTGTATCTGATCATAGCGGGTTTGGGCACGATGACATATGGAAGCAGGCATTTGACTGAACAAGGAATACAAACGATGGAAAACATAAACTGCAGCAAGGGAGAGTTGTATGCAGAAATTATCAAACCTGTAAAGGAAACCCGACGGGGGCGTTCGACCTGGGCCAGCATAATCGGGTACAGGAAGGATTGCGATTGGATAAGGGCCGAGGGTAGATTTCAATTGTACATCAGCAATAAAGACAGCAGTAAATACGGTCGATTCGACAGGCTGTTGATAAAGGGGAATGTAGTAAATGCCTATTCTTCGCTGGATGGGTATCAGCAATATTTGTGGAGGCAGGGTGTGAATCATTCGGTATATGCAGATACATTAGCATTAGCAGGCAGAGGGAGGGGATGGTATGTGCGGCTGGAAGATTTTCGGGAGAATATGAGCATGCAGTTGGGTAAAGTGGTGGTAGATTCGGTTCATGCTACGATTGCCCAGGCGATGTTTTTGGGAGATAAAAACGGGATGGGGAGGGAGGTTAAAAATGCCTACAGTATAGCTGGAACCAGTCATATACTTGCAATATCGGGCTTACATGTGGGGATTGTATTTTTGGTATTGAGTCGTGTTTTGTCTTTTCTCCATCTGATACCACAGGGATTGAGGATAAAAAATATAGTCATTTTGGGATTGTTGTTGGGATATATGTTGTTGACCGGCGCAAGTCCGGCGGTAGTGCGGTCTGTACTGATGTTTGGGATTGTGTTGATTATGAAGGTGTTGTACTTGCGTTACAATCTGCTGAATGTGGTTGGCACGGCTGCCTTGCTTCAACTGTTTTTTGAGCCGGAGATCGCTTTTGATGTAGGATTTCAGTTATCATACCTGGCGGTAATAGGGATAATTACAGGTTTTCCTGTTTGGGAGAGGATAGTCGGTGTGGAGAATTTTTGGCTTAAGCTGGTTTCGTCATGGATTGGGGTAACGATTTGTGCAACATTAGGAACATTACCTTTAGTGATAATGCATTTCGGGAGGTTTCCCACGTATTTTTTATTGAGTAATATTCTTGTTTCAACTCTGGCATTCCTGCTGGTTCTTGTGGGTTTTTTTACCGTAATTTTTTGTTATGTACCCCTACTGGGTGAATGGCTGGGATATTTTTGCAGTGTTCTTATTGGTTATTTGCAGGCAATCGTGTTGCTGGTAGGAGATTTGCCCTTCCCAGTGATTGAAAAGGGTATAGGGATGCAGGGGATCGGGATTATATTGATTCAGCTTGGCCTTGCTGCCATATTTCCATTGTCCGGGTTGTTGAGGAAGTCGATGTACGGGAAAAAATATTAGCACAATTATGATAGAAAAGCGAAAGAACACCAACAGTTATGTTGCCAACTGGCTTCATCTGATCTGGACTACGCCGGCGATGGCGCCTTTGCTGAAGGAAGATCGGATGGAAGACATTTTTGCATTGGTAATACTTGATTGTCAGGACAAGGGTATTGACCTTGTGGAAGTCAACGGATGGCAGGATCATGTACACGCGTTGATTCGCCTACGTCGTACCCAGACTATTGCGGGAGTGATCAATCACATCAAAGGCTGTTCTTCCCGTTGGATGGAGCAGGAGTGGCCGGAGGAAGCGCCATTTGGGTGGAAAAAACGCTACGCAGGGGTGTCTGTTGGGCTGAGTCAGGTAGAGACTGTAATACAGCATATCCGGTCGCAAAAACATATTCATCAAAGCATTGATCTTCAGCAGGAATTGGTGGACATAGCGGCACCTTACCTTCCTCCTGAAAAACTGATTCAGGTACTTATTCCCCGGGAGAAACGGCGGTAGTTCTGCCTGAACCCCAATACCAAAACACAGAACTAGACCCATTACCGGTAGGGACTAACTTCTGAAACCGCCCGAATGAATACCTCGGGGGATGGTTAATGTATGTCAATTATTGAGTTTTTGGACTTAGGGATCGGGTGGGGAGTGGTATCCCCGTTAACGGGGATGCAACCCCCCTTTCCTGCCGATGCTCCTGCTCACAGCCTTGTGCTGGTTTTGGTTAGGCACAATCTTTATGCTCTGCTTCGTTGCGGCAGGGATGAATAGCGCTTGTCTCAGGGGAAAAATTAGCTTAGTTTTGGGGAAACACCATCTGGATGAAAATTTATCAATTCCTCGACTACTTTGTGGAGTCGCGCGTCGCCTGGATTACTTTAAATCGCCCGGAAAAAAGAAATGCACTGAACGATGTTCTGGTTGCAGAACTGAAAGATGCAATAATGGCAGCCGAGCAGGATCCGCTTGTAAAGGTAATCGTACTTAAGGCAAAAGGAATTTCTTTCTGCGAAGGGATGGATCCTGAATACCTGCAAGCAATGCTTGAATATTCTTTGGATCAAAACCTTGCCGATTCCTCCTCACTCGCTCAGGTGTATCTTGCCGTTTATCGCGCTACCAAAGTGGTCATTTCCCAAATTGAAGGCGTTGCCATCGCTACGGGCTGTGGCCTGGCCACGGTTTGTGATTTTGCTTTTGCTGTCCCTGAAGCCAAACTTGGCTTCACAGAGGTGCGGCAGGGAGCTGTACCTGCGATTGTGATGACCTTCCTGCTTAGAAAAATCGGTGAAACACGTGCAAAAGAACTATTACTTTCCGGCAAAATGATCAGCGCCCAAACGGCAGTTGAATATCATCTCATCAACCAGGTTGTGCCCGCTGAATCCATTGCAGGATTTGTCAGAGAATTTGCAGCTAATCTGTGTAAACAGAATTCCTCCGCTTCACTACAACTTACGAAAAAAATGATTGCAGATATTCAAACTTTTCCGCTGGAGGATGCTGTCCGCTTTGCCGCAAAAATGAATGCCTATTCCAGAGTAACCGAAGACTGTAAACGCGGAATTATAGCATCCCTCAATAAAGAAAAAATAGAGTGGTAATGCAAAAACCGGCAAATCTCCTATAAGCGCGTATCAAGTTTTTTTGCCATTTGCTGTTTCCACGAAGAAAAATTTCCCTCCAGTATCTGCCTCCTCGCTTCCTGTACGAGCCAGAGGAAAAAATGCAAATTGTGAATACTCGCTATCTGAAAAGCAAGGTATTCCTGCGCCTTAAACAAATGCCTTAAATAAGCTTTGGAATAATACGTGTCAACCACACATTCGCTGTCAGGATCAAGCGGAGAAAAATCATTCTCGTATTTCTGATTTTTGAGGTTTCTGACTCCTTCCCGGGTGTAAATCAACCCATGCCGTGCATTCCGGGTGGGTAATACACAGTCAAACATATCCACCCCCAAAGCAATACATTCCAGCAGATTCGACGGAGTTCCTACTCCCATCAGATACCTGGGTTTGTCCTTCGGCAATATATCGCAGCTCAGTTCGGTAAGCTCGTACATAACTTCCGCCGGCTCCCCAACAGATAGCCCGCCAATAGCACATCCCGGAAGGTCTAACCCTGCAATATATTCGGTGGATGCCAGCCGCAAATCCCTGTAAGTCCCCCCCTGAATGATCGGAAATAAATTCTGCTCATACCCATACAAAGGCTCTTGTGCTTCATGATGTTCCTTACACCGCTGCGCCCAGCGGTGGGTAAGCTCCATGGAGGTTTTGGCATACTGGTAATCACAAGGGTAGGGCGGACACTCATCCAGAACCATCATAATGTCAGATCCGATTGCCCGCTGTATGTCTATCACGCCCTCCGGCGTAAACAAGTGCCTGCTCCCGTTAATATGGTTTGAAAAAGTTACGCCTTCCTCCGTTAATTTACGGCTTGCCGCCAGACTATATACCTGGTATCCACCACTGTCGGTCAGGATCGGACGATCCCAGTGCATAAACCGGTGAAGCCCTCCGGCACCTTTCAACACATCTTCCCCCGGACGTAAAAATAAATGGTCAGTATTCCCCAGGATGATTTGTGCCCCCACATCCTCTACCAGCGCCTGCTGCGATACTGCCTTCACACTGCCGACCGTACCCACCGGCATAAAAATTGGCGTTTCTATCTTCCCGTGAGCAGTCTCTATTTCGCCTGCACGAGCCTTTGTCCCTGTATCTGTGTGTAATAAGCGGTATTTCATAGTGACCGCGAAACTAACAAAATTCTCAGGAATTTCTTTCTGTTATTACCTTCCCGGTGATTAGGTGGTTCCACCTTCTTTCTTTTGCCCCCCCTCCAGAAAAAATCCAAACAGTCCGCCCAATATGCCACCAATGATATGGGTAAACTGCGATATATTATCCGAAGCAAATGCATCTTGTACTTCCTTGCCCAGAAAAAGAACCACCACAAGCACAAATGTTAGTGGAATACCTCCGCCCGAATTGGTAAAAGAACTCAGAAGGATCAACATAAAAACAATTCCGCTGGCACCCAATAAAGGATTGTCAAAAAAAGCGATCTGCAAAATTCCTGTAACAAGTGCCGTTACCAGCCCCATCAGTAATAAATCCCGTGAACCATATTTCTCCTCCAATATCGGCCCTAATAACAAAATAAAGGAAAAATTCCCCGCAAGATGACCCCAGTCCCCGTGCCCGATCACATGTGAAAACAACCGGAAATACCAGGCCGGATTGGAAAAGTCCACTACCGGGAATATGGTGAAATAGTTCATGATGTCCAGACCGGTGAAATTCTGTAAAATTAACACCACTGTGCAAATCAAGGTATAAGTGAGGATAACCGGGGCATTATATTTCAGTCGCATGATTTTCTCTGGTTAATTCAAATTTGCGATTCTGCTTTTTGCATTCAACTTCTGGTACGAATTTACTTCCTGCCTTGTTGGGTTGCACGGCCAAAGTATTAAATTTACCGCAATAAATATTGCCTATGTCCGAACTTTGGTATCAGTTTTCTGCTTTATGCGAATCTCTTGGCACCTCTCCCCTTGAAGTCCTCGGTTTTATTTTTGGTGTTGTTTGCGTGGCTCTCAATGCGATGGAGAATATCTGGGGCTGGCCTACCGGACTGATTAATGTGGGAATTTATATTTATATCTTCTTTATTGCACGCCTATATGCTGATGTGGTGCTTAATATATTTTTCTTTGTCACTGGTGTATATGGCTGGTATCACTGGCTCAATGGAGGTACAAAGAAAGATGATCTGCCTATTTCTGCTTCCACTTCCCGAAACTGGGTTTTCTACATCCTTTCAGGAGTCGCAGGAATTCTGATTATCGGATATTTTTTCGACAATTTTACGAATGCCGACCTCGCTTATTGGGATGCTTATACCACCTCTTTCAGCCTTCTGGCGCAGGTGATGATGGCACAGAAAAAAATAGAAAACTGGCTTATCTGGATCGCCGTAGATATCATCGCAATCGGTATCTACTGGTATAAAGACCTACGTCTCACTGCTATCATGTTTCTTATCTATCTGGTCCTCGCCACCCTCGGGTATTTCAACTGGAAAAAGAAAATGGCACTTCAGCCGTCTGTTTCATGAATCCACTGGTCAAAATAGCCATAGTAGGCCCAGAGTCCACAGGAAAATCTACGCTTACCCGTCAACTGGCAATAACTTTTTATACTTCCTTTGCAGATGAAGTTGCCCGTGGTTTTCTCGATACACTCGGACGCCCTTACCACATGTCCGACCTACTCTCCATTGCCCGCCTTCAGGTTGAAGAAGAAAAAAGGGCGCAGGCCCTCGCCCGTGAAGTCTTTTTTACCGATACCAATCTGCTTGTGATCAGGGTCTGGAGCGAATTTAAATACAATTACTGCCACCCGTGGATTCTTGAGAATATGAATCTCGATTCCTATTCCCTCCACTTTCTCACCGGTATAGACATTCCCTGGGAAACTGACCCTCAACGCGAACACCCACATCGCAGGGAAGAGTTGTACGCCATTTACAAACATCAACTCACGAAGGCAAATGTTCCCTTCGTCGAAATCAACGGAGACCCAGTGGCAAGGTTATCTGCGGCAGTTTCTCATACCCGGAAGCTGCTTTCCGGCGGACAATAAATCAACCCCAAACAGGTGCTGGTGACATTGCATCAGCAACTACAAAGGTACTCCCTCCAATGAAGATTATATCTTCCGGTAAAGCTTTATCCTTCGCTGCCTGTAAGCCCTCCGCAACCGTAGCATAGCTATTACCTCTTAACCCATACTCGGCGGCTTTTTCCGATAAAACAGACGAATCCAGCCCGCGGGGAACACTGGGCTTCACAAAGTAATAGGCGGCATCTTTGGGCAACAACGCCAGAATCTTGTGGTGATCTTTGTCTGCCACCATACCCAGTACAAAATGCAACTGGTTTTTCGGCATGCGCGCCAATTGCTCCATGACCAGCCTGATCCCACCTTCATTATGACCCGTATCACAGATTATAGTTGGATGGCTGGACATTACCTGCATACGCCCTGAAAGACGGCTGTTGGTGCGGGTAACTGCAAGCCCTTTTGTGATAGCTTTTTCAGAAATATCCCAACCTTCTTCCACCAGCACTTTTACCGCTGCCAGGGTTGTTACCAGGTTTTTTCGCTGATAATCGCCCAACTGGTCCAACTCATACGCCAGACTATCGTCATCCTCGATTATATCTGTAAGAAAAAATTTCTGCCCATTGGCGGCTGGTTCCACCCGATCCACCTGAAACATTTCCTCTGCCCAGAATAAAGGCGCTTCCACTAAATCAGCCTTATCCTGAAACACAGGGGTCGTTTCCTCCTGCTTTTCACCGATGACAACCGGTGTAAAGCGCTTAATTATCCCGGCCTTCTCCCCCGCAATCTGCCCCAATGTGTCTCCCAACATTTCCATATGATCGTAGCTGATATTGGTGATGACACTTATCTCAGGGTGAATGATATTGGTGGAATCCAGCCTTCCGCCTAACCCGACTTCTATCACGGCAATATCTACTTCTTCCTGTGCAAAAAAGTCAAATGCCATAGCAACGGTCAACTCAAAAAAACTGGGTTGCAACCGCTCGATCATCGGCCCGATTTTTTCCACAAATTCGACTACCGCTTTTTCGGAGATTTCTTTCCCATTTACCCGCATCCGCTCGGTAAAAGAAAGCAGATGCGGTGAGGTGTACATACCGGTCTTGTACCCTGCTTCCATCAAAATACTGTTGAGCATGGCCGAAACAGAACCTTTACCATTGGTTCCGGCAATATGGATACTCTTAAATTTCCATTGTGGCTGTTCCAGTGCCCAACACATTTCCTGGATATTGCCCAGCCCTTTCTTAAAAGCTACAGGCCCCTGGCGCTGGTACATAGGTAAAAGTGTATAAAGATATTGCAAGGTTTCGGAGTAGGATTTTTCGCTCATTTGGGGTGTATAGAGTGTTGAGTCAGGGCGTGAAGAAAGTACAGCTTTTTTCAATTTCAAAGTGAGAAATACCCGATTTATTTCGTTTATTTGTTTATAGTTTTTTTGTTAAAAGCACAACCATTATGTACCGTCTTATGTTTGTTTGGCTGCTGACTCCGGGTCTGCTTTATGCTGGCATTGACCCGTCTGAGACCGCAGGCAGCCGCCCCGCCGCTCTTGGCTATGCCTACACCGCTGTTAACGGCGAATTCTGGAGTTTATTTCACAATCCCGCAGGAATCGCCGGAATAAAAAATCCCGGTTCCGGTATCTTTTTTTCGCGTTATTTTAACCTGCCCCAACTCACCCGAAGTCAGGCGGGCTTTGTGCTGCCAACAGGCGAAAATCAGGCCGCCGGATTATCCGTCAGATCATTTGGATTTGATGCATGGCGGGAAAGTGCCCTGAGTTTCGCTTATGCTGTTTCGTTCTTCGGAAAAATCAGTCTCGGCACCCGTGTCTCCTGGCTCTCGCTTGCTACCCCCGATGCAGGCCGCCATTCAACCTTTTTGTCTGCTGTCGGAACACAAGTGAAGGTAAATGATCAGGTTTTTCTGGGATTTGCAATCGCAAATGCAAATCAGGCTGCACTCCGCGGAACGTTTGCCAAGGCTGAAATTTCGTCAGTATTCTCTGCTGGCCTCTGTTTTCGCCCATCCGAAAAAGTATTACTCTCTGCCGATGTTAAAAAACCCCTCGATTTTCCCGTATCCTGGGCCGGCGGACTGGAATATTCCCCCGGAGCTGCGATCCGCCTCCGTTGCGGATTTACAACCTATCCGCTCTCTTTTTGCGGTGGACTGGGCTTGGAAATGGACAAAATCGACATCGATTTTTCTCTTAACCTCCATGAATCGCTGGGATATACTCCTTCTCTTTCGCTGAATTACCATTTTTTGAAGAATTAGTCATGAAAACAACGATTCTTAGGGTGGTACTTTTTTGTACCGCCTTATCGGGCTTTTGCCGGCTCGAAGCGCAGGTTGACACCGGGGAAGATATATTTTCATCCGAATCCTACCTCAACAGTATCGAAGATATGGCTGAAAACCTGGAGGCAGATGATGAAGTGGATTTTGCCCAACTTACCGACGTATTGCTGGATTTGGCCAAAAAACCGCTCGATATAAATACCGCCACAAGGGAACAATTACTTTTGCTTCCAGGGATGAATGATCTGATTATCAATAAATTATTTGCTTATAAGGAAAGATTTGGTGCGCTGGTTTCCATTTATGAACTTCAGGCTGTGCCTGGTCTTACCGTGGATCAGATTCGCCCCTGGCTGCCATTTATTGTGGTAAAAAAAATCGGGGAAAAAGATATAAGTCCCGGAACGCTTCATTCTTCCGGACCCGGCTTTCAAACAGTCATTCACAATCTCAGTTATGAACTCACCCAGCGGACAGGTTTCCTTTTGGAAAAACAAAATGGGTTTTTATCTGGAATTAATGGTGAAAAACCTGTCTATCAGGGCTCTCCCGCCCGAATTTATACGCGATTTCGCGCACGTTACGGACGAAACTTTTCTCTTGCCCTCACAACGGAAAAAGATCCCGGAGAAAAATTGCGCTGGCTGCCTCAATACCGGTTTTACGGAATGGATTTTATTTCCGGTCATGCCGCTATTTCCGGGTATGGAAAACTGAAAAGCCTTGTCATCGGTGACTATCACCTCTCCTTGGGGCAGGGGCTTGTACTGAGCCAGGGAATGGGTTTTGGCAAAGGTTCTACTGTAGTGGGAAATGTAAAATTGCCGGGAAAAGGTATTCTACCAAGCAGTTCTGCCAATGAAACCCAACTCCTGCGCGGATCTGCAGCGACTTTTGCATGGAACCAATGGTATTTTACAGGTTTTTATTCCCGTATCTCGCTGGATGCTACCGTTGTTTCATCTGATTCAGTTTCCGGTCTGATGGTTTCCTCCATTCGTACGGGCGGACTTCACCGTACGGATGCAGAACTCAATAGCCGTAAAGTACTGAAAGAAACTTTGGGTGGCTGCCGCCTGGAATACCGCATCCGCGGACTTCGCACCGGATTCACAGTGCTCCACCAACAGTTTAATGGCATCCTCTCCAAAACGCCCAATTCCTATAATCGTTTTGATTTTACCGGTGACCACAATCTGCTGATTTCTGGTGATGCCGATTTTGTATTCAGAAATTTTAATTTTTTCGGGGAATGGGCGCGCTCCTCCTCAGGAGGCATGGCGGGCGTCGCCGGACTTA
The DNA here is from genome assembly GCA_041391725.1 of Bacteroidia bacterium. GTDB lineage: Bacteria > Bacteroidota > Bacteroidia > J057 > J057 > JAGQVA01. The sequence goes on from JAWKNL010000009.1 coordinate 90,991, forward strand.
TGGGCAGTCTCGCGTCTTCGGTAGATATATCGCTTGTATTTCGCCATTTTGACAAAGACTTCCACAGCGATAAAGGGTATGCTTTTGCCGAAAGACCTACCGCGATTCAGAATGAGACCGGTGCTTACCTCGGATTACAGATTCTTCCTGCCAGCCGATGGACCCTCAACTTCTATTTTGACCAGTTTTATTTTCCCTATAATCGGTTTCAGGCTGATTATTTCTCTCATGGTTGGGAATTTCTTTCGCACCTTCAATACAAGCCCAGCAGAAATACATTTGTTTATGTCCGTTTTCGCTCCGAAAATAAACAACAAAATGCGGGTGAATATCCTCCCGGTCAACAGGTGCGATTTCTGGTTCCGGTCAGCAAAACTCAGTTGCGCGTTCATTTTCAGACCAAAATCAATCGCGATATTATTTACCGCACCCGGCTGGAAATGAGTTGGTTTGCTGAAGCTGATTCGCCCGCCCGGCAGGGGCTGTTGCTGTATCAGGATATCAGTTGGAAAATCGGTTATAATTGGAAAATTTCCGGTCGGTATGCCATTTTCGATACGGAAGGATACGATACGCGGGTTTATGCTTACGAAAATGATGTGCCTGGTTTTTCTTCTATTCCTCCTTATTATCAGACCGGAAGCAGATTTTACCTCATCGCTGATTGGCGACCCCAGAAGCGTATAGATCTGGGTATCCGGGTTGCCCGTACCCGTCTCTGGCAGATATCAGGCATTGGTTCGGGGAATGATGCAATTGGCGGCCCGCAAAAAACCGAGGTCAAAATTCAGATTAGGCTGAAGATGTGAAAACGTCCCAAACTCACCTCGCCAGTATGCTGTCCAGTACGGCGATATTTCCGTCAATGGGCCCGGTGATTTCGAGGCTGAGAATTTTCGCAATAAGTGGATAAACATTCACATTTTCAAAAGGGGGTATTGTTAGCCCTTTTCTGAATGCAGGTCCTTTTGCGTAAAAAATAGCACCCATTTCGGGCGTATTCGTAGGGTCATAGCCGTGATGCCCGGGGTTTATGCTGAAATTCTGTGAAGTGAGTATATAGGGTGGGGTAGCGATCAGGACAATGTCGCCGATAAGCGGACTCCCGTTGTAATGCAGTGGTGCCGGCACATCTGCCCGAAGCCAGGTAGTATATCTGCCTGCTTCTTTTTCATGCAGTGCCAGTGCTGTTTCTCTTGTTTTGGTCGTATCATCACTGTACAACAACCAGTAAGTAGTGCCTTTGGCGATGGTAAAGTCGCTGAGGTTCACTTCGTCTTCCGGAAAAACAGGATGGTCGGTATCCACCTGCAACATACCGTGGTCGGAGACCAGAATAATATTGACAGGTAATCCCAGTTCGTTGACTTTACGATCGAGGTATCCTATTTCCTCATCCAGTGTGAGTACTGCATTTTGGGTATCATCAGATTCCGGCCCTGAGTTATGCCCTTTACTATCCACATCAGAGAAATATAGGGTAATAAAATGTGGGCGTTGCTCCTCCGGCAGCTTAAGCCAGTCGATAACCTGATCGGTTCTTTCCCTGTTGGGGCGACCGGAGTCGTAAGTGTAATAATACGCGGGCCGTTTGCCTTTTATCTCTGCTTCAGAGCCCACCCAGAAATAACTGGCAGCGACCATTCCCTGCTCTGCAGCAAGTACCCAAAGGGGAGTGCCCCCATACCAGCTTCCGTCTTCAACTTTTTCCCTGTCGCTGATTTTGTACATCTGCCCCCGCGTTTTGTCAAAAAATGTATTGGATACCAGTTTGTGGTGCGCTGGGTAAAGACCGGTAACCAGCGAATAGTGGTTGGGAAATGTGGAGGAAGGGAACGAAGGAATCATGGCCTCCGCTTTTATGCCTTCATTTGCCAGATTTAGGATGTTTTTTGCTCCATACTTTTCCGCATAGTCATACCGAAACCCGTCCATGGATACCATGATGACATAGGGTTTTGTTATTGTTTCTGGCGTGTTTACAACATCAGACACAATCGCTTTTTTTTGGGGCGGCTGGCAGGCTGAAACTCCCAGGGCAAAAAGTATAAAAAAATGAAGGTATTTCATTATTTTGGGCTGAAAACTGGCGACAAAGTAAATCTTTTAACGATAGATGCCAAATACGATGGAACCTGTTAATACAAAATGCCCGGAATGTAAAGGAATGATGGAACCCGGCCAGATAACAGATCAGGGTTATGGACAAATCTATTCAGCCAAATGGGTAAACGGAAAACCCGTGGCAAGTATCTGGACCGGTCGATTAAAAAATGAAAAGGTTTATTCCATTTCCGCTTACAGATGTATGGATTGTGGTTATCTAAAGCTTTACGCCCGGGATAAAATCAAGTGATAAGGTCATTCTCCCTTTGCTGCTCTGATGAGTTGCATTTTAAAATCCTGAAGCCGGGGCTCCAGGCCGGTGGGGTAAGCAGCTGGTGATGCCATCGCTAATACGCTTTCTGAAAACAACCCGACTGAGTAAAGTGTGTTCCTTCGAATGGTATGTATGTCCGGAGAATGGTAAACCAGTTTTCCTTCTTCAAAAACAGGCACAAGCAAATCCTGAAACTGGTCTGTAGGTAGTTGAATATTCTCTCCCGAAAAGGCCTCAAAAGTACATGCCTCCGGCTCCCATTCATGATGATAGATAATATCGCCGGCAAAAACCCCATTTGCCCGGTATCTTCTCACCTGCAATATTCCCGGATTGGAAACTTTGATTGCCTGCTCAGATAATTTCACTTTATAAGACCATCGCTGCCCGGGTTTGCGAATGGCGGCCAGTTTATATACTCCCCCAGCGCCGGCTGGTCATAAGCTGAACCAGTCGTGTACCTACCCCCCAGACATTGATTTTGGCGCCTTTGGATTTTAACGATTGCATTTCATACTCGTCGAGATCGTTGCTGGCAACTATTCCCGCTTCACTGAATCCCGCTTCATCCAACAGTTTTCTTGCTTCAATACTAAGGGTCGCGAGATCGCCGGAGTCCAGCCGGATACCGACCATTTCATGGCCTTCGGAGCGCAGCTTTTTTCCAACTTCTATCGCGTTTTTCACCCCTTCGATGGTATCGTAAGTGTCAACGAGAAACACACAGTTGTTGGGCATGGCGCTGGCATATTCTTCAAAGGCTTGCGTTTCGGTTGGAAATGACATGACCCAGCTATGGGCATGTGTTCCTTTTACAGGTATATCGTACAGTTTTCCGGCCAGCACGTTGGAGGTGGCGGCACAACCCCCAATATAGGCGGCTCTGCTGGCAGCCAGGCCGCCATCGATTCCCTGCGCTCTTCGCAGGCCAAACTCAAGAACGGATTCTCCCTGAGCCGCCCTCGCGATGCGCGAGGCTTTGGTGGCAATCAGCGTCTGGAAGTTGAGAATGTTGAGCAATGGTGTTTCCAGCAACTGACATAAAATAATAGGCCCCTGAAGCCGCATCAGTGGCTCGTGTGGAAAAACTACAGTTCCCTCGGGTATTGCATGAATGGTGAGGGTGTTTTCCAGTTTGCCTAGATATTCGAGAAATGCTGATTCGAAAAGCGGTTTACCATCGTTGCCGGTAAGGGTGGACAGGTAGGTTAGATCATCATCCTGAAATGAAAACCTTCGGATAAATTCTACCGCAGGTTCCAGCCCGCAGGCGATGGTATATCCCCCCTGAAACGGATGTTTTCTGAAAAAAAGGTGAAAAACGGTTTCACTGTCTTTCAGCCCTGTTTTCCAGTATCCATAGGCCATCGTAAGCTGATAGAGGTCGGTCAGAAGGGAATAGTTTTCCATAGTTTCCTGAAATTTAGCTCAAAAATAGCAGTTGTTTGGTGCTATAAAAACACGGGTCAGAAGCTTTCATACACTCCCAGTCCAAAAAGACTAAAATCGTATTTCACGGGGTCATCGATGCAAAACCCCCTGAGGCTGGCAGTCAGTTCGGCTGCCGCTTTCCAGTCATTTTGCGGACGGGTAAGTAAACCCAGTTTTCGTGCGACATTGCCTGTATGGACATCCAGCGGGCAGATGAGTTGTCGGGGTGAAATCTGTTTCCAAAGTCCGAAATCCACGCCCCGGTTGTCTTCTCTTACCATCCAGCGCAGAAACATATTGATCCGCTTGGCAGAGGAGCCACTCGCCGGATTGGCGAGGTGCTTATGGGTACGCGCCGGAAAATCAGGTGTCGAAATCAGCCTGTCTCTGGCAAAAAGGATGGCGTGATATACATTTTCATGGCCCGAATGAATTCCTCTGGAAAATATTCCCTCCAGTCCCCCGTGCTGAGAATAGGCATTTCTCAGGGCAGCTATCATGGCTCTGGCATCTGTGCCATTAAAGGTGCGGTGAACAAATGTATCCAGTTCTTCAATTTCCCCTTCAGATGCGCTCCTTACAAATTGGTACGGCTCCATGCCCATCATCTCCACCAGCCGGCGGGCATTCTGAATAATCGATGACCTTCGCCCCCAGGCGATGAGTGCAGAAAGGAACCCGGCAATTTCAATATCCTCCTTCCGCTCAAACATGTGCGGAATGGAAACAGGATCTTCTTCAATAAATGCCAGGGTGTTGTACTGTTCGTATTTTGTATCCAGCAGGTCGGCAAGCTGGCTTCGGGGAATTCGTTCCATCGTACAAATTATGTCATCGGGTCGTCGCCAACGGCGGTATCCTGTGTTTTGTGCGGGGAAAGATCTGCATGCAGCCGCATAGCCCGATAGGCCAGCCATATGCCCGATACCAATGCTACAAAAGCAAACAGCACCAGGTATTCATTTCCCAGAAACAAAAAGTAGTCGTAAAGGCCATGCAGAAAAACCGCTCCGGCCAGGCCTTTCATCCGTTCCAGCCAGGGATTTCCGTTTTCTCCCAAAAACTTTGCTCTCCCTACAAAATAACCCATAATTACCCCAAAAACAGCATGGGCCGGAACCGCTGTAAACATCCTCAGCAATCCTGTTTCCAGTCCGCCATCTGAGGTAAATACGTAAAGTATATTCTCTATTGCTGCAAAACCCAGCGATACTGCCACGGCATACATGATCCCGTCATATGGCTCATCAAATTCTTTGTGAGGATAATTGTAATACCGTAAAACCAGATATTTCATCAGTTCCTCTGTCAAGGCGACGACAAAGAAGGCATAAATAAACAATTCGCCCGGTGATTCGGCTTCGTTGGATATGCCTGTTGCCGAGGAAAGCATTTCTCCGATAAACACAACCGGGAAGGCAATCATCACTCCCAGCAAAAAGGAGATTATCAGGTATTTCAGTGGCTCTCTTTCATATTCATCCCGCAGATACACATACGTGAAAATAAATACGACCGGGGCCAATGCCAGTGCTAACAGTTCCATAGGGCCAAGATAAGAATAAAAGATGAATTCCTGCTTCAGATTCCTTTGAGGTATTCGATCAGGGTTTTTCGCTCGGTTGTGCTCAGTTTGTCGCCAAAGGTATGTCCCTGATTGCCATAACCTGGGAGTGTCGTATTATAAGTCTTAGCATCTGTCTGGCTGCTTTCAGTGGTATAGTTCCACCCCGGACTTTCATAATTGTAGTCTCCCTCGTCAAAGGTTCTTCGCCAGAAAGCAGGTCGCTGTTCACTATTGAGCAGGGTTTCTAGGTCGGGAACAGAACCGTTGTGAAGATAGGGCGCAGTAGCCCATATACCGTCAAGCGGAGGGGCAATATATCCTCCTTCGGGTACTAGCTGGCCGGCAAAAGGATTCTTCCCAAACCAGCTTCCATTGTACCAGGCCAGGAAAGAGCTTTCGGAATAATAACTAGAGGAGAGCAACGGGTCTGTTCCAATGGTCTCCAGGTCTATGCGATAGTTGGGAAACGTTGCCGAATCGCCATAGGTGCCATGACATTTTTTGCAGTTGCTGAGAAACACGGCTTTTCCCGAATCGGCAAGGGCGGTATTAATGGCTTGCGGGTAAACGGGGGGTACTGTTGAGAATATCCATGCAAGCACATCAGCAAAATGCTGATCCACCTGCCGCGCTTCGGCGGAGTCTGAAAGTGTCAGCAGGCTGGAGGCCATCATAAACCGGGCAAAATCGCCTCTTCCTGTGGCAGTGTAAAACATGGCATTTTTTTTCTTCAGCAGCCACCATGCAGGAACGTCTGTAGGCACTACGCCTGAGGGGATATTCATTCCCGGTGTATCCTGCCAGGTGAGATCCACCTGGTTTCTGTGTGCAGCGAGAACTGCGGCCAGCTTATCCGCCGGGTTTACACCACTTATCGGCATGACAATCTCCGGCCCGGCAGCGAGAATTGCGCTTCGAAAAGGGGCATAGGCTTCCCATTCCGGGGAGTTGGCTCCATAGAGAAATTTTATACCCAGGTCAAGGTTGGCCACCTGACTGCTTTGGTCTGTGGTGAAATTCCCCAGTGAATTTCCCACCCCGACAATTAATTCTCCGCCGAGTTTCTGTGCATGACACTGAAGGCAGTTGGCCGAAACAACTTTTACCCCGTTGGGAGCAGTTACGGCTGTAAAATCCCAGGCAATCGTTGCATTGTCTCCGGTTCTTCCCAGTTCATTTGTATTTACATTCCCGTAAACAGCCTTGTATATCTGAAGTGGAATGCCACTGTTGATATAATCGCCTGCGGTCAGATAGTGATAACCCGAATCAGGGTCTCCGCTCCGCTGCTCTGTTGCCGGAATAGGGTAGGCTCCCGAAGGGATAGGTTCTGGTTCGGGCTCTGGCTCTGGTTCGGGCTCAGCCGGGTGATTTTTACAGGCAAGTAAAAGAAGCAGGGGAAGAAGAAAAAGGAAGTTTTTCATGATCTGAACCTAAATCCCGCTGTTATAACTTAAAGTGATACCAAAAGAATCCGACATCGCGTTTCCAGCCATTTTTTTCATACAATCGCTGCGCACCTACATTGGTTACTTCGGTTTCCAGCACCAGTGCGCCTGCTCCGGTTGCCCTTCCCCAGTCTTTGGCGGCTTCGAGCAACAGGGTTCCAATCCCCATATTGCGGAAGTCATGGGAAACATACAGGTCATTTAGCAGCCAGCGGCGGTTCATCCCCAGGGAAGAGAAGATGGGATATAACTGGGTAAAACCCGCGCAGGTCTGGTCGGCAACGGCTATAAATATCGCCGATTCTTTTTGGTTCATACGGGTTTGCAAAAAGGTATGCGCGGCCTCAGCATCGGCTTCCTGACGGTAAAATGTCCGGTACTCTTCAAAAAGAGGTACCAGTATGGGAAGGTGATCGGTGGTTGCTGGAATAATTTTCATGAGCGAAATATACAACAATTCCTACGCCTGTCAGCAGAATACCTGCGATAATCCATATAACCCGCCAGGGAAATACCGATAATTTTATCGCATCCATATCACCGATAGACACAAATCCTGCCCATAGAAATGGGTCGCTCTGTGTTTTCAGGGTTTCAAGTTTGGCCCGCTGAAGGGCAATATCTTTGGGGAGTCCTTCTTCCATGAATTCATAATACCGGGACATAAGGGTCGCACTCACTCTGTCGTTTACCCGCCACAGGGTAGTGGTGATGCTTCGCGCCCCCGCGTAGGTGAAGGCCCGTGCAAGGCTTGCAATGCCTTCGCCCCGGTAGAGTTTGCCCAGCCCGGTTTCACATGCCGACAATACAACGAGATCTGCATTTAAACGAAGACTGTAGAGATCGGCTACATAAAGCAATTGTTTGCTCAGAGAATCACCCGGATCAGCAAATGCGATGTAGGAAAAACGTGCGTCGCGATCATTGACTTTTCCATGACTGGAAAGGTGAATCACTGATTTTGAAGGTGCAAGGTCGTAAAACGCATCTACTGTGGCTTTTTTGCCGGTAACTGCTTTTCCTCCTGTAATCTGTGCGATGGTCGTCGCTTCTTCCATGTTGTATATCAGTGGCGCAAAGGCCGAATCAGGCATGCTTTTTCGTGCAGCGGAGGCTTCCCTACCCTCAAAAGCGGGCGCAAATGCCACAAGGCCTTTTCCGGGAGAAACAGTATTTTCTCTTTCCTTTAGCTTGTTTTCGAGGTAAAGGGAAGCGGAGTAATTATAGCTGATCGCATGTTTTTTTACCATAAACGGCCAGGCGGAGGGAGATTGGGTTGTGTCCGGATTCGCTGTCAATAATAACTCAAATGGAAGATATCCCAGCGCTCCATCGGGTATAATAACGATCCTGGGCTGTAAAAACGCTTCGGTTTCTCCGAGCAATTCATCGTAAAGGGCAGAAGCCGCGCGGGCATAGGCATTCAGCATTTTCGTTTTTTCATCCTCCCCCCTGCCCGTATCATAATGCCAGTCCAACACGCCTGACCGGATGTTGGCTACCTGCCTGCCGAGGTCGGCCTGTTCAATTTTTCGCACGGAGAACTTCTCTTTGGTCAGGGCAAAAATATAACAACTGCTATCTCCGGTAAAGCAACTGATCATACTCGTACTGTCGGGCAACCATTGCCGTATTTCTTCAATCCCAGGCGAATAACGGTCGTATCTGAGCCTGAAATACTGTGGATACTGAATCTGAAGGGTTTTTCGCAGAGAGTCATATTCCAGTTGCAGCGAAAACCGCATGTTCTCCCATTGGGCGATCTCTTCGTTTTTGGGACTGATTTTTCCTTCAGATGCGTCAAATAGTTTTTTTTCAATGAGATTGCGCTGATCCTGAATCTCCTGTTCTCTTTCAATTACCAGATCGGGAATTCCTGCAAAAATTTTGGCCCGCGATTCTTTCACCGCCTCAAACAGCGATTGCGCTTTGCTCCTTTCGGAAAGGTCAAATGCTTTTTCCAGCCAGGTCGTGTCATTTGTCCACTCAAAGAGCTTCCAGGCTGTTGATATTCCCGCGTCGTACAACTGGTAATTATTTTCTGTAAGTAACTGGCGCGATTGACCGGGAGAAAGTTGCTGCCGTATCGTTGCGATGAGTCTGAGGGTAAGATCAAAGGTATAAAAACCTGCACTGAGGGCTGTTGTATCCCGGGTGGTTTCTCCCCGGTCCCGGAGGATTTCTGCTTTCGTCCAGAGAATTTTTATAAGTGATCCCGCCGAAGAAAGCCGCGGGAGGGTGTCGGTGTTGGTGATGGGTGCTGAAGAGGAATAACCGGGATACAAGCATTGTATGGCCAGGTCAATGGTCTTTTCTGCCTGATCAAACAATCTCTGTTTTTTTGCCAGGGTGGCCATATTCATATAAGTCCGGGCAGTAGAAAAATGATGGGGGCCGTAATTTTCCAGTGCGATTTTCAGGGCATCGTTGTACGTTTCTGCTGCCTTTTCCCAGCTTTTTTCCTCTTCATAAACACTCCCGAGAGCATATAGTACATAAATCATCCAGGGAGATTGCGGGTCGTATGCACGGATATAGTTTTGTCGGGCGAGTTCAAATGCTTTCCGGGCTTCATCGCGTTTTTTTTCGTTGAAAAAAATCAGCCCCCGGTTAAGTGCCAACTGACCCTGAAGCCCAAAATTGCCGGGGTACAATTCATTATAAATGGCTTCCGCTTTTGTCATATTTTCATGGGCCTCCTGAAAGTCGCGCGATTCCAGATAGGCAAGGGCCAGGTTGTGATAGATTCCGGCTGATGCGTCTCGGATATAGGGTGATACCGGTGCGCGGGCGTATAGCTGCACACTTTGCCGGTAATAATCAATGGCCTTTTCCAGGTCGCCTTTTTCCTTGAGTGTGTTTCCTGTGCGGAGATACACTTCCGCCATACTGGCGGGGTCGGTTTCTCCCCGGTTGTAGATTTCCAGCGCCGATTCGTACTGTTCCTCTGCTTCTCCCGTTCTGCCCAGCAAAAGGAGTGCATCTCCGAGGTAAAGCCGGGTTTTTGCTGTGTATGGGTAATCTTCGGGGAAATTTGCGCGGAGAAAAAGCGCGGCTTTTTGAAAATAACCTACGGCCTCCTGCGGACGCTGGAGGTGATTAAGGGTGTTGCCGGTATTGTTGTAGATTTTTGCCAGCCTGTCAGAACCCGGTGGTGAATCGGCTTCCGCTACCGGAATGGCCTTCCTATAATTTTCAAGTGCTTCGTCATACCTTCGGAGCCTGTCCAGAATCACCCCCGCATTCACCCGTGATTTGAGCCACTCTGCCGAATCAATGACTGCCAATGCCTGATTGGCCGCCCCTGCCTGTAAATATCGGTCCAGTGCCGCTTCCAGTCGGTTTTGCCGGAAGTCTTCACCGGCACGGAGATTTTGTGCGCGTACATACAGTCTCGAATGCTGGTCTCCGGTTGCTTCAAGAAAAGAAAAAATGGTATCTGTCTGGCTGTTTGCCGCATCGGTCTGCCGGGCTTTTTGCAGTTGTTCGGCAAGCCGAAGCCGGATTTCCAGCCGCACCTGGGTGCAATCAGATGGGGTAGATGCCAGTTCAGCCCTGATATTTTCGATTTCCTGCTCAGCCGAAAGTAGATTTTCATTGGCACGAACCTCTGTTTTCTCTTCCTCCGGAACAAAATCTCCCCCTTTTCCGCATCCCGCAAAAAGGATACAGAAAAGCGGGAAAAGCCGGAAAAGGGGGAGAGAAAACATAATCATTCAGGTTCAACAGACCTTCACAACTGCCTAGTTGAGAGATATCCTTGTCGCAAACAGGGTCTCGGACGAATACGCAAACCTTATGATTTTTCCGTTGGTCTGTGATCGCACGATGGTGATGAAATAAGGGGTTTTCCCGTTGTTTAGGTAACCGCGGGTAAAATAGTTGTCTCCGGAAAGCAAGTTCTGACCAGAGAGTTTAAGCTCTTCATAATTGGCATCGTGAAGGGTCATAATAATGCTGGCATCATTTCCCGGGTCAAGCGTATAGGCATTGGTGTCGTCGAGATTGGCGCACTCTTCCAGTCCGATAGGATCACCACTTGGTGGAGGTTCGGGAATGGAGATGGTATCGTTGGGAGGAAGAGTCGATTTGTCTGCGGAATTGCGGGTATCCGAATCGGCTTCACTCAGGCAGGTACATCCTTCGGGGCAACAAATCGTGTTGTCTGCGGTGTTGATCGTAATTCGCGTCTGACCTTCTTTGCAGTTGTCAGGGGTAAGTAACTCACAACTAGCAACAAATACGGAGGCAAGAACAAAAGGAAGCAGAAGATAAATTCGTCTGGTCATGGTAGTTTTTTTCTGAATAAGATTGAACCGTTAATTGTAATGGCAATTTACATACGAATAACGGTTTACCGAAGAATTCCTTATTTTGCAGCCAAAATTCATTCTATGAATAAGATATACACCCTGGCCAATTGTACAACCAGCCAGAGAATCCTAAAGGATATTAACCCGGGCCCCGAATTCGTTTTTCAGAATATTAAGGAGGAAAACATTACCCCCGAACAACTCGACGAACTTTACCGCATGGCCGGTTCCTATGAAGCCCTTTTCAGCAAAAGAGCCCTGAAATACAAGGAATGGGGACTCAATAAAATGGATCTCTCGGAAGAAGATTACCGCAGGTATATTCTGGAAGAATACACATTCCTCAAGCGTCCTGTAATCATAAACGGGGAGGAAATTTTTATTGGAAATGCACCTAAAGTAGTGGAAGCTGCCAAAAAGGCTATCAGCGGATAAAAGTGGCATTAATTTCGCCATTCTGCACTTCGCCACCAGTTTCAACGTTATATACCCGGAGTTTTCTGCTTGGGAAATCACCTGAAAACTCCGAACTTGATTTCAAATCCATAACCTTGACAAAACTTAGCCATAATTTTCTCTTGCTCCTGGTTTTTTCTGCTGTGTTTCTGGTACAATGCAATCAAACCCGGGATGTGATTCTTCCTCATACCACAAAAATATTCCCCGTTACGCAGGGCCTTTTCCGAATCAGTGCAGTGACAGATACCTCATTTAATACTGCCGGGCCGGTTCCAGCCCGCTTCTACAAAAAAGAGGAGATCAGCGGAACTGAAACTGACCTCACCGGAAGAAAAATTTACCGGCTCGATATTTACCACTCAGATTTTGACCGGGGACTGGATTTTGACTGGAAATATTATCTGCTGGCAACCGTTTTTTTTGAGCCGCAGACTACCGGAGATTATTACGCCGAGCGCTCCGAAAACAATACCCGGGTGCAGGTGCTCAAATTTCCTGTCAATAATTTTGTAAGCTGGAATGGTAATCTGTATAATGACCTGGGCGCACAGGAATTTTATTACGGGAATATAGACACTACGGTCGTTGTCCAAAATGTAACCTATGAGCATTGTGTAATGGTAGTGCAGGAAAATACCGAAGGCCTGATCCGCCGTTCACTGGCTTATGAAATTTATGCGCCGGATATCGGACTGATTAAAAAATATATCCGAACCCTCGTCAATGACGGGGCAATGGGAGAATTTAATCCCGATAAAAGCCATATTTATATAGAAGAACTCGTTTCACATAACTGACATGCACACATCCCCTGCTTCTTTTCCCGGCAACTGGCAAAAAATCGCTCCGGTACTCCTGTGTATCATGGTTAATTTTTTTTCGGTTCATGCACAAACCGTTCATAACCAGGTGCTCAAAGGAAAGCATGTGGGATTGTATATCAGTGCAAAGGAATTTGAGATTCCCGAAGACCAGAATATCCCTGTTACGCAGTTTCTGACTATCGGTGAAGACAGGTCGTATGCGGGGAGACTGAAATCTGAATTTATGATCCGGCTGGGTTGGATGCTGGCAGAGCAATTACAGGCGGTTTCACTGGCTGATTCGGTTCATTTTCTCAATGCCGACCTCCCAAAAGGAAAAGCAATGCAGGATGCCTGGGATCCTGTAAGAAACCGGCTTTTTCGCCCCAATGAGGTTTTAAATGAATTGGATTATATTCTGGTGCTTTCCCCGTTTACCATGACTACCCGTATCCACAAGTCGGTGTATATCCGTAGCAACCGCATGGTTACCGATCGTATTACCGTAAGGATGACTGAGATGCGGGTAACCCAGTTTCTGGTATCCGACCCAACTGAAGTCAGGAATTATCACATTTGTTTCGACGAACAGGCAAGTGAAAAGCCGAAAGAGCTGTATTTTGATTTTTATCAGGCGCAGTCTCCCATGGGCAAATACCTGAGTCTGCTTTTTTCCCGCTGGTGGAGCGCATTTCTGGTCGAAAGGTTTGAGTACTGTCAGCAATAATTAATTCTACCCCCTTCTTCCCGTAAATCCAGCCAACCCTCTACTTAAATTTCCTGCGGGTGTCATCTGCAGTTTTAAGTTAATCTCGCGCCATATTGCAGTTCATAGTAGTTTCGGTAGGTGCCTGATCTTACATTTTCTATCCAGGCTGAATTGGCGAGATACCAGTCCACTGTTTTGTCCAGACCTTCTTCAAAATTCACACTCGGTTTCCATCCCAGGCGGTTTACCAGTTTGGAAGGATCGATGGCATAACGCATGTCGTGGCCGGGCCGGTCGGTAACGTAAGTGATGAGTTTTTGAGAATGACCAGGTGTGCGCCCAAGTTTTTGATCCATCAGTTGGCAGAGAAGCAGGATCAGATCAATATTTTTCCATTCATTTTCTCCTCCGATATTATAGGTTTCTCCGCTTCCCCCCTGATGAAATATCACATCAATAGCCCTGCAGTGATCCACCACCCAAAGCCAGTCCCGGATATTTTCTCCTTTGCCATAAACTGGCAATGGTTTTTCGTCGCGAATATTGGCAATAAATAGCGGGATAAGTTTTTCGGGAAACTGATAAGAACCGTAGTTGTTGGAGCAGTTGCTGATTACATAAGGCAATCCATAGGTATTTCCATAAGCCCTTACAAAGTGGTCAGAACTGGCTTTGGAGGCGGAATAGGGACTTTGTGGGTCGTAAGGCGTTGTTTCCAGGAAAAAACCTCCGTCATCGAGTGAGCCGTAAACCTCATCTGTTGAAACATGGTAAAACCGGTGGCCAGAACCGTTTTTCCAGAAAGTTCGGGCGGTATTCAGGAGATTGACGGTGCCGAGGACATTGGTTTCCACAAATGCCAGCGGATCGAGGATACTGCGGTCAACGTGGCTTTCCGCAGCAAGATGGATCACGTCTGTGATCGCATAGGATTGAAAAATATCCTTCAGTTGTTCCGGATCGCAAATATCACCTTTGACAAAGGTGTAATTGGAACTGGTTTCTATGTCCCGGAGGTTTTCAAGATTTCCGGCATAGGTAAGCTTATCCAGGTTAATGACGCGGTATTGGGAATATTTGTTGACAAAATGCCTGACAAGGTGAGAGCCAATGAAGCCGGCGCCTCCGGTAATGAGGATATTTTTGCTCATAAAAGGTTTCTAAGACAAACTGAAACAAAGATAGTGCGCTGAAAACAATTATTCAGATTCTTTCCATCGGAATCTAATGTGGTGACGAAGATGTTGGAAAGGAGTTGGCGGAAATATGCAAAAAAAATGCCCGGGAAACCCCGGGCAGCAGATTACACAATTTCAAGAAAATATCGCAAACTAACTAAAAAGGTCATTGTATTTATTGTACGAGAAATTCCCCCTCTTTTGTTACATGTATGCATGAAAAGGAAATTTATTACCTGTGGTTTTTCCCCTGAAATGTCTGTGAAAAGGGGTAAATGCCTGATAATTAAAGGGTTTTTTTACGGTTTCGTAGTTAGTCCAAACAAATTGACCTACTTACTAACAGCCACTAGGATGGACAATCCAATTTTACGTACTTTTGACTTATGGAAAGGTACATATCGGGACTAGTTATATGGTTTGGAATTTTTTGCTCTGTTTCAGACCTCATTGCCCAGCCAGTTGCTGATTTCCAGGCAGATACCACTTTTGGATGTGCTCCCGTGGTCGTCTCATTTACCGACTTGTCGTCTCATGCCGTCTCCTGGTACTGGAATACCGGCGTGGGAACTTCTACTTTGCAAAATCCCGGCGTAATTTACACCCAGCCGGGGACTTATACTGTAACCCTGGTCGTAACCAATGCCAGCGGGCAGAAGGATACACTGACCCGGGTAAATTATGTTACGGTATATGGAAATCCTGTAGCAGATTTTTCTGCCAGCCAGACCCAGGTATGCCAACATACACCAGTGATTTTTACTGATCAGTCTGCAAATTCATCGGGAAATATCAACACCTGGATATGGGACTTTGGCGATGGGAATACCAGTAGCTTGCAGAACCCGGTTCATGCCTATACCGCTCCGGGGGTTTATCCGGTTTCGCTCATTGTAAAAAATCAATTTCAGTGCGCCGATGATAAGATCATCAATAACTATATCCGGGTAAATGCCCCGGATGTATCCTTTACAGCGTCAAATCTGCTGGCCTGCGGCCCACCACTCACAACCACTTTTCAAAGTACGGGTGATACTTCCGGAACGCATATCTGGCTTTTTGGCGATGGAACCACTTCCGGTGCAGTTCATCCTTCTCACACCTATACTTCCAACGGGAGTTACAATGTAACCCATATCATTGAGGATGCTCAGGGTTGCCGCGATACACTTATCAAGCAGGCGCTTGTCAATATCGGCGTCAATACCCTAAGTCTTGCCGTAAGTGATACCGCGATTTGTATCGGGGATACCATTTTTTTTACTACCAACGCAGCCTCCAACAGCAACATTCAGTGGGACTTTGGCAATGGCGCTACTGCCTCCGGCCTCATTCCTTACTATAAATATAATTCCCCCGGAAATTACCATATCATTGCTACCGTCTCCGACGTCAGTGGCTGCATCTATGATCTCGAAGCCGATGTAGCCGTATATGCCCGGCCAAACCCGTGGTTTGTGGCCAGCACCCCCCGAATCGGTTGTGAGGTGCCTTTTACCGTACAGTTTCAGGATCAGTCCACCAATGCAATTGCCTGGACGTGGTATTTCTGGGATGGAACTTTTGACACCGTACAACATCCCTCGCATACTTTTTACAATATTGATACTTTCAACGTGCGCCTGACCGTAACCGGTCAGGGAGGGTGCAGCAACACCCGTACGCTCTCCGATTTTGTCCAGATCAGGGAAATCGCCAATGGATTTGTCGCAGACAAAACCAGTGGCTGTGCACCGCTGGATGTGACATTTGCCGATACTACCCATTCTCCCTACCCGCTCATCAGTTGGTTTTGGGATTTTGGTGATGGATTTACCTCGAATCTTCAAAACCCCTCCCATACGTATGCAGATACCGGCTACTATGATGTAACGCTTATCACCTCCAACAGCATGGGCTGTACCGATACGCTGGTAAAACACAGTTATATCAGTGCGGGAATAAAACCGATCATCAGTTTTGCTGCTGATACCAATCAGGCTTGTGCCCTCACCGATATTCAGTTTATCAATAATACCATCGGTGCCAATGCCTTTATCTGGTATTTTGGAGACGGGGATACCGCTATGTCTGCCAATCCGGTCCACGGTTTTGCGGCAATCGGAGATATGGATGTCGTACTGACCGCGTCTGACAGAGGCTGCTGGGATACGCTCCGGCACGCAGATATGGTGAATATTCTGGCGCCGCTGCCTGTCATCGGTATTAGCAATAAATACCTCTGCGACGCACCTGCCGATGTACTTTTCAGCAATTTATCCATCGGTGCAGATACCTGGGCATGGGAACTGGCAGATACCCTCAGTTTTTCTGCCATGTCATTTCTTTACACTTTTCAGACGCCCGGTTATCATCATGTTAAGCTCACGGTTGGAAATGACACCACCGGATGCCTGGTTTCTGCGATGGACTCCATTTTGATCCATCCGGTAACCGCAGGTTTTTCGGCTGATACCAACCGGGGGTGTGTGCCGCTGGCCATTCGTTTTACAGATTTATCACAGAACGCCATCTGGTGGCACTGGGATTTTGGCAATGGAGATACGTCTCTTCTGGCAAATCCTGTTTATACCTACAAAACCCCCGGGACCTATAAAGTAACACTCGTGGTGGAAAACAGCATCCGTTGCCGCGATACTTTTATTTTGGATCCCGGCATTTTCGCGCTGGGAGCAGATGCTGATTTTTCTGTAGCAGAACCGAAATCGGGCTGCGTACCCATGGCAATGAGTTTTGTAAATCAGTCATCAGGAACGGGTGTTATTTCCTTGTGGAACTGGGATTTGGGGGATGGTACTACCGCCTCAACCCAGCATGTGTCGCACACTTATACGCAGCCCGATTATTATACAGTAAAACTAACCGTACAGGATGTTGATGGGTGCCGCGACTCCGTGGTGAGAAACAATTTTATTTTTGCCACTCAGCCTGTACCTGCATTTACAGTGAATCCGGAGGTGAATTGCCCGGGCACTTCATCGGTTTTTGTATCGCAGTCTTCGGGCGTCGGACTGACCTACATCTGGGATTTTGGAGATGGAGATTCCTCTTTTCTCGCCAATACCTTTCATGTCTATCAGGACACGGGCTATTACGATATCAGCCTGTATCTGACAGATGTCAATGGTTGCGATACTTCGGTCACTGTACCGCACCTGGTAGAGATCAGGGAGCTTATCGCCGATTTTATGGCTGACACGATGCATGCTCCCTGTCCGCCCCTTGCGGTTAATTTTTCTTCTCTGGGAAGCTTTCCCCATACGGGTATTACCTGGTCATGGGACTTTGGCGACGGGGCAACTTCTGCGCAGGCAAATCCTTCGCACGTATATACCACACCCGGTGTTTATACCGTGCGGATGATGGTTTCTACTCCTTCCGGTTGTCTGGATTCGATGGTCTGGCATGATATGATTACGGTGCTGGGGCCTTCTACGACCTTTACCTTTGATCCGTCGGAAGGGTGTCCGGGGACAACTGTTAGTTTTTCCGCCACTTCACCAGAAGACTCTATCGATTATGAATGGATATTTGGAGACGGAAATACGGCTCCCGGCCAGAATATCACGCATGTTTACGCTGTGTCCGGAAATTATGTTCCGGTACTCAGGGTGGAGGATAGTTCCGGATGCCAGATATTTACTATTTCTCCGGATACGATTACCATATTTGAACCTCCGGTCGCGGCTTTTACTGCCAACACTTCTGTGCTTTGCGATTCGGGGACAGTAACTTTTGTGGACCAGTCAACCGGTGACCGGCCGGTGACAAGCTGGAAATGGGATTTTGGCGACGGAGGAACCGATTCGGTAAAATTCCCCACACATCATTATCAACAAGCCGGAACGTATGATGTCAGTCTGATTGTTACTACTTCGGATGGGTGTAGTGATACGGTTGTGGTACCCGAATTTATCCGGGTCATTCCTTCGCCCCAACCTGCGATTCTGGCCGGCGATCCTGCGGGTTGTGCCCCGCATCTGACAGGTTTTCAGGTTGATGTAAATAGTCATCCCGTACCGATAGCCAGTTACCAGTGGGATTTTGGGTACAATGGCGCTATTTCCAATCTGGCACAACCTACGTTTTTATATATTCCTCCTGCGACTTATTCGGTTACGGTTACTGTACAGGATGCCTATGGTTGTACCGGAACCGACACAAGTTATATCGTTGTTTTTGGCCATCCGGTTCCTGATTTTACCGCAATGGATACGGCTGGTTGTGCTTCGTTTACCACAGATTTGGTGGATCTAACTCCCGGGTCAATTGTAGCATGGCAATGGGATTTTGGGGATGGTAATACCGCTTCCGATGCGGCTGTAACTCATACCTGGATAAACGATGGCGTTTATGCTGTGTCTCTTACTGTTACCGATGTCAATGGTTGTACAGGTTCCCTTTCCAAACCCGATTACATTCATCTCAATCATCCGGTTGCTGATTTTGTCGCTTCTGATACCCTCATTTGCCCGGAAACAGAAGTGCAGTTTATGGAAAATTGTTTCTCCCACCGCAGTCTTACCGGCTGGCAGTGGGACTTCGGAAATGGTTTTACCTCTACTGATCCTAATCCTATGCAGGTATTTTCCGCTTCGGGTTTATATGACATTTCGCTGATCGTTTCTGATAGTCTGGGGTGTACGGATGAAAAAACCAAAACCGCCTACATTGAGGTGTTGCCCAACCATATTCCCAAACCCATTGAAATCAGCTTTGTCTCCGTTTTAAGTGCAGGCGAGGTGGAAATTGAATTCACTCCTTTTCCCAATACCTATGGTGATTTCAGCCATTATATTATTTACAGGGCAAATGCCTCCGGTGGGTATGATTCCATTGCGCTGATTACGGATATTAACCAGCATTCATTTACAGATACGGGGCTGAACACGCTCGACCAGTCGTGGTGTTACAAAATTCAGGTTGTCAATTACTGCGGAACCACCTATGACCTGAGTATGGCTGAAGCACATTGTACGATGAATCTGCGTGCGTTAAGTCTGGTAGATGAAGTGTTGCTGGAGTGGAATTCCTATATCGGCTGGGGGAAGGTGGAGGAATATATGATCTTCAGGGTAATTGATTTTAACCCACAGTTTATGACCCTGATAGGTACTGTTCCCGGTAATGTAAATCAGTTTTCAGACTTCGAAACCTATTGTTATGACTCCTATGCATACCGGGTGGTAGCCATAGGCAGCGGCCATCTGGAATCATTCTCCGATACGGCAATGGCGACACCTGTACATCTGCCGCCTTCGGCCCAGAGCCATATCGTAAGCGTAACTGTCGAAAACAATCAGCAGATTGGGGTTGAATGGATTCCCGCAGCGATTGAAAGAGCCAGTGAAATCGTAGTGGAAAGGAGCTCAGGAAGCGGATTTGAGGAGGTTTTTCGCCAGCGTTTTGCAGCAGCCAATACCAAATTTCAGGATGTAAATACTGATGTAAACAGCACCTCTTACGAATATCAGGTGATGACCCTGGATTCGTGCGGAGATTATACACCGATTGGGCGAAAAGGGAAAAGCATATTGTTGCAGGCAAACCGGAATGGTGGGGAAATTGTGCTCAAATGGACGCCCTATGAGGGCTGGGAAGCAGGTGTGGACCGATATGAAATCCAGTTGGTAGATCAGGCAACGGGGCAGTTTTCGACCATCACAACAGTTGACGGAAGTAAGACTTCGTTCAGCGATGCCAGCTCCAACGCCAGTTATGCAATGAACTGCTACCGCGTAATCGCCTGGGAATCGGGCGGATCGCTCACTACGAGCATGTCCAATGAGTCCTGCGTCGTGCTCGATCCCCGCATACATACTGCCAATGCGTTTACACCCAATGGAGATGGAAACAACGACGAGTTTACGGTTTATGGCGCTTTTCTTTCTGATTACAGCCTGGAAATATTCAACCGGTGGGGAGAGAAAATCTTCGAATCCAATGCCATGGATCAGGCCTGGCGCGGTGAGACAAAATCAGGCGAACTGGCGCCGGAAGGCGTATATGTATTTATCGCGAGGGGAACCGGCAGCAATGGTGACCGGATCCAGCGGATTGGGAGTGTGACTTTACTCCGGTAGGTTAGGGTAGAATCACAATTTTCCCCGAATACACCTGCACGCCGTCAGCGGTAATTTGCAGAAGATAAATTCCCCCGGGCAGTGAAAGTGATACCTGCACTTCTCCCTGCCCGGGGGATAATAACAGGGGTTGTTGTACCTCTTTTCCTTCAAGATTAAATAATCTGAGCTGACAGGCAGTCTTCTGATTCTCATAGCTGATGGTCACCAGATCTTTTGCCGGCTGAGGGAAAACGCGTACCTGTGGTCTGTCTATTGCTGTTTCCACCGGTGTTGAGCCTGCTTCTGCGATCCGGAATCCATCGATCGCGGCCTCCACAGCGTCCTGATTTCCCGGCTCAAGGTCCTGGGTATAAAACAAAAACTTTACCGGACGGGTTCGGTCGATCACTTTGGCAAAAGGAATCAGCGGCTCAATATTCCATGTCGTGTCAAAGGGGCCTGTATATCGCCGCAATTCTACTGTATCGATCCCATCTGTCACTTGTACCGAAAGAAAATCATTGCCCGGACCATCGGGAGCTGAGCCATTGAGGGACCAGTTGAGAAACCACCAGGCGTATTGCAGTACCGGGGCGGTGTAGTTGGTAAGATCAATGGGCGGAGAGGCGAGAAGTGTGTATCCATTGTCCACATCGTCGCCAAAAGCGCCTCCGCCTCCGTTGCCGGTAACAAAGACCAGATCGCCGATATCATTGTCCAGGTCGTATTCCGGGTTGTAAATTTCTCCTGTCTCCCGATAGGTTCCGATGGGTTCTCCTCTTTCCCAAATACCTCTTTCAGCATTTCCGCTCACCTGCCAGCCAAAGTCAAGGGCAAAATCGTCGTAATAACCCTGATCCAGATAGAAAACCAGTGAATCACTTCCCGGTGAAATCAGTAGGGTAGTGTCTGTGGTTACATATCCCCATTTACCGACAATAATCTCATACGTGTTGATGACAAACCGGCTGTCAGAAACCTGTCCGCTGAAACCCGAAGTATAGGAAAATGTGGCACTTTCCTGCGGGGCCTTCGCATGAACCTGTACACCTGCAACCGGGTTCAGTGTATTGCTATCAAGTATTCTGATTTTTAGCTGGGTGCGCGGAAGGGGAATCAGCGCTACATCCAGTTGGGTGAGCATTCCATGGTCGAGCATCACAGTGAATGTGTCGGGCTGATAACCATATTTGCTGAAAATGACTGTATATATGCCTGAGTCGGCGGTGCCTGTGGCGTATTTTCCGGTTGTAAGGGTAAATTCCTCCAGACTGTCCTCTGCGATTTGAACAGAAACCTGCGCGATGGGCCCTCCTGTCTCAGAATCAGTAGCGATTCCTTCCAGATAACAGCCTCTTTTGTACTGGGGTTGCAGCACAAATAATCCCTCTTCAATGTCAGAAATAAGCACCAGCCCGGAGGGAAGAAAGGGATATGCACCCCACGCGCCTTCAAAAAGACCGCTGGCTTTGGGGCTGGTATCGTAGTATCCGGTTTCAATCAGGTTGCCGGGACGGGAAGCATCCACAATATTCAGCCCATCGGCATAATAGGAGGTTATCAGAAAATCGTTGAGTACATGCACATTGTGAGGGGCAGATTTCCCCTGATTGACGGAAGACCTTATTCTGTCGAGAAACCGGATATCGCCGGGATCGCTGATTTCCCAGGCAGAGAGATATGCTTCGGCGAGTTCATCAGTAGTAAAACACACATTACCTCCGTCATTGAGCCAGGAGTTGTGGGTAAATGCACGCGGATAGTCCCGGTTTCCGGTTACGAGCGGAAGCCCCGGGTCGCTGATATCCACAATGGTAAGTCCGTTGGACAATTCGGCTGTATAAACCCGATCGTTTCTGGCATAAAGATCATGGACGTAATGCTGGTGATAGTCGCCCAGAAGGACGGGGTTCCAGGGATCGCCGTTGAGGTCAAATACTTTAAATCCGCCGGTGACATTGTATCCAATCATATACAGGAATCCATTATCGTCGATCCACAGGTTGTGCGCCGTTTTTACCCCGCCTGCGAGGGTATCTTTATAGGTTACGGTTGCCGGAAGGCCGGAAAGGTCAATAATCAATAATCCTTCATCAGTTTCATTGGATACATAAGCGTAGTGGCCAAAAGTTTTGAGGTCGCGCCATACGGAAACGGGCCCGGGAATAAAGTGTAATTCTACCGGTTGGGAAGGGTTGGCAAGATCGACAACAGATACACCATGGGTGAGTCCTACCAGTGCGTATTCGTTGCCCGTAGGGTCGGTATAACCCCAGATGTCGTTGAGTTCGTGTGAAAAGGATAAATGCCCGGTGAGGGTAACATTTTTGGCTTGTTGGGAGACCAGCGAATTGACTCCGGTGAGGAGAACAACAAATGAAAAAAACAGCTTTTTCATGGTTTACAATTCATTTTCGTATCCATGGTCGATCAGAAGGTTGGATTTTTGTGCGGCAGCGACGGCCAGTTGGTCGCAGCGCTCGTTGAGCGGGTGGCCGGCATGGCCTTTGATCCAGTGAAAACGTACTTTGTGCTGGCGGTAAACATTGAGGAAACGCTGCCAGAGGTCGGGGTTTTTTTTGCCGGAAAATCCTTTTTTTTCCCAACCAAAAACCCAGCCTTCGCTCACAGCTTTCTGTACATATTGGGAGTCGGTGAATATCTCCACCTCGATATTGGGTTTTTTCAGATTTTCAAGTGCAACAATGACAGCCAGAAGTTCCATGCGATTGTTGGTAGTTTTTTTATACCCCTCAGAAATTTCTTTCCGATGCTGGCCGTAAATCATGATTGCGCCAAAACCTCCCGGTCCGGGATTTCCTCTCGACGATCCGTCTGTGTAAATGGTTACTTTCATATTCGGCAAAGATACCAGCAAACAACCTTTCCTGCAATTCCCCGTTTTGCCAAACATGTAATATGAATGAATCCTGTCAAGGGTGCTTTGTAAAGTGTGTAAACTTTTCCTAACGTTGTATCACCATTAAGCGAAGGAGTTATGTCAAAATTTCCAGGTATAACAGGCCTGATCAGAATGACAGGTATTTTGATTTTTCTGGGCTGGTTGCCGGCTGTGGGTATATGTCAGGAGTACGGAGAGGCATCCTACTACAGTGACAACCTTCACGGTCAGCGCACGGCCAGCGGAGAGCGGTACGACAAGTACAGCTTTACCGCAGCGCACCGTACGCTGGGATTTGGCACTCTTGTACGGGTAACCCGTATTGATGACGGTCGAGCTGTCACCGTGAAAATCAACGACCGCGGCCCGCAGAAACCGGGTAGAATTATTGACCTGAGCCGCGCTGCGGCGGAACAGATCGGCCTCATCCGCGACGGATTTACTCAGGTGCGCCTCGATATTGTCTCCACTTCCGGGGCTCAGGCGCCTGCAGAGACCGTTACTTCGTCAGGAAATACAGGGGGGGCCACGGCCGACCGACCCAAAATCGCCTATGACGACCTCCCGCTCCGCGACCAGACAGGAAAACTCCTTTCAGAAAAAGAAGAAGAACCGCCTGTATCTGGTCAGGGAACTTCTCAGGGAACTTCTCAGGGAACTTCCCCGACCGGATCAGGGCTTACTGCTGAGATGGAAAAATATACCCCGGCCCTGTTTCAGATGGCAGCAACCCGGCAGGAGCCCATGGGTTTTGGCGTCCAGGTAGGTGCGTTTTTTACCTATTACCGGTTGTTGGAAGGACTGGACGAGCTTCACCGGAAAGGATTTGAAAATACAATGGTTCACAATAGCGTGAAAGATAATAAGCCGATTTTCCGCATTCTGCTGGGCCCTTATCAGACCCGGCAGGAAGCGCAGAATATGCGGAAAAAGGCACTTGCCGCCGGCCATAAAGGAATTGTGATGGATCTGGCCGAACTGAAATAATTGCAGTTTTTTTTACTTGGGAAAACTGAATTACCCCGGATTTCGTTTTTTGATTGTGCGATGGGTTGAGTATTTCTGAATCAGCAACTGGCATTCATGGTATGAGATTTTCGAAAGTCAGGAATAATATCTGGATTTGTTACATGTTCTTTCCACTTTTGGCGGCAGGACAGGTACCGGATTTTGCTACAGACCAGTTTTATGCTATCGGCGGAAATTCAGGAAACGGAATTTCCGCCAGCGCCCGCCTCTTTTCCTATGAGGCTACGCTTTCTCTGGTAATTGAAGTGCGCGACAAAAAAGTGAATATCGAAAGGGAGAATGATGAAAACACAGATCATATTGAAGTTTGGTTTGCCCTGCCACGAACGGCCTACCCTTCAGATTTTGAATATAGCTCTCACGCCGACTACATAAGTTACGTTCCGGAAAAAACGAGGGGAATCACAGAAGAAGACCCGCGGTTTTTTAGTGTGTTTTCGGAATATGGTAAAATTACTACCCCCACCGATTTTACTTCCCGCTACGACTATCCCCGGTCTGCCGATATCCGGAAAGACAGTCTTCCGATACCAGAGCGAAGGTTTCTCAAAGCGCGATCCGTGCCGTTTGGTGTAGTGCATTTTGGTCTGTTTCCTGATGGCAGGGATGTCATTCAGTACAATGGTTCTGATCTGGAGCTAGTGGAAGATGCCCTGCATATGCGATTTGGAGACCTTACCGGAGGGATTGATTATATCGCCGAAATCAATGAAAAGGAAGACGGTTATACCATTACCGCCCGCATCTCTCCTCAGGCGCTGGGTTTTGTCCAACTCCCGCAGATGGATAAAATACGCTTTATGGTGGACATTGCCGACAGCGGCGCCGATCCTGCCTCACCGGCATCTGTCGTGCTTTCCAGTTCCAGCAACCGCAAACCGGGGGTTCCCTCTACCTTTAATCAGGTGGATCTCCATAAGCCGCTTAAAACCAGCTTTGGGCATATTCCCGCCGATTTTCTGAAGTCTGCCCGTTTGTTTCCCTTATTTGTATATGGAAACACAGAGTGGATTCTGGCCAATGTGGATGTAGATGGGATATTGTACCGGGAACAACAGGTAAGTCAGGTATTGTCAGAAGTGAAATTTTCCCGCGTCCCTTATCATTTTGATATTACCCAGCCCTCGGGGATTTCGGTAGCGACCCTGCTTATGGATCTCGACCACGTCAATAAATTACCTACAGAGAAAGAATTCATAAAGATCGGTGCGTCTCCCGGAAAAATGCTGGAAGTTGAAAGGGTATTAAATCCGGGGTTTCCGGATGGGCAGAGCCGGCGAAGTCGCGTATTTCGGTTCCCTGATGAAATACCCGGAGTCATCATTCGGGAGAGCAGTTACCTCGATCCATACGGTTGGGGCCCCTGCGGGGATTGTGTACTCGAAACCATTCATATCCGCCGGATCACATCCGATGATGTGTATGATATAATGTCGATCAATCAGGGAAATGGCCCGGATGCTTTTTGCGAGGTTGGGGAATTCCGCTTTGAAGGCTACTATGTCAATCAGATGGACTGGATTCAGTCTGGAAAAATACTTGTTGTGCGCCTCGCCCATTACAACGGAAAAGACCAGAAAAGGATAAAACTCTCCTGGGAAAAAGACGGAAGTAACCCCAGGGTAGAGTGGATTCGTTAACCCTCCCGCACTACTTCCGCTGAAAAAAGAACATCAGGGTCGCGTTGATACCAAAATGGTCTGGCTCAGTAGTCAGTTCCGGTGAATTGGAAGGTACGCTGCTTCCGTTTATCTCCTGATTTAACTGCCGGTAGTTTATTCTTCCAAAGAAAATCTGATAGTAAGGTTCTATCGAAAATTTAAACACCGGGCCTATCCCAAAGCGGAACGGAGATAATATGGTAAAACTTGTCCTCCACGAATTGCTGACCGGATCAAGTGCTGCATTTTCATCAAAAGCCGATTCAGCAACCTGCAAAGACGCTGTCTGGAAATTGGCAAGGTCGAAGGAACCTCCCACATAAAACCCGCCGTAGCGGTAGAATTGGATAAGCTCACTGTTGATACCTGCGGAAATCACGCTGCCATGTAGCCGTATATCTCTGCGAAAATTTCCGCCATTCACATCCGGCCCCACGGCATAGGTGCGGGAATCAAACAGCATACCGCTAAGTCTGAAACTTGCCCTTCCCCGGTGGTACCCCAGTCCGGCGGAAAACCCGTTTGCCCATGTAATAGGTTCCATTTTTTGGGAGAGCGAAACCGCACTGTTATATTTGTCGATGATGAAATTGACCGAACGGGGGTTGAGATATTTCAATTGGTATCCGGCCTGAATGGAAACCCCTCTGTTACCTGACTGGGCGAGGGCAGAACCTGCTGCAAGCAGCAGCACGACAGAAGTGAGTATAACGTAGATTTTTTTCATAATAAACAGAAGCCTTTAAACTTCAATATTAACGATTAGACTGGGTTCCGGGAAGCTTTTCCACGTGTGATACAGGAATTTCTCTGACGCCATCGGTTATGGCTGTAAGATAAATACCCGGCGTAATCCCAAACCGGGATTCGTATGCTGTTTTCAGGCCGTTGGTTATCCGGTCAGCTTCTTCTGTACGGACGAGGTTTAAAGTACAACCGCCAAAACCGCCGCCCATCATTCGTGCTCCGAGTACAAAGGGGTTATCCCGCGTCTGGTCAACCAGAAAATCGAGCTCCGGGCAGCTTACCTCATACAGATGCTGAAGTCCTTCGTGGGACTGATAGATAAGTTTACCCGCCAGCGGAAGGTTGCCTTCATTGAGCGCTTTACAGGTCTGATGTACCCTTTCATTTTCGGCTACGACAAAAGAACACCGTTTGAATATAACCGGATCAAAATCATAACGATGGGAGGCCAGCATTTCGGAAGTTACGTCTCTGAGGCTGTGTATGCCGGGAAACCAATTGCGGAGGGTGGTTACTCCGCTTTCACACTCTTGTCTGCGGGTATTGTATTCGGAGTCGGAAAGTGCATGGGTAACTTTTGTATCACATAACAGCAGCTTGTAGCCACTCATATCAAAGGGGAAATATTCATAATCCAAACTCCTGCAGTCGAGTCTGACGACATGCCCGTTTTTCCCGAATGTGCTGGCAAACTGATCCATAATCCCACACTGTACACCCGCAAAGGTATGCTCAGCCTTCTGGGCCATTTTTACAAGATCCATCCGGGAAATATTCAGTCCGAAAGCCAGACTCAGTGCATAGCCGGTTCCGCATTCCACTGCTGCGGAAGAAGAAAGTCCTGCCCCCACCGGCACATCTCCGCCAAAAACACAGTCAAACCCTCCGACAGGGTATCCGTGTTGCTGAAACTGATATACCACCCCCAGCACATAATTGGCCCATGACTTATTTACGGGCTTCAGATCGGTAAGTGTCGTTTCGAAATGGTCATTGAGGTCAGCGGCGACCAGCCGGCAGGTGTTGGTATGGTTGGGCGCAAGGGCAAATACGATGGATTTGTCGATCGCTGCGGGCAATACAAACCCTTCGTTGTAATCGGTGTGTTCCCCAATCAGATTGATTCTTCCCGGAGCATTCACCAGGACAGGTGGGTAAGAGAAGTGCTGATGATAAAGTTCCAGGATATGTTGAATCATATGGGGTTAAATTTATATGGGGGCAAGATCTTTATTTTCGACAAAACCTTCCACGGTTCCGATGTTCACGTCTGCAATTCTGATTTTTGACCATCCTTCCGACTGTTTTACCAGGGTTACCTTCACACCTTCATGGAGAATGAGCAGATCGGTACTTCCCGATGGGGCGTTTTTTACATATACGTTGGGCGAAAGAATGATTCCCTTTCCGCTGTCCCGCTCAACACTATTCCGGTTAAGACTTGTAAATAACGCCACAATCGAAAGAACAGTAAATGCAATTCCGCCAAAGAAGGTAATCCGTTTTAGCATGGCAGTACCTGCGTACAAAAAACCTGCACCCAAAAAAGCTGCTATCCACAAAAGTACAATCGCAACCCAGGCCCATTGGCCTGAAGAGTACGAGTGGATAAAATTCCGTATTTTTTCGCTTACTGCAAAACCCGGAATCGGCTTGATATTGTCCTTTACACGAAGATTGGCCAATTGCAGGTTTACGCGTGCGTCTTCGAAGCCGGGATCTATCTCCAGCGCCCGCTCATAGTTGAGGACGGAAAGGGCTGTATGTTGGAGTTGATAATGCGCATTGGCCAGATTAAAATACAGGACTGCTGACTCCATGCCCTGGCTGAGTATCGCTTCGTATAATTGTACGGCTTCCTCAAACTTTTCGGCAGCGTAGGCCTCATTTGCGTCTGAAAACAGCTTTTCAGGAGATTGTGCCTCCGCTATTTCCGTGAATAATGCCAGGGTAAGGGCAAAAATCCAGATGGGCTTCATGATTTCTTTCAGCGTTTGATGGTTATTTTCCCGTAAATCCTTCTATATCGGTGATCACTTTCAGCGCCTGGTCATACGTGCCCTGCATGCCTCCTGCGGCAGCCGTAGGAGCAAAAAGCGCCATTTCACTGGTGTCAAGCAAATCGGTCAGTTGGTTGGTCAGGGCATCTGGCACGTTTCCTGCCAGCAGTTTTTCCCTGATGGTATCCCGGGTAAGTTCCGACTGGCTGATGGAAAGCTTATCGCTCACATAGCCATAAATGGCCCGGGTAATTTCCTTGTAAAATCCTTTCTCATCGCCGGTCTGGAGAAACTTTTTGCCGGCAGTGAGTCTTTTCTGCGCCATCTGAATGGCTTTTTTCCTGCGGGTTCCTTCTACATCCGCGGCAGCCCGGCGCTGATTTTGTCTGACAAAAATCAGTGCTGCAAATAATAGTCCCGGTAATAGGTATAAAGCAAAAAAAGGCAGGGACGCGGAAAACGAAACGCCACTTTTGCGCAGATGAGTCTCATCAGGATGGATATAGCGAATATCCTGGCCGATAAGCTCCATATCTTCTTTGCTGAGGTTGGAAGTACTTACCTCCGGCCTCTGGGCTTCTCCGGTTACATTCAGGGTGAATTCAGGAGAACGGCGGGTTACATAATCTTTTTTCTGGGGATCGAAATAGGAAAAGGAGACCACTGGGAGTTTGTAGTTTCCGGGGTTTCTGGGAACAACGAGGTAGTCAAAACTTCTTTTCCCGCTGACCACTCCGCTGCTTTTGGAAACAGATTCATCCACTTTCGGGTCAAAAACATCAAAGTCTGGCGGGAAATCCAGCCGGGGTTCGTGGATATTTTTGATATTTCCCTGCCCCGAATATTTTACACGGAAGGTAACCGGATCGCCGGTTTTGACTTCGGTTTTGTCAACCGTTACTTCCATGTCCAGCACCCCGACCATACCGCTGAAATCACCGGGCTGATTGGCCGCAGGCAATACGTTGACCTGAATAGGAACCGGCGCATTTGAAAATGTATAGGGATAGTTTTCGTAGGATTCAAAAAAGGAGTCAAATATATTTCTTCGCTGCCGTGGCTGTGTCTGCACCTGTACCACACAGGAGAGCACCATCGGATCGATGGTGAGTTTGCCTGCCCGCTGGGGGAAAAGAATATCTTTTTTTATGACCCGGGTCTGGTATTGAATCCCGTCGATCACTTCGGCCTGAGCAGGAGCACCTTTGAGGTCGATATTTTCTACCCAGAAACCCTCGTATTTGGGCGGTTCTTCGGGCACCAGGTTGAGGGCCCGGATGCGTTCGTAAAGTTTATAGGTTACGGTTATCTGTTCGCCCATATAAATCTCCCTGTCGCTGACAAGGGCGCGAAGAAAGAGATACCCTTTTAGCTGTTCTTCCAGACTCTCATCTCTTCGCTGGGCTTCGGTACCATTTCCTCCCGAAGACGCATTCTGCGAGCCTGCCGGCCCCACTTCAATGGTGATGGGCTGGGAAGATATTTTCTGATTGTTGATTACGACGGTCGCCGGGCCAATGGTGATTTTTCCTTCTTTTCTGGGGCGCAGATAAAAGGAATAGGTAACTGACTGCGTGGTAGTACCATTGATAAACTGCATGCTGGTGGAGGTATTCGGGCCACCGAGCACCTGAAAACCCTCAAAAGCGGGATATTCTAATCCCTGGGATTGTGCATTTTCCAGTTTAAATGAGACCTGAAAAGTCTCATCCAGTGCCACTTTGTTTTTACTGACAAAAGCACTGAAAGATTGTCCGCGGAGCCCAACGAAACTACAGGCAAATAGGGTAAGCAATAAATAAGTCTTTTTCATAAGCTTATGTCCTGCTGGTTTGAAGGATTTTGACAAAGATGGAGGCGAGTTCGTGCGAGGCACGAATCAACTGATCACGTCTTTGTGCTAGCATAGGATCGCCCTGAATATCAATCAGATTCAGCCAGTATTGGGTGATTTTTGTTTTTTCGACACAGCCTTTGATATTCAGGAGGGAATCATTTCTGTTGGGAGCCTCGGTCGCAGCAATGTATTTTGCACCAATGGCTCCGGAGTATTTGATCAGCTTTTTGAGATCCTCCACATTGGAGACAGTCATCGGAATCACTTTCCCGAATTCACGCACAGCCTGGGCAAATTTCAGGGTGTGTTCAAAGATTTGCTGATTTATGTCTCCCTGATTCATAGAGGGTTGATTTAATAATTAATTACCAGTCTTTTTCTACTTTTTTCTTTACCGCCTGCACCTTTTTGCGCTGGAGTTCTTTTTGCAATTGCTCTTCCTGAAATTCGAGGGCCTGAAGCATTTTGTCGATCTGATCCTGGGTCATCTGCTGCTGCCGGGGAGGCTGTTGCTGTTGGTTTTCGCTATTTTGCTGATCTTTCTGATCCTGCTGCTGATCCTGCTGGTCTTTCTGGTCCTGCTTCTGGTCCTGCTGATCGTTTTTCTGGTCCTTCTGATCTTTTTGATCCTGATTTTTCTGATCGTCTTTGTTCTGCTCCTGGTTTTGCTGCTGTTGTTGTTTGAGCATTTGCTGGGCGTAGGCCAGATTGTATTTGGTTTCGGCATCGCCGGGGTTTTCCCTTAATGCTTTTTTATAGGCGTCAATACTCTGTGCGTATTCCTTCTGTTTGAGAAGTGCGTTACCAAGGTTGTGAAATGCCTCGGCCTTCTCTGCCGGGGTTTGGGAAAGATTTGCTGCCTTTTCGTATTCACCAGCGGCTTCGGTGTATTTTCCCTGTTGATAGTACGCATTCCCCAGATTAAAAATTGCCGGAGAATAAGCTTTTCTTGTCTCTGTTGCTTTTCGGTAGGCAAATTCAGAGAAGGCGAAATCTTTGTCCTCATAAGCCTTGTTTCCCTGTCTGAGATCAGATTTTCCCGGCTCCGGAAGCCATTGTGCATGGGCAGCCAGTGAGGGGAGTACCCCAAAAAGGATCAGCAGATAACGTTTCATATTCTTTTATTTTACGATTCCCTGAATATGCGCCAGTCCGAAAATATACGACTCCGGCTTTCTGTAATAAAATATTCAATTAGTAACAGAAGAAGGCCCGCAGCCAGAAACAACTGAAAATAATCTTCATAGTCGGTGAATTCCTGGTCTTCAAATTCCTTTTTCTCCATCGCTGCCAGTTCATCCATAAATGCTTTTACCTCCGTAGTTCCCTGAGAAAGGGTAAAGTACCTTCCATTGCCCGCTTCTGCGACTTCGCGCAGCATTTCCGGATTGAGTTTGGAAAAGACAATTGCGCCGGAATTGTCTCTTTTGTAGTCTTCCACTCCGTTTTTTCTCTCAGGAATGGGGGCGCCGCGGGTACTGCCAATACCCATAGTGTGGATCACCATTCCTTCTGATGCAGCTTTTTTGGCTGCTTCGAGCGCATCTCCTTCGTGGTTTTCGCCATCAGAAATGATGAGCATGGTTTTGTATTGGGTCTGCCCGGCGGGAAAAGATTCTGAGGCAAGCCGTATGGCTTCTCCTATGGCAGTACCCTGCGTAGGTGCCAGCTCGGTGCTTACGGTCTTCAGGAGTGACTTGGCCGCCCGGTAGTCAGAGGTCAGCGGAACCTGCAGATAGGCGTTGCCTGCAAAAACAATCATGCCCACACGGTCGCCGGCGAGTTTGTCGATGAGCCGGGATATAAACTGCTGAGATTTTTCCAGCCGGGAGGGTTTTTCGTCCTCTGCCATCATACTTTTGGATATATCCAGGGCAATGATAAGATCTACGCCTTCTCTTTTAATTTTCCGGGGTGTCTCAGACATCTGCGGATTGGCGAGGGCAATCACAAGGAAAATGAGCCCGGAAAGGACGAGGAAGAATTTAATCTGATGTTTCCACGTCGGTTGGGAAGGCATGAGTCGCGCTACCAGGGAAGGTTCTCCCATTCTTCGGATGGCTCTTTTTCTGCCGGTCCAGAAAACGATAAACATGATTGCCAGTGGAATCAGCAGAATCAGCAGGTACAGAGCCTCAGGGTGTTCTAATCTACTTGCCATATCTTTTTATGGGATACTCCTTACAACGGTATAGCGGAGAATCATTTCAAACAAAATCAATATGCCTCCGATAAGCAGAAACCAGTAAAATTCTTAGGTGTAGTTGGTAAATCGGGTAACTTCAATTCTGGTTTTTTCGAGCCGGTCAATTTCCTGATAGACATTACCTAATGCTGCGTTGCTGGTAGCCTGAAAGTACTTTCCGCCGGTACGTGTCGCAATTTCTTTCAGCAGTTCTTCGTCCAGCCGCACCTCCTGTTGCTGGTACTGGGTATTGCCAAAAAAATCCTGGACTTTAAAGGGCGCCATGCCGTTTTTTCCTACTCCGATGGTATAAACTCTGATGTTGTATTCCTGGGCAGCAGATACCGCCGTCAGCGGGTCGATAAAACCGCTGTTGTTTACTCCGTCGGTCAGCAGAATGATTACTTTGCTTTTGGCTTCACTTTCTTTCAGTCGGATGACGGAGGTTGCCAGTCCCATTCCGATAGCCGTTCCCTGCTCAATAATGCCGGTTTTGACGCTTTTGAGCATGTTGAGCACAACTTCATGATCAATGGTAAGTGGGCATTGGGTAAAACTTTCGCCTGCAAATACGACCAGACCAATGCGGTCATTTTTTCTGCCTTCGATAAATTCGCGGGCTTTTTCCTTTGCAGCTCCCAGCCGGTCGGGTTCAAAGTCGAGTGCCTCCATACTCCCCGAAATATCGAGGGCAATGACGATATCAATGCCTTCGGTATTGACTTCTTCTTCGCTCATCGTTGACTGCGGTCTGGCCAGAGCAAAAATCATAGCTGTGACGGCCAGCGCCCGCAGGACAAACAAATATTTTTTGATAAATCCCCTGATCGGTCTGGCATGTGGCCTGACACCTTCCAGGATGGGGAGTCTGAGGGTAGGGTAGAGGTATTTGTAGCGCCAGAAGTGCCAGATAATCATCAGCACGGGGATAACCAGCAGCAGGAAAATCCAGGGGTTGGCGAAGGCGATTCTATTCCAGAAACTGGTCATGGCTGATGGTCGGTTACAGGTTGTGTCTCCTGCGCATTCGCAGGCGGAGTAGCGGATGCGACGGCAGTATCTTTGACAAAATGGCGGATGATTTCCATTGCTTCCAGGTTTTCGCCAGCTTCAGGCTTTGCCTTGGCAAATTTGGCCAGATCTGCGGTAGTGAGCAGTGTTTCGACCTGCTGAATTTGTCTCTGTGTAAAAGTGTGAACCTGTCGCATATTTTGCACAATCTCCCCGGTGGTGGACTCCATGGCCATGATCAGAAAACGGTTTTCCAGATATTCCCGAAATACATCGGTGAGTTCGCTGTAGTATTCCTTGATAAAATCTTTTTGCCACAGGCGTTTTTCTTCAAGAAGGGCAAGTTTGCGCATGGCAATCTCATGCGCGGGGACGGGCGGGGCGGCAGGTTTTTGCACCTGAGGCTGTTTTACCGGCCGGTTTCGAATGCGGCGGATGATAAACCAACTCACAAGTGCAATGGCAATTGCCAGAAGGATATAAGGGAGGAAATCGCTAAAAGCAATTGGCGCGCCGCGAATATCCTTGATCGGTTTTATTTCTGAGGCAGTGTCAACGGCCACGGTTTTTACTTCGAGCGCAAGGGCATTGGTGAAAGTGGCTTTGCGGGAAGTATCTCCGGAAAGGGTATAATAAATATCCAGCGGCGGAATCCGGTAGGAGCCGGAGTCAAAAGAAGTAAGGGTAAACTGCTGGCTGCGCGTGATCCGATCATCTTGTGAGACGGTGGAGTCAACCCGGGTAAAGCTGAGAATTTCAAAACCGGGGATACTGTCCAGGGCAGGCCATTGCGGGGAGATTTCGGGCGAATGAGTGACGGATAGGGAAAGACGAATCTGATCCCCGATCAGCATTTCGGTGGTGTCAGCAAGCAGGCGGGCATCAATGGACTGTGCGCGGGGCAGGTGCACGGTGCACAGGATCAGGAGCATCGCAAAAGCGGAATATTTCAGGTTTTTGATTTTTTCCATATGTTGACCTGCAAATATACCGTTTATTACCAGCCTTGGTTGTTAATGTTTTGTTAAAGTTGCAGCCGTTTATCCGGAAGGGGGGAAAAGGTCGGAGAAATATCGGATCGCCTGCGAGAGGTCGTTGAGAAATATGTCAAAATCAGAGGGTTTGAACAAATAAGCATTGGCTCCCGCGGAATAAGCCATGCGGATATCCTTGTTGTTTTGTGACATTGACAATATCAGCAGCGGAATTTCGGAATAGGGGCTTGTTTTTACATATTTTGTAAAATCTATTCCGCTTTCACCCGGGATGCCTACATCTACGATCAGTAGATCGAAACTGCCTTCATGCAGAAACCTCCTGGCCTCCTGCCCGTTTTGCGCCCAGAAGAGAGAGACTTTCTTATCGACTCCCAGGTCTTCTAGCGCATACTTAAATAAACCTGCATGACTGGTAGAATCTTCCAGTAGGAGAATCCGCATATTCGGAAAATTTGTTTTATCCAACAAAATAAGAAAATAATTGTTTGAAAATCCAACATGAAAAGTAAATACACAGAAATTCCAATTTTCCGTAACAAGCGTCAGGGAAAACAACTTTCAGTATTGGGATTTTTTGCGCGGAAATGGGGTTATAAATACTTGTCCAACAATGACTTATCTCTTGAAATCAGGGGTTCATGGTTGTGGAATCTGAAAAATGGAGCCAGACTGATACACTCCGAAATATTGGCAAAACGCTGCACACCTTCCGGTGTGGTTGCATAAACTTCACCAAATTCTTTCACAGAAAGGAGCACTTTTAGTGCATATTCAATGGCTTCGACTCTATTGCTGACTTCCGGCAGCGTAGGGTCGCTGATGAGTTTGTCCATATCATTCCACAACTGATGGCTCAGGCGGAAGGAACTTGCCCGCTTGATATAAGAATCCTCAATGATAAAATCTGGCTGATCCGGTAGTGGATAACCATCTACGATACGGGTTTTACCCGAATATGCCTGTTCCTGTACGTGCTGCCAGATCTCCTGGGCCGTACCAAATTTGTTGAAACGAGGCTCTTTGTTATTTACGAGCTGATATAAGTTCATCTTTTGGGCAAAAACATTCTATCGGCTCAAAATTTACACTTTTATATGGAAAAACCACAATTATGTAGGATAAAAATGAGTGTCAAATAAAAATTTATTTGCGTAATACAAAAATGTAATATATAATTGTATTGAACTGGCGTCTGAACGTGTTTCAGCACAACAATATCTTAGTTATAGTATGATGAAAAGAATTCTTGTAATCTGCCTTCTCCTTTGGACAGGGGGAGGAAGGGCTATCGCTTTGTCGCCTTATGTGCCCGGCGCTATTTGCGTATCCAGCTATGAAATGAGCGGA
The DNA here is from genome assembly GCA_041391725.1 of Bacteroidia bacterium. Classification (GTDB taxonomy): domain Bacteria; phylum Bacteroidota; class Bacteroidia; order J057; family J057; genus JAGQVA01. The sequence continues at coordinate 127,061 of JAWKNL010000009.1, forward strand.
GACGAAAAAAAGAAAGCGAAAAATGAAAAACCAACCTCCCCTCAGAAGGAAGAAAAAAAAACTGCTCCCAGGCCACAACCTTTACCGTCCCATACAGAAAATCATGAAAACAAACCTCCTGCTTCACAAAAAAACACTGCCGATACAGGGTTGCTACTGATAATTCCTTTTATAATTGAGGTAGATTTGCCTCGATAGCGCCATATTCTACCTTCTTTTCTCTCTCCGGCTGAAGAGATTCATCAGTTCCTGGGTGTAGGATGCTTTGGTATTGATACTCAGAAAATCGGCTCCCGACCTGAGGAAAATCTCACGGGTGTTTGCCAGGTTTTCCTTATACCATTTGCCATAACTTGCCCTTGTAGCTTTGTTGGATGTATCAAGCCATACGGCCTGCCCGGTTTCTGCATCTACTACGCGTGCCAGCCCCATATCGGGCAAAATCGTCTCATGATCATCGTAAATATGCAGACCTACCACATCATGACGCCTTCTTGCAATGCTCAACGCATCCTGATAGGCTGCCCCGGTATTCATAAAGTCGGAGAGGATGAAGACAATACTCCGTTTTTTCAGCATATTGGTGAGGTGAATCAGTACCTCCGCCAGGTCGGTACCCGTTCCCTCCGGATGCGTGTCGATCAGCTCCCTGATAATCCGCAGCGTGTGATTTTTACCTTTTTTGGGCGGGATATATTTTTCAATCCTGTCAGTAAAAAACATGACCCCCACTTTATCGTTGTTATTAATGGCCGAAAAAGCGAGTACAGCGCAGATTTCAGTCATTACATCTGCTTTCATCTGGGCTACATGTTCCCGGTTTACCTGTGTTCCAAAAAGCGTAGAGCCGCTGATGTCCACCAGGAGCATAACCGTGATTTCTCTTTCTTCTTCAAAAACCTTGATATGGGGATTTTCAAAACGCGCGGTGACATTCCAGTCAATGTTGCGCACATCATCTCCGTACTGGTATGCCCGCACTTCGCTGAAGGACATTCCTCTTCCCTTAAATGCGCTGTGATAACCCCCTGAGAATATCTGATTGGATAACCCACGGGTTTTTATCTCTATTTTCCGGACCTTCTTTAGTAATTCTGTAGTCCTGTCACTATTCTGATTCTCTTTATTGCTCATGGGTCAAATATAAATATTTACAATAAAAGTAGAAATTTGTGCCTTATAAGGATTTTTCCAAGATTCGACTGCGATGAGAAAATTAAAACTGGAAGAACTAAACCGACTGACTCCCGAAGCTTTTCGTATGACCGAAAAAAAACCGGTGGTAGTGGTGCTCGACAATATACGTAGTATGCACAATGTGGGTGCCGTTTTTCGCACCGCAGATGCTTTTTTAATTGAGAAAATCATTCTCTGTGGCATTACCGCGGTCCCTCCCCACCGGGAAATTCATAAAACCGCTATCGGTGCAGAAGAAACAGTCGCATGGGAATATCAGTCAGACATTGTGGCGGTGATCAGGAATTTCAAAGCTCAGGGTTATACCATTTTCTCCATTGAACAGACAGATCAGAGCATATCCCTGAATTCGGGCATTCCTCCTTTTGAGAAGTGCGTCATCGTACTTGGCAATGAAGTGGAAGGAGTAAATCAACAGGTTGTGGACCTCTCCGATGCCGCGCTGGAAATTCCCCAACTGGGCACCAAACACAGCCTGAATGTATCGGTTGCAGCCGGAATTGTCATGTACAGCCTTACTGTAGGAGCCGGAACCTGAAAATTTACAAAAACCTCGCTGCTTCTTCCGGTGTGGGGAGGCGACAGGCTTCCCGTTTGCCAAACCACCGGTACCGGTTTCGGGCGATGATCCGGTAAAAAAAGTTTCGGATAAAAGGGGGGACGACGACAAACACGTAACCCAGGTTCCAGGGGAAATTCAAACCTTTGGCAATCCGAAGTACAGCCGCAGATTCCCGATATAATTTACCGCCATCAAACAGAAAAATAGTACCTATCTCCTCAGAAGATTCGCCTGCATTGCTAAGGAGCGCTTTCCCTGTATCAGATTGGTTTGCAGCAAATTTGAAATGGCCTTTGGGATCTCTGTCCATAATAAAATTCACAGAAGCATTACAGAAGTTACAGACACCGTCGAATATTATTACTTTTTCCATAAACCTTATTTCGAAAAGTCCAGTTCCATTACATCTTCCAGAAACTCCCTTATGCATCCTTCGCCTCCTTTACGGGTTAATACGATATCTGCTGCACTTTTGATTTGCCGGGCCGCGTCGGCAGGGCAGGCAGACAACGATACTTTTTTCATTAGCGGAAGGTCATTAAAATCATCGCCAATATAGGCAATGTGTTCAAAACCGATTCCTGTTTCCGAAATCCATCTGGCAGCAATTTCGATTTTGGGTTCTTTTCCTGAATGTACATACTGAACACCCAGCGCTGCGGCTCTGGCCTGGATGACTTTGTCGGCTGAACCCGAACTGATAAAGCCAAACAGCATCCCATAGCGGGTAATAGCCCTGTGAACGGCCAACCCGTCTTTTACGTCAAAACGTTTTATCTGGTCTCCGGTCTGGTTGTAATACATGCCACCGTCGGTCATGGTACCGTCCACATCCAGCAATACCATGCGGATTTTTTTTCCGGCCACCACCTGCTCATATTTGCCCAGGTCTCTTCTGAGCAGGTGATCAACCGGAAGGTTGAGTTTATCAGATATTTCAATCAGCGTGTCAAGACCGGGTTCGGCTTTATCTGCCTCGTATTTGCGGAGCGTATCTTCCCAAATACCCAGCTCCTGGGCAAAATTTGCCACTGTCTGATTTTTTCTGGTTCTGATGTGACGGAGATTTTTACCGAAAAATGACACAGCTATCCTTTTGAATTGGCAGCCAAATTTCGGCTTTTCGCCTCAACCGTCCAAACTATAATATGGCCTGGATTACGGGTTTGAGCAAATAACCTCCGTTTCCCTGTTCGACCACCGATTTCTGGGCGTCAAAGTCAATGGTGACATTGGTCAGGCTGTCCTGAACCATAATTTTGGTGAATTTAATCTTGATGCCGGAAGAAAGTCCTGAAGGAACTTTCAGCGGGTACAGAACACTGTCAACCATGATGGTATTGTCGGGACCGAGCAGCAGCCGCAATTCCTGGATTTCACCCGCAGGGAGTGTGTCATTGACAATCAGCGTATCCTGCCCAGCCTGATATTTCAGCAGATCATAAATACCTGCATAGGTATTAAGCGGAATAAAACCCGAAGACTGCTTTGTTTTGACAGACACCTGAAGAAGATCAATGTTGACCTGATCCACATTCAACGGATTGTCTGTAAGCCTGATCTGGAGATAGGAATTACCTTTGTTTCCGTCATCAAAGATGTCGTCATCTTCAAATTCACAGGAAAAAGTTGCGAAAATCAATAAGAGCAAAGAAAACAGAACGGTTTTTTGTTTCATTTGAGTCAAATAGATGAACGATTCAAAATAAATTAAACTCTATCAATGAAAACACAAAATGATAAAATTTATTGTTTTGTATTATACTATATACGAACTATTGGGATATTATTTATTGTGGTTAGTTTTTTCGTTTTTCTTTACTTTGTCTGATTAAAACAACAATTATGATCCGAATTATCAGCCTTATTTATCTGATTTTTGTAGTATCTGCTTTTCAACTCTTTGCCCAGGGAGGCGCCGGGAAGGTTACCCTGGAAGATATATGGGTTACCTATTCGTATTACCCCCAGCAACCTTCCGGGTTTCGATGGATGAAAGACGATCAGTACTATTCTGTACTGGAAGATGGGGATGGCATAGCGCGTTATTCGATTGCGGATGAAAAAAAAGTGGACGAGGTATTATCGCTTCGCGGTCTCGACCTCGGTGGAATTTCACCCGGGCGAATCCAGGGGTATGAATTCAGCGGGGATGAAAATCAGGTATTACTAAAAGCCGAAACAGAGCGAATATACCGCCACTCTACCCGCGAAGTCTGCTTCGTAGTTGACCGGCAGTCGCGGAAGGTACAGCAGGTAATGGATGGCCGAAAAATCAGCAATCCTATATTCTCACCTGATGGAAGTAAACTGGGGTTTGTTTACAGCAATAACCTGTATTACATGGAAATTGCTTCCGGGAAAACCGTTCAGGTTACCTCTGATGGTGAGATAAACCGTATCATCAACGGAGCTACCGACTGGGTATATGAGGAAGAATTTGCATTTGAAAAGGGGTTTGCCTGGTCTCCCGATGGCAACCGGATCGCGTTTTATCGTTTTGACGAAGGGGAGGTGGAAGAATTTGTGATGCCGGTTTACGGGTCGCTGTACCCATATCCTTATACCTTCAAATATCCCAAAGCTGGCGAAGAGAATGCGGTGGTGAGTATCCACATCCACGATATTTTGCAGGCCAAAACAGTCATGGCCGATGTAGGGCCTGAGACAGACCAATACATTGCCCGTATCAAATGGACACAGTCTTCCAACGAACTGGCTGCTATGCGTCTCAACCGGCTTCAAAACCAGGTGGACGTGCTGCTGATTCAGGCAGAAACGGGAGCCTCACGGGTGATTCTCACCGAAACCAGCGAAACGTATATCGAAGAGGCCACCGATGATAAGTGGTATTTCCTCAAAAACAGTGAGGATTTTATATGGATGAGCGAAATGGACGGTTACAATCATATTTACCGGTATGGCAGAGACGGACAGGTGAAAGCAGCGCTTACCTCGGGCAAATTTGAAGTTTCTGAGATTCTGGGAGTGGATGAAGTGAATGGCCGGGTATATTTTCTTTCGAAAGAAGATTCCCCGCTGGAAGATCAGTTGTATTCCGTTCAGCTTGATGGTAAAAAGAAGACGCGGCTTACCAAAGCAAAAGGGGTGCATGAACCTGAGTTTAGTTCTGCATTCAACTACTTTGTGGATTCTTACAGTTCCATTGATCAACCATCTCAAACCGTGCTTTGCAATAACCGGGGTGAAGTCATAAGAAGTCTGGAGGACAATGAAGCGCTGGTGGAGAGACTGGGGAAACTTGCAATTGCGGAGCCGGAATTTTTTACCTTCCGTACATCGGAGAAAGTAAAACTGGATGGATATATGATTAAACCTCAGGACTTTTCTCCCACAAAGCAATACCCGGTGCTTATGTTTGTTTATGGTGGGCCGGGTGATCAGCAGGTGCTGAACGCATGGGGAAGTGGCGATCCGTTCAACTATATGTGGCATCAGATGCTGGCGCAAAGCGGCTATATTGTCGCGTGCGTGGATAATCGGGGAACAGGAGGAAAAGGTCGCGATTTTCGCGATGTGACCTACGCCAATATGGGCAAATATGAGACTATCGACCAGATAGAGGCGGCCCGGTATCTGGGCTCATTGCCTTATGTGGATGCAGGTCGTATCGGAATCTGGGGCTGGAGTTATGGCGGGTACATGTCTTCGCTGTGTATGACCAAGGGGAATGGGCTGTTTAAAGCCGGAATTGCGGTAGCGCCGGTGACCAACTGGCGGTTTTACGACACCATTTATACGGAGCGTTATCTGAAGACGCCGCAGTTAAATCCTGGCGGTTATGACGACAATTCTCCCATCAATTTCGCCAAAAACCTCAAGGGAGCATATTTGCTGGTACATGGGACGGCAGACGACAATGTCCATCTGCAAAATTCTATGGAATGGGTCAATGCACTTGTGGCAGCCAATAAGCAGTTTGACATGTTCTTTTATCCCAACCGCAACCATAGCATTTACGGTGGCTACACCCGGTATCATTTGTACCGCATGATGACAGATTTTGTGATGGAAAACCTGTAATCTGATCCTAGGGTATAAAACGAAAGCGGCTGTGAAATTTCACAGCCGCTTTTATTTTTCAGAAAAAATCAATCTTCTCCGTTGTCGTCCTCATCATCTCCGTCATCATCTCCGTCTTCTGATTTCTTTCTTTTGCGGAGGCGGCGTTTGAGTTTTGCCAGAGGGCCGCTGGGGTTCTTTTTGGCGGCGTGGTAAACTTCCATTCTTTTTTCCTCTTCCTTAGCAAAATAAAGCGTAATCATTTCGTCAACTGTGACGATGAATTCAGGCTCGTAAGCTCGGACAAAAAACATCTTGTCGCCTTCTTTTTGCTTGATTTTTCGTGGATTCTGGTTGTACCTGAACTGATATTCAAGTGAAATCAGTGAGGAGATATTTACCAGATCTTTGTGGTCATATTCTACTCCGAGTACCTGAAGGCGTTTCAGCACGGAAGTCAGGCGTACGCCTCCGCGGTCATTGCGGAACCCACCGCCACCGCCGCCTCTATTGTAGTTGTTTCGGTTGTTATAACCCCGGTTGTAGCCGCCACCGCCGCCGCCACGGTTGTCGTAGCCCCCGCGATTGTCATAGCCCCGGTTTTCGTACCCGCGGTTTTGGTCCCGGTTATCGTAGCTGCGGTTTTGGTCCCGGTTATCGTAGCTGCGGTTCTGATCGCGGTTTTCATTGTTACGATTATCGTAGCTGCGGTTTTCATAACTGCGGTTCTGATCGCGGTTTTCATTGTTACGATTATCGTAGCTGCGGTTCTGATCCCGGTTTTCGCTGTTCCGATTATCGTAGTTGCGGTTCTGATCGCGGTTTTCACTGTTCCGATTATCGTAACTGCGGTTATCATAACTGCGGTTTTGATTCCGGTTTTCATATCCGCCGCGGTTGTCATTGCGGTTGTAATTGCCCCGGTTGTCGTTGTTGCGATTCTCGTAACTGCCCCGGTTTTCGTAGTTCCCGCGGTTTTCGTTATTGCGGTTGTCATAGTTTCCCCGGTTCTCGTAATTTCCCCGGTTCTCATAATTCCCGCGATTTTCATAATTGCCCCGGTTTTCGTAATTGCCTCTGTTGTTGTAGTTCCCGCGGTTTTGATAATTGCCGCGGTCCTGGTAGTTTCCCCGGTTCTGGTTGTAGTTCCCGCGATTATCATCGCGGTTCCGGTCATCATAGGTATTGCTGTTTCGTTGCCGGTCTTCGAAGCGGTTTTGATCCTCATTGCGGTTTTTGTTTTCATCCCGCTCCTGATTCTCATTTCTGGGTGGTTGCTCGTCCCGGTTCTGGTTGTGGTCTTTGTTGTGGTCGTTGTCGTACATGGTGAAAACCAATAAATTAGCTGGTGATTAATTTGAACTATACTCCGAATCTAACACGAAATTTTCCTTCAAAAAAAAATTGGAGGATTTTTTCTGAAAATTACATTGGCTTTTTCTGGATATTTTCATCCAGCATAGTGTAAAGAGCGTCTGCAATAAGGCGATTATTGCTGAGTCTGGGAAATTTATTTTGCCCGCCCAGCTTGCCTATTGACTTCATATACTCGCGGCAGGCATTGGGTTTCAGTAATTTTACCTGTGCCATCCGCAGGATATTGCCTTCTCTGAGATCATTGTAATATGCATTTTTTTTTCGAAGGCTTTCATCTAAAACGATATTAAATCTTTCAAAATTGTCAGGGGGACGGACAAACTCTATCAGCCATTCATGGGTAGAGGCTCCTTTTTCCGGACTGAGCAGGGGTGCAACGGTAAACTCCTGAAACTGCGCATTGGTAGCTTCTGCCGCTTCCATCATTGCGGCATTGACTTCTTCGGATATGACATGTTCTCCGAAGGCACTGATAAAATGTTTGACTCTTCCTGAGACCCTGATTTTCCAGGGATTGACGGACGTGAATTTTACTGTATCTCCGATATCATAAGCCCAGAGCCCGGAGTTGGTGGAAATAATAAGTGCATATTGGCGGTCTGTCTCCACCTCTGCCAGCGTAAGGCGGGAAGGATTGGCCGAGCCGTATTCATCGAGGGGAATAAATTCGTAGAAAACCCCATAATCGGGCATCAGCAGAAGGCCGTTATCTTTCTGGGTTTCCTGAATAGCAAAAAAACCTTCGGAGGCAGGATAGAGCTCCGCAATATCTACTTTCCCCTGAAAATACTGGTCAAAGATGGGCTGATAAGGTTGAAAATCGACGCCACCCTGTACAAAAAGCGATAGATTGGGCCAGACTTCAAGGGGCTGTTTTCCTGTCTGGTTTTCCAGTTCTTCAAACAGCATTTGTACCCAGGGGGGAATACCCGAAATCAGCCGGAGATCCTGCCGGCAGATCTGCGAAACAATGGTTTTTACCTTGGTTTCCCAGTCTTCGATAATGTTGGTCTGATAATCGGGGACGCGGTTTCGCTGAAGATAAGCGGGGACAAAGTGATTGACGATTCCCGAGAGCCTGCCCGTTCTGATTCCGTATTTATTTTTTTCAATTTCAGGGCTACCGGAGAGGAACATCATTTTCCCGTTGAGGAAACGGGCATTTCCGGTTTCTGCCATATACATCATCAGGGTATCGCGGGCACCGCCGATTTGATTGCGGATGGAGTCACGGGTGATGGGAATATATTTGGTACCGGAGGTAGTGCCGGAGGTTTTGGCGAGATAGAGCGGGAGGCCGGGCCAGGTGACGTTCGGTTCACCTTTATAGATGCGATCCAGCCAGGGCCTTGCGGCTTCATAGTCGCGTACAGGTACTGCTTTGCGGAAATCCTCGTAAGTGCGTATGCGGGAGAAGTTGTGTTCCTGGCCAAAAGCAGTTTTTTCCGCTTTTTTTATCAGGGAGTGAAAGGTTTGGGCCTGAATATCTACAGCCCGGGATTTATTTCGATGAATCTGGCCTGCCCGGATTTTTGCCCATGTGAGGCCAGCCGTAGTTTTAATGCCCATGTGCCAAAATTAATCAATTTTCAGCAACCGCAGAAATACAACCGCCTTCGCAGTCGTCATAAGAAAGACAACGAAGGCGGCGGAAAGCAAAAGTAGCTGTAATCAGATCACTGAGGAAAGGAGATCATGAGGTCGCCTTTTCCAGTGTAGCTACCAGTTGCGGCAGGGTTTCGGTTTGCGAAACCTCCGAAATGCGCTCCGCAAGTGATTTGATCTGGCTGTTGTATTCTTCCAGCATTTTTTTGCCTTTTTTGGTGATGGTCACCATAATAGAGCGGCGGTCATCTTTCGAATTTACCCGCTTGACGAGGTTGAGTTTCTCTATTTTATCGACCAGACTGGTAAGGGTACTGAATTTGATTTTAAACTGCTCACCCACGGCTTTCATACGTTGCGGACCAAAATCATCGATATAGAGGATGATCTCCATCTCGTTGGCTGAAATCTTGTACCTTTTACGGATTTCATTTTGGTGTTGCCGGAAAGCATCGCGCATTTGCAGCAATTGTTTTTCAAGGTTAGAGGACTCTTGCAAGGTGTTCATATCAATCCTGCTCATTTTTGCTAAAGTGTTTTCTAATATTGACGAATGTGAAACAGCATGTTTGAAACAATTTCCCGGGGAAATAGTTACAGGGTTGTATTCATTTCAGTTTTTAAAGTATTAGGCTTTTAGTAATAAACCACAAGTTGGTAATTTTTCCCAAAAATAAAAGACCGATGTAATATATATGATAAGAACGTAGGAAAAGTATTTTGGGTTGTACGAAATCTTCGAAAAATTCCCTGAAAAATCATCTTTTTCGTAATAAACGCAAATTCGGCAATCCTGGAAATAACAAGATGTGCAACTTGTTGTCTGACAGTAAGTTGTGTATTTTCCGTTCCTCTCCTTCTTAGGTATCTCAAGATTGTACAGGTGGCGTACTTTATGGACGGCAAACTATCAGAGAATATGATTTGTTGTCACCGGGTTATTTTCTCCTGAACCAGTATTTCACCTTTTTCAGCCAGGAAGTGGGAACCAGCAGCTCATTGATCATTTCACTGACCTCCTGGTACCTTTCGGCAGGTTGTTTTCTTACTGCCTTAAAAATGGCTTTGGATATGCTCCGCGGAAAATTGTCTGTGGTATCTCTTAAAAAGCGATGCATTTCATCCACCGTCTGAAAATCAAAATCTCCGATTAATCTTCCCGATAGAATTTCAAAGAAGATGGCCCCCAGCGAATATATGTCGCTCTGACGGGTAACTGTCGAAAATCCTTGTATCACTTCCGGTGCAAAATAATCATCCATTCTTTCAGCCCGGTCTCTGATCTGTACTGTTTCCGGCACATCAAAGGCTATGGCGGAGGAGCGTGAAAGGTCGGTAAACATGAAATCGGTGATTTTGGGCACACCTTTCTGGTCAAACAGGATCTTACGGGTTTTGAGGTTTCCATGGATAATTCCTTCCCGTGGTGTTCCGGTTTCGTCTTCGTAGGCTGTTTTATGCGCTGCCTCCAGCCCGGCTGCCAACTGGAGCGCCAGTTCGGTAAATGTTACATGATTTTTGCGGTAAGGCTCATGACTGACCTTGTCTAGCCTTTCGCCTCTGACGATTTCCATTACCGCATACAGTCTTTTTTGCCCCAGCAATTCGAGTTCGCCCACATCGTAAAAATCGATAACGTTGGGGTGTTTAATCGAGGCAAGTCCTTTACTGCCGGCGATCAGAGCGGAGCGTACCAGTTCATAGCCTTTGAGCACTTTGTGGGTGATTTTTATGGCCCGCTCGGAATTCATTTCGGTATGCACGGCTTTATAGACGGTTCCCAGACTGCCATTGCCCAGGTACTCGGTAATCCGGTAGTTGTTAAACTCTTCCCCCAGAAAAGCATCGGGAGCCAGTTCCGGCTGGTTTTCTGGTTCTTTTAATTCGTGAAACAACCTCCATTGCGCGGGAAACCAGCTTGCATTTTCCTGCAAAAATAATCGCCAGGGAAGTTCTGCGTCAGAAGATGTATTTTCCCCTTCCTCCCAGAAAAACCCGCGATGCCCTTTTCCATCGGAATAGGCTTTTTCTCCATAGATTCCCAAAAGCATTCCTTCGGCTTCGGCAAAGGCTTCCTTTATGCTTGCACCTCCGGCCAGCCCTTTGTAAAAGGTCTCCGAGAAGCGGAGTGCCTGCTCATCCAGGATTTTCCGGGAAGTGGCGATGACTGCGGGAATCTTCTCTTTTAACAGTAGATCTGCATGGTCTTTGGTCGCACAACCGTTGAGAAAAACCAGCTTTAGTCCTTCTTGTGCCCCCAGAAAACGCGCCAGTCCCATGGAGAAAAACGACTGATTGGTGCCCGCATCTGTTTCCAGCCACAATTCGTCTTCATCTGCATGCCCGCCGTAGTGAAATATCCAAATCCGGTCCTGATACCACTCATCCTGAAACACAGCGGCGATTTCTTCCTGTGTGGCAGAAGGAGAATTTTTAAATGACACCTGCCTTCCTGAATCGCCGGCTCAAGTGCGTTCATGATTTTTTCATTTCGGTGGTGAGCTTACGCAGAAAACCGTCCTGGCTGCGTTCATTGGCAAAGGCAAGAAAAATAACCGGCGTTTTTGGCTTTTGATGGGGCATGTCAAGTTTATCCTCAAATATGCAAATTCGCAGTGGAATTCAATAAAAAACGGGCAACAAAGGATAGCCCTTTGTTGCCCAGAAAATTCATTGAAATATCTGCTGATGGCAGCTTATTCAAGGACAATTCTGCGGGTTACCTGGTTTTCACCGGCGGTTACCTGAAGCAGATAGATTCCTTTTTCTTTTCCTGTAAGGTTAATGGATTCGCTGATAGCGGAGACGTTGCCAAATGTTTTATTATACACCATCTGACCCACCATATTGTAAACAGATACAGTTACAGGTGCTGTTTTGTCCATATTCATAGCAACCTGGAAAGCACCGGTTGAAGGGTTGGGATAAACAGAAAGGGCCTTGTCGAGGAGGTCATTCAGGCCGGTCAGGATAACGGAAACCTGCTGTGTAGTGGTATCACTGCTTCCACAACTGGTAACTACAAGCGCAACGGTATATGCACCGCTGGCAGCATAGGTATGGGAAGGGCTCTGTGGTGGAAGTATTTCCATCGCCAAAGTTCCATGACCATGTATCAGCTACAGAGTTGTCCACAAATGCTACTGTACGCCACCGTTTTGTGAGCCTACAACGAATGGCATCGGCTGCTGCTCACGCAGGTCAAAGTAACAATGGCAGAATCAGGCAGGCAGATGTGTAGCCGAGGATGAGTCCATATACACCTGCGGTGTAACTGGAAGAACCATCGGTATAAGTATGGGTAACATCAGTTCCATAAGCGTCACTTCCATCTCCAAAACTCCAGTAGAAAGTGGAATCGGGGGTGCTGCTGAAGTAGCTGTCGTAAGACAGTACATTATAAAACCTGCTGGTGAATACAGAAGAAGATGCGTTGGTAAAGGCTACGGGTGCATTCTGGTACCAACTGGCAGCTACGGGAGATGCGATGGCAGCAGTTGCATCAAAGGATACAATCGGCTCGATGAGAAGATCTGCGTCATAGGGTGAGCCGCCAATGTTCAGATCTGCGCCTGAAAGCCAGTTGGGTCCAATCTGCGCAAAGCCAGGAAATTCGCCTGCACCGTCTGCTGTCCAACTGCTGGTCACAGCCAGAAGGCTGATAGGAGAAGGATTAGAGATGCCTACCAGGAACGGAGTTGCCACAGTTACCGGTGTGGTGAAGATGACCGTTCTGCGGAAATCATTAATGGTAGCACCTGCGGTAGTGTCCACTTTGATTACAGCCGAAGCCAGTACGGTGTTGGGCGTTGAGTCTGCTTTTGCATCAAAAATGGAGCAGGTGATGTTGAGGGTATCGTTGTTGTTTGAGTTGGAAAACCCGTAGAAATTAAACCCGTAGATGGTGATCGGGTGAAGCGGAACATCAAAAATACTGCGCCAGACTTACCGCTGAAGTAGCGTTATTGACATTCAGGCCAAATGCAGCCGTTGCTTTAAAAAGGGTGTACTGATTGGTGTCTGGACCACAGGAGGTCGTACGGGAAACTTCGTTGATGGACGGAACGCGAACCCTGTTTTTTCAACCGGGAAAGTTTTTCCTGAATATTCCAGCGATTGTGCGTTCACGCTCAGTGTTGCCATTACAGCAAACAATAATGTGAAAATATTCTTCATAAGGATGTTTGGTTAAGGTAATTGAATCTTGGTTTTTGCGGGTGCAAAGGAATTAAATATATCTAAATTATAAAACCCCATCAGCTATATTTCCTCAGGATATATTTCCCCTACTTTTTAATGTACGCACCCACATTTGGGCGCGGTGAACCCGTGCGTTTCTCCATGCCAGTCAAATGACTCCGAAGAGCGCCCGTTTTCCCAGAAAAACGGAAGACGTTTCTGTTCATAATTGCCGGTTTCATTCAGCGTCTGGGGATCAAATAATCTGCCGTTGGCTACAATCAGGTGGATTTTTTCTGTATTCTGAATATTTTCCAGCGGATTGGCATCAAGCACGACCAGGTCGGCGAGTTTCCCTTTTTTGATGGAACCCAGTTGGTCGCCCATTCCAATATACTCGGCTCCGTGGATGGTAGCTGCTCCCAGCGCTTCCATTGGCGTCATTCCGCCCATTTGCAGCATCCATAGTTCCCAATGAACCCCCAGCCCTTCGAGTTGCCCGTGTGCCCCCAACTGTACCTTTCCTCCGGCATCCAGCAGTTGTTTACAGCCCTTACTATTTGAAATGAATGCCTCATTCCACTCCTCATCCGGGAGCATATCTCTGCGCCGCGACCGGGGATCAACGACCGCTCTAGGGGTAAAACTGAGCAGCCGGTCTTTTTCCCAGACCTGGGTTTTCTGATACCAGTAATCTTCTCCCCATCTGCCGCCATACCCTACAATAAGGGTCGGGGTATAGCCTACCTTGCTTTCTGCCCAGAGACGGGTTACGTCTTTGTAAAACGGGTTGACCGGAATAGAGTGCTCAATTCCGGTATGTCCGTCGAGAATCATTGACATATTGTGGAAAAAGGTAGAACCACCTTCCGGATAAACCATCATTTTCAGTTCCCTGGCGGCTTTGATTACCTGCTGCCGCTGGTCTCTCCGCGGCTGGTTGTAACTTTTGACCGAAAAGGCGCCCACAGCTTTCAGCCTCCGCAGATGGCTCAATGCATCTTCGTAGCTGTTGATCACCGCCTTAAAATCACCGTCGGCACCGTAGAGGATCGTTCCGGTGGAATAAATCCGCGGCCCCCGCATCACACCAGACTTTACCATTTCGGACTGGCAGAATACCATTTCCGTATCGTTGGATGGATCATGAGTCGTCGTAACCCCGTAGGCAAGATTGGCAAAGTAAGACCATTGTTGCTGCGGAGAAATGCCGTTGTAACTCACACCGGGATGCGCGTGTACGTCTATCAGACCGGGAATGATGGTTTTGCCTGCGCAATCAACCACATACACATCCTCTCCTAATTTAGGTTCGCCTTCACCCACCCGTGCGATCTGGTTATTTTCAATGAGAATGTACCCGTTTTCAATTACCTTATTGTTCTCCATGGTGATAATCCTCGCATGGACAAAAGCGGTTTTTCCCTGGGGAATATCGGTTTTTAGCGTAAGCCCGATATTTAGCCCCGTAGTATCAATGGGGGGAAGTGTATCTGGGGCGCCTTCCACAAAGGTAAAAGACTGATTGACCGGCCTTGAAAAGTATTGTGGTCCCAGCACCCAGTGAAGCGTACGGCTGTCTCCCGACCAGTGAAGAGATGTACCTGCATCACGGGTAACCTTTTTTACAGGAACCGAACGGATATTTCCGGAGAGATCAACTGCTTTTCCCACCTGCGGGAACGGGATAATGTACCCCTGAAACAATTCGGTAAATGCCAGCCATTTTCCGTCCGGACTGGGAACAAACTGGTTGGCGTACTGCGAAGTAAAAATTGTCTGCTCCTCATGGTTTTCCAGCTTCAGCGAGAAATACTGATTTCCCTGCTGAAAATAAATATACCTGCCATCGGGGCTGAAACGCGGATATTCGCCTCCATCTCCAATAAACACCGGCTGATTGCTGCCTTCCAGCATAAGTGTATAAACCCCCGGATTTTTTCCATATGTAGTGCCAAGTACTAAATTTCCACGGCCTTTCCGGAAAACGATCTGCTTACCGTCGGGATGGAAGGAAGGGGAGTGATAAAATCCTTTTTCGGAGGTCAGTCCACGTGATTCTCCTGCAACGCCTTCATCTGAGAGGCTGACCATGCGAATAGATCCGGTAGCGGTGTCGCTCCATGTGGTATAAACCAGCGATTTGCTATCGGGACTAAAGGCCGGTTCAAACTCGAGGTGTTTGTCCGCTGTGAGACGAAAAGGTTTGCCATCAGGTAGCAGTTTGAGATAAATATACCCTGCGGCATGGAAAGCCAGCCATTTTGCGTTGGGAGAAGTGGTTGCATGGCGGATCATTTTGGCTTCAAAGGTCGCTGGCGAAACCTCCTGCCTGAAAAGCACAGGTTCTTCTACGGTTTGTACTATTTCGGCCTGAAAGGGGATTTCCGTGGCGGAGAAGTTATTGATATTCACTTTCTCTATTTTCCCTTTCCCGGAAATGACAATATGCTGGTTGTCGGGCATCCATGCGAAATTGGGATAAACACCAAAAATAGCCCAGGTTTCCTGCTGGTCTTTGGTGAGGCCGTCATACACAGGCCATTCCTCGCCGGTGGCGAGGTCGTGGAGGTACAGTACCGTTTTAGTCCTCACCCGCTTCACAAATGCCAGATATTTTCCGTCGGGGGAAAGGGTAGGGCGGAAGGCACTGCCGGCTCCTCCTGTAATATTTTCTATTTCGCCTTTTTCTCTGTCATAACGCCGGATCATGTAGATCATGCCGTTGGGATCTTTGTTGTATTCGAAAGAAGCCCCCCCGCTCATGTCTTCGCTGTAATACACATATCTTCCGTCGGGAGATACAAAAGGCTCTCCTGCATCCTGCTGGTCGTTTTTGCGTTTGGTAAGCTGTATCCCGCCTCCCCCGGTAATGTGGTACAACCACATTTCTCCGGCACCAAGTGAACGGCTGGCCGTATAGTGTTTGCGGGCGACAAAGTACTCGCCATCCGGCGTCCAGACTGCGTTGTTGAGCAGCCGGAAATCTTCTTTTGTCAGTTGTTTCCGGTCTGAACCGTCGCGGTTCATTACCCAGATATTGTCGCCTCCCCCTCTGTCGCTGGTGAATAGAATTTGTTTTCCGTCGGGGCTATATATCGGCTGCACTTCATAGGGAGTTCCTCCGGAGATGAGGGTTGCCTTTCCCCCTTCGATGGGAAGGGTATAAATATCACCCAAAAGGTCGAAAACAATTTCCTTCCCATCGGGGCTTACATCGAGATTCATCCAGGTCCCCTCGCTGGTTGTAAATTTTACCTCATGTGAAGGGCCATGTGAGGCTGCCACATCCCATTTGTCAGTTTCGGCTTTTTTCTGCCCCATCATGGAAAGGGCGCAAAACATAACCAGGCTAAAGCAAAGTTTTTTCATAGTAGGTATCAAATCGTATTCTGGCAAATGTACCACACCAGAATCAATTCGCCTAACAGAACCGGTACAACCTTTCGTGGAAATAGGGTCACTTTTGACTGTCCTGTACCAAAATTTGGAGTCTCGGCAGGAAGAGATGTAATTTGCAGGTGAATGTTAGTTATGCGAAAAAAGATATACTACTGGTTTGGGTTGCTGTTTTTTATAACAGGCGCTTTGGGTTCCCTGAAGTTACAGGCTCAGCCTGTCAGACCCGGGGTCGTAACCGCTGACACTGCCCGCACCAAAAGGGTAGAGATTCTCCATGCCTCTGTTCTGAGTTATCTGCGTTCACAGGAGGTCGAGTTTGAAAAACTGGTGGGGCGGGTCGAAATGAAGCAGGATTCGACGTTGTTTTTCTGCGATAGCGCGTATTTTTTTGAGACAGATCACCGGCTCGAAGCGTATAGCAAAGTTCGCATTGAAATGCCCGACAGTGTTTTTCTTTTTGGGGAAAAACTCACCTATGACACCGAATCGAAAATCTCTGAAGTATATAAAAAAATACGACTGACCAATCAGGATGTGGTTCTGACCACAGACCGCCTTACCTACCTGCGCAACGAAGAATACGGATTTTACAGAGAAGGCGGGAAAATGGTTGATGGAGATAATGTGCTTACCAGTATTCTCGGCTATTATTATCCCAACAGAGACATGGCCTATTTTCGCGACAGTGTAAAGCTGGTAAATCCCGACTATGTGCTGGTTACCGATACGCTGGGTTATGATACAGAAAACAAGATTTCCTATTTCTTAACCAAAACCTATATTACCAGTGAGGACGGGGAGATTGAGACCGAAAACGGGAATTACGATACAGAAAGGGGAATTGTAAATTTGTATTCCCGCTCGATCGTGAGAGATTCTTCCTACCTTCTGGTCGCTGATACCCTCACTTATTTTGACAAGCGCGACCTGGGTTTTGCCCGGGGGGATGTGCAGGTATTTCAGGATGATTCATCTCTCCAGATCAGGGGGGGGCTGGCGCAGTTTAACCGAAAAACAGACGAAAGCTGGGTAACGCGCCAGGCTGTGGCGATTCATACTTTTGATGACGACACCCTGTATGTCATGGCCGATACGCTGTTTTCTGTAAAACAGCAAAAAATTATCCGGAAACGTTTTCCCTCCAGGCCAACAACAGACTCCCTCGAAAAAAGGGCATCTGAAGAAACCGCAGCACCTCTGCAAACGGATTCCCTTGTGGCTGACCCGGTGCTTACGGATACTGTAAACAAGACTTCCCCGATTCCTGATTCACTGGAAACGGTGGTGTTGATAGATACCATAGATGCAGCAGAAGTAAAAAATCTCGTAGGCCCGCCGCAAACCAATGATGCATTGTATCGGGAGGATACCGTAGAGACCCGTCTGGTAAAGGCCTACCACAATGTGCGTTTTTTTATGAATGACCTTCAGGGAAGGGCTGATTCGATGGTCTATTTTTACGATGATTCGGTCATGTACCTTTACAATGACCCGGTATTGTGGTCAGATGAAAATCAGTTGACCGGAGACACGATCATTATCTGGATGAAAAATGAAAAGGCAGATTCCATGTGGGTGGGGAAAGATGGGTTTCTGGCCAGCAGGGAAGATACGGTAGGGTATAACCAGATCAAGGGGAAAGAAATGCGGGTAAAGTTCAAGGAAAATGAAATTTACAAAATGCACATTCTGGGCAATAGCGAGAGTATATATTTTGCCAAAAATGAAGATGACACGACGCATATATTTTACGAGGGGATGAATAAGGCGCTTTCACAGGAGATGATGATATATTTTGAGGATAATGAGGTGATGCGGATTGTTTTTTTAACCCAGCCGGAAGGAACCTATTACCCGTTTTATAAGATTGTTTTTGAGGCCAATCAGCTCGATGGGCTAAAATGGCGCATCAGGGAGCGGCCTGAAAAGCCAAAGATTTTCGAAAAAGAAGGGGCTCCGGAACCCGAAAAAAATGCTGAACCCGAATCAGCGTTGCCGCAAAAAACACGGGAAGAAACATTAAAAGAAACGCCGGCAGAGACCCCTATTCCACAATCTCAAAGCGACTCCGGACCACCTCCGCAGGAAAAGCGTTAAAATGCCACCACTCTGAGAGAATGACCTCAAAGCCTGCGGCTTTCATGGCATTGCGAAGAAGCCAACGGTTTTGAAGCTGTGACTGTGTCAGGTCCCCTTTTTTCATATAATCCATTTCAAATCGGGGTTGTGCCTGCGGCCCGAAAAAGTCAAAAGGCGTTCCCATATCTACCAGTCCGGTATCGCGGTGGATCAGGCTGAGGTCAACGGCTGCTCCATAATTGTGCATAGAGCCTATGCCTCCGGGGGGAGCCACGTAAGGCTGCTGTGGAGTGCCTTTGACAATTTTCCACATTTTATGCTGAACAGATCGCGGCCTTACGCAATCGAAAACAATCAGGCTCAGGGCTGAATCTTTTTCCCTGATGATTGCCTGAGCTTTGGCAAGCATGGCGGCTACCTCCGGCTGGAGATAACATTTGTCAAAATCCTCATAGACATCTTCTTGCAGGAAGTTGTCTGTGGTAGAATATTTCATTTCAACCACAACTCCCGAATCACGGTCTGTGATATTTACCAGTCCCTGAGAAATTAAGTCCCTTTCAAGCTGGGATGTATCAGGTTTTATGGGGTGTATCTGTGAAACAGCATCAGGGTTTACACCCAAAAGCCCGGAGTCCGGGACAGTTTGGGAGATGCTATCGGGCGTAGTGTTGTACCGGCTGCCAGACTTCTTTTGACAAGCCGGAAGCAGAAGCGAAAAAATGAGTAGTAGTAGTCCTGTCGTCGTAGCAAAAAATCTCATGCGCGAAAGTTAATCGCGCTAAGATAGCAATTATCTGAAGTCTAGTTTCTATCCTTCAGTTTTATTACCTGCTGCTGGATTTCCAACATCATACTGGAAAGTTTTTCAAGGGAGATTTCAGGGCTGGGAAAGTCATCGCTGATAAACATTTTGGCTTTCCAGAGTTCTCTTACGTCAGTGAGGCTGATATTGTATTCCGGGTAAGAAGTGTTGTCTGAGCGGAGCGTAAGAACCGGCACCTGATTATTTTCTGGCTGCACAAAAACACGCTTATATACGACACCTTCAGTCTCAGAAACGATGACATAGGTCTGCCCGTTTTTGATTTCCCGCCAGTCCTGTACATATTCTCCGACAATGACGGTGCCCGATTTCATCGGAAGCATGGAGTCTCCTTTGATTTCAAAGGCGCGGAAAGTGCCCGGACCCAGCATAGGAAGCTGGAATCGCGGCAAATCCTCTATGTATTCAGGATCAGCATAGCCGTTGAGATAACCGGCTGAGGCCCTTTGTTGTACAAATTCAATATTTTCACGCCCGTTGGGACCAACCGTGGTGGACAATATCCGGATGGATTTTCCTTCCATATCCACATTTCCCTGGGCTGCATACGTGCGCATTTCTTCTTCTGTAAGCCCCGAGATGTCTTCCTTTACCAGAAGATCGATCGAGACACTAAAAAAGTCTGAAATCCGCTCCAGCGTTTCATATTTGGGCGTCGCCCGACATTCTTCATATGCGCCGATGGATGATCTCCGAATTTCCAGGTGGTTGGCAAGTTCCTGCTGGGTGAGGCCCTTCGATTTGCGGAGGTACTTCAGGTTTTTCCCGATGATTAACTTATCTTTTTCACTCATATCCGGAAGGTTAAAATCACTAATTCAGTTAGCACTTGGGTGTAATTTTTAGCAAATTATAATATATTTAGTAGAAAAGCTAAAATAAAGTGGTTTTTTTTCAGTTTTTTTTGATCACTTCTGTGCCTCCCATAAATTTGGTTAGCAAAACGCCTGTTTTTCGCAAGAATTTGCGGATTTCATCCTATTTTTGCCCTAAATTTTGAGCATTGCTAAATATTGAGAACCTAGGAATCGAATTTGCCGGAAAATGGCTGCTCCGCAATGCCAGCTATCAGTTTTTCGCCGGCGACAGGATTGGCCTCATCGGCCGCAACGGGGCAGGCAAATCTACCCTGCTCAAAGTGCTTGCCGGACAAATGTCGCCCAGCGAGGGGAATATACATCAGGCTGGAAAAATCCGCATTGCGTATTTCCATCAGGATTTACTTTCCTTTCATACCGAAAAACCTATCTCTGACGTCGCCCGCGAAGGGTTTGGACCCCTGCTGAAACTGAAAGCAGAAATCGAAGACCTCCTCGCCCAAATGGAAACCGGAGAAACCAGCCAGGAGGTATGGGATCAGTTGGCCGAAAAACAGGCGCGCTTTGAAGCCAGCGGCGGTAACCAGATTGACGCCCAGACGCATCACATTCTTTCCGGACTGGGTTTTCGCCCCGAAGAACACGACCAGCCCTATTATACTTTTTCCGGCGGCTGGCGCATGCGCGTCCTTCTGGCACAAATGCTGCTCAACAGCCCCGATGTCCTTTTGCTCGATGAGCCGACCAACCACCTCGACCTGCCTTCAATCCAGTGGCTGGAGTCGTATCTGAAAAATTTTCCCGGTACGGTCATCGTCGTTTCCCACGACCGGTTTTTTATCGACCGGATCGCCAATAAAATTGTTGAGATTTATCTCAAACAACTGAATACCTACACCGGAAATTATTCCTATTTTCTCGCAGAAAAAGCGCTCAGGCAGGAACAACACCGCCGCGCCTACGAAAACCAGCAAAAGTTTATCGAAGATCAGGAGGTGTTTATCAACCGCTTCCGCTATAAAAGTTCCAAAGCTTCCCAGGTGCAGAGCCGGGTAAAACAACTGGAACGCCTGGAGCGCATTGAGGCACCGGAGGAAGAAACCGGCGCGATGAATTTCCGGTTTAAAATGCGTGTCCAGTCGGGAAAAGAAGTGCTGGCGCTGACCGAAATTCACAAAGATTACGATGGCAAAACGGTGATTGACCATACCTCTGCTACCGTTATGCGTGGCGATAAAATTGCGCTGATTGGTGCCAATGGTATTGGTAAATCTACTTTTCTGCGCATTATGGCCGGAACAGAACCCTTCAAAGGCAGCTGTAAAACAGGCCACAATGTGTCCTTTACCTTTTTTGCCCAGCACCAGCTCGAAGCGCTGAATCTGAAAAATAATATTTACGATGAGATTGCCGCCTGCGCTGTCGAAAAAACAGAAGCAGAACTGCGAAGTATTCTGGGCTGTTTTATGTTTTCTGGTGATGACATCCTGAAGAAAATCCAGGTACTGTCCGGTGGGGAAAAGTCGCGCGTCGCACTGGCCAAAACCCTGCTTTCGGAGGCCAATTTTCTGCTCCTCGATGAGCCTACCAACCACCTCGATATGGGAAGTATTCAGGTGCTGGTACAGGCATTGAATGCTTTTGAGGGTACTTTTGTGGTTGTTTCCCACGACCGCTTTTTCCTTCAGCAGATTGCCAATAAAATCTGGTATGTCGAAGACCGTCAGATTAAAGAATATCCCGGTACTTACGAAGAATACGAGCGGTGGAAGGAACGGCAGGAAGCGGCATTAAATGGAAGTGCGATTTCCCAGCCTGAAAAACAATCCCAGTCTGCTCCTCAGCCGGATAATGCCGATTTCAAAAGCCAGAAACAAAACAAAAACAGGCTCCGGAAACTTGTGCGCGATCAGGAACTGATTGAGGCAGAAATTACCCGTCTTGAATCCGAAATCGCCGGCCTGGAAGGAGAAATGGCTACACCCGAAATTGCCAGAAATTTTGATCTTCTCTTTGCCCGACAAGAAGATCATACCAAACTTACGGGGCAGCTCGAAAAGGCAACTGCCGACTGGGAGGCCATTCTTACCGAACTGGAAGATCTTTCAGGGGAATAATCCTATTGACCAAAACTATAGATGATCCCAACAGTGAGTTGTCCCTCATCCTGCCTGAACTCGTCGTTTCGGAGGTTAAAACTGAGCCCCAGCTGAGCCTGAAGTTTTACCTTATCATATCCACCCCGGAGGGTAAGTGCCGGCTCAAACAAAAAAGCAGATTGGTTGTCTGCGAGATACTGTGTCTGGGATTCGCCCTGAAAGACCAGGTTCCCAGCATAATTAAAATAACTAAGCCCTACAAAGCGGGAAGAAAGAATGGCGTCAAAATACCGGGTGTTAAAACCGAATGAAGGCTGTACACCGTAGCGTATCAGGTTGGATTCGATTATACCGGTCGTCAGCGGATTATTGGGCAGGGTTGATGGAAAATGATTTTCTACATAACCATATCCAAAAATCCCATATACATCAAACAGAAAATGGTCTGAAACCGGATGGTAATAACCAAATCCTGATTCGAGAAACCATCCTTTTCCTCCATCGCCCTCTTCATCATCGCGGGGAAAAAATGTACCACCGCTGAAGAGAATACCCATATTGTTTTCAGGTGAAAAGGCGGCTTGTCCTTCCAGCCGGTTCTCATTCCCTGCCAGAATCATCCTTTTATCTCCTTTTTCCCTCAATGCGGGCACATTATGGGTATTGGGAGAATAATAAATAGGACTACATCCCTGAAGGATAATTCCCGCAAGGTAACTGCAAACGATCAGTAGAAAGGGGTGTTTTTTCATCGCCTGAGTATTTATGTTTAATGGAAAGTCGTAAAAAAACAGATTTATATCAAGCGGATACGGGAAAGCGCCGAAGAATCGGGGGCAAAAAAAAATCTCCGGCAAAACCGGAGACCTGAGTGGGTGGCTAATGGGACTCGAACCCACGACCCCCAGAACCACAATCTGGTGCTCTAACCAACTGAGCTATAACCACCATAAAACGCATTTCTCAATGCAGGTGCAAATATACTTATTTGTACCTTATCTCCAACGGTGAAGGTGAAAATTTGTTACGGAAAACTAACCTTTATTTAACAATTACTTTTTCCGTGTGGCTGCCCGATTCTGTGCTTACTCTGACAAAATACAGACCCGGTTTCAGATCATTGGTGTAAATGAAAATTCTGCTTTTGCCTGGCGGATAAGAAGTGCTGAGATGAAATGTTTTTCTTCCCAGTGCATCCAGCAATTCTGTGGTTAATTCTCTTCCTTCTGCCAGCTCCACATCCACCTGAATTTTCTCTCCAACCGATACAGGATTGGGATACCACCCGATAGCAATCACATCTGAGCGCATGATACCCTCAGCGACTTTGGCGGACTGGCCATAAGAAAAATCAACAATAGCCAGAAAAAGAGCGGTAATAAGCAATGCTTTCTTCATAGGGGAAATCTCATTTATTACCGTTCAAATCCAAAATGATGCCAAATACACCGGCAAATTTTACCATTTGCCTAACGGATCAGCGTTACAGTACCAGTTCTTCCGATACTGCTTCCATCTACGCCCACCCCTTCGATTGCATATACATATACTCCTTCCGGCACAGGTGCCCCGTTGTACGTACCGTCCCATCCTGCAGAAAGGTCGGTGGTACGGTACAGCAGTTGTCCCCAACGATTGAATATGCTCATTTGTCCGTTGGAGATATTGGGCATATAGACCATAAATACATCGTTATGACCATCGTTGTTGGGGGTGAATGCATTGGGCGTAAAAAGATCAGGCCCGAAAGTCATACAAACCACGTTGGAGTAGGATTCGGCATTATTTCCGCCTACTTCGGTTGCATGAATCCGGTAACAATACACCGCCTGGTTGAGTCGGGTGAGATTGTCTTCAAACCTTCTTTCATTGCTGCCCACAATTTCTACCAGTTCCCACAAACCGGTCTGCTCATTGAATATTTCGATCTCATAATTCAATACCCCGTTTGCCCACTGCTCGTACTGGCTCCAGGAAAGCTGGGGTACTTTGCCTGTACGGTCGAGCTGGCCATTGAGAAGGATGGTTTTTCCGTAGCGGCCAACCACCGATTTATCGCCACACTGGTCGATATTGAATACCCGATAGAAATATGAACGGGTGTCCACCTCCACATCAGGGTCAGTAAAGTCGCGGATGCTGAGGTTAAACCGCCCGATAGAATCCCATGTCAGACCATTAACTGATTTTTCCAGTAGATAATCGCCCGGCAGGTATCCGGTATAGGGTTCCCATTCCATTTCTATGACCGAGTCACCTACGACAGATACATACATCATATGCGTCGATTCGGTAGGCTTGTTGTGCATAGGCGCATTGGCGCTGAGATCAGAGTAAGAGCGTTGGTTGGCAGAGGCAAAACCTACGGCCAGAACGCGGTATGACACCGAATCCCGGCAGAACATTTCCTCATCGACAAACGACAGTACGTTACCCGGAACTGTGCCTATTTGAAGATGGGAACCGGGATTGTAATCATTGGCACGGTAGATTTCATATTGCCCTACCACATATCCCACATAAGGCGTCCAGTTGAGTGTGATCTGATCGAGCCCTGAGGTTGTTTCGAGGTTTACGGTACAATGTTCATCTGTCTGGTCAGCAAGCGAATATTCCAGACAGGTATTCTGAACCAGCACTTTATAACAGTAAGAATTGGTGCGGGTATTGAGTCCGGCTCCCGAATCGGTAATGGTCGTGGTATTCTGGTTAGTGATAGTTCCTACCAGCACAAGATTGGTCCCATTGAGGCGGTAAACCGCATACTCTACAAAATCTACCCCGGGATAAGGTTCCCAACTGACCTCTACTGAACTGTTGCTGGTAACTGAGACATTGCGCATGACAATAGGTTCGGGCGTAACCCGGGGATCAATCAGCAGGTTAATAGCTGCCGAAGTATCGGAACATCCCAGATCATCGGTAACCGAAACGGTCATCAGGTAGTTTCCGGGTTCTGTGAAATCAATGTCCAGCGTATCAACCGTTGTATTAAAACAAACCTGCTGATTAGTAGTAAGTTCCCTGAGACACCACTCATAACCTGTTATCGGTGAAGCAGCGGTCGAGCTGTCTGCAAAGAAGGTTATAATCAGCGGGTTACAACCCTGCGTGATGGAGGAATATAATCTTGCTTCCGGATGCCGGAGTTCGATATAGTTGGGTTTGGTTACAGTATCGGTACAACCCAGATCATCGGTTATGATCATGGTGACGGTAAAAATTCCATCATTGAGGTAGCTGTTGACCGGATTGGCAACACCGGTAGTTCCGTTTCCATCTCCAAAATTCCATTCCCAGTCTATCACGTTCCCATTGGTGCTGAGATCTGTAAAGGTAATATCAATCGGCGAACAGCCCAGCGTATCGGAAGCGACAAAATCGCCGATAGCCCCTTCCAGAGAGTTGACCGTAGTCGTAGTATCATGCGTACAGCCATTCTGGTCAAAAACTGTGAGGGAGACAGTCAGGTTACCACCAGCTGTATAGGTATGTACCGGGTTTTGTACAAAGGAGCTGTCCCCGTCGCCAAAGTCCCATATCCATGAGGTGATAGCAGAATCACCGGGGGTGGATAAATCCCTGAACGGAACCGGGAAAGGCAGACAGCCAACCGTATCTGCCGGGCCAATATTGGCCACCGGGAGCGAGAATACCGTTACACTATCCGGCGAAGTAAGTGTAAAAATACAGCCCTGCGCATCCTGAAGTACGACAACCGGGTCAAAGTTACCTGAATTTTGGTAGGTATGACAGACAGTCACGGTATCTGTTGTTCCCGAAAGTCCCGAAATCACGACAACGTTTCCGTCCCTGAAATCAAAGGTTGCAGTAGCTGCACCTGTAGTTACGGCCTGAATACAAATGGAATCTCCCAGACACACCTTATCGGGTGTAGCTACAAATGTTCCGTTGGGGCCGGCAAGTTGTACATAGTTTTGCCTGATAAGCGTATCCCGGCAACCATCTTCATGCAGGGCAATCAGCCGGACATCAAACTGGCCGGGCTGAAAATAAACATAGGCAGGGTTTTGAAGCTGGCTTACCCCAAATCCATCCCCGAAATTCCATTGCCAGCCGACCACGTTTCCAATGGTCGAATCGGCAAACTGTGTATTCAGCGGAGGACAGATACCGGTAATGGGATCTCCGCCAAAGTTTGCGGAAAAAGGCTCAATATAAATTGCATCCGGAACCACAAGGGTGTCTGTACAACCATTCTGGTCGGTGGCGATCAGTGTTACGGTATAATGGCCGGTGTCAGAATAGGCGTACGACGGATTGATCTGAGTGGAAGTACCCACCCCGTCGCCAAAATCCCATTGATAGGTGAGGCCCAGACCAATGGAGGTATTGGAGAAATTGACGAGATTGCCTGCACAGGTCGAATCATCGGGTATGACAAATCCGGGGATCGGAAAAGTAACAGTTACCACGTCGGGAATGGTGCGGGTATCTGTACAGCCCTGGTCGTCGGTTACCGTCAGGGTAACAGCGTATAAGCCCGGGTTGTTGTATATATGGGATGGATTGGGGCCGCTACCGGGAGCAGAACCGTCGCCAAAGTCCCAGCTCCACGCCACCGGCGTGGTGGCGGCGGTCGTCGCAGTATTGTCATTAAACTGTACCGCCAACGGAGGACATCCGGCTGCCGGGGTCGCAGCAAAATTGGCGTAAGGGCCTACTACCTGAATAAAATCTGTTTTTAGCATCGTATCCCGGCATCAAACTGGTCAATGCCCACCAGCCGCACATCATAAAACCCTGTGTCATTATAAGTAAACAACGGGTTGGGCAGGGGTGAATCGCTGATTCCCGGTGAGGGGAGTACAAATTTCCACTGGAAAGTAACGACATTGGAGGCAATACTGTTAAATCTGACCTGATGCGGTTTACAGCCTATCAGATCATTGGAAGTGAAATCCACAAACGGGTTCCCGGCGTTGATTGCGATAGTGAATGTATCGCGACATCCCGAAAGGCTGTTTTCAATCACCTGTGATACAAAATAGGTACCAATGGTAAATATCGGCAGATCAGGCGGCGTCTGCTGGGTTGAATACAGGTTCCCGTTGACATACCATTCATACACATCTGCCGGGCCTATGGATTGATCGGTAAACTGAATAGTATCGGGAAGGCTGCACACAAGCGAATCACTTACTGCAAACTGCGCCCTGGGCGGAGATACATAAACCATGTCGGTGATGATCATTGTATCGCGACAACCCCGGTTGTCGATAATCAGTGCCACGCTATAAAGCCCTGTATCGGGATATATCGTCGTGGGTGCAGAATCCAACTGGGCAAAATTGCCGGGAGCCTGGTACTGAAAGTCCCACCAGAATTCCCAGTCAGGGTTAAAGAAGGTGCTGGAAAAGGTGATGTCCTCGTTGATACATACCGTGTCTTTATCCACGGTAAAGGCAGCATTGGGGGGCGTGCCCACCATAATGGCTGCACTGTTGAGTGCGGTATCTGTACAACCCGACTGGGTGACAATGATCAGTTGGACATTATATACCCCTGGGTTGTTGAATACGGCTGTGGGGTTTTGGAGGGTGGAGGTGTTGGGCGTGGCACCTGCCGGAGGCCCAAAGGTCCACTGCCAGCCGACGATAGGATCGTTGGGGCTGGAGGAAATATCGTTAAACTGCACATTAAGCGGAAGACAGCCCTCTGTGGGGTTTCTGGAAAAACCTGCATTGGGAGGAGCGATCGTAATGCTCTGGCAGACCGAATCGGTACATCCGCTGCTGTTGGTGATGGTAAGGCAAATATTAAAAGTGCCAAATGTACTATAGGTATGAGAAGGGTTCTGTTGTGACGAACTGGTATTGTCGCCAAAGTTCCAGTTCCAAACACTGGCTCCGATAGAGAGGTCAGTGAAATTGAAGGGAATTCCAGGCTGACAGTCCTGATTCCTGTCAATGGAGAATGAGGCCACCGGAACCGGCAGAACTTCAATAAAGTTGACCTGAACCAGTGTGTCGCCGCACTGGCTGTTGTTGGCCATAAGCGTAACGGTATATTGCCCCGGAGCACTATAGATATAACTTACTGTGCTGGCAGTAGAATTGATCCCCGGAGTTTCTCCAAAATTCCAGCCTATGGAAGACACACCACCGGAGGAGAGATTGTCAAAAACAATTGTATCCCCGAGACATATCTGGGTAGCACTTGCCGAGAAATCTGCAATTACACCTCCGATTCCGATCATGTTTGGCTGAGTGAGGGTATCGGTACAGCCGTTGGCAGAATTTACGATGAGCGTTACATCATACTGCCCCGGAGCATTATAAGTTATCGGCGGGGGTGTTACGGCATTGGAGGTTGCGGGTGTGCCGCCGGGGAAGAGCCATTGATAGGTGGGATTGGATGCACCATTAGCCTGCGTGCTATTGGTAAAATTTACCGTCAGGGGAGCAACACACGATGAGTTGGTATTGACGGAGAAATTGGCCACCGGGGCATCAAAAATCCTTATTACATTGGGGAAGACAGAGGTTCGCTGGCACCCATTGCTATTGGTAACGGTAAGCACCACCCCGATGGTATCAGGCGCATTAAAGGTAAAACTCGGATTGGGACCGGCACCGGGCGAGCCGTCAGATAGCGTCCATTGGAGGTTGGAAATGACCCCGCCATTTGCCAGGGAGGTATCCGTGAATGTTACCGTCAGGGGCACGCAGCCTTCGGTTGCATCCACGACAAAACCGGGCGTGGGCTGAGGGAATATCTGGATAAAGCAGGTCTGGGTGAATGTATCACTTCCCTGCGCATTGGTTGCAATCAGCGAGACATCATAACAGCCCGGGCTGCTATAAATAAAAGTAGGATTTGCAAGGGTACTCGTACCATTTCCCGGGTCTCCGAATTCCCATTTATAGGAAGTCGGCCCGCCCGTTGAGAGGTTAATAAAATTGACCACCAGCGAAAATGGGCTGCAACCAGAGGTTGTATCTGCCGAAAAATTTGCAGTGGGCTGGGAAAAAATGGAAGAAGGAAAAACCAGGGCGGACAGAAGGGCCCATCTGAGGAACAAAAACCTTTTTACATGCATACCGGTAAAAAAATAATTTTGTTTTCAAAGCTGCAAAACACAAAGCTGGATTTTACAGGAATTACTGGAGCGAATTATTTTAAGATTTCTGGCTGAATAAGGGCGTAAACCCCTAAGGCCTTTTATGTTAACGGGTTAAAAATCAGGTATATAATCCTTTGTAAATTGATACCAAATGATTTAAAAACGTAAATTATGGGTAATAATTCTACAATTAGAAAGGAAATTTTGTAAAAGTTATACATATCCCAAACTGCCCTTAAAGATGTACCTTATTCCTTCCCAATGGAAATTTCCCCGCCTGATATGTAAGATTTTGGCTGCAATTGTACAAAATATATTTTACTTCTCCCCCCGATTTTGATTTATGAAAAGGGGATTGTATGCGTTTTTAACTGAAACAGGCGTAGGATAGCAATGAGAAGGAAGTATATGACCATAGGACTAAGATCGACAATAGATTTTCTGAGGCTCCAGCGGCTTCCCCAGTTTAGAATCATGTGAAAGAAGGTAGTGAAAAGCAGTACATTTCCACACAATCTGATCACAGGGTGAATAGACATCTGATGTGCGCTCAGGTTGCTGTGCCAGGCAGAGGAGGGGAGGAGGTAATAAAATGGCGATTTAAGTGAAATGAAAATTCCTACCGAAACCAACGCCATCCACTGTGTTACTGAGAAAAAAAGCTGAATACTGTGCAGTTCCCGGGAATAATTCAAACTTCGCGCCCAGATCAGCAAAAGAGAACTGACAAAAATAAATATCAGCAACAGCCCTGCCAGCGGATTATCCATTTGAAACAACCAGAAAAACAGGGTGAGCAGATATTGCAGCAGCGCATGTGTCAGTACGACAAAAGGAATTTCCTTCCGGCTGGAAAGCAGAAAATAAAGCAGGCACGAAATGATAAACAAAATATAGCCCAGGTTGATCATTTATCTCGGCAATTTTGTCTCTGGTTTGTTCAGGTTGAGAAGCAGGCTGAACTGATGCGTATTAAAACTATTGCTGACTCCATAGCTGGTATAACCGTAATCGAGGGCAAATTTTTTGGCTCTGATACCTGCACCCAGCGAAAAGCCCGTAAAACCGCCCCGGTTTTCAGACCGGAGCTCCTGCCTGCGGAGGTGGTTGTAGCCTGCGCGGAGGCGGAGCGCCTTTCCCAGCAAAAACTCAGTTCCAAATACAAAATGCCTGAATATCCGGTCGGCTGTCTGGTTGGGGGGCTTGATTTCATTGCCGCCGAGATCAAACTCCGGCTGCCGGTTGGGGTCGTTGAATATAAGATTGGGATGCTCCATATTCGTTAGCGTAACCGAAAACCGAAGTGGCATATAGCGAAGTTTGTTGGAAGCACCGACAATGATTTCAAATGGAAGTGGTTCTCGGCCACCCGTGGCAGTATAGGTGGATAACTGCGCACCCATATTGCGCAGGACGACGCCTGCGGAAAACAGTTTTTCTTTTCCCATATAAGAACCCCCGAGATCCAGGGCAAGGCCTGTACTGGTAAATCCCGGCCCCAGGGTGGAACTGATAAATTTCAGGTTGGCTCCGTATCTGAACTGCTTCCACTCGCGGGAATAGCCCAGGTACCACACCAGTTCATTGGCGTAAAAGGTCTGGGTCAGATTACCGAAAATATCAGCGCCCTGCATTTCCCCTGAATTGACATAGTGGATGCCTGTGTGAAAACTTCCGATCCCGTCCCAGGTACGGCTATAACCTGCGTAACCATATCGGATCCCCGCCAGATAGTTGCTGAATGAGAGGGAAGCGATCTGATGCATGGAATCGGTCAGAAGCGCCGGATTCTGGGTCGCCAGGTTAATATCATCGTCTATGGTTGATACATTGACCCCGCCCAGAGATACCAGCCGTGCCGAAGGGGAGAGGTTCATAAAATCATACACATGCCTGCCTCCGATCTGAGCATTCAGACTGGTTGACACTGAAAGCAGGGCAAAAAAGAGAGTAAGCAGATTTTTTTTCACAATACGAAGGTAGCGTTTTTTTCTTTTTCCGGCAGTGTAAAAATTTCCTCTCAAAAAGGAATCCTTACCGGTAAAGCGAAAGTATTGACCTTTTGCGCATAAGTATATTTCCGGTTGTGAATGAATGTTCATCTTGCTTCCGGTTGTAGTTCTTTCTCATAACCACGCACAAAGATATTGATTCCCTGTGGGGTAAATAATTAAAATGTACCATATCCTTCGGGGCTTGAAACTCGTTTATATGGGTTCTGTATAGATTGGCCGGCAATTTGAATGTTTTAGATTCAGATAAAATCTATACATTTGACACCCTTTTTATTGCGAAATCATGGATAATCATTTGAGCACTTACTTCTCCGAACGCCAGAAACAGTGGAAAAAACGCACCGCCCAGAATTCCTGGCTGGTTTTTAAAATCATGGCGGAATTTGTGGAGGGATTTGAAAAAATGGCTGAGATTGGCCCCTGTGTGTCGATTTTTGGTTCGGCCCGCACCAAACCCGATTCGCCATACTACGATCTGGCTGTGGAGATTGCATCCAAACTCGCCAGTTCGGGCTTCGGCGTGATCACTGGCGGCGGACCCGGTATTATGGAAGCGGGAAATAAAGGCGCTCATGAAGCAGGCGGAGCCTCAGTGGGATTAAATATTGAACTCCCGTTTGAGCAGCATTCCAACCCTTTTATTGATCCTGATAAAAATATTGACTTCAACTATTTCTTTGTGCGCAAAGTCATGTTTGTGAAATATGCGCAGGGATTTGTGGCACTCCCGGGAGGATTTGGTACGCTCGACGAACTGTTTGAAGCGCTTACCCTGATCCAAACCCTGAAGATTGACCGTTTTCCCGTGGTGCTCGTAGGTACAAATTTCTGGGGTGGACTCATCGACTGGATCAGGCAGACCCTTCTGGAACAATATGGAAATATTTCTCCGGATGATATGTTTCTGTTTACAGTAGTGGACACTGCCGACGAAGTTGTGGAGTATATCACCAACTTTTACAGTAAACATTCCGTGAAACCCAATTTTTAGGGTGTAACTTAACCTATTATATTGCGTACAATACGGTTTGTTGAAAGAAATTTGCTGAAACTGTCCGGAAAATTTGAACCTATGGAATGAAATTTGACCCGTTGTTTAATAGTTAAAGCAAATACTACCCAAACACACTTGTATGATCCCCAAATTCTTATATCTGCTGATTCCCGTTGTGGGGCTCGTATTCGGCAGTTTTTATCAGAATCCTTCTCATTCTTCTTCGACTCAACAAAATCTGAAACATATTTCCGGTCACCTGAGTGTGATCAATTTTGGCGCTCCGGCATCTCTTCAGTTCGCCGGAGAAGAAGTGCCGCTCCAAAATCCTCAGATTAAACAAAAACTTGACCGCGAGATCGCCCGCAATGTGAAGTATTATCCCGGCTCCATGCTTACGCTCAAAAGAGCCAACCGCTACAGTGAGACGTTTCGTAAAATTCTCCGTTCAAAAGGTGTTCCCGAAGATTTTTTCTACCTCGCCGTTGCCGAAAGTAACCTCGCCAATGCTTCCTCTCCCGTAGGTGCTCAGGGCTTCTGGCAGTTTATGGAGAATACCGCAAGAGAATACGGCCTCGAAATCTCTTCTACCGTCGATGAACGCTACCACCCCGAAAAGGCTACGCATGCCGCCGCCAATTACCTAAAAGCCTCTTATAAGCAGTTTCAAAACTGGGCACTTGTGGCAGCTGCCTACAATATGGGTGGGCCCGGACTTCAGCGCGTCATCCAGCAACAGACATCGGATAGCTATTATACCCTGAAACTCAACCGCGAGACAGCCAGATACATGTACCGCATCCTGGGCTATAAATGTATTATAGACCAGCCCGCCCGCTACGGGTTTACTTTCGAAGAAAAAGATTTGTATCAGCCTGTTCCTTTCAAAGTTGTCAGAGTTAGGGAAAATATCAATGATCTTCGTACCTTCGCGCAGGCGAATGGTATCACTTACCAGAATCTGAAAAACATGAACCCCTGGCTGATCTCCGACCACCTTGAAGTTCAACCGGGCAAAGTATATGAAATCAGAATCCCGACGGTAAATGAATTCCACGCTGGTGAGCTGTTTCTGCAATCTTTTCAGACCATTGATTCCTCTGAAGATTCAGAACCTGCTCAGGAGATGGATTCCGGTTCGCAGCAACACCCGGAACTGAATACTGAACGGAATGAAGAGCCAAAGTCGTGAGGATCAAATCCTTATTCTCGGAGCAAGAGAACACAATCTTAAAAACATTGACCTGACCATCCCCCGCAAAAAGCTGGTGGTAATCACCGGTGTAAGCGGCTCGGGAAAAAGTTCGCTGGCCTTCGACACGCTGTATGCCGAAGGCCAGCGCCGTTATCTGGAAAGCTTTTCTGCCTACGCACGCCAGTTCCTCGGCGACCTGAAAAGCCCCGATGTCGATAAAATTGACGGCCTCAGCCCGGTCATCGCCATCGAACAAAAAACCACTTCCCGAAACCCCCGCTCAACCGTGGGCACAGTAACGGAAATCTATGACCTTTTCCGCCTTCTGTTTGCCCGCGCTGCTGATGCCATCAGCTACAAGACGGGAAAGAAAATGGTGAAAATGACCGACGAACAGGTCGTGGATGCCATAACCGAGCAGTTTCAGGAAAGAAAAATGCTTATCCTCGCGCCGCTCGTCCGATCCCGGAAAGGCCACTACCGCGAATTGTTTGAAAATCTGGCCAAACACGGGTACTCCCGCGTCAGGATAGATGGCGAAGTGGTTGAAATAGAAAAAAACCTGCAACTCGACCGCTATAAAATTCACGATATAGAACTGGTTGTAGATCGCGTCAAAATCGGGCAGGACAAAAAACGTCTTTTCGAAAGCATTTCCCATGCCATGAAAACCGGCGACGGAATCGTCCTGCTTGTGGATATGGATTCTGAAGATACCCACTGGTACAGCCGCAATCTCATGGATCCCGAGTCGGGCATTAGCTATGACGTGCCTTCGCCCAATACCTTTTCTTTCAACTCCCCTTACGGCGCATGTCCTACCTGCAATGGGCTTGGTCAGGTAAATGAGGTGGATATGGAAGCCATTGTTCCTGACCCCTCCCTTTCGATCAGCCGCGGTGCCATCACTCCATTGGGGGAATATCGCGATATTTGGATGTTTCGGCGGCTTCGCAAAATGGGCGAAACCCTGGGTTTTTCGCTTACTACGCCATTTGGCGAACTCGATGATGACATCAAAAACCTGATTCTGGAAGGAACCAAAGCAGGCGTTGCAACAAAGTTTAGATCCAAATTTGAAGGAATTCGCACCTTTGTTTCCGAACAATACCATCAGTCGGGATCCGAAAAAATCAAGGCCTGG
This sequence comes from Bacteroidia bacterium, assembly GCA_041391725.1. Taxonomy (GTDB): domain Bacteria; phylum Bacteroidota; class Bacteroidia; order J057; family J057; genus JAGQVA01. The sequence goes on from JAWKNL010000009.1 coordinate 161,663, forward strand.
GCAGAAGAGTTTATGAAAATATCTACCTGCCCCACCTGCAACGGCAGCCGCCTGAAACAGGAAAGCCTTTACTTCCAGATTGCCGGAAAAAATATATTTGACCTTTCCTGCATGGATATCGGAGCGCTGGTCGCCTGGCTTGACGCACTCGATGATCATCTTTCTGAAAGGCAGAAAACCATCGGGGTGGAAGTGATCAAGGAATTGCGCAAAAGAGTGGGTTTCCTGATGCAGGTAGGGCTCGACTACCTCGCACTCGACCGCCCGGCGCGGTCGCTCTCCGGAGGCGAAGCCCAGCGGATTCGACTGGCCACCCAGATCGGCTCCCAACTGGTCAATGTGCTCTATATCCTCGACGAACCCAGTATTGGCCTTCACCAGCGCGATAATGAGCGACTCATCCGCTCACTCCACGATTTGCGCGACCTCGGCAACTCGGTGCTGGTGGTAGAACACGACAAGGATACCATGCTGGCTTCCGATTATATTATCGATTTTGGCCCCGGTGCCGGAATCTACGGCGGACAGATCGTCGCACAGGGTACGCCGGAGGAAGTGCTGCATACCCCTTGTGCCACAGCTGATTATCTCTCCGGGCGACAGAAAATTGAGATACCTGCGGAAAGGCGAAAACCCAAAGACCTTTTTATTCATCTCAAAGGCGCTTCCGGCAACAACCTTAAGTCCGTTGACCTCTCGCTTCCACTCGGCCTGTTTAACTGCGTAACCGGCGTTTCAGGTAGCGGCAAATCTACGCTGATCAATGAAACCCTTTTCCCTGTAATCAGCCAGGCACTGTACCGGTCGAAGAAAAAGCCCATGGAATTCACGGCTTTTGAAGGACTGGAAAATATCAATAAGGTGATCCGGATCGACCAGGCGCCCATCGGTCGTACCCCCAGAAGCAACCCTGCAACCTATACCGGACTTTTTACCTATATCCGGCAGCTTTTTGCCTCCCTTCCGGAAGCGCAGGCGCGCGGTTATGAGATTGGTCGCTTTTCCTTTAACGTGAAAGGCGGAAGATGCGAAGAGTGTGAAGGCGCAGGGGTTCAGACGATAGAAATGAACTTCCTTCCGGATGTTTATGTCACCTGCCCAAAATGTCAGGGAAGGCGTTACAACAGAGAAACGCTGGAAGTCCGATACAAGGGGAAATCCATCAGCGATGTGCTGAATATGGATATAGAAGAGGCACTGGTGTTCTTCGATTCTTTACCCCGGATCAAACGACAACTCAAAACCCTTCATGATGTGGGACTGGGGTATATCACCCTGGGGCAACCTGCGACGACCCTCTCCGGCGGTGAGGCGCAGCGGATTAAAATCGCTTCCGAACTTTCCCGCAAAGACACTGGCAATACCCTGTATATTCTCGACGAACCAACTACCGGCCTTCATTTTCAGGACATTCGTATGCTCCTTGATGTGCTCAACCAACTGGTTGAGCGAGGAAATACTGTACTCGTGATTGAACATAACCTGGATGTCATCAAGGTTGCTGATTATGTCATTGACCTGGGGCCGGAAGGCGGAAAAAGAGGAGGTCAGATTCTGGTATCGGGTACCCCCGAAGAGGTCGCAGCCTGCCCCGATTCCTTCACGGGCCAGTTTCTCGCCAAAGAACTTCAAGAGGAAATGACAAGCCGATAAGGCTGGCACAAAGCGGTTGCAAAATATTTATCGTTATCTGTGACTTTTCATTGGAAAGAACGGTCTCAGTGATATAATTTCGCATACCCTTTACTGATAATGCCATGCGCCAGTCTCTGCTCATTTGTATTCTTTTTGGTACCATAATATCTGCTTCATTTTTCTCCTGTGGTGAGGCAAAACCTGCCACCTCAGCGCAAATCCAACATGGGCTGACCCCGGAAAGTATGGCTCATGATACGCTGCTGCTTGAAACTGCCGCACTGGCCTTCGAGGCCTCTGTTCATGCAATGTCGGAAGGGGATCATTATGCTGCCTCCCTGCAAATGGAAGAAAGTATAACCTCCCTCGCCGATGCTACTGCTTCCTGCAAGGGTGAATTGTTGCTGGCAAGGGGGAAAATGCTGGACGATCTTCACGACTTAAAAGAGAAGATGCAAACCGGTAATTTGTCTGATCAGGAAATGATGTATCAGTCCTTTCAACAGGCGATGGATTTGTCGAGACAAATTATTTATATGCGGCAATAACTTATTTTTTAGTGTCCCGTACTAAATCGGAATGATTTAACCAATCTACCAAAATGGACAAAAATCCTTCTTCTGAAAGCAGTCCGGAACCTCCGGGTTCGTATTCCTACTCCCTTGTTGACCTTCCGGAAGAATCCCTTGATTTTGCAACTCCAGAAACCTTAAATCTGGAAAAGACGGTGGACCATCGCCGGGCTACGCTTTCCGAAAGGCTGGAGGCATTTGAGGATTTATTTGACTCCGAAGTTGGAGACACTTCTTTGGTAAGGGCCCGCAACCTGGAACGCGAATTTGGTATCCGACAGCTATACCTCAAATTTGAAGGCGGTAACCCTACCGGTACACACAAAGACCGCATCGCCTTTGCCCAATGTATGGATGCCCTCCGCCGGCAATACGATACCATTACGGTTGCAACCTGCGGCAACTATGGCGTGGCTACTGCATTTGCCGGGAAACTGGCAGGCCTTCGAACTGTGGTCTATATCCCCGCCAGCTATCATACCCGCCGGCTGGATGAAATAGAAAAACTGGGGGCTGAAATAGTCAGAGTGCCTGGAGACTATGAGACTGCGGTTGCTACTTCCCGCGAAGATGCCCTTCAGAAAGAGTGGTATGACGCAAATCCGGGCGGAAATAATACCCTTCTGCAGCTACAGGCTTACGGGGAAATTGCCTACGAGATTTACGATATCCTCCGGGATGCGCCGCGGGCCATCGCCTGCCCCGTATCCAACGGAACCGTTCTGGCAGGTATTTACAAAGGGTTTGTACGGCTGCATCGCCGTGGCAAAATATCGCGTATCCCCCGCATGGTTACGGGTTCTTCTTTCCGGAAAAACCCGATTGTAGAGGCATTTGTCGGAGGAAAATCACTGTGCGAGGATTTGTCCCCTGCCGATATTCATGAGACAGATGTAAACGAACCGCTGATCAACTGGCATGCTTTTGACGGAGATTTTGCCCTGGATTGTATCCGTCAGACAGATGGATGGGCAGCCAATGTCAGCGACCGTAAAATGATGAATTTTGCCCGGATGCTGAAAGAAAAGGAGGGGGTGCATGTTTTGCCGGCATCAACTGCTGGTCTTATTTCACTGATTGAGCAACACAAAAAATTTCCGCTCGAACCCGATCGTTATGTAGCGGTACTAACCGGAAGAAAATAATGAAGAAACCCGAAGGAAATGCAATTGTATATTGCCAGGGCGCATTTAATACCCCCAATGGGAAAACGGCCCACGGACTGGTGCGCTTTACCAACCGGTATCGCGTCCTTGCAGTGATTGATTCACGTTATGCAGGCAGAGATGCCGGGGAGGTACTGGATGGAAAGCCCTGCGGAATCCCAATTGTGCATGGAATACATGAAGCCATGCAACTCGCATGGCGAAGCGAAGATTCGGCCACCCATCTGGTCATGGGACTTGCACCTGACGGGGGCAGGGTAGGGCCCGAAGTAAAAGCCGATATTCTTCAGGCGATTGCCGAAGGACTGCATATTGTTTCGGGTTTGCACGATTTTCTCTCCGAAGATCCTAAAATTTCCCTTGCGGCCCAGAAGGAAGGGGTGATCATTCGCGATGTCAGAAAGCCGCCGGCGCGCAATACCCTTCATTTTTTCTCAGGAAAAATAGAAGAAGTCAGTGCTTTAAAGGTGGCACTTTTGGGAACAGACTCTGCCGTAGGAAAACGCACGACTGCCTGGATTCTGGTACATGCGCTCAATGCTATGGGTGTCAGAGCCGAACTCGTAGGTACGGGGCAGACAGCCTGGATGCAGGGGGCGCGCTATGGTATTATTATGGATTCGCTGGTCAACGATTTTGTTTCGGGTGAAATCGAACATGCCGTACATTCTGCCTGGCGCGAAGGCGGGGCAGAAGTAATTGTGATAGAAGGGCAGGGGAGTCTGATGAATCCCGCCTATCCCGGCGGATTTGAAATACTTGCCGCAGGGCGCCCCGATGTGGTTGTGCTGCAACATGCTCCGGCCCGGAAAGATTACGACGGTTTTCCCGGCTACCCGATTCACTCTCTGGCACAACAGATTCAGGCGATAGAAGTCATTTCCGGAAGAAAAGTAGGCGCCATTACTCTCAACCATGAGGAAATGACGGCAGCCCAGGCGCTTGAAGCTTGCAATATTATCCAAAATGATTTGGGACTTCCGGCTTTTGATGTGTTATTGCAGGGGGCCGGTGAACTGGCCCGCACACTTCTGCAATACAGGAAACCCTGAACCTGATTTTTTATGGTACAGAAAAAAAGAAGGATTCTGCCTGCGCTCCCCAAGTTAAATTTTGTTGCCAAAAATTCCCAGAAAGCTGGACTCCCACCCGGATCGATGGTCTATGTGGGGAAAGCCCGGCAGGGGGATTCCGTCATTTCTGCTTTTGATTACAACGAACAAAAACTGGAGTTTTTTGAAAAGCTCAATCCGGATAATCTTTCCTTTTGCGAAAACCCGGATACCGTAACCTGGGTGAATGTGGATGGTATTCACGATACGGCTGTAATCGACAAGGTGTGTGAGCAATTCGGCATTCACCCCCTGACCCGGGAAGATATTGTCAATACGTCCCTTAGGCCCAAAATCGAAGAATACGACGACTATTATTTTGTCGTCATGAAGATGATATATCTCTATGAGGAAACAGGCCAGATATTGATCGAACAGGTGAGTTTTGTACTGGGGAAAAAATATGTTATTACTTTCCAGGAGCAGTTTGGCGACGTTTTCCAAAGTGTAAGGGACCGGATCAGGCAGGAAGGATCACGGCTAAGGAAGAGAAAATCAGACTATCTCCTGTACGCGCTCATGGATATCATTCTGAGCCATTATTTTATTGTACTTGAAACCCTGGAAGGAAAAATAGAAAATCTGGAAGAAAAGCTTTATGAGCACGCAGGAACGGATATTCTTCAGGAAATCCAGGTGATGAAAAAGGAATTGATTTACCTCCGGCGGGCGGTCTTTCCGCTAAGGGAAGTCATCAATCAGATTGTAAGAGGAGACGGACGAATGATCAGCCATAAGATTCAGGTGTATTACCGGGATTTGTACGACCATATTTATCAGGTGACTGAAACGGTTGAAACTTTCAGAGATTTGCTTTCCGGACTCCACGATTTGTACCTTACTGAGGTCAGCAACCGGATGAATGAAATCATGAAGGTGCTGACCATTATTTCTACCATTTTCATGCCGCTTACTTTTATTGCAGGTATCTACGGGATGAACTTTGACGATATGCCCGAAACGCATTTCAAATGGGGATATCCGATTGTATGGGGAGTAATGGTGATCATTGCTATCGCGATGATTTTCTATTTCCGCAACAAAAAATGGCTCTGATAAACTGGGACTGTATCCTACCGCCTCATCTTCCCTGTCAATAAAAGGCAGAGGAGCCTTCTGTTCTGCCGAGTCCACAGGATCAGTCTGGTGTTGAATTTCTTCCAATGCAGGTGACCCTGCCATTTTCCATGCTGTGTACCAGTACGATCCTACGCGTCGTACCGCCAGGCACATCCGTCTTTCGACCATACCGCTCAGCAGTTGGTGGTAGGCTGCCGAATAGTCGTAAGCGTAATTTCTGACCACTGTATTTCCTCGGCTTTCGTAACCGTACTTTTGGTCGGATGAAAATTGTCGGCTCAGCAATTTTTCAAACGACAATACCGAATCCAGCGCCCGGTGGCTTTCAAATATCGTTTCCCAGCCTTCCTCAATTACGTTTTCTATAAAATAGGCCCGCCCTACAAAAAAATCGTATTCAGCGGCAAATAGTTCGGGTAAGCGTGATTCCCAGAATCCGTGAATTCCTTTTTGGTCTGTCAACTGACCATTGTAATTTTCGGTGGTGTGCAGCGGGACATGGGCATCTCCTATATAATGACCCAAATCGGCGGATAATTTGAGGATGCGCGGATAGTCTCTGTTTTCAAAAGCCCTTACAAGCTGGTAGAAGGTCGCAGGTAAATGGTAAGGCAGGATGCCATGTTCGCGGATACTGTCTTCGGGGTATTTTTCGAGGGCAGACTTCCAGGTTCGGGGCAGGCTGTCAAAAGGGAATCCCCCGTAATGATCCAAATCCATAAAATGCCGTGCCGCCTCTACATCCAGTGCATACCGTCGTTTGTCGGGGTCGGTTGCGTGCTGCGTCAGGTATTCGATATTGGGTTTGTAGAGAACCAGCATCTCCGGTGGGAGAGTAAATATTGCCAGCCGGTTGATTCGCTCATGCGCCCAGAACCCCCAGCCATAAAGGCGGGAACTGAAAAAGCATAGCAGGAGAACAGAAAGAAAAATTTTGGTTTTCATAATCGTTGTGCCGTTAAAAAACCCAATATAAGAGACTTGGGAATAGAATGGAAATTTTTTAATTTAGCAGGCTCAAATACCCGTAATTTGTATGGTTTGGGATAACATCCTTATCAAAGAAGTAGAACTTGTTCTGGACGATATTGACCTCGATACGCCTGTAAATCTCATTGTCTGGAATGATGAGGTCAATACGTTTGACTGGGTGATTCAATCCCTTGTAGAAGTCTGCGGCCATACCTTTGAACAGGCAGAGCAGTCGGCGTGGATCATTCATTACAAGGGAAAATATATTGTCAAAAAAGGTCCCCGGAAAAAAATCGATCCCATGCGGGAAGCGTTGGTTGACAGAGGCATTGGCGCCACCGTCGAAGAGCTTGCCTGAGACCTATTGCTTATGCCGGTATATGGCCTGAACGATGAACTACTATTTCCTCCGCCGTATCTCGCGGAACCAGACGGGATACTCGCCATAGGAGGTGATCTCAGCCCCCAAAGACTTATTCTGGCCTATTCCATGGGGATATTTCCCTGGTTTTCGGAAGAAGACCCGATCCTCTGGTGGTCTCCCGATCCCCGCATGGTTCTTTATCCTTCGGATCTGATTATTTCCCGGAGTATGCGCCCGGTTTTCAATCAGCAGCGTTTTTCTTTTTCCCTTGATACCCGCTTTGAAGAAGTCATTGCCGCATGCAGGAAGGCTCCAAGGAAAGGGCAAAGGGGAACGTGGATAACCGATGAAATGTTGGAAGCTTATTGTGTGCTTCATGAACTGGGGTTTGCACACTCGGTGGAAGTGTGGGAGGAAGAGAATCTGGTGGCAGGCCTGTATGGGGTTTCGTTGGGTAGTGCTTTTTTCGGGGAATCGATGTTTACCCGTGTCAGCAACGGATCGAAGGCGGGGTTTATCTTTCTGGTAAAGGAATTGGAAAAACGAAAATTTGACCTGATAGACTGCCAGGTTTATACCAGCCATCTCGAAAGCCTGGGCGCATCGGAGATTCCCCGAAAAAAATTCCTGAAAGACCTTGAATCCTCACTGAAAAAACCTACCTGGAGAGGGAAATGGCAGGTTTAATGTTCGGGCGAACAGACCGTCTCACAATCTGTGCAATAAATAGCGTCTGTCTGTCCGGGGGTGATTTTATGATAAATTTCTTCGTACGTCTCCAGGCTGTGGAGCGTCAGGGAAACCTGTGCCGATACCGGGCGTACCAGCATCAACTGCGCAATCAGCAACAAAAGTATTCCCGGATAAAAGCTGAATCTGCGGGAAGTCTCCGGCTCCCGAATCAGCATTTCAATTCTCCTGCGCAAAACGTTTCCCTTGAAATGCTGTACCAACTGTACGTGCTGAAGCGATTTCATCTTTAGCAGGAGTCCGGCATAATGATTTCGTGAAGACAGCGCCTGTGCACCTCGTGAATCAGCAATACACTCGCTGATAAAATCCAGTTCGTTGCGGAAAAAATAAAAGCCAGGATTGGCAAACCAGATACACTGGATAATTCGGAGAATCGCTTTCTCCAGGGTATTGTATTGGTGGAGGTGAGACAACTCGTGAAGAAAAACGGCCTTCCGCTCGTCTTCCGGAAGGTCTTTCATATCCTCCTGCCAGATAATATAATTGTCGGTGAGGCGAAAAGCTCCTATGCCTAGTTTTCTTCGGGTAAAAAGCAGGAAAAAGGGCTGCCCATCCACTACGACCCTTTCCTTGTTGGAGTTTTTTGCCAGGCGCATCAGAAAAACAACCTGGGCACAAAAATGCAGGAGCAATATGCCAACAGCGGAGGCGATAAAACCTTCGAGCCACAGTTTATAGTCAAATAAAAAATTGTAAACCGTATTGGCGCGGTAACGGATTCGGTGGGAGTAATCGGGATTTTCACAGCGGCAGTACTGCCTGAGCTCGGTAGGTTCGATCCGCTGACCAAAGGAAAGTGGTTTGACCGAATGATTGGGGGCGGGGAAATAGGATTCACCCGAAGCAACCGTCAGCGGCAGAAGAAGAGAAGCGGAAATCGAAAAGTAAATAAACCCCTTTTGCCCGCGCAGGGACACCTTATTTCTGATAAAAAAAACATACACAAGCCAGGCGATGCCCGAAAGGAAGATAGAAGTAAGGATAAAATTAATCATGGATTTACCATTATCTCAGATACGCCGGATGTCGGGTGAAACACAGCAAAAATTTATTCTCTTTTGTTGTTATCAATCAGTCTCTTCAATTCATTCAGTTCGTCGGCAGAAATTTTTTCATTATCAAGCAGGCTGGACACCATTCCGGTGAGCGAGCCAGAAAAAACATTATCCAATACATTGGAAATCAGTCGTTTCTGGTATTTTGATTTGGTTATCAGTGGGTAATACTGATGACTTCTTCCCTGCGAATCATGCCCTACATATCCTTTTTCTTCCAATATACGCACAATGGTCGAAATGGTGTTGTAGGCAGGCTCGGAGTTTTCAGGCCATTTGGCGATAATATCTTTCACAAAGGCCTTTTTCATTCCCCAAAGTATATTCATCACTTTCAGTTCCAGCGGGGTGAGCAATTTTAACTCCATACAATTTTCTTTTATGCGAAACTAAAGATTTAGTTTTTAAATAGCCAGCAACTCTTCATATTTTTTTTGAAAACCCGTGAAAGGGCAATCCTGGGGCGTATTTCGTAAATAGTAAGGCTTTATTTTTCTCCGGGGATTTGCATTGTCGCGGATTTTCCTGAGATTGTGCCTGTTTACGTGGAAATTTTATCGCTTGATGCGTTTTTGTTTACCCCTGGCAATAGGTTTATTGCTTCTCTGTTCCTTCGCTTATTCTCAAACACCAGCCCTTCCTAAATTTTCTCATGCTGCCTTTGTACAACTGGGTGGCATTAGTCCGGTGTATTCTTTTAATTATGAGCGTCTGATCCGGCGCAATATTATGTTTACCTATAAGTACCGGATCGGCATTTCGCTTTTGCCTCATGTGGTTGCCATCCCGGTAGGGATAAATGTATTCGATACTTTTGGCAATCATCATTTCCAAATGTCAGCCGGCATTACGCCGTATATTGAAGATTACGACACCTTTACAATCAAAGGGTCAGAGTCTTTGCTATATATGGGCGCCGGAGTCGGTTATCGTTATCAGCGGCCGGAGGCCAACTGGTTTGTGATGATGGGTCTAAACCCTATGGTCAAGTTGGATCCTTCGCTCCGTGAATTTATTGGGCCAGACCCCCAATTTATTTTATCGGGGAATCTGGCTGCAGGTTTTCGGTGGTAAGGAAAAATAAGTTTACCAGAGCGAGATGGTTGTGGAAAAGTCGCCGATCAGGACTGTGGCTTCCTTGTCAGGTGCCATCTCCGTAATCAATCACTCTGGCTGTTTTTTCTTCGGGCGTAAGGGTTACGATTCCCTCGGAAATGATACCGCAGGATGCATCCAGAACCAGTGGCTCTGTGATTTCTACATCAAATGCAACTTCGTTGCGGGCCACACCAGAAGCAGTTCCGGTGATACTATACACATTATTGGAGGGGTCGAGATCATCGGCTCCGGCAATAACCGTAACTTTTCTGCGGGAAGACCATGTGATGGTTTCTCCTTTTTCGGAGGTCAGTTCGGCTGTAGGCACCAATACATTGAATACCGGCTGACTGGTATTCACATCTGCGCGGGTAATGGTTTTTTCAAATACAAAGTCGAAACTGGTTCCCAGAAGGTTGGTGATTTTGTATCCTTCGGTCGTAATGGTCAGTTTTACATTTTCCTGATCCCACAGATCAGTGAATACGCCTGTCAGTTTTCCTGATCGCGTTCTGCCGTCCACACAGGAACATCCTTGTCCGTAGTCCACGGTAACTACAAATTGTTCCTGATCATTCTGGAAGATTTCGATGGTGGCACAGTCGCAAAAGGGGCTCTGAACGGTTCCCGTCTGCTTCAGGTTATTGGCCGACTGGGCAATGGCATCAAACTGATTGCCGATGATGGTAACTTCACTCTGCACAAAAGAATGATCCAGTGTGCTCTGGACCTCACGGTCGCCGGAAAGGGAAAGTACTTCGCAGCCGGAAGCCAGTGCGGCAATGGAAAATACAAGCAGAAATAGTCTTGAGAAGGATTTCATAGGATTTGGTTTGATTGTTATAAAGAATAAAATCCGTTATGATTTCCTTAATAGACAAGACGCAATTTCATGGGATGCCTGAGAAAGCAGATTATTTGCGAAAAACCGGGTTGGTCTCGTGAATAAAGGAGAGAATTTCGTCTTTTCCTTTTCCTGTAATCGATGAGGTGAGTATAATGGGCGGCAATGTTTCCCACACCTGACTAAGGGCATTTTTCAGGTTCTTAAAGTTTTGGTTAAATTCTTTCTGGGTGGGTTTGTCTGTTTTGGTGAGAACAATGGTAAAAGGAATTTCTTTCACACCCAGATACTCTGTAAACTCAAGGTCAATCGCCTGGGGCGGAATACGGCTGTCGATGAGCACAAATACGGTGAGGAGATTGTTGCGTTTGGTTACATAGTCTGTAATCAACTGGGAAAAACCGGCTCTTTTATCTTTGGAAACTTTGGCGTATCCATACCCCGGGAGGTCGGCAAGATACCAGGCATCGTTGATGATGAAGTGGTTGATTGTCTGTGTTTTACCTGGGGTCGAACTGGTTTTTGCGAGGTTGTTTCTTCCGCACAGGCAGTTGATCAGCGAAGATTTTCCTACGTTGGATCGCCCAACAAACCCGTACTCAGGATAGTTATTGGGGGGGAATTGCGCTATATTTGCACTGCTTTTTACGAAAGTGGCCGAATGAATAATCATAGTGCACAAAAATAGCAATAAGTTTGAAGTAATTATTGTCAGAGATAGAGAAATGGCTGAAACTGTAACACCTTACCAAAAACCCGATGCCTCGAAAAAAGAGCAGGTCACCGAGATGTTTGACAATATCGCTCCCAGTTACGACCTTCTCAACCACGCCCTTTCATTTGGGGTGGACATCCTGTGGCGGAAAAAGGCAGTAAAAATGCTGAAACAATATAGCCCCCGGGTTGTCGTTGATATAGCGACCGGGACCGGCGATTTTGCGATCGAAGCGATGGCCCTTCAGCCCGAAAAGATCATTGGCATAGATATTTCTGCGGAAATGCTGCGAATCGGTGCAGAAAAGATGAAAAAACGGGGGCTTACCCAGGTCGAAATGCGACTCGGTGATTCGGAAGCGCTCGATCTCGAAACCAATTCTGTAGATGCCGTTACAGTAGGCTTTGGGGTTAGGAATTTTGAAAACCTCCTCCAGGGTATGCGTGAAATCCATCGCGTACTTCGCCCCGGCGGGGCGGCGGTCATTCTGGAGCCATCTTATCCTACACGGTTTCCGCTGAAACAACTGTTTTTCCTCCATTTCCGGGTGATTACACCACTGATCGGGAAAATGATTTCGGGCGACAATGCCGCCTACAAATACCTTCCTGATTCAGTAAAAGCTTTTCCCAACGGAGCGGTATTTACACAAATCTGCAGGGAAGCAGGGTTTGCCAAAGCCATCTACAAACCCCTTACCTTTGGAATTTGTTCTCTTTACCTCTTAGAAAAATAAACCCGGAATGGTCAGCCTATCCACTTTTCCTGCAAACTTTTCGTTATTTCAGGGAGAGAAAAGGATGTAAGGAAATGCATTTTTTTTTTGCAGGCATGTTTTGAATTTCGCAGGTTTGCATACATTTTCTGATCCAAAAACCATTAATTAGAAGTAAAAATATCCACCAGTTGTACTTTACGTTTTTAAGACTATTATATGAAAGGCAATCAATTTGCACACGCAACATTGGTGGTTGTGTTCCTGCTGTGCAGTCATCTGCATGGTCTCTCCCAAAGTTACGGAAACCGGCATCCATTTGATTTTAAGGACTTTAACCTCGGGTTTTTGATGGGATTAAACTATAATTCCTATAACCTCAAGGAACAAATCAATATCATTGACAGAGGGATTCTGCTCCGGGAAATCGACGTCATTCCCCGATATGGCCTCACCCTGGGGATGATCGCTAATTACAATCTTGCCGACCAGGTCAGTATCCGTTCCGGAGTGAATATTTCGCTGGAGCAGCGGGACTTTAATTATTTTTTTGAAAATGACTCCCTCATAGTCAGGAAAATAGAAGCCTCCTACCTGAACCTGCCTTTTGTTTTTCAGTTTAAAACCAAATACTATAAGGCCACCCGGGTGTATGTGCTGTCAGGGGCACAAATCGGGATTAACCTCAATAGTAATAAAAAGGTTCGCGACGATATGAACCTACTCAAAATCACCCAGCAGGATTACAGCCTGATTTTTGGCGCAGGCGTGAATCTTTATGGCGACCGGATCAAACTTTCTCCGGAAATCCGCTACTCGCTGGGACTCAAAAATATATACGAGCCCGAATTTACGAGTCACCCTTACGCCATCAGCAAACTGCTGAGTCAGGTTCTGGTGTTGGTGGTCAATTTTGAATAATCGCTATTTAGGCTCAAATTCCACCACCAGGTCATCCTGTTCGACCATGGTTTTATTGGCCAGATGAACCGATCGCACCACGCCATCGCGGGGGGAGGTAATGGTTGACTCCATTTTCATTGCCTCAATGACAAACAACGGTTCGTTTTTGGCCACCTTGTCGCCCGGATTTACGAAGATTCGCGTGAGCCTGCCCTGAAGCGGGCATCCGATTTCATCGGAGGTAAGTGCCTTGCGGTGAACCACCTTTTTGACCGAAACTTTCTCATCTCTCACTTCCACGGAGCGCGTTTGTCCGTTGATTTTGAAAAATACGGCGCGGAACCCTTCTTCGTCCGGTTCGGAGACATACATAAAACGGATCAGCAGACTCTTGCCTGGTTCTATATGCACGATAATTTCCTCATTGGGCTTCATCGGATAGAAAAACGCCGGCGTGGGTATTTTCGACACATCATCATACGTCATGAGATGTTCGTAGTATTCGGTGAAAACCTTCGGATAGAGTTTGTAGGAAAGAAAATCGAGAAAACTCATCCGCGGGTCTGAAAACTTATCTCTGAACTCAGCAAACTCCTTATCAATATCAACCGGAGACATAAAAGCATTCGGCCTTTCGGTATAAGGTTTTTCATTTTTGAGAACGAGTTTTTGCAGTTGCTCCGGAAATCCTCCGTGAGGTTGCCCCAGATCACCTCTGAAAAAAGATTTGACTGAGTCGGGGAAAGCCAGATTTTCGCCTTTTGCATAGACATCCTGTTCGGAGAGATTATTGCTCGTCATAAACAGGGCCATATCCCCCACGACCTTGGAAGAGGGAGTTACCTTTACGATATCGCCAAACATGCGGTTGACGATAGCATAGTTTTCCTTGATTTTTTCAAACTTATCTTCCAGTCCCAGCGAGCGGGCCTGGGGCAGGAGATTGGAGTACTGTCCGCCGGGGATTTCATGTTTATATACTTCGGCAGTTCCGGCCCTCAGTTCTGATTCAAAGGGGTAATAATATCCCCGCACCGCTTCCCAGTAATTGGAAAATTCATTGAGCGACTCAAGGTTGATGTCGGGTGCGCGGTGATGTCCCTGAAATGCGGCTACTACAGAATTAAACCCGGGTTGAGAAGTGAGCCCGGACATGGAGCTTAGCGCCACGTCCACCACATCTATTCCTGCCTCAATGGCCTTGAGGTAAGTGGTGATCTGATTGGAGGAAGTATCGTGTGTGTGGAGGTGAATGGGCAGGTCAATGGCCTTTTTCAACTCACCAATCAGAATCTCTGCGGCATAGGGTTTCAGGAGCCCGGCCATATCCTTGATGGCGAGAATATGGGCACCCTGGTCTTCAATCTGCCGGGCAAGGTCGAGATAATATTGAAGGTCATATTTGGTGCGGGATGCATCGGTAATATCTCCGGTATAGCAGATACACACTTCGGCCAGTGCTTCGGTTCTTTCCCTGACCGTTTTTATACTCACCTTCATGGCTTCGAGCCAGTTGAGAGAGTCAAATATGCGGAAAATGTCGATACCGGTTTTCCAGGCTTTTTCGATGAAAAGCACGATGAGATTATCTGGATAAGCGGTATAACCTACCGCATTGGAACCGCGGAGCAACATTTGAAACAGGATGTTGGGAATGGCTTCGCGCAGCATTTTAAGTCTTGCCCAGGGGTCTTCATGCAAAAACCGCATAGACACATCGAAAGTAGCGCCTCCCCATACTTCCATGGAAAACACCTCCGGGTGATTTCTTGCAAAACTTTCTGCTACCTGGAGCATATCCATGGTGCGCATTCGGGTGGCGAGCAGTGACTGGTGGGCATCCCGTAAAGTAGTATCAGTGTATTGAACCTTCGGTTCGTTTTTGAGCCAGGTGATAAACTGATCCCTTCCCTGGCGGGTAAGCCGGGTTTTGGTTCCCTCGGGGAAAGTAGCGCTTCGTTCGAAATGCGGTACGATCGGGTGCCGGATAGTGCGGGAGCTGTCTACAAAGTTTACATCAGGGTTGCCGTTGACCTGAACCTTGGCCAGGTATCGGAGCGTTTTGG